>CAZRWT010000019.1:0-11360 GCA_964603955.1 uncultured Syntrophobacteraceae bacterium
CCACGCAAAACCACAACCCCACGCCATGTGCAACTTTCTTGTTCCCAAGCTCCAGCTTGGGAACGAGAAGCGGCGTGCATGGATGCATTCATTGTCTGAATCACGGATTGGCACGGATTAATGGATTTCACGGATTTTCGAGCCGGTAATCCGCACTTTTCCCGCACATTGATCCCCCCGGCACCCAAATCCGTGTCATCCTCGAATCCGTGTCAATCCGTGATTCAGACAGTTTGGTAATGCCCCGTTCTACGGGGTGACTTTTGCGGTATTGCCCTTCTTCATCTGCAACAAGGACATGGCGGGCGGCTCGCTTGGACCTGCTCCTGCTCCACCGGCGCAGCATGGGACGCCGCGGCACCAAGGGCCATGTAATTGTCCCAGCCCGACCACATGAGCCCGGCGCCGTTGTGGAGCATTTCATCGAAAAGGGAGACATCTTCCCGCACCGGACAAAACAGCCCGTTTTCGGCAATGATGGTCTGGATTTCCTTGGAAAGGAAGGCGCGGAGCACCTCGACGGCTTCCTCACCCGCTCCCCGCTTCAAAAAGGCAAGGAGGGGAATGACTACGGCTCCTTCCTCCGGCCAGACGGCTTTGGCCATGCCCAACCTGAAGGTGCGTGCGAAAGCGGGGAAAACCATTCCCGCCTTGTACGCCCCTTCGTCAACGGTCTTGTTGATGTCCTGGGGAAAAAGCTTTGCCTGGGCGCAGGCGGCCGCCTTTTTCCCGTTTTCCCCGCAGAGTCTTTCCAGGTAATGAGCATACAGGGCGGGGGCGGGAGTATTGTGCGGAGGAATGACCACCTGCCCGGCCATGTCCTCCCGGCACAGATCGGCCCATCCCTTGGGGGGAGGATCGACACTCGAGTGATGGATGATCATCATGGTGACCGCCGCGATCACCTTGAAAGATGGTCCGGGTTCTTTCAGTCCGATGTCGAGAAGTTCCCGCCGCATGCCGGGAAGGTCTTGGGGAATGGGGGCAAAAACGCTTTCATGGCGGGCGGCTCTTGCCAGGGCCGAAGGATAAGCCGTCAGGGTCAGGTCGGCGGTTTTTTCCTTATTACCGAAAACGTTTCCAAAAAAATCGGACATTTCATCGTGATTCTGGGGGGGACGAATGGACGCGCCGGGAAACGCGGCTTGAATTTCCGAGAGAACCTGGCGGGCAATATTAGGGGGTATGGCGAGGTGTAGCGTGGTCGTCATGATGAAACTCCGTTATTGTGATGTTGGTGTTGGTGTTGATGTAAAAGATGACGCTTCCGTGAGAGATTGCCCTTTGCGTAGTGCATCCCGTGATCGGGAGAGTACGGCATCCACTGCCCTGAGCTTTTCAAGGCAGCGGCCTTCCTCCGCACTCGTTTCATAAAGGGTGCTCATGGCGCCCTGCCTCATGACCACCCTTTTATCGGCCATGAGTGTCAGTATGGGATCATGGGTCGAGAGGACGATCAGTTTGCCGCCGGCTGTGAGCACGTCCAGGGCTTGCAGCTTGTCGATGCCCGCATTTTCGATTTCGTCGATGAGCACGACGGGAGCATCGGAGATGCACGCGATATCGGCGATCATCAAGGCACGGGATTGCCCGCCGCTGAGAACTTGCAGGCGGCTTCCGGGCTGTACCGGCTCACCGCACAGGGAGTTGGTCATGTCGAGCACCCGGGAAACCAGGTCGGGTTCTTCCCTGCCTTTGCTTCGAGCATGCAGGAGGATGAATTCCCGAACCGTTCCATCCATGATGAACCCGGTTTTCTGAGAAAGCTGGGCCACGATGCCGCCCGAATACCAGAACCGCTCGGGCTTGCTTCCATCCACGAAGATTTGTCGCCCGCTGAGGGTGTCTCCGCAGGCAAGCTGTTCTATGTCGGACAGCAGCTCGCTCTTTCCCGAACCCGTGGGTCCCACCACGGCCAGGCATTCCCCCGCGTTGAGGGTCAAACCGGAGATGGGCTCCGGCCCTCCACTTTTTCCCGTTCCGGCAAGAATCGTCAGGCTTGCAATCAAAGGCGCCTCATCTGCGGGAGGCGTGGCGTGAGGTTCGATCCTTTGGGATAGATACATTGTCTGATGGTTCTCCCTTTTCCATTCTCGTTAAAAAAACCCTATGTGCAACTTTTTGATGCGCCCTATGACAACACCCTCGTTCCCAAGCTCCAGCTTGGGAACGCCTTTATTATTGTGGAAGCTCCGGCTTCCACCCGCTTTGAAACGGGAAGCTGGAGCTTCCAGGCAAGTGTGTTCCCAAGCTGGAGCTTGGGAACAAGAAAGTTGCGCATCGCGTTCAAAAAGCGATTTTCTTGACATTGCCCGATTGATAGGGCTTCCCGATGCGAGTTTCTCCGGTGCAGTACGAACAAATGGACGCGGGCATGGAATAGCGCAATCGGGCTTCCGATATGCCCTTGACGTCGCTCCAGCCGTCGAAAACACGCTTGAGCATCACGGCGCCCGTTCCCGTCAGCCCATTGAACCGAACTATGGCGGCGGTGGGATTGACGAGGCGTATCTTGTAGTGAAAGACTTCCTTTTCCGCCTGGGAAACCATGTCGCTTTTGGTCACGACGATCACGTCTGCGAGGCTCAGGGCCGGTCCCATCTTTTCGGGGGCGTCCAGTCCGCCAAGGTTGTCGATCACCGTGATGGCCGGCACATGGTCGATGTGTGGAGCGCACCGAAAACAAAGCCCCGCCGTTTCGATGAAGAGCAGGTGTGCCTGCTGCTCCTTTCCCCAGGCGTAAACTTCCTCGAGGTTGGAAACATAGTAATGGTCCGGGCAAACATAATCGCTCAGCCCCTTGAT
Organism: uncultured Syntrophobacteraceae bacterium; assembly: GCA_964603955.1. Taxonomy (GTDB): domain Bacteria; phylum Desulfobacterota; class Syntrophobacteria; order Syntrophobacterales; family Syntrophobacteraceae; genus SLCH01. The sequence goes on from CAZRWT010000019.1 coordinate 2,806, forward strand.
GGCCGGAATTCCCAGCTCTTTGCGGTAAAAAGAATCGTCTCCCGTGGCCAGTGCATCGAATTTGGCCACCGCCACCCTGACGCCTTCCGATTTGAAAAGCCTCACCAGGTGAACGATGACCGATGTTTTGCCCGCACAGGGAGTTCCCGCTACGGTGATGATTTTCATCGAGCTCCTCCGAACCGATACAAAAACTAAGTCATTGCAATGGCTTGCTGTGTAAAAACAAAAAGGCGCGACCGGAAAGGGGCACCACTGCATTCACACGGAAAAAGCCCGTGCGGAGGGTGAGTATCTCCCAATTCTCTCCAGTCACGCCTTCACTTTCTTCGCGTTTTTCCAAACCGAAGACCGTAAGGTGTTCCATTACCAATTTTTTCATATGTCTATACTAACTTTTTTTTGGTTTGTCAATAATTTTTAAGAGAGCATGATTTCGACAGCGCCACCTCCCATTTATCCCCTCCGCCAAACGGATACTTCCAATGGTGTAGCAAACAACGACGGTCCAAAAGCATTCATTGGGATTCCATCAACACTTTCACCAAATGCTTGCGCAACCCTTCCAGTTGCTTGGATTTGAAGGACTTCCTGCTCTGCTCCAACACATCGATCGCCTTGTGCAAGGCGGCTTTCAACCGGGCGCCGTCGCCGCCCCCCCCTCCACAAAGATGGTCATCGCACGGAGCCTCCTTGCACCGTTGCTTCTCTTCCTCGATGAGGGCCATCACCAGCTGAAGCCGTATTTCCGCCTTCCGAGAAAGTTCCTCCAGGTCCCTGTAGAGGATTTCCAGGACCACCGATCTATTGGGTTTCATGTGAAAACTGCCATTCTCGTGAGGCATGTAATCCCTTTCCCTGTGCTTCGGTGTTTTCACATTTGAAGGGGCTTCATAAGCTTTCGGGTGCTCCCGGACAGAACCGGGAGCACGGTTCATTTCCCTGGAACGTTCCATAAATCGTACCCTGCTCCACTTTCTTTTCCGTGGGATGATCAAACGTTTCAAAAAGGCTTCGGAGCCGATCTTTCCGAATCAAAACAATGGCCGACAGTCCAGGACATCAAGGATGCCCCACGTTCAAAACATTAAAGATTAGGGCCTACTAACTTATTTTGAAGATGTCAAGTAGTTTTAGTGCGACACCCCGCGCATTTCCATGCAGGAGAGTGGGAAAAGCGACGAGAACGCAGACAGCCGAGGCCGGTCACTTTGTTGTTTGCTCACGGTCCAACAACTACCTGCTGTCGGTCTTGGTCTGCATCGGCTTGAGACCGTGTTATCCGTGAACAGCAACGACTCAATGGGAACAAAAAAATTAGCCGCACCTAAAAAGTTTATTGACTTTGAGGGAACTTTCAGTATTTTAACTCTTAAACTTAAAAGTTAGTGTTAACAAATCAAATAAATATTAACTTATGATCTTTGGGCACATGGCACCTGTTGACTATCATCTCTTTTTTCATGTAAGTTTCCGCACGGGGTGCGGCTTCGTTTTCTCCGGCCGACGTGATCCCGTGCCCATCCCTTCATTTACTTCACCAGGTCACTTTCGAGCGATACCATGAATACACCCTACACCATCAGACACGACATACCGGGCCGCCTGAGAATCCGTGTTTCCAGGCTGAACGAATCGGGTTCGGACAGCCGGATCGAGAACAGGCTCATCGAGCTGGACGGCGTGGTTTGGACCCGCATCAATCGCCGCTGCGCAAGCATCGTCATTTCCTACGATCCCGCACGGTTGCCCAGGGATGATCTTTTGGAGCGCCTTCGAACCCTTACGGCAGTCCCGAAGGACGACCGAAAACAGGCTGCTCCACCTCCCATCCGAAGACCGGGAGCCTCCGGTTCTTCCTCGACGCCCTGTACCTGCGCCAGGGAAGAAAAGGGGCTCGTGCGCAAAGCCTTCATACGCTTTGCGGCCATTTCCGTGATCCTGGGCGGCGCCGTTTTCCGCCAGTCGATCCTCGGGCGAACGGTGGCGCAGACTGCGACCAGTCCTTTGGGGCTTGCGGCCCTTTTTTTCACCCTGCCCCTGGCGCGCTCGGCGCTCGAACGCCTCAAGGAACGCCGTGTCACCCTCGACGGCTTCCTTGCCGTGGGGAGCGTGGCGGCGACGATTTCCGGTGAAGCCCTCACTTCCCTGGAAATCCTCTGGATCAATTCGGGTGCCGAATTGCTTTCCACATGGATCGGCGAGCGTTCGCGCAAGAACATCGCGTCCATCCTCCAGATCACTTCGCATCATACGTTCGTGCTGGTGGACGGCGTGGAAGTGGAGCGCCGTGTGGAGGACCTCGAACCCGGCGACAGGGTGGTCCTGCACACAGGGGAGAAAATCTCCGTGGACGGTACCGTCGTGTCGGGGCAGGCCATGGTTGACGAGGCGCCCATCACGGGGCGGGCGGAACCCGAACACAAAAAAGTGGGGGACGCCGTTCATGCGGGCACCTTCGTGAGGGAAGGGGTGATCCATGTGCTGGCGGAGAGTGTCGGGGATAGGACCTACCTGGCTCGAGTGATGCATAAGGTCGAGTGCGCCCTGGAAAATCGGGCCCCCATCGAGGGCGTGGCCGACCGGCTGGCTTCCAATCTCGTCAAGTTGGGACTGGGAGCGACCCTTGCGACCTTCGTGGTCACCTCCAGCGCCTGGCGGGCTTTCACCGTGTTGCTGGTCATGGCCTGCCCCTGCGCGACGGTGCTGGCCGCTTCCACGGCCGTGAGCGCCGCTATCAGCGCCGCGGCACGTCGGCAGATTCTCATCAAAGGGGGCCGTTACCTGGAAGAAATCGGCAAGTGCGACCTGGTGCTCTTCGACAAAACGGGCACCCTGACCACCACTCAGCCCGTTTTGACCCACATCGTGACCATGAACGGCCATGATGAAAGCAGTCTGCTCCAGCTGGCCTGCTCCACGGAAACCCACAACCACCATCCCCTCGCCCTGGCCGTTTTGCGGGAAGCCCGGGAACGGGGCATTTCCGCTCTGCCTCACGAAGTCTGCGAATATCACCTGGGGTTGGGCATGCGTGCGGTGGTGCAGGGACGGGAACTCCTGGTGGGCAATGCCAGGCTGGCTCGCCGGTTCCAGGCACAAGTGGACGACATGGAAGAGGAAGCCATGGGACTCAAGTCCCAGGGACTCACGGTGCTCTACGTTTTCCAGGACAAGGCGCCTTTGGGACTCCTGTGCTTCGCGTCGCAAATCCGGCCGGAAGCTCCGGAAGTGCTGCGGCGTCTTCGGAACCTGGGAGCCCGGCAGTTTGTCCTGGTCACCGGGGACGAGGAGGCGAGCGCCCTGGCCCTGGCCCGGCAGTTGGGCATCGAGGAGTGCCACGCCTCGCTCATGCCCGAGGAGAAGGCCGAGATCGTGAGGCGCTTCAAGGAGCAGTCCCGGCGCACGCTCCTGGTGGGCGACGGCATCAACGACGCTCTCGCCCTGACCGAGGCGGACGTGGGCGTAGCCCTGGGGACGGCGGGGTCGGAAGTGGCCGTCGAGGCCGCCGACATCGCCCTGGCCCGGGACAACCTCGAAGCCCTGGCGGACGTCTATGCCCTCAGTCGCCGAACCCTCGATGTGGTATATCAAAATTTCTGGCTCGCCACGGGGTCCAACATTATCGGCGTGACCCTCGGGGCCATGGGATTGCTGTCTCCCGTCACGGCGGGACTGGTGCATGTGGCCCACAGCCTGGGAGTTCTCCTCAATTCCTCCCGGCTTTTATCCTTCAATGCCCCGCCAGAGGTGCGGACAGAAAGGGAAGGGTGACCATTTTCATCCATGGAGCATGAAAAGGCAATGGATTTCAATGTCCTGGCGCGTATGCGCCACGGCCTCGAAGTGAAGCACCACATTCCGGGACGCATCCGGATCGTTTTCCATGGGAGCCTGCTCACACATCCCGAAACGCGGCGGTTCAAGGACATGAAGGACGATCTACCCGCAGCGGTGAAAAACGTGAGGATCAATCTTTTGGCGCGCTCGTTGGTCATTGAATACGATACGCGGAACATCGCACCGGAGCTTCTGGAAGAGTTGATGACCGTCGTCGACGATGCTCGTGCGGCGGAAATCGCTGAAAGGTTGAACGAGTCGATGTGGTGAACGGGAGTTTTGGTTCATCGGGAAATACACACACCACAAGGAGAAAAACAAAATGGGTCATGAAGACAAAAGTGAAAGCGTCGGCCACGCCCCTTCCGACCAGGCAGGGTGGGCTTCCGGAATGACCGGGCAGGGACACGCTCACCTGACGGAGCACATCACGGGCATTCCCTCCCAGGTGGGCATGCAGAGTGCTCAGGGCATGCAGGGAGTTCAGAGCATGGGACCCCAGGAGCCGCAAGGCATGCAGGGTACACAGAACATGTACGGTGTACAGGGTCCGCAAGGGATGCAAAGCCCTCGCATGGACGGTTGGGGAATGCCGCCCACAGGAGCCCAACCCGTGGGGAATGTGAACGGGGGACAGGCTCCCGGAATTCCCGGAGGGGTTTCCCATAGCGCTCCGGCCGGTTACGGCGGCATGGAGGTTCCCTACGGGTACTCTCCCCAGGTGCAGCAAGGCGGGTCCGCTTGCGGGCAGGGGGGATCGGGGGAAACACAGGGCGAGGAACATGATTGCGCCGGCAGCGGCCGATCCGGCCAGGCTTCGGGCATGCAAGGACAGGGATTCATGGGGCAGGGGGGCCCGTCGTATGCCCATGGATATCCTCCGCAGGCATATGCCATGGGACCCTACGGGCAGGGTGCGCCGGGAATGCAAGGCGCCATGTATGGGTTTCAGGCTCCGGCCTTGGGACCCCGGACCGCCGGGTATGCTCCGGCATGGCCCGCGCCGTCTCGGGGAGCTTTCGTGCCCCATGGTCCAGGTACGGAGGGGCATCACCCCTACCGGACGCCTCATATGGGACCGATGCCCCAGGGACAAGGAACGGCTCACACGGCCCCAATGCCCCAAATGCCCCGGATGACTCACACGCCCCACACGGCCCAGGGTGGAGCGAAGGATTCTTGCGGTTGCTCCGGCGCGCCCTCCCCTTCCCACGGCTTCGCCCATCAGTACGGGGAACTTTACGGCCTCATCCAGGAAGCCGCCAATGGACAGCCGGATGTGGGCAGATTCTTGAATTTTTTTCATACGGTGAGTTCGGACTTTTGGAAAGGGGCTCTCGTGGGAACGGCCCTCACGCTCCTGTTGACCAACGACCAGGTGAAGACCCTTTTGGGCAGGAGCTTCGCCGGTCTCTGGGGCATGGTGGGGGGAAGCGCCGAAGAGCGGGAAGCGGAAGAAGATCGCAAGGCTGAACAACAAGCAGCAAGGGAGATGGACGCATGAACAAGATCGGAACTTATACGGGAATCGCGCCCAGGGCATCCCTGGCCATGGGCGCCGCCGGGGCCATCGTGGGAGGAGCCGTCGCGGCAGCCAGGAACATCGACCGGGTCAAACAGGGTCGGCTGACGCGAGAAGAGGCCGTCAAGGACGTGATCAAGGAAAGCGGGACGACGGGAATATCCACAGCCATGGCCACAGCCGTGGTGAGCGCCGTCGGGTTGACGGGAATTCTTTCCCTCGTGGGGTTCGTATCCGTAGCGGTGGGAGCCAAATACCTGGCGGACAGGGCCACGAGCGGCAAGCCAGTGGAGAAAAGTGCTTGAACGGCACGGGATGTCTCGGTATCTCCGGCCTTAAAAAAACGGGCGGAACGAAAACAAGCAGGAGTGATACGGTATGAAAAGCGACTATCATCATGACGTCCATCAGGGGTACTACGCCCCGGGTGGCTATGGATATCCCCAGGACGGTCAGGCTTACGGCTATGCGGTGGAGCCTTACCACCAGTATGCTCCGGTGGTACCCTACCGTCTGGAAAATGAAATAGAACCCGGCAGCATGGAAAGCTGGGTCAACTTCCGCAATTCGAGCTACCTTAAGGGCTTTGTGGTGGGAGCGGGCGTAGCCCTGGTGCTTACCAACCCGTCGGTCCAAAAGGCCCTGGTGGCCGGAGTCGTCAAGCTCTGGTCCGCGGTGCAGGGAAGCGTGGAAGAGGTCAAGGAGCAGATCCAGGACATCAAAGCGGAAATGAGCCAAAAGGGATAAAGTGGGGAGTGGGAAGTGGAGAGCCTCGTTCACTCTCATTATCGAGAAGCTGCCTGAAGATTCTCTCGTTGCCAAGCTCCGGCTGGGAACGGCGTTATCGTGGAAGCTCCGGCTTCCACCCAACCCAAATCGGTCTGCGTTTCGATCTGATGGAACATGATGAGCTCTCCCTCAGCGACAATGGGAATCATCGGAAGAAGAGGGAAGCTGGAGCTTCCAGACAAGTGTGTTTCCAAGCCGGAGCTTGGGAACAAGAAGGAAAAGCGAAACAACCCGCGCTTTTTCCCATGTCCATGTCGTTCATTACGTCCACTTTGTTCATCATGTCCACAGCTCTCTGGACGGAACGACAAAAACCAGAAAAAGCGGCCCCCCTGCGGGCTGCTCGTGCAGTGGGCGCCGCTGGGCGCCGGAAAGGATAAAAACCATGATGTATGAAGCCGTGGCGGTGCATGATGGAATGCCCGTTCATGAGTGTTGTGGTGCAAAGAGCCCAGGGAAAAGCAGGCGGGGCACGAAAGAGCTGGTCAAGGTGGGAATGGCGGTGTGCCTGGGGACCCTGGTGGTCACGGGAATGTGCAACCGGCCCAATGCCCGACGCTGGCATGCCCTGGCAGGCACTGCGCTGGTGGGCTTGAGTGTCTGGCATCACTTGCTGTACACCCCCAATACGAAGAAGGCCTCATGACCAGGGTCGGATTTTTGGACGCCACCCGCATTCGCGTGGTCCACACCTCTCCCGGACGGCTGCGCTTGAAGAGCCCCATGCTGGCCGATCCCTCCCTCGACGAGGCTTACCTGGTCGCCCTGGTATCTACAATTTCCGGGGTGTCGCGTGTGCGATTGAATCGCCCGGCAGCGTCCCTGGTGGTCGAACACCACAAGGATTTTCAGGTATGCGACGAGGTGCTGGCAAGGCTGCGGGCCTTACCCCCCGATGCTTTTTTGCCCGAAATCCATGAAGACCGGGGGCCGGACCTTTTTGAAGTGGGATTCCGCATGGCGGCGGCGGCCGTGACGCCCCTTCTTCCCATGCCCGTCAAGGGGCTGTTGAGCTGGTTTCTGGCCCTGCCCACCTTGGGCAAGGGGGTCGAAACCCTGTTCACCGAGGGGCTCAAGGTGGAAGTGCTCGATGCGGGAGTGCGCGTTTTTTCCCTCGCTCGATGCGAGTATTTCATTTCCAACAGCGTGGGCGCCCTGCTGACCCTGGCTTCCTACCTCGAACACGAAAGCGCGAGCAAAGCCAACGACCTGCTCAAGACCCTGCTCAGCCCCCGGGTGGAAACGGTACGCATCGAGCGGGACGGAGCGGAGGAGATCGTCCCCTATGACCATGCGGCCCTGGGGGATGTGGTGGTCTGCGGTTCCGGTGAAATGATTCCCGTGGATGGGCGGGTGATCGAAGGGGAGGCTTCGGTGAATGCCGGGTCCATCACCGGGGAATCGGCGCCTCTGCACGTGAAGGTCGGCGACGAGGTGCTTTCGGGAGGGGTCATCGAGGACGGCAAGTTGAAAATCGAGGCGGGGGCAGTGGGGTCCGAAACGAGCATGGCCCGCATTTCCAGGTTCCTGGAAAAATCCCTGCGCAACAAGTCCGGGGGGCAGAAACGCAGTGAAGCCCTAGCGGATCGCCTCGTTCCCATGACCTTCGGAGTGGGCCTGGGCATGTACATGCTCACGGGCAGCGCCGCTCGCGCCGCTTCGGTGCTCACGGTGGACTACTCCTGCGCCATCAAGCTGGCGACACCCGTGGCCGTGCGCACGGCCATGCACGCCGCAGGCCGCGAGGGAGTGCTCCTCAAGGGAGCACAGACCCTGGAAGCCCTGGCCGAGGTGGACACCATGGTGTTCGACAAAACGGGTACCCTCACCCGGGGAGCCCTCGAGGTCACGGACGTCATCGCCCTCGACGGCTTCGAAGAAGACGAGGTGCTGGCCCTGGCCGCCGGAGCCGAAGAGCACTACGGCCATCCCATGGCCCGCGCCGTGCTCCGGGCCGCCCAGGTCAGGGGACTCACCCTGCCGCGCGTGAGCCAGGTGGATTTCGTGGTGGCTCACGGTGTTTCCGCGTACGTGGACGGTCGCAGGGTCGTGGTGGGGAGCCGCCATTTCATCGAGGAAGACGAGGGCGTGGACTGCTCGACCGTCGAGCGCCGCGTGACCGATCTTGCCGACCAGGGCAAGACCCTCCTCTACCTGGCCCTCGAGGGACGTCTGGTCGCTCTCATCGCCCTGCGCGACACCCTGAGGAAAGAAGCAGCCCAAACCTTAAAGGCACTCAAGCTCCTCGGGATCAACCGGCTGATCATGCTCACGGGGGATCATCTCCGCTCCGCCCGTGCCGTCGCCGATCAGTTGCCCGACCTGGACGAACTCCATGCGGGGTTGAGGCCCAGGGAAAAGGCGGCCATGATCGAACGCCTCAAGGAGCAGGGACGGTGCGTGG
>CAZRWT010000019.1:11460-43593 GCA_964603955.1 uncultured Syntrophobacteraceae bacterium
CCCAGGGAAAAGGCGGCCATGATCGAACGCCTCAAGGAGCAGGGACGGTGCGTGGCCTTTGTGGGCGACGGCGTCAACGATTCTCCCGCGTTGCTGACGGCCCATGTGGGCATCTGCATGCCCGAGGGCGCGGACCTGGCTCGCGATGCCGCCCAGGTGGTGCTTTTGCGCGACGACTTGAGGGGTCTGGTCCTTTCGCGGGAAATCGCCCGGCGTACCGACCGGGTGCTGCACAACTGCCTGTGGTCCGCTGTGGGGATCAATTCGACCCTTCTGGCCCTGGCCGGAGTGGGACTCATGCCCACCATCGCTTCGGCGGCCCTGCACAATCTGTCCACCATTGCAATCCTGGCCTATGCAGGCATGAACAAGGGAGGCGATCATGATTTTGAGTGTTGATCGGGCTCCCCTGGAGGTTCCCTTGACCCTGGCCGAAATCAGGGACGAAACGCTTTCCGACCGCCTGGCCCGCATGGGCGTTTATCCCGGAGACGAACTGGTCCTGGTGGATGACGACGTGGCGTTCGGTCCGGTTCGTGTGCGGGGTCCCAAGGGGGAAGTGGTGCTCGGGGGAGGAGTCGCGGCCAAGGTGATCGTGCATCACGACGACGGGCACAAAACCCCCGTCACGGAAATGCATCCCGGTGAAACGGGGCACGTGGAAGGACTCGTTTGCGGCAGTGCCATGGCTCGAGGATTGGAAATCCTGGGAATTGGAGAAGATGACGCCATCGAGATGATCCGGCGGGTTCCCGCCATGGATTACCAGGTGGCGGTCGGCAAGCAGCGGGTGAGGATCACCGAAGGCGCCGCATCCAAGATATGGGGAGAAATGGGCGGTCAACCCATGCAGTTCGTCATGGTGGGGCGCGGCAAGCCTTTTTTGGTGCTGGACATCCTCGGGGGCAGGCGGGCTCGAGCCACCCTCGAACGCCTGGGCATCGTTCCAGGTCAAACCATTGTCCTGGAAGCCGTGACTCCTGCGGACAGCGTGGGGGCATCCGACCACGGGCGGATCGTCCTGTGCGTGAAATCGGGCTTGCGCCTGCACCTGCGCCCGGACCAGGCTCAAAAGGTCCTGGTCGTCCCCCGTCTGGAAAAACCTGCCGGATAGTGTTCCGGAACCTGGAACGGAATTTCATAAAGATCGCATGCCATAATCCATGGCCTTGCGGTCTTTTTTTTTGCTTGACATGTTTCATTTCGCATGCAAAATCCAAAATTTTCAGGTGGTTGAAAATGACAGTGTCGAATGCCCGGTGAGTTCCAGCCTTAAGAATTGTGTGTCCGAAAAGCGACCTTGCCGGCGCACATTGAAATCCTCAAAAATATCTCGCCGAATCTTGCTCCGATGTATGGAGGCTTTCTTCCGCCATCGCCTGTAGATGTGATGTTCGGTGTGGTCGTCGTGCATCCCGGTCACCCGGGCTTCTGGAAAGGCTTAGAGAAATCATGAAATTACTAAGGTTTTCAAAATTTTCTTTCATCATCGTGCTTTTTCTTGCGGCCATCCTGTCTTTGTCGGCCGCAGCCCAACCACTGGCCCCATCCGAGATCGACGCGCTTAGGGCACAGCTGGTCAAGGCACGGGATGTGGCCACCGCACTGAGCAGCAGGGTGCGGTGCTACGTCGACAAAGATACCGATTTTCAGGCTCGGAGCAGCCAACTGCAACAAACGGCAGGCGGCCTGCACCTGCAGGAACGGAAACTGTCCGGAGAACTGGAACAGGCGCAGTTTGAAGCCGAATCATTTCGTCGTGATTTTGAGGGGGTTCTACAGGAAATGGATAAGCTGCAAAACAAAAGGGGGAACATCGAAGTCCAAATTTTGAAGAGACAGGCCGAGTTGGACAACTGCAAAAGGACTTTCGGGATTTTTGGATTCCTGTGCGACTGGGCTGGCGAAATTGCCGGCCTGAACAACGAATTGCGCAAACTTTCTGCAGAAGGAAAAGCCGCCAACATCAGGGCGGATTCGTTGCAACGGCAAATCGGCGCGGCACAAATCCGACAAGGCGAGGCTACGGATCGGCTTCGGGAAAAACAGATCGAATTGGCTCAAATCAAACGGGATATCGAGATGGTCGAAGCGGAAATCAAAGTGATCAAAGCGTCCTTGTCCGAAATTCGCGCGGTCAAACAGGCTTGCTCCGTTCAATGCGGCAAGTTTGACCGTGCGTTTGCCGAGTTCGAAGGGCCGGCCCAGGATTCCGACCGCGCCCCCGTTGTTCGTCGCTTACGCCGTGAGTCTGCTGAGCTGGATGATCTGCTGGAAAAAGCAGGGAAATTGCTTGACAAAAATGGTTTGCAACTTCCGAGCGGCGAGCGCATCTGCGCACATTGATCTTTTTTTCAATCACACCAGAGGAGAGGAAATCAACATGGCAGCCGAAAACCAAATCGTAAGCGTCGAATTTGAGGTCAACAAACGCATTGACGCGCAGGTCGAGAAAATCTTGGAAGGCGAATCCATGATCTTGCCCCGCGGCGATCACCCGCTGGTCAAGGACTACATCCGAAAGATTGAAGGGACATATGATGTCTCTCGGTCCAAGGCAGACACCGATAACGCCATTGACCTGCTTTATATCGCGTACAATACGACACCGCAGGAAGAAGGCAAAATTCGGGTCGGTATCGACCAACTGATGACCCGCCTGATTGCGGCACAGCAAGAGAGTGAACTGAAAATGCGCGGGGCCGTTGCCGACGCCGGACGGATCCTCAAGTCATTACGCGACTTATTCGGCGACTGGGAAGAAGCGCGTGACAGCGACGACATCCAAGACCTGAAGGACTTCATCGGCAAGGATCTGTTTGACCTGGCCGAAGAGATCAAAAAGCGTGCCGAACAGATCAGCATGGGGCTGAAAGTGATCGCCGAAACCTATGATGGGATCATTGACGACACGACCAAGGCCACAAACCAAGGTGAGCAGGCTTTGGCCGCCAGATTGAAAAACAAAGACGAGATCGAAAAAGAAATTGCCAAAAATAATGCCGAACGCGAAAAGCTGGAAAGCTTGGTGAAAGATCTGCAGACCGATATCGCCAAGTACGAAAAGATGGCGGGCGAATACAAATCGCAGGCCGAAACCGCTGAACAACGGGCTTTTATCATGTCAATCGTCCGCGTGGGTGCTCAGATGATCTCGTCCATGATCCCCTCGATCACGGCGGGCATCACAGGCGTGGCAACGGGTGGGGTGTCGCTGATCGCGGCCTCGGCAGCCAACACGGCTCGGCAAATGACGAACTCGGAAACCGCTGCTACCGAAAGCGATAACACAGCAAAAGTGATCGAAATTAAAAAGGAAATCGCTGATAAAGCGGCGGACAAATCTGCTGCCGAGCGTGAGAAATCCGATCTGGAAAAAAAGAGCAAGGAACTGGCTGCCGAGAAGGAAAAGATCGAAAGCGATGAGAAAACCGATGTGGAAACCAAGACCGCACGGTTGGAAGCCGTTGGCAGGCGAATCGAAGCCAATGATGCTGAAATCAAGAAAAAGGATAATGAGATTTCTGCTGCTAAAACCACGCTGAATGCGCTGAGTGCATCGCTGAAGTCCCTGGATGAAAATATGGGTAAAATGGCCGAGAAACAGGAGCAACACGCGACGGACCTGCGTGGTCTTCAAATGAAGATGCTGGAAAAAGTCGAAGCCTATGAAGCGGAAAAGCGCACACAAGCGGCGGAGTTGGTAAAGATCAACGCGCTGCTGAAAGGGCGGCGGACCGAAGAAGAAACCATCCAACTGGCCATCAAGTCGTTGAACCTGAGCCTCAAGGCATTGAAGCGCGTGCGTGAAATCATTGTCGAAATTTCATTCTTCTTCAAATCCTTCGCGGACTTCATGCAGACAATCATGGAGAGTTCCGGTGAGCAGGCGAATATGCTCCAAAAAGCTCTTGATGGTGATCGACTCACGAAGACCTTTACTAAACGAATTAAAAGGAATACGAATGATTTTTTCGTCACGCAGACCGCCGAATGGCAAGCCGTCGAAGTCGTTTCGGCCAAGTTCGTCGACAATTTCAAAGACGGCTGGAGCAAGCTGAACAAGCTGAGCGGGAAGTATCTGACGGGTGACGAGCTGAAGTCCTATCTTGATGTCGCGGCGGCCCAGATTGAAGACATCGTGTTCAAACGCCAACAAGCCGCAACAGCCAGGCTGGTAGAGCTGAGCCGGTATCGTGATCGCATTCGGGCGGGGGCGTGAATCGATCCGATGGGTGGGCGACACAAGGCAATAAACTCCGGGGGGGGGTTGGCGGACAGAGCCCCCCCTAATCGGTGATCATTCATTGTGGATTTTGGATTCAGATTTATAGGATTTGTTTCCAATCTCCATCCTCGAAAACAAAAGTTAGTATAGACTAAAAAAATTATTGACTCTAAATTTCTCCCTGCTATTCTTAATTGAACAGCTCAATATGAATCAGCATTCATCGAGCAGGGAACGTCTTAGGGTCCACGGCCTCATGAAGGCGCACGGAAAGTGAAGGCGTGACGCGAAGCAGAGGGGGATACACCCGTACCCTTGAAGCAGTCGTGGTTGCGCATTGCTTTTTGCGCGATCGACTACTGGGCATTGAGGACCGGATTTACGGGATCGAATTGAGGGAGCCGACGGTGAAAAATGACACGGGATCGATCGCAATACAAAACCATCCTCCCATGTCTGCCTCATACAAGACGCCCCATGATGCGGCTGTCCGAGGAGGTGGCATGACCCGAACCGAGCCGTCGAAAAAGACATCGAGAAGTACACTCAAAACTCTGGTGCTGTGCTGCCTGGATGCCGTCGCCGGATGGAGCGTCGTTGCCAAGGTACGCATCCTGTTGATTTTGACCGTGGTGCTTCCGAGCATTGCGGGCCTGATAGTTTTGGAGTCGGCCTCGACCGATGATTTAAAGGTTTTTCTAGCCATGGGCCTGGTGGTATGGATTGCCCTCCTGGCCCCTCTGTCATCCCTGATCGCTCACCTCCTGGTGCTCCGGGAACTCAAGAAAATCGAAACCTTTTGCTCGCACCTCAAGGCAGGAGACTACGACAGGCGGTTCATTCTCCCACCACAGGGGGATGAGGAACACGAGCTGTTGGTGCTCAAGCGCAATCTGAACTGGATGGCCCACGGCATCTCCCGACGTGAGATGGAACTACATCAGCTGCTCAAGCAAACCCAGGAAAAGAGTGTGCATCATAAAAATATGGCCATAATGGATCCCTTGACCGGTTTATACAATCGGCGCGGCCTGGAATCAAAGTTGACCGGATTGGTTCGCGAAGCCTCCACCACCCATCGTCCCCTAACCATGATGTTTCTGGATGCGGACAAGTTTAAGACGGTCAACGACACCTTCGGGCACCGGGCAGGAGATGACTTGCTTAAAAATTTGGGCAGGATTCTACGGGCTAATGTGCGTGAGCAGATAGATGTTCCTTTTCGCTTCGGCGGCGACGAGTTCGGAGTCCTTTTTGTGGGGCTCGAACCGATGCGCGCCAGGACCATCGGTGAGCGCATTCTCGATGCCTACAATACCTGCCGGGTAGGAGAAACCACTTTAAGCATCGGCATTGCCGGGTTTGTCAAAACGAACCAGGGGCTTGAAGCCGATGCGGATCGTCTGGTGGCTGCCGCCGATGAGGCCGCCTACGAAGCCAAAAAGCTAGGAGGAAACTGTGTTTGCATTCACCTGCCGAAAAACGATTCATAATTGATCATTCTCCACATTCCGGGCAAAAAAGCCAGAGCCTGCACCCGCCGTTCGCTTGAAAAGCAATCCACGCATACAATACGCACACCGCCATTCCAGCAACAAAAAAAGGGGAAACGGTAAATCCCGTAACCCCTTGTTTTTGCTTGGTGCCGAAGCGGGGACTCGAACCCCGACAGGCGTACGCCCACTAGACCCTGAACCTAGCGCGTCTACCAGTTCCGCCACTTCGGCTCACAAAAGAATTGCTTTCGAACAGGGGGTAACGTATGTTAAAAATCTTTTGCTGTCAAGATGAATTTTATTGGTGGGGAGGTTGAAACAATTTCTATGGACACGTTTGTGGGCGTTGACAATATCACAAGATCATTCAAAAATCCCGTCATCACCATCGGCAATTTCGACGGAGTGCATTATGGTCACCAGGTGCTGTTTCGCAAAGTGAAGGAGTGGGCTGCCGAACTTCAGGGTGAAGCACTCGTCATGACTTTTGATCCTCATCCCCTGGAAGTGCTCTTTCCGGGCAAAGGACCGGCACGCATCACCACTCACGAAAGAAAACTGGAACTCATCGCTCAAAACGACATGAATGCAACTGTCGTAATCCCTTTCACCCCCGAATTCGCACGCATCTCGGCTCATGATTTCGTCAAGAACATCCTGGTTGACAAAATCGGCATCCGGGGAATCGTCGTGGGCCACGATTATCGCTTCGGACGGGAAAGAGAAGGCAATATCGATTACTTACAAAAATTGGGGAACCGATACGGTTTCGAGGTGAGCACTCTCTCAGGCATAAAAATGGAAGAGACCATTGTGAGCAGTACCGCCGTACGTCAGCTCATAAAGGATGGCAATATCAAGGAAGTGAACCGACTCCTGGGCCGGGCTCACGACATTTCGGGTACCGTCATCACGGGACGCCGCCGGGGAGGCAAGATGATCGGCTTTCCCACGGCCAACATCCGCCCGACGTCCCAGGCCCTCATGAGACCGGGGGTCTACGTGGTCCGGGTGGAAGTGAAAGGGAAGGTTTACGGCGGGGCAGCCAACATGGGCTACAATCCCACTTTCTCGGATACCCCTTTCACCCTTGAAGTGCATATCCTCGACTTCGACCAGGACATTTACGGTGAAACCGTTACTGTACGATTCCTGGACCGCCTGAGGGATGAAAGAAGGTTTTCGAGCATCGAGGAGCTCATCGCACACATCAAAAAGGACGTGGAAAAAGCCCGGGAAATCCTGGAGGAAAAAGAGGGGTGGGATTTCTGAACTCCAAGGCGATTTCCGGGATTAAATGCACTCCACAATCGTCCCCCCCCTTTCCCCCTTCCTGAGGGAGAGGGTGGGTGTTTTTATTTCCGGAAATCGCCTGAAGTGCGAATCTTGTAAGCTATCAAATACCTTCTCACGAGCGTTCCCCTTCCGGCACCCCATCGACTTCTCCCGACTGCTCCCCCGGCCTCCGCACCAGCATGGCATCGACTTCGTTTTCCATGGCGGCAATCAAGGGTGCCAGTGTTTTTGAAAACAGGGCGGAAACGGCAATACCTCCGTGCTTTTCCAGGCACCGCTCCAGTTCTTCCGGTTCCAAACGATCCATCTTGTTGAGCACCAATATCCGGGGCTTTTGGTTCAATTCCATTCCATCCAGGATGCGTTCGACCGCCGCCATCTGCTCCTCGAACCTGGGGTTACTCGCGTCCACGACATGCAAGAGCAGGTCGGCATCGTCCAGTTCTTCCAGGGTCGCGGCGAAAGCATCCATCAAATCCTTGGGCAAATCCCGAATGAATCCAACCGTATCGGAAATGATGACCTCGAAATCCCTTGGAAAACGCAGGCGCCTGCTGGTGGGGTCAAGAGTGGCGAAGAGCTTGTTTTCCACGAACACACCGCTTTGGGTGAGGGTATTGAGCAAAGTGGACTTGCCCGCATTGGTATAACCCACGATGGAAATGGTAGGCATGTCCTTGCGGACCCTACGAGAACGTCTCTGAGCCCGATTCCGCTTGACCTGATTGAGTTCGTTTTCCAGTTGACTGATACGGTCCCGTATGCGGCGCCGGTTGATTTCAAGTTTGGTTTCCCCGGGACCTCGGGTTCCAATCCCTCCCGTAAGCCTGGACAGGGCATCGTCCTTCATCCCCAGACGCGGCAGGAGGTACTTGAGTTGCGCCATTTCCACCTGGATTTTGCCTTCGCTGCTCCGGGCTCTCTGGGCAAAAATGTCGAGAATGAGCTGGGTGCGGTCGATAACGCGCAGTTCTGTGGTGTCCGTGAGGGAGCGCACCTGGGAAGGATTGAGTTCCTGGTCGAAAATGAGCAGGTCCACCCCCAACTGGAGGGCTCGAAGGACGATTTCGCTCAGCTTGCCCTTGCCGATCAAATACCTGGTATTGATCGTCCGAGGGCGCTGGATGATGGTATCCACCGCCGTGATACCGCTGGTGTACGCCAGCTCCACAAGCTCATCCATGGAGGATCGAGCCTCTTCACGCCCTGCGTCGGTGACACTCACCAGGATGGCCCGGTCTTGTCGTTCCGCAGCCGGCAGGGCCAGGCGGTTGCGCTCGAACTCATCTTCGAGGGACTGGATCAACTCCTGAAAATCGAGCCGGTCCGTATCGTGACAGGGAACCAGGGGCAGAATACGCCAGCCGCCGTGCTTTGCATCGGAAGCGGGCATGAGGTGCGCCAGCTCCAGCTGAGTGGCCCCGCCGTGGAGGTCCACGCGCACGGCAGCCACGCAGTCCAGGCGCAAAAACACCAGATCCATGAGGTCATCCTGGGTGAGAGCTTCTTCCTGGAGATGGGTATGTATCAGGCGAAGGCCGCGCATGCGCCACCGACCGGTGCGGCTCTTGGGCAGTTCGGGAATGAACAGGGAGCGCGGGCCCCCGACAAGGATCATTTCCACCGAGCCGTCTCTCCCCAGAAGCAGCCCCAACTGGCGTCCACACTCAAAGGACAGACGCGCCATATCCCGCGCCAGGTCCGAAGAGACCACCTGACGATGGTTAATTTTGCGCCGGTCCAACCTTTCGATGCGTCGGCGCACACTGCCTTTCAGTCCGGTTATGTTGCCGTGAATTTTTGCGATGGGTCGTTTCTCCGCTTTCGGCTACAGGTCTTTACGTCGTTCATCCATGAGTCGTACGGCTTTCCCTTCATTTTTGGGAAGGCTGTTCGGCTCGACCAGTTCCACCAGGGGCGTCACCAGCAATTCGCTTCTCAAATCTCGGGCGATTTTCTTCTGAAGCTTTTGCAGACGGCGCATATCTTCCACGAACACCCGATCGGTGACTTCTACGCGCACGATCATCTCATCGATGTTGTTTTCGTTGCGCAGGGTAATGAGATAGTTGTTGCCCACCTCGGGAATGTTCATAAGCACCTGCTCCACCTGCACGGGAAAAATGTTCACGCCCTTGATGATGAACATGTCGTCGGAACGACCCTGCATGCGATCCAGGCGGCGATGAGCACGGCCGCAGGGACATTCTCCAGGAAGGATTCTCGTGAGGTCCTTGGTACGATAACGAAGGATGGGCATGCCTTCCCGATTTATGGTCGTCAGGACCAGTTCGCCGTAAATTCCGTCAGGAACGGGAGCAAGGGTCACGGGATCAACCACTTCCACCAGGTAGGCATCCTCCCAGATATGCATCCCCCGCTGTTCGGGGCACTCGAAGGCCACTCCCGGTCCGTTCATTTCCGAGAGCCCATAGCTGTTGTACACTCGAATGCCGTAAAAATCCTCGATGCGCCGCCTCACTTCTTCCGAGTAAGGCTCGGCCCCCACGAAGGCGATGCGCAGATTGAGGTCTCGCCTGGGGTCGATACCCATTTCCGTCATGATGGGCATGAGCAGCAAGGCATAGCTGGGAATGATGTGGATGACGCTGGTCGAAAAATCGCGCATGAGCTGGATTTGGCGCTTGCTATTGCCCGCCCCCGCCGGGATGGTGAGGAGTCCCAGTTTTTCCCCTCCATAGTGGAAGCCCAGTCCACCTGTGAACAAACCGTAGCCCGTCAGATTCTGGAAGGTATCTCCGGGCCTGGCACCGACCATGTACATGGAACGTGCCAGGAGGCCCGCCCAGGTGTCCACGTCCTTACGGGTATAAAAAATGGCCGTGGCTTGCCCGGTGGTTCCCGAAGACACATGAAGCCGCACCAGTCGGTCCTTGGGCACCGTCAGGAATCCATAGGGATAGCCGCTGCGCAGGTCATCCTTGGTGGTAAAGGGAAGGCGGGCCAAATCGTCCAGGCTTTGGAAACTCGAGGGAGCCAGGCCCCATTCTTGAAACTTACGATGATAAAACGGCGAGTGGATCACCCGGTCCAAAGTGCTGCGGAAGCGAGTCCACTGAAGGTCCTGCAGGGCCTCACGCGTTAGGGTTTCGATGGGACTGTCCCAAAAAGATTGACTTTCGGTCATGATCGATCATTCCACTGTAAGCTCCGCCCCCTGGTAGTGAACAACCTCATTTGCCTGGGAACGAAGGAATTTTTCCCGGAAACTCTCCGGAAAGTGTGGTTGCCGTAACCGGACCGAGCATGGATTAAACGGCTTTATACTCCCATGGCCAGGTTCTCAAATCTGGTGTAAGTATCGATATAGGCAAGTTTCACTTCTCCGGTGGGTCCGTTTCGCTGCTTGCCGATGATGATTTCCGCAATGCCCTTGTCCGCGGTCGTTGCATTGTAGACCTCATCCCGGTAAATGAACGCGATGATGTCGGCATCCTGCTCGATGGCCCCCGACTCGCGTAGATCACTCATCAAAGGGCGCTTGTTGTTGCGCTCCTCGACTTTGCGGTTGAGCTGCGCCAGAGCAATCACCGGCACATTGAGTTCCTTGGCGAGGCCTTTGAGAGATCGCGATATGTCCGAGATTTCCTGTTCACGCCTCTCGGAGCTTTCCTTGCCGCGCATGAGCTGCAGATAGTCCACCACCACGAGCCCCAATCCTCGATCCGCTTTCATGCGGCGGGCCTTTGCCTTGAGTTCGAGGGTCGAGATGGAAGGAGTATCGTCGATAAAAATGGGGGCGTCCATAAAGGCACCCGCAGCCGTAAGAAGCTTGGCACACTCCTGCTGGCTGAGAAATCCCATGCGCACCTTGTGTGAATCCACACGGCCTTCGGAGCAGAGCAGGCGCATGGCCAGCTGATCCTTGCTCATTTCAAGAGAGAAAAAACCCACCGGAACCCCGCTCAGGAGAGCCGCATTGCGTGCGATGTTCAGGGCAAAAGCCGTTTTTCCCATGCTGGGACGCGCCGCCAAAATGATCAGATCCGAAGGCTGAAAGCCTGCGGTCAGTTTGTCCAGATCCGTGAAGTGGCTGGGAACGCCCGTGACCATCTCACGGTGCTCCTGAAAGCGTTCGATGGCCTCGATACTTTTTTTGACAACGTCCTTGATGGATGCATAGCTGTTGCGAATGCGGTTTTCCGTAATGGTAAAAATGGAGGATTCCGCATGATCCAGGATTTCCTCCACGTTTTTGCCGCCGCCGTAGCACCAGGCGCTGATCTCCCCCGCAGCCTGGATCAGGCGGCGTAGCAACGCCTTTTCGTTGACGATCCTGGCATAAGCCTGAACATTGGCGGCCGAGGGCACCGATTCCACCAGGGAAGCAATGTAGCCGGCACCTCCAGCGGCCTCGAGCTTGTTTTTTTCGTTGAGGAGAGAAACAACAGTCACCAGGTCCACCGGCTCATTTCTCTCGAAAAGATCCTGTACGGCACGAAAAACAACCCGGTGGGATTCCCGGTAAAACTCATCGCCCGTGAGGATTTCCATGGCCGACGGGAGCCCGTCATTGTCGATGAGAATCCCACCCAACAGGGACTGCTCCGCTTCCAACTGCTGAGGGGGAACCTTCTTGAGCTCATCCGCCATGCTGTTCACGGCTTATTCGTCCTTTTCCACCTTGATTTTCACTTCGGCCTGCACATCCGCATCGATACGGATGGGAACAGTGAATTCACCCAGCTGCTTAATGGGTTGATCCAGTTGTACCTGCTTGCGCTCGAGCTTGAAACCCAGTTCTTCGAGTGCCCCGAGGATATCGGTCCCACTTACGGAACCGTACAGCTTGTCCTCTTCCACCACCTTGCGTCGCAAGACCAGCTCGACTTGATTGACCTTTTCCGCCACGGAAAGCATTTCCCGGCGCACGTTTTCTCTCTTTTGGGCCAGCATTCTCTTACGATGTTCCAGCTCGCGGACATTCTTGCCCGTGGCTTCAGCCGCCAGCTTCTTGGGAAGGAGGTAGTTCCGGGCATAACCGGGAGCCACATTGACCACATCTCCGATCTGTCCCAGGGACAAAACACTTTCCATCAAAATCACTTTCATGCCTGTCTCCTCATGGGGGTCTCCTGATGAGGCCCCAATAACATTCATAGCCCGGCAATCATAGCGGACACCCTGGATAAGGCTCCAGCACGCCGGACAAAGGAATCGATTTCAAATTTTTTCCTGTTTTTCCGTACTCTTTCTGAAGTCAAACCAAACATCGAAAAAACCGAAAAGCATGACTGCCAGGGTCACAAACTGCTGTAACAGGATAAAGGTAAAGATCAGCCCTTTCAAAACAAAGGGGAGATTCCACTTCTCCACGTAAAACACCGTCAGGGAAAGCCCCTGGAAGAAATACACCGCCCCGAGAACCAACAATGCATTGACGGCAAAATGGTTGAGGGTGAGCACGGGCAAGAGGAGAGCCACACCCGAGACGATGACACCCCAAACCAGAGGTTCCGGGGCTCTCCACTGCTTCCAGTCGGGCCACCGGGGCCACTGCACGTTCTTCAACCGGCAGTATCTTTTCGCCGTCAAAATATTGAGCCAGACAACCGTCATGAGCGTTGACAGGAAAATCCCGGGAATGGACCTCACCAGGACGGGAACGACAGCCCGTAGAGAATACTCCAGTTCACTGCGTTCAGGGCTTTCCGGCGCCAGTTCCTGCAACAAAAGTGAAACGGCTGTCTGAATGTTGCGCTCGACACGAGCCGTGACCCCCTCTTCCACACCTCTAAAGGTTATGGCCACGAACAATGCCCCCAGTACAAACAATACCACAACAGGTACGATTACGGTTTTTTCCAGGGACCAGCCCAACCCCATGCCCACACTGACAAGAATCCCCAAAAGCAGGAAGCCCATAAGCAAAGGCAACCCTGCTGTGAGTCCCATGACGGGAAAGAGCAAGGCACCCAACAAAGCCGCCGTGCCCGGCACCCACATGCCGACAACCACTCCCCATCGGTAGAGAAACAAGAGGGACGGCAACGGGGTGAGGATTCCTACGAACAGGCCCACCACGGGCACCGCAAGCATGGAGGAAAAAAGGAAAAGAGTAATTGCCGTGCCGGCAATGTACTCTTTTCTCACCACAGGGTCCTGCCAGATGTGATTGAAACCGGCGCTAAGGCCCATATAGGTCTTCATGGGAAGAGGAAACACCCCCCGTCAAATGTTCTGAACGGTGGTGTAAGGGAGAAGCGCAATCTGACGGGCACGCTTGATGGCCAAAGTCAGCTTTCTTTGGTGCTTGGCGCAGTTCCCCGAAATCCTGCGGGGCACGATCTTCCCGCGCTCCGTCACAAAATACCTGAGTGTTTTTGAATCTTTGTAGTCTATCTTCAACTCTCCGTCCACACAAAAGCGGCAGACTTTGCGTCGATGAAAAGTGCGGCGCCTACGTTTGAAGGCCATGATGACTTCCTTTCCTTATGAGGTTCGAGCTTTATTTCGGAGCATCCAAAAACAAGAGAGAAATCTTCCGGTGGGATCAGTCTTCCGATTCGCTTTCGCTGTCTTCAGAAAAACCCTCGTCGCTCTCTTCTTCATCGTTATCTCCCGAAACATCGAGATCCGACGTGTCTTCCACTCCAAAAGCGGGCTTGGCACTGGAACGGGGTTCCTCCCTTGTGGGATCGAACCGATCGTCAAGCTTCACCGTAATGAACTTGAGCACTCTCTCGTCCAGGCGCATGATGCGCTCGAGTTCGGCCACGAGCGCCGGACCTCCGGCATACTCCATAAGGACGTAAAGGCCGCGGGTGCGTTTTTTGATGGGATAAGCCAGCTTGTTCTTACCCCAGGGCTCATAGCTCAGGACGCTACCTCCCTGAGAGGCGACCACACCTTTGATCCTTTCATCGGCTGCTTGGGTCACCTCATCGGGCATGTCCGGATCCATGATGAAAAAAGTTTCGTACTTCCTCATTCTCTTGTTCCTCCTTACGGGTTTGTAGCCCCTTCCAACCGTGGGTCAGGGCAAGGAGCATTTTAGTGTGAAGTGCGATAGCTAACACAATCTCTAAAATCCCGTCAAGGAGTATTTGGAGAGGAACCATTTCCTCGCGCCTCGGATAGAGCATCCTCCCGAGGTGTATAAAACTCAATCATCAGCTCATTTTCCTTAACCCATCCCAGGTGTTCTCGGGCCAGACGCTCCTGTGCCCTGAGATCGGATTTGAAATGCATGATCCGGCGGTACATTTTCTGATTTTCCCTTTGTAAAGCCTTGATCTTCGCTTCCATTTCCTTGACCTGAGCGCTTTTCAAGCGATAACCCCAAATGCCTGCGGAGGAAAAAAAAATGCTCGATATCAGCAAAAGATTCAACGCAAGCAAAACCACGCAAAGGAATCGGATGAGCGTCAATCCATCCAGGAATTTTTTTTTGGCGTCCTCGGATTTTCCTCTTTTCCCGGTTGCAATTTTTCCTGCCTCCATCAGCCCGTTCCTTCCCTTTCAATTTCAATTTTATTCCCGGGAATTTTCACGGATGGAAATAGCCTTGGATCCGTGTGCGGGAGGAAAAGAGCCCCCCGAAAAGCCTGCATGAGTTCCATGTTTACGTTCAGTTCCACGTAAGTGACACGGTTCAGCACGTCTCCAACGACCGTGGGAACAGAGCGGTCCAGGAGGGCCATTACCGCACCTTTTCCCGCGCTGTTGCCCACACCTTCATACATTTTCGGAGGCAAGTCGGGGAGCATGCCGATGGCGATAGCCATAGCCGGGTCGATATGATTTCCAAAAGCACCAGCCACAAATATCCTTTGAATGTCTTGCAGGCCTATACCCACCTGATTGCAAATGACCTGGAGGATGGTGTACATGGCCGCCTTGGATTTGAGAAATACTCCAATTTCCGTCTCCGTCACCAGCAGGTCCCGACCGTTTTCCGTTTCCGCTCCGGAAGCCGGCATATAAGCCGGTCCATCGGTCGTTTGTACGACGTGCGGCGCCCCCGATTCCGTATTGATCTTTCCCTGAACCGATAGAAGCCCCGAGGCGAACATTTCGGCTACCAGTTCGATCACACCCGATCCACAGAATCCTCTGGGCTTGCCGCCTCCGATAACATGCAGGCTGGGTTCAAGGGTAGAACGATCGATACGAACCCGGTCGACGGCACCGGGTTCGGCCGGCATCCCACATTCCATGACCCCGCCCTCCATGGCGGGTCCCGCAGCCCCGGCGCAAGCAATAAGCCAATCCTTATTCCCCAGGACCACTTCCGCATTGGTACCCACGTCCACCAGCATGCGGATGTCTTCACCCCGATGGATACCCGTGCCGATGATCCCCGCAAGAAGATCGCCGCCGAAATAAGAGCCGGCATTGGGGAAAACATACACGGGCGCGAAAGGATGAGCCTCGATGCCCAGATCCCGTGCATGGACCATGGGGAAGTTGTTGGCGGAGGGTATGTAAGGAGCCATGCAAAGATGCGCGGCATCGAGGCCTAAAAAAAAATGGCTCATGGCGGTATTGCCCGCCACGCTCAAGGCGCAAACATCTCCCGAAGCAAAACCCAGCCTGCTCGTAAGCTCATGAAGAGCCGTATTGAAGCTCTTCATGAGCATGCCCTGCAAGGCTTTTCTATTTTTATCCTCACGGGAAAAAAGAATGCGTGTGAGGATGTCTTCCCCATGTATAATTTGCGGATTTCTCATGGACAGTTGATCCAGAATACTCCCATCGAGCAAATCCACCAGGTAAAAGGCCAGGCTCGTGGTGCCAAGATCGGCGGCCACACCCAGGACCGGGCTCTCACGACCTGGAGCCTCCACGGCTAGAAGCTCCCGGAATTCCCCCCACTGAACGATTATCGCTTGTAATCTATATGCATGACGACGGATTCCGGCCACCAGTTCCCGAATACCGGCCGTGTGTACCCGCAAGGAACCATATCCCAAAGCTTTCAGTGCGTGCATCAACCTGTCCAAGTCCGCCGTGTTGTCGTCAATACCGGGTTGCGGTAGGTTCAGCGGAACCCTTTGGACAATGGGCTCTCCTCCAATACCGTTTGAAATGGATACAGTCATCAATCTCCTCATGCATCTACCGCCGGTGCGCAAAACTTCTTGCATGCCCACGGCATGTGATAGGATCATCGTGGATCGGCTTCTCGGTTCTCGGAGGAATTTTAAGAATCTCTAACCTTAATGGACAGTACCCCTATGAAGACAATCCGCATCCAAATAAACCATAAGCTATCCAATAGACTAAAAAAAGAAAAGTTGTTTTTCTCCAGGCGCCGACACCTTTCCCATGCGCAACATATTATTTTTTCTAACATTTTAAACTTGACACAATTTTAATATTTTCATAGTGTCGCATGGGTTTGGATGATGCAGGCTTTGCCAAAACAAAAGAGTCTGTTTGCGGATGAATACGGCCCTACAAGCTTTTTTGTTTCGAGCTCAAAGAAACCCGAAAGTTATGTTGCTGTTACTGTGGTTATTTTTCCATGCTTTTGGTGCATCCGCCGAAACGACCTTATCAATCAGCTGAGCTCCAATTGGAACAACTTGGAACAACGATCTTCTTACACTGTGAAACGCTCTTTGACGGACGGGGAACAACATGGAAGACATTCAAATCAAAGAATTGGTGGAAGTAATTGCTCGATCACTGGCAGAACATCCTGAGAAAGTTTCGGTAAAAGAAATCAGCGGCCATCAAATTTCGGTGATTGAACTGCGAGCCGCAAAAGACGATCTTGGAAAAATCATCGGCAAGGAAGGTCGCAATGCTCACGCTCTGCGAACCCTGCTCAATGCGGCGGCGACCAAGCTCCGCAAGCGGGCTGTACTGGAAATCCTGGAATAACCTATCATGCGAGGCGGTCTGAAAACAGCAACCCATTGGCTTGGACGGCCGTATAATCCGTGGGGAGGGAGGGCAGGCTTGTGTGTCTGCCCCTACGAAATCTCGATTTTCAGCCAATCCTTTAAAGCAAGATAAGGGGAGTTGTCGGCTTTGACGGTCGAAAAGAAAGCCTCCGTGCCCCGAACTCCTGCTCACTATGAGGGAGAGAGACCTCCGTGTCACGGCATTCCGGGGCTGGTGTGCCCTCGGGATGATGCGGGAAACATCGAGCCCCAGTCCGAGTGTGTTGCCTGTCCCGATGTAAAGACTTGCCTGCGCAAAGCACTTGAAGCGGAGGGGCTGGTAAAGGTAGTGGACCCCCCTTCTTCCGTTTCGAAGGTATCCGATTTCCTCAGGCGGTGGTCTCACAGGAAGCTGACCCTGAAAAGATAAAGCAAAGTGTTTCAGGGGGCGGGTTTGGGCAATAAAAGAAATGTAATCGTCCACCAGGGTGCATTGGGAGACTTTTTGTTGGCTCTCCCGGTTTTGCATGGCCTGCATCAAAGATTTTCCATGTGCTTTGATCTTTGGACCAGACCTCAGCACGGCGAAATCGTACAGGCCCTACCCTTTGTGGGCACCTGGCACACCAGTGAGTGCAAAGACCTGATCCCTTTTTATCATGATGATCTCTGGGAAAACGCTCCCATACCTCCATTTTTTCAAAGGGCGCAAACAGTTTTTTTCCTGGGACAGGATTCCCTTCGCCCCACCAGTGATCGCCTGTCTCGGCGCCTTCCATGTCCGGTCCGTTGGGTACGTTCCTTCCCAAAGGAACATATCGACCAAAGCGTCCCCGAATTCGTCGCGGATCAATTTGCATCCCTCGGGTTTCCCGCTAAAAACATCCCGGTTCGCCTCAATGCACCTCCACAGGCATTGGCAAGCCTTCAAGCACGGCTGGCGGAATTGGGCCTCCCACTCCGGTGTCGGCCGGTGGTGCTGCACCCCGGGAGCGGAGGACGCAAGAAAATCTGGCCCCTCGGCAAATGGCGCACTCTCATGGAATGGATCATACGGAACACCCATGAACCCATAATCGTGCTTTTGGGTCCTGCCGATTCACACCTCATTCCCCTGGGAAGGGAAGCGGAAAACCTGGGGGCTTTCCTGCTCCATGATTTACCCCTCACGGAAGCATTGGCTCTCCTAAACCAAGGCAATACCTACGTTGGGAACGACTCGGGCATGAGTCATCTTGCAGGAGTATCGGGAATTGAAGCTATTGTCGTTTTCGGCCCAACAAACCCCAAAATATGGGCTCCACAAGGCTCGAACGTTCAAGTGGTGAAAACCCACTGGAACGAAGGGAAAAACCTGGAACCTGACTCCTTGCGCGATGATGTCGCACCTGATGTAAAGGCAATTCAAAACCTTTTAATGCCGTTGCTTCCCTGAGCCTCTCTCTCCGAAATCATCGCTTTCAGTGAAAAATTCAAGAACAGGCATTCAGTACTTTTATCCCTGTATTGGCCAAAGCAGTCACCATGGGAGACAGATCGGTCTTTTTTAAACGAATGGAATAGGAGGCATGGGCACCATGCTCCGTCACAGGCATACGGCAAAAGCTGATCACGTTGCCGCCGTTATGCTCGATGATCTCTAAAACCTTGCTGAGTTCCCCTTTTTCTGGCGATACTTCCACATCCAGCCTTGAAGAGTAGGGCAACATGCCCATGAGGGTAATAAAAGCAGAAAGCACGTCCACCACGGTGATCACCCCCACAAGCTTTCCCTTTTCAACGACGGGAAGCCCTCCAATACGCTTTTCCAGGACAATTTGCGCTACCTCGTCCATGGACATGTCGGGATCGGCCGTGATGGGCTTGCGAATCATCACGTCGGCCAGTGTCAGTTCCTCAAGCATGGAAGCAATCAGAACCCCCCTCAGGTCCGCGTCGGTCACCCACCCGATCAAATTTCGATCCTGCCCGACAACGGGAAGGTGCCTGATGGACACCTGCTTCATAACAGACAGAGCCTCCTGGATAGATGCTTCCTTATGGATACTGACTACTTTGCTGGCCATCCAATGCTTTACCTTCACTTGATCACCCCTCAATCCTTCGGGAAAAAACCAGGCAAAAATCAAATTTAGCTATAAATTGCAAACACTTCATGACTATTACAAAATGTAAGCTATGCCAGCTATCCCAAAAATGCAAGAAGGAAATTCCCGTACAGAAAAACAACCCTTTATTTATCAGATTCCCAGCCTATAATCTTTGCAGGCGAAATGAGCCGACTACGATCATCGATAGTTTGCCGACCGATTTTCTTTCCACAAAAGGATTTGAAATGAATGACCCTCAAAAAAAAGATATCCTCGACATTGAATACGAAGATGCCTTGGAAATTCCAACGAACAATATCAAGTGAAATTTTAAATGGAGACTTGATTGCCATAAAATACCGAATGCCGGGGTAATCTGGAGTATCATGCCTGAATATGGGCTCTAAAATGTCCTTGACACAATCCAAGGTGAATGCTACCGGATGTTTTTTCAGATAAGGTACTTGTTATCCAATTCAGGTACTTAGTAGTTTTTCAAGGGCTTCCGTTTCGGCTGGTTTCCTCCCGGCCGGGAAGCAAGGCAAAAATCAGCGGCATGGCACATAAGCCTACAATATGCCAATGAATCGAATATCTGGCCGGCGGTTTTCGGGCAGCGTATCCGTCTGAGGAGGCAGGAGAAAATATGGGGCTTATGTATCTCGAGAACATCAAGCCCGGTATGGTTTTGGCTGAAGATATCCGGGACTACAACGGGCGTTTTCTGTTGGGAAAGGGTCTGGCGATCCAGGAAAAGCATCTTCGAATATTCAAGATATGGGGCATCAGCCAGGCAGATATCCAGGGAGTGGACGACCAGGAAGGTTTTGCTTCTTCCGCTACTGATCCCCAGGCACTTGAACAGAGCAGAAAAATGGTGCTTTCCCGGTTTCCAGGTTTCGATCCCCGAGACTCCCTTTGCAAGACGCTTTTGAACATTTTTATTTTATTCCAGTGCAATGCCCTGGCTTCGGAAGAAAAGTCCTCGAATAAAGCCTATACGTCCGAAACGGCAGACCCGGATTTACCCGGATCAACGGGGCGGCTCGTCAACCCGGTGGCAAAAATCACGGATGATGTAAAGTTGTATTCCCTGCCAAAAATTTTTTTTCTTATCCAGGAAGCCATCAGAGACCCCAGAATGTCTTCCAAACACATTGGGGGAATCATCAGCAAAGATCAGGCACTGACCGCCAAGCTACTCAAACTGGTGAACAGTGCATTTTACGGCTTCCCCTCAAAGATAGACACCATCAGCAGGGCGGTAACCATCATCGGCACCCGCCAACTCAGTACCCTGGCCTTGGGACTCAGCGTCATATCCAGGTTTAAAAATATCTCATCCGATATTCTTGACATGGAATCCTTCTGGAAGCACAGCATCGCCTGTGCCATAGGGGCTAAAACCCTGGCCGGATACCGCAATCTTCCCAACACGGAAAGCTTTTTTGTGTGCGGCCTCCTCCACGATGTAGGCCTCCTGGTTATGCTCACCTACTTTCCCGATGAGTGTCGCCAGGTCATCCTCACGGCCCATGACCAAAAAATAAAGCTGGTCGAAGCGGAAAAGCGCTTTTTCACACATGACCATGCCTTCCTGGGAGCCGTTCTCGCGGAAAAATGGAAATTGCCCATGACCATCGAGCAATCGATCCGCTACCACGAAAAACCTTCGAAGGCCGGTTTCAACCTGGAAGCCACCCTGGTTCACATAGCCAATATCATATCCATTGGATGTCGGATCGGTTCGTGCGGAAGCGAAATGATACCCGAACCGGATAGAGAAAGCTGGCAGAAAACGCATCTCGATCTGGCCGTTCTCAAGCAGACAGCCAGACTCATGGCATCACAAATGGAAAACATTTACCGGCTTCTTTTTGCGGATCGCTGATGGACATAAAAATGTTCCCAAACAATACACTTGAAAGCCCCCCCGCAGGCAAAGCCGAAGAGCTGCAAAAAAGGGTGGAATACCTGGAAGACATCAATCGCTTCACTTTGGATGCCCTTGATCTGGCCTGCTCTTTCATGGATTTCCAACCCGGCGTCAATAGACTGGAAAATCCCCTGCCCATTCTCAAAGAAACATGCACGAGGATATCCAGATTGATCCAATTCCAAAACATGGCCATCTACCTTGTGGATGAAAAAGACAGCGATTTTTATCCCGCTTACACGGAACCTTTTCACGAAAAACAGATTTTCAGCAAAGAAATAGAAGATTTCATCGAGCAAGGTTTTTTTAGCTGGGCCATGCGGGAAAAAAGGCCTCTCATTCTGGCCACGCCTGTTGTCGACGAAAACATAGTCTTGCATGTGATTTCAACGACATCAAGAGTCAGAGGAATGTTTGTGGGGAAAACCGGTCAAGAATTGTCATCCGTTTCTGATGTTTCCTGGTCCCTTTTGAGCATCGTTCTGTCCGGCAGTGCCAATGCCCTGGAAAGTTATGAATTGTATAAAATTTTCAGGGAAGCCAATGTCAGGCTGGAAAGATCGATCATAACCAAGACCCGACAGCTCGAAATCCAGTCCAGTTATGACCGTTTGACCAATCTGCCCAACCGAAGCATGATCATCAAGAAGCTTCAGGAGGAAATCGAGAAGCATGACCCGGAAAAAGAATACAGACCGGTTGCCTTCATTCTCATCGATCTGGACATGTTCAAAGACGTCAATGAAACCTTGGGACACGAAGCTGGAGACAAACTCCTGATCCAGGTGGGTTCAAGACTCCGTGAGATCGCCCAGAATCATGAAAATGTGGCGCGCCTGGGCGGAGATGAATTCGCGATCATCGTTGCGGGAAACGATTGCAAAAACGAAGCAAAAGCAACAGCAGAAAAAATCATACGTTCAATGACAGTGCCGTTCAACGTCGATGGGCAAATCCTGGTATTGGACGTCAGTATCGGAATCGCCATTTATCCGGATCATGGAAAAAACACGGGGCAGATTCTGAGCAAAGCCGATGTGTCAATGTATGCTTCCAAAAGGCGTAAAACGGGTTACACGGTGTACAACTCCAAGCTTGATTCATCGGGCATGAACCGCCTTGGACTCATGGGAGAACTCAAACGCAGCCTGGACAGGGGTGAGCTGTCCCTTCATTTCCAGGGGAAAATTGGTCTGCCCCTGGAAAATTTCTGTGGAGCCGAAGCCCTGATCCGCTGGAACCACCCTATTCGTGGATTGATCCCCCCAGGGGAATTTATTCCCCTGGCCGAGCAGGGGGGGCTCATCAAGGAGCTCACATACCTGGTGATCAGGATGGCCGCGGCTCAAATGAAACAATGGAAGAACGAGGGGTTGGTGATTCCACTTGCCATCAACCTGTCGGCCCGTGATCTACAGGAGGATCAGTTACCCGACAAGGTTTCCCTGACCCTCGAAAAAGAGGGCATTGGTCCGGAAATGCTCGAAATGGAAATCACGGAAAGTGCCTTCATCGCGGCACCCGGAAGAGCCCTGCGCGTTTTGAAAGCTCTAGCCGACAGAGGCATTCGCCTCTCCATCGATGACTTTGGAACAGGTTATTCTTCCATTACCTACCTGAGAGATCTCCCGGTCCAGACCGTCAAGATAGACCGCAGCTTCGTCATGGGCATGGAGAAGAATATCAGCGACGCCAAAATCGTCAAATCCATCATCGACCTCGCTCACAACCTCGATCTCAAAGTCGTTGCCGAAGGAGTAGAAAACCGAAAGGCCCTCGATACTTTGATCAAACTGGGCTGCGACATGGCCCAGGGTTACTACATCGTGAAGCCTGTCCCCCCCATGGAGTTCACCCGCTGGCTCCAATCATGGAAAAGGAGATAATCCGCACAGTCATACTCATACCCCCCTTTTTTCCAATCGAAAATTCATTGGTACGCATGCCGATTCAAGCATTCAGGTATGATTTGGCCAGAGCCAGCGCTTCTTCCACGGTCGTCACTTTTCCTTCGTCCTGTGCCTGCTGAATTGCCCTTAGTAGTTTACCCATGCCGGGACCCGGCGTCATTCCCGCTTTGATGAGGTCCTTGCCGGAAATAAGGTCCTTACGTGTAATTCGGGGTTTGATATCCTGAAAATAAGCTTGCAGCATGCGGACCAGCCATTGCGTGTGTCTCTCACGCTCTTCCGAGCTTGTCGCCGGACCGAGCGTTCCCTGGATATCCGCCACTCCCAAAATGACGGACGGAACACTTAAATCCATCATGCGCCGGAACCAGCACATGCGGGTGCTGCGCTTTACCTCCGGTTTGGATAGACTTTTGACATGCAGGTGCTCGGCCGCCATTTGCTTGAGGAAAGTTTTTTGCGAATTGGAAAGCCGCAAACGGTCTGCAACAACTTCAACCTGGAGCGCTCCTTGCGTATCATGTCCATGAAAGGTGATATGGCCGGTTTCCGAGTCCACGGACCGCATGGCGGGTTTGCCCATGTCGTGCAGCATCGCCGCAAGCTTTAAAAGAGGAATTCTATGTCCAACCTCGAGCACTTGACGAGCCTGTTCGGCTTCACGGTCGAAAACATCTTCCAGATGGTGGATAAGACATTCGCAGTTCTCCATCACCGCCAGGGAGTGTTCCCACACATCAAGATGGTGAAAGGAATTCTGACGACAGCCCTTCATTGTCGTGATTTCCGGAAAAATGACTTCCAACACACCCAGTTCATCCATCCATCGAAACCGGGCCTGGCCGCGAGGGGTACCCAGAATCTGCAACAACTCGCTGCTGATCCGCTCCGGTGCCGTGTCGGTCAACAGTCTCCGGCAGTTCTGAATGGCGTTTCGAGTAACCGATTCAATTTCGAAATTCAAAACAGCGGCAAACCGCACTGCCCGAAGAATGCGCAGGGGATCGTTCTTAAAAGCCCTTGGAGAGGCCTGACGAATGACACCCGATTCCATATCCCGGCAGCCGCCGAGAGGATCCACGACAGAGCCCAGGCAGCCATGAGCAAGCACCTCGATGGCTACCGCATTCAAAGTAAAATCCCGGTATGTCAGATCCGCCGTAAGCTCACCGCCTGCAAAGGGGGATGCATCTATTTCCATTAGCTGTCCATCCGCCCTGCGACAGGAGACCCGCCAGGTCGCCACCGGACGAAAATCATTTTCCAGCCTCGTTATTTTACCGTTGTGGGCATGAGCCAGCTGTTTAGCCAAGTGCTCGGCATCTTCACAAACCAGATCGATATCCTTGGGATTGCGTTGCAATAGATGATCGCGAACAGCGCCGCCTACGACATAAACCGGGCGATTTAAGATGATACGGTCATCAAACCACCATTTGAGCGCCGTAATTTTAAAAAAACCTATCATCGCCGTAATTTCGGGCTTTCATCCACATTGCACGGCCCCATAGTATAGAGGCGGATTTTGTTGCTGCGCGGGAATTCCTTACGCAGCAGAGAGCGGAGCAGACGGGGCAACTTATCACGATCCACATCCTCGAAAAGCTCTTTTTCGAATCCATCCTGCAAGACACTCCAGTGCTCCTGCTCCCCCCTGCGGAAGAGAACCCGCCGGTTGCGCTTGTAAGTGCGGATTTCCAGGCAATGACCGGCGGGAAGCTTTTCCAGGCGTTCCAGAATGGATGATTGGGCGGTATTTTTGTCGATCATGTAGATTTCCTGAAAACACCTGATTCCAGGATTGATCTGCGCATCAGGAAGTCCGGACTTCGTAGGGCCAGCCCACCAACCCTCCCTCGATGAACCATACCCGGTCGAAGCCCGCCGCATCGAGGATGCGCTGTGCTTCATAGCCCCGCATGCTCACTTTGCAAAACGCCCATATATCCCTGTCTCGCGGCAGTTCATGGAGCTTTTCCCGCAAGGCGCCCAGGGGAATGTGCGTCACGTCGTAGGGAAGCTTCATGGCGGCATATTCCGCAGGAGTACGTACATCGAGGAGGAGGATGTCGTCTCCCCGGTCCAGGCGCTTTTTCGCTTCCACGGGGGAAATTCCCCGGGCCAGGCCGTCGAGCTTGTTGGCCATGAGATGAGCGGCCGAAGCTATGGAGTCGAGAGGAGTGGCATAGGGAGGAGCGTAGCCCAGATCCAGATCCCCCAACTGATCCACCGTGGCCCCGAAAAAAAGAGCCGTGGCGGAAACATCCAGGCGCCTGGCGGCATCTCCCATGCCCACCACCTGAACGCCCAGCAGTTTTCTGTCCCTTCGCGAAGCTACCATCTTAATGATGATGGGTCTGGATTGGGGCATATAATGGGGTATGTCCGGCCCTGCCCAAATAGCGGTCTCGATGTTGGGATCGAAACTCCGGGCCTCTTTTTCCGTCAACCCGGTACGCCCCACAGTGATGTCGAAAGCCCGGCATACCCCCGTGCTCCATATGCCTGGAAAGAGAGTCGGAAGGCCCGCCATGTGATTGGCAATGACACGGCCATGCTTGTTGGCGGTGGAACCCAGGGGTACATAAAGGGGGGTGCGGGTGATGGGATCCATGTAGTGATTGAGGACACAGTCACCCCCCGCATAAATGTCGGGATCGCTCGTGAGGCAGTTGCCGTCCACAAGAATCCCTCCTCGAGGGGAGCAGGCAAGCCCGGCATCCACAGCCAGTTGATCATTGGGCCGGACGCCCACGGCTACGAGCACCAGGTCTGCCGGAAGAGCCGATTGTTCGGTTTTCACTCCCGAAACCCTCCCGTCGATGCTCTCGAGGCTCACGACCCCTTCCCCGAGGAACAGGCGCACGCCTTTTTGCCTCAAGTGCTTTTCCGCCGACATGGCCATATCCTCATCGAGGAATTTGGGCAAAATATGGGGAAGCCCCTCGATCATGCTCACGTCCATTCCACGCTGCACGAGGGCTTCGGCCATTTCCACGCCGATGTAACCGGCACCAATGATCACCGCCTTCCGGAGCCCCTGTTTCTCGATCTCTCGGACCATGCCGTCCGCATCGTCCGGATGGCGCATATACCAGACATTTTTCAGGTTTTCATGAGCAAAAGGGGGTTTGACGGCCAGCCCCCCCGTGGCAAGCACCAATTTATCGTAGGCAAGCGCCTCTTCCACCCCCGTCTCCAGATGCTTCACCGTGACTTTTCGGGAGCTTCGATCGATGTGCAGGGCTTCCACTCCCGTCAGTACCTTAAAACCTTTGGCTTTTTCGAAGAAAGGCACGGTTCGAGGAACCCCAACGGGAGTTTCGCACAGCATGTCGATGGAGGAAAACATGCCCTCGACATAATAGGGAAGGCCGCAGGCGCCGTATGAAATCAATTTTCCGCGATCGATCAGCGTGATGTCCGCATGGGGCATCAGTCGTTTCAGCCGGGAAGCGACTTTGGGACCGCAGGCCACACCTCCCACGATCAACACACGGGGGCTTGGATTCATATAAGCTTTCTCCTTTTCGAATTGATAAAGAATTCTCCTTTATGTTTGGCGACTGCGGTCATTTTCCTGGAATCAAAGAATTTTTTCAACCCCAATGTCCAGCAACATTGGGAGCAGCGGCATGAGAATATTTGCCCTGCCGGTAATTTTCAACAGCTTCTCTCACGGTGCCCTCCACCCCGGTGATCACGGGTATTCCGGCGGCCTTCAAACTCTGAAAGGCCTTGGGGCCGCAATGTCCCGTCAAGACGGCTTGAGCCTTGTGCCGTGCCACCAGGGATGCCGTCTGTATTCCGGCCCCCTGGGCTGCCTGCAGATTCTGAGTGTTTTCCATGACCTCGATTTCCATGGTGTCCGTATCCACCAGGATGAAAAACGCTGCTCGACCAAAACGAGGGTCCACAGCGGCATCCATACTCTTACCGGTAGCACTCACTGCTATCTTCATCGATATCTTCCTTTCATCCTATTGTTTACTTTCTCGTTCCCGGGCCGAAGTCTGGGAACGAGAGTCCAACCTGAAACCCGAGAACAAAAAATAATGCGGCAACCTGTCCGGAACCTTACCGGGTCCCTGGAAAATGCGGCCGCGGATCAGTGGTCGCAAACATTCGCTCCCGTTACGAGCGACCGGGAAACGTATTGCTCGACGAGCTCCTCGGGCTTCAAACAGGGAGCCCCCGTAACCACTTGAATGTTCTGAGCGCGGAAAAGCTCCTGGGCACGGCTGCCCATCCCTCCCGCAATGACCAGATTCACCTGCATCTGCGCCAGCCAGCGGGGAAGCACACCCGGCTCGTGAGGTGGCGGCACCACCCACTCCTTGCGCACAATAGCTCCCTTTTCCACTTCCACGATGGAAAATTTTTCACAATGCCCAAAATGATTGGTCAGCACATCGTCGGCCACGGGAATGGCGACCTTGAAGCTATCAAGGTATTGCTGCTGAGGGATGGATTCCTTTTGTCCTCCTGTCGCAATTGCCTGGCCGGAGATGGTTTGCTCGGCGGTAGCCCGCACCACTTCCGAAACAATCTTCCCCAAGGCGCTCAAAAAGTGGTTCGAATTGCCGTCTTCTCCCAGGGGTACCCCACTATCCCCCGTTCTCACCACGCCGGGTTCGAAGGGCAAACTTCCCAGAAAGGAAACCTGCATGTGCTCGGACATCTTCCGACCACCGTCTTTACCGAACAGGGAAACTTCCTGGTTGCAATGGGGGCAGATGAGACCACTCATGTTTTCCACCACTCCAATGATGGGCATTTCCACTTTACGGCAAAAGTCGATGGATTTACGCACATCGGCCAGAGCCACCTCCTGGGGGGTCGTGACGACCACGGCCCGGACCCCATTGAGCATCTGAGCGATGCTCAGGGGCTCATCCCCTGTGCCCGGAGGAGAATCAACGACCAGGTAATCCAGGTCTCCCCACTCCACTTCGGCAATGAACTGCTTGATGACTCCGTGCTTGACGGGACCTCTCCAGATTACCGCGGAATCCCGGTCTTCGAGAAGGCAGTCGATGGAGACCACCTGAAGGTTCTTTCCGTAAAGGTGCGGCATCAGCTTGCTTCTGTCGCTGTTCATGTCGAACATGCCCTGGATGCCCAGCATTCGGGGGATACTCGGCCCGTGAAGGTCCACATCCAGCAACCCGACTTTATAGCCCAAACGGGAAAGCCCCAGGGCGAGATAGGTGGCTACGGAACTCTTCCCCACGCCGCCTTTTCCACTCATGACCAATATTTTGTTACTGATGCGCTTCAACTGTTTTTCAAGCAGAACGTCCTGCTCGTCCACGCCGCACGACGATCCATTACCGCTTCCACACTGACCTGTACTACAGGACCCCATTTTTCCGACCTTTCCTTTCTATACGATTATCCTTCACCATGCCTCCCACCGCCCAAAGCGGTGACGGGCACAAACAAAAGCCGAGCCCAAAGCTCGCTTCCCTGACTTTGGCATAGGTCTCCAGTGACCTGCCTCAATGGAATTTACATGGAACATGCCACAAGAGGTCAAAACACTGCAATGGAAAATGAATACGAATAAATACAAATATTTGAGCTAAAAAAAAGACTCTTCCGAGAGAACCATATAAAGGCATGAAAAGCGTGTGGGCGATGATCAGGGTACATCATACACCCTTTTTAACGAATAAAGCACCAGAATGCACCCAACTCTTTCAGCGGCTCACAATCCAGGCCACGCCTGAAACATGAATGAACCACAGGCATTTGCAACTTATGATACACGAAAGGTCCATGAGCAAGGGGGGTATGAATGCCAAAAAACGGACTTTAAGTCCGGCAATGAGACCATCAGGGTTTGAGCGAATATTGTTCGATTTTTCTGCGCAGGGTATTTTTGTCGATGCCCAGTTCCCTGGCCGTGGCCATGCGCTTCCAGTTGTTTTTCTCGAGAGCGTGCAATATGGCGATTCGTTCCGCATCCTTGAGAGTGCCCCCTTCCCAGAGGGGCGGTGTCTCACCGGGCTTTCTCAGGTGCTCCGGCAGGTGAGCCGGTTGAATCAGCCCCTCGCGGCACAAAATAAAAGCATATTCGATGGCGTTTTCCAGTTCACGGATGTTTCCCGGCCAATCATAGCTCATCAAGTCCGCGATGGCCTCCTGACTCACCCCGGCAATGTTTCTTCCTCGCAGGCTATTGAGCTTCTCGATGAAGTGCTCCACAAGAAGGGGGATGTCTTCCTTGCGTTGGGCGAGAGTCGGCAATTCCAGGCGCACCACGTTTATGCGGTAGAATAGATCCTTGCGGAAGGTTCCCTCGTCCACCAGTTGGGCGAGATCCCGGTTGGAAGCGGTAATGATCCTCACATTGGTTTTGACGCTTTTGGAAGAGCCCAGGGGCTCGTAACAGCGTTCCTCGAGCACCCGCAGCAGGCGCACCTGGAGAGCCGGGGAAATGTCTCCGATTTCGTCCAAAAAAAGAGTCCCCCCCTCGGCAACGGCAAAGCGCCCCGATCGGTTGCGGCGAGCATCGGTGAAAGCGCCTGCTACATGCCCGAAAAGCTCCGATTCCAGGAGGGTATCGGGCAATGCCCCGCAATTGAGACCCACGAAAGGACCTTTGGCCCTCTGGCTGAGATTGTGAATGGCCCGACTGAGAAGCTCCTTTCCCGTTCCGCTTTCTCCCTGTATGAGCACCGTGCTCTCACTTACGGCCACATGGGGCAGAATGGAAAAAATCTTCTTCATGAGAGGAGACCTGGAAATGATATCCTGAAACCGGTACTGCCCCTGCAATTCCCTTCGCAGGGTTTCTTCCGGGCTCAAGTCCCGGAATGTTTCAACCCCGCCGATGATCTCCCCTGAATCATCCCTGAGAAGAGCGGTGCTGATACTGATGGGAATGGCCTTGCCGTCGGCCCGAAGGATGATAATGGGTTTGTTGACCACGGGGTTTCCTGTTTCGAGCGTGTGATTGAGCACGCAAGCCGACTGGCAGACGTTGGCTCTGAAGACTTCACAGCAAGGCTTTCCCAAAGCCTCTTCAACGGAAATGCCCGTGATGCGCTCCGCCGCCTTGTTGAAAAACGTGATCCTCCATTCCATATCCACAGTGAAAACACCATCGGCCACACTGTCCAGGATGATGCGAGTTTGGGGTGAAAATTGGGATGGGCTTACAGATTTGATCAAGGGTTTTTCCCAGGGCCTTTATGTGGAGTAGAAAGGAAAGTTTAAAAGACAAACATCGGTGACAAGCATATATCTCGGCCCTGATCACCGCTTAAGCCGGAAACAATGATCAAGGCCTTCCATATTTTGAGCCTACCGGCTTTTTATTTCCGGGGTTATTCACATTCAAGAAGTTTTTCTTGCACCCGATGCCACAATTCCACAACAGCTTCTTTTACCAGCCCATTACTATACTCAATAATGGTTTTGCCTTCAACCTGGGCTTTTGTGAAGCCGGGATCAAAAGGCAGGTGAGCCAGAAATTTGTACCCTTTTTCCGCACAAAACGATTCGATTTCGCGGGCCGCATCCCAGTAAAGGTCTGCCTTGTTCACGCACACCATAACCGGCAGTTTGAAATACTGCCCCAGTTCAGCCACGCGTTCGAGATCGTGGCGACCGGAAACCGTGGGTTCGGAAACCACCAGAAGGGCCGAAGCCCCCCCCATGGAAGCGATGACGGGACAGCCGATGCCGGGAGGTCCATCCGTGAGGATCAGATTTTTCCCTTGCTCCTCACCACGGCGTCGAGCTTCCTGGCGCACAAGCGTTACCAGTCTTCCCGAATTTTCCTCGGCAATACCAAGCTGCGCATGGACCATGGGGCCGAATCGTGTTTGAGAATAATACCATTCACCGCAAAGACTTTCGGGAAAATCTATGGCTTTGTAAGGACAAAAATGAAAACAGACTCCACATCCCTCACAGGCAATGGGGTCCACCTCAAAATCTTGAGAAATAGCGTCAAAACGACACCTTTCACGGCAATCCCCACACTGTGTGCAACGGTCGGGATCGATAATGGCCCGATGACCCGCTCGAAATTCGTGTGTTTCAAGAATCTCGGGCCTCAAAAGAAGGTGCAGATCCGCGGCATCCACATCTCCATCGCACAATATGGCATCCTCGCAAAGAGCGGCGAAGGCACCCAGGAGGCTTGTCTTTCCCGTTCCCCCCTTACCACTGATGACCACAAGCTCTCTCATGACGATTCTCTCTCATTGTAAGTACCCGTAGGACTGAATGTTCCGGAACAAACCCAACATCATGTCCCTCCACTCGGGCAGGGCGTCCACAAGAATTTTTCCCCGAGCATAAGTTTCCGCCACATGACGATCAAAAGGAATTTCCAGCAGCACGGGTATTCCCTCCTGCCGGGCGTAATCCTGGACCTTTCGATCCCCCACATCGCTGCGATTGATGACGATGCCCAGGGGAAGCCCCAGCGTGCGCACCGCCCCCACGGCCAGCTTCAAATCATTGAGACCGAAAGGTGTGGGCTCGGTCACGAGAAGCACATAATCACTACCGCGCAAAGCGGCAATAACGGGGCACGATGTCCCTGGAGGCGCGTCCACGACGCTCAGCTTTTCCGGAACAGCATAGCCACGCACCCGATTGATGAGGGGCGGGGCCATGGCCTCCCCCACGCGCAACCGCCCATGGACAAACCCCAGTTTTCCCGCACGGCCTTCCTCCACAGTGCCGATTAGGCGAGACTCGGCCATGACGGCCCCTTCGGGGCACACCATGAAGCATCCCCCACAACCGTGGCACAGTTCCTGAAAAGTGAGAGCAACCCGGGGAAGGATTCCTATGGCATTGAACTGACAAATATCCTGACATTGTCCACAATAAGTACATTTTGTTTCATCGATCTTGGGAACCTCCATGGATACAGCATGCGACCTTTCCATCCGGGGCTGTAGAAAAAGATGCGCATTGGGCTCCTCCACATCGCAGTCGAGCAATTGAACTTTTTTATCAGACAGGGCCATTGCAAGGTTCACGGCAATGGTGGTCTTTCCCGTCCCTCCCTTTCCGCTGGCAACACTCAAGACCATTTGGCCATCTCCTTAAACATGACTTCTTTTTTATTTTCGTAACATGGGTTGGTCACATTGCGGACAATGGACCTCGGTACACGGAATCCCTCTCTGATGAGGTGCTTCCGCCCCACATTTAGGACAAACACAGATCCCTTGCCCCGCCGGCCCATTCCCTACGCCCCTGTTTACAGACAGCGAACCGCATCCGCCTCCTTGGCCTCGTCCCTGTCCCAAACCTTGACCTCGTCCCTGACCCTGGCCCTGGCCTCGTCCTTG
>CAZRWT010000019.1:43693-46696 GCA_964603955.1 uncultured Syntrophobacteraceae bacterium
TCCTTGTCCTTTTCCTTGCATGGCTTCCTCCTTCCATTGCTTTCCGGCCGATGGGTCAGCCTGAAGCATTTTCTTTCGATAGCAGCGCGAGCCCCTGCATCCGGGCAACCGAAATTCAGGACGGTCCAGTTCATCTATCTTGTAGGCCCGGTAAATATCCGGTATGGCCCCAGCCACACCATGAATGACATGTATGCCCAGATGCTCCGCATGATGAAGCAATTCCGGCGTCAATGCACCACAAATCACGGAAGTTACCCCTCGCTCGCAAAGACTTTTGACAACCTCGTAGCCTCCGAACTTGTCCACAACAACCTCCAACCCGGAAGCCCCATCTTCATCTGTACCTGTTTGTGGAAAAATCAAAAATCTCGAACACCAATCAAGAACAGGCGCCACTCGTGAGCGCAGCACTGCAATAGCCAACATGACGATCCCTCTTGTTCCCCGGTCCAATGAAAAAGGCTCCCTCACGGCGCCTGCCCATATTCATGGGAGAGTCAACTTTCATGCCAGAGCGATACAGGCATCCCGGTAAGCAAATCCGAACAAGGCCAATTATTAATATTTAGCATAAATATCAAAACCCTATATCATTGGTAGATTTTTGGGGATCTGCATTAAAAAATTGCAGGCAAGCCCGTAACAGATTATCAATCCCATGAAATATGGGTGAGCTTTTCACCCTGGATGTTTTTTGGGCCGGTCCATTCTTTGCCCCACAATCAATTCAATACGTGCCCGGCAATCAGGTGTAAAAAATCTTTGATAAAAAGGCTGTTTTCATACCGCGGCCTGTCGGCTATAAATATTCCGTAAAGGTCACCCTTAAACAAAGTCACGGAGTTCATACCCTATGAGCGAAGCCTGTTCTTCCTTGCAGGAAATTGTCGGTCATGTGTTGATTGTCGATGATGAAGCCTTAAATCGACAATTGCTCAACGGCATTCTGAAAAGCAAAGGCCACGAAACCTCTCAAGCTGAAAACGGAAAACAGGCTTTGGAAATCATCCATTCCTGCTCCGTCGATGTGGTACTCCTGGATGTGGTGATGCCCGGCTTCGATGGTTTCCAGGTTTGCCGCCGGTTGAAAGCCGATCCAAGAACCGCTTCCATCCCGGTCATTCTCGTAACTTCACTTTCCGACCGCAGCCACCGCCTGATGGGGATCGAAGTCGGTGCCCGCGATTTTCTCAGTAAGCCGGTGGATGCTCAAGAAGTCCTTTTGCGAGTACGAAACGCCATCCAGACCCGGTTCATGTATGAAAATTTGCAAGATAGCTACCAAAAACTAAAGGAATTGGAGACTCTCAGGGACAAACTGACTCACATGCTCGTGCATGACATGCGCTCTCCCCTTGCGGGCATTCATGGCTATCTTGAAATGATCAGACACCATGG
Source organism: uncultured Syntrophobacteraceae bacterium (assembly GCA_964603955.1). GTDB lineage: Bacteria > Desulfobacterota > Syntrophobacteria > Syntrophobacterales > Syntrophobacteraceae > SLCH01. The sequence goes on from CAZRWT010000019.1 coordinate 45,095, forward strand.
CCGGATAAACCAGGACCCCAAAATGCTTCGCTACGCAAACCAGGCGTTGACTTCGACTTCCTCACTGATCGAAATGCTGAACACTATCCTGGACGTTTCAAGACTCGAAGAGGGCAAGATGCCCCTCTACCCCACACCCGTCAACCTGGCGGACATAGCGCGCCAGGTCATTGACTCCTTTCTCATCACCGGAAAAACCTCTGCTATCGTTTTGGAATGTCCCCACCAGCCGGTCCATGTAGTTTGCGATGCAGACATCATACGCCGGGTTATCACCAATCTCGTTTCGAATGCTCTCAAGTATTCCGGGAAAAATGCTCGAATTATCATTGAAATCGAGACAAAGCCTGAAGGGGTTGAAGTGAGGGTTTCCGATAATGGTCCGGGAATCAAGGAAGAATACCTGCAAGTGATCTTTGAAAAATATGGACGGGCTCTCTCAAAAAAAGAATATCGGAGCCATTCTACCGGGCTGGGCCTGGCATTTTGTAAACTGGCGATCGAGGCTCATAACGGCCGTATCTGCGTTCAGACTGAAGTTAATAAAGGGAGCACCTTTTGGTTTACCCTTCCCCAAGGCTGACCGGCGACCTCAGCCGGGATTGCTCCCAGACCATCGGTCACCGACAGTTATTTTCAGCTGTTAGATACCGTGCCGCACCTTACAGGCATGCACGGTGTTCTTCATCAGCATGGTGATGGTCATGGGGCCCACGCCCCCGGGAACCGGAGTAACGGCACTCGCCACTTCCAAAACTTCATGAAAAGCCACATCCCCTTTGAGGATGCGTTTACCTTCAGCCGTCACTCCCACTTCATTGACGCCCACATCGATAACCACCGCACCCGGTTTGATCCAATCTCCCTTGACATATTCGGTAACCCCAGCCGCCACAATGAGAATATCCGCCCTTTTGCAATGCCCTTTCACATCCTTTGTGCGGGTATGACAGACGGTAACCGTTGCATTGGCCCCTTTTCCCTTCTGCATGAGCATCACGGCAATGGGCTTGCCCACGATATTGGAACGTCCCACCACAACCACTTCAGCCCCTTCGATTTGTACTCCCGATCTCACCAAAAGTTCCTGAATGCCCGAAGGAGTACAGGGCAGGTAGTTGGGTTCACCGATCAAGAGTTTTCCCACATTGACCGGGTGAAAGGCGTCCACATCCTTGGAGGGATCAATGGCCGGGAGTACCTTACTTTCATCGATGTGAGCCGGTAAAGGCAACTGCACCAGGATGCCATGGATTTTGGGGTCTTTATTGTACTGATCGATGAGAGCCAGCAGGTCTGCCTCTGAAAAATCTCCAGGGCGATTGTCCTGAATGGAATAAAATCCCAGTTCCTGGGCGGTTTTTTGTTTGCCTCTCACATAACTATGCGAGGCCGGGTCCTCTCCCACGAGAATGGTCACCAATCCAGGCACCACTCCAAAATTCAATTTCATATCGTCCACCTGGGCTTTCAATTCCACACGAATTTCCCTGGCCACTTCGGCCCCTTTGAGCAATTTAGCCGGCATAAGTCTTCTCCTGACATTAAGATGGGCGCGATCCCGCTACTTCACAATCATCCACACATTTTACATAATGAAAA
>CAZRWT010000020.1:0-20876 GCA_964603955.1 uncultured Syntrophobacteraceae bacterium
AAGGGTTTCCACAAGGGTTTCACAACCGATGATTTCCATGCGGTATGGCGGCGGGTCGGGGGCGTCCCTGACCGCCAGACCGATGCGGTAGTCCCGATCCTCGAAGGAACAGAGAGCGATGCCGTAAGGGGTTGCCCTGCCTCCGTGCAATAAAACGGGTTGCGAGCCCGGTAAGACTTCCAGTTGTTCCAGGGGCAGGCGAAGGCCCAGCCCCGTGGCTTTCATGTAGCTTTCCTTGATCACCCAGATGCTCATGAGGCGTCCCCGACGCTCTTCCATGGAAAGATGCTCCAGGGGCTCCAGTTCTTTGGGCGAGAAGTACCGTTCGGCCACCTGGTTGATATCCCGCCCCGTCCTTTCGATATCCACCCCCAGAGGGCCGTCTCCCACCCCACAGAGCACCCATTTTCCCGAGTGAGAAAGATTGAAATGAAATCCGGGTATTTCCGGGAGGCAGGGTTTCCCATGGGCATCCGTTTCCACCCTGGGGGGAATGGCTCCGCCGGGAGCATGCCTTGCCAAGGCAAAAGCCAGGAGTAAACCTGCACCGATGCATCGGGCACGGTCTTCCATCCTGATGAAGCGGGATGCCGCAGCCATACGATCCTGACCGATCCATGGGCCCCATCGGGCCCCATCGGGATTCATGTTCCCGATATCCAATGCATAAATCACTGTTGACACATGATTTTCCTTGTTGTGACGCCGGGGATTCGCCGCATATCGAGGGAACCGCACCAACACATAAGGCCGACTGCCGGATGGGCTTCCGGACAGTCGGCCGTTTTCATTGCCATACACATACAAAGGGCGTCGTTGCCCGCTGAGTTCAGTTTAACATGAAGGCCACCTTTTCACCAGTTCCCCTCCGGCGTTCAAGATGGTGATGGAGATGCCGTTATCGCCGTCCAGGCGATGCGTCGCACAGGAAATTCAGGGGTCGTAGGCGCGCACCGCCATTTCGATGCGGTTGAGCGCCCCCTCGGTCACTTCCCCTCCCCTGATGACGGTGTCGGCCGCCTGCCTCACACTCATATTCATGGGTCCCAGGTTGTGCGTGGTGCCCACAATGAGATTGGCCCGCGTGATCATGCCCCGGTCATCCGTCGAGTAATCATGGATGAGGGTCCCTCGAGGGGCCTCGACGCAGCCCACTCCCCGGCCCGCCCGAGGTTCCACTTGCGCCCGGATGTCCGTGTCGGTGATCTCGGGGTCTTCAAGAAGTTCGATAGCCCGCTCACAGGCGTACACTTCCTCGATGAGCCTCGCCCAGTGATACAACAGGGTGGCCTGGGCGGGCCGCCCGAAGAGACTTCGGAATTCGTCGAGTTCCGCCTGGGCCAGAGGGGTGGCCATGCTGTCGGCCACGTTGATACGGGCCAGGCAGTTGGCCCGGTAAATCCCCTTGGGCTCATCCAGGTCCATGGAAAACCCTTCGTCCCAGCATCGGGCATAAGGAAATTTGCCGTAGCTGTAAGGCTCCACATGCTCCCCGATGTAGTCCGTGTAATCCTGCACATCGAAATCCGTGTAGCTCCCATCGGACTTCATGAGGCGTATGTTGCCGCCGTAGAGATTATGCCGTCCCTGGTCGTCCACGGTTCCCAGGAAACCCGTGTTGATGACGCCGAGGGTTTTTACCGTATCGAGATACTGGGGAAAAATGTCTTTTTTGGCCATTTGTATGGTGAACAAGGCGAATTCGAGCAGCTCCTTCATCTGGGCCAGGAATTCCTTACGGTCTTCTTCCAACAGGGGCCGGGAAAATCCGCCCACCACCCCCGCATGGGGATGAATGGCTTTGCCCGACAGCTTTTCCAGGATCATCTTGGCCATGTAGCGCATCTTGACCACTTTGGCGGCCAGTTCGGGATTGGCCTGAGCCACCCCGATGACGTTCCTCACGGCATAATCGGCATCGGGCCCCATGACAAAGTCCGCCGCAGCCAGAAAGAAAAAGTGCAGGAGCTTGTCTTCCGCGTGAGCCACGGTCTGCATGAGTTCCCGAAGCTTGCTGCCCGCCGGCGTCGGTGTCACCCCGAAACACCGGTCCACGGCCTTGTTGGATGCCAGGTGGTGGTGCCAGGGACAGATACCGCAAATGCGGGTGACGATGCGCGGAATTTCTTCCGCAGGCTTCCCTTCCACAAACTTTTCAAACCCCCGGAGGGACATGACGTGGACCCTGGCGTCGGCCACATCCCCCGCGTCATCGAGCTGGATCGCGATGGACGCATGCCCCTCGATGCGGGTTATGGGTGATATATTGATGGTTCTCGACATAGGCTGAGCCTCCTCTCAAAAACTTTCCGGTTCGAATCTCCTCATCCCCTCGCCCTCTTCCCCCATTCGGTCCTCGATCTTCAGCTTCGAGCTTTCATCATTTCCCCTTGGGACTCAGAATGCCGTGAGCACCGGAAAACCGTAAAAGAGACGTGTATTCCGGCAGGGACTGAATGTCGATGCCGTTGGATGCAAGGGCGTTGAGCATGTCCAGGAGCTGATTTCCGTCATGCCGTACCGGACCGTGGCAGCCCCGGCAGGGCACCCTTGCGGCAATACACCGGGGAACCATCCGGTTTCCACCGCACCCGCCCCGAGTGACCGGCCCCATGCACAGCAAGCCCTGTTCGAGCAGGCAGCGCATTTTGTCCAGGGGCTCGTCGGGCGCCTGGTAAAAAGGTGCTTGCAAGAAGCGTCTGACCTGCTTGAGCTGTCCTTTGCCCTGCCGGAAGGTGGGGCAGTCGTTGCACACGCTTTTATCGGGCAACTTGAGCTCCCCTCCCGTGGCCAGGGCGGCCAGGGCCGAGAAAACGTGGTCCGGGTGGGGGGCACAGCCGGGCAGGTAAACATCCACCTTGATTTTTTCATCCAGGGCATAGCATCTGTCCAACAGAGGGGGAATGCCCCGGCTGGGATAGTCGTCCACGGGATCGGTGCTTTCCGTGGAGTAATACCGATCCAGGATTTCTTTGTTTTCGTAGCTGTTGGCGAGAGCCGGGATGCCTCCGTGGGTGGCGCAGGTACCCAGAGCCACGATGACACCGCATTTCTTTCTCATTTCCAGGGCCACCTCCAGGTGCTCTTCGTTTCGAATACCCCCGCTCAGTATCCCCACATCCGCCTCGGGAAGAGTGATGTGGTGCCCGTCTCCCAACTGTCCCAGGTATTTGTGATCCATGAGCACGGGGATGTGGACGAATTGAACCAGTTTCAGCACATCGAGAAGCCTCTCTCCCATATCCACGACGGATATCTCACAGCCCGAACACGCATTCAGCCATTCTTCCGCAACTTTCACCGCCATAAGCTCACCTCGCTCCTCTTTTTCTCACACCGGCCCTCATGTCTTGATATACACGGGCTTTGCCTGGAGCTCGTCGTGATGTCCAAGAGCCGCCTTTTTTTTCTTTTCCGACCACTCTTCCACCTTCCTGAGTGCGTCTCTGGCTTCAAAGGGGTTTTCCCTGTCGTGGAACATTTCCAGGGCACCCCTCTTCGCATCGGCCATTACGGCCCGTCCCACGGGACTTCTCACGAGCACGGTGGTCCACCCTTCCCTTGCCCCGAGCCCTCCGAATGACAGGTCGGCATATTCGGACGAGTAGTCGTCGCAATAACGACAGGCAAAACGCTTCATGAAATCCAGGCTTTCCAAGGGAACAGTTTTGATCTCACCGCTGTGCAAGTGAATGTAAACTTCTTCCTTGACGTTGATCTTGCGCACATCAGTCCAGTGAAAACCCGCCAGTTCCTGAAGCTGTTCGGATTCTCGATTGCCGAAGATAAAGTTGCCCGAACAAAAAAGCCCCAGGTGATACTTGACGGCATCGGAAGGTACGACTCCCAAGGCCTCCATCCTGCGAACGGTCTTGATCTGGCAGGGAGCCCCCACAAACGCCACCCGTCTCAGCCCTCGCCGCATCACGGGCCCCACTTCGATAATCGAGGGAGCATAGGTGGAGTATTGGGTACTGAAAAGATTCATCCCGTGAGAGGTATCAAAATGGAACCCCGCCGCATCCAGGATTTCCCGGCGGCTTGTGGCGAGACACGGGACACGGGTGAGAGGTCCAGCGGGTTTGGTGACAATGGCGCCGTCGATGTAACCCCTGTCCATGAGGTAAAGCAAGACGGATGTCACCACGCCGCCGTCGGTAGCACGTTCTCGAACGGCGGGATCGGCAGAACGGGCGATGGCCACATCCAGCACCCGCCCCATGGGAGCGCTCCAGGCCGTCATTCTTTTCTGCTCCTCGTCCAGTTCATGGATTTCGGGGCAGATGGAATAGCACAGACCACATTCGATGCATTTTTCCACATCCACGTAGCGAGGCCTGCCGTCTTCATCCAGTTCGAGCGCCCCGTAATTGATGGCCGTGCAAAATGTCACGCAGCCGCCGCAGCGATGGCAGAGACCACGTTTTTGAACTTCCTGAATCAGGTTGAAAAAAGTTTTCATCGTCTTTCTCCAGCCGGCAACGGGGTGAAGCTCAAGCGGCTTCCACCCGGGCCTTTTTCAAGGGGTTGGGGCCGAGGGAACGCACCTGCTCCGTGAACTGCGTCACGACCTCCGCAAACCGGGGAGCCTCGGCGGACGAAACCCACTGGAGGGTGAAGCGGGCGGGATCAATGCCGGCGTTTTCCAGGACGATGTTGAGGGCCTGAGCCCGGGCGAGAGCTTTGTGATTACCTTCCAGGTAATGGCATTCTCCGGGGTGTCACCCCATCACCATGACGCCGTCGGCCCCCTGGCTCAAGGCGTGGAGCACCAGCTCGGGATTCACCATGCCCGAACACATGACCCGGATGGGACGCATGTTGGGCGGATACTGGAGCCTGGCCACGCCGGCCAGGTCTCCTCCCGCATAAGCACACCAGTTGCACAAAAAACCTATGATCACCGGTTCAAACGAAGCGGACATAAGCTCATCTCCTTATTCTCTGAGTGTATTTGAGGTTGGGGACCGACGCATCGCTCCCCACCGAAATCCGGTCCCCTCAGCCCTGCAACACCGCGTCCACCTGGGCCTTCAACTGAGGCAGCGTGAATCCGTGAACCAGCACCCCTTCCTTGGGACAGGTGGCTTCACACAACCCGCACCCCTTGCACAAGGCACTGTCGGTGACAATCCTTTTGCGGGAAGTACCGTTCAACCGATAGTCCTCTATCTTGATGGCCGCATAAGGGCAGACATCCACACAGAGGGCACACCCGTCGCACTTTTCCGTAACATAAGACTTGACGGCATCCAGCTTCATGGCGTTTCTGGAAAGAATCACCCCGGCCCTGGCCGCCGCCCCCTTGCCCTGGGAAATAGCTTCGTCGATGGGCTTGGGATAGTTGCACAAGCCGGCCAGGAAGAGCCCGTCCACGGACATGTCCACGGGACGAAGCTTGGGATGGGCCTGGTTCAAAAAGCCGTCCTCGTTCAGCCCGCACTTGTACAGCTCCACCAGATCGTGCATATTGTTGGGAACAATGGCTGTGGCGAGCACCAGGTAATCGGCCGCGATTTTCAGAGGCCGCTGGAGAATGGGGTCCTGGATTCCCACGTACAAAGCCCCCTGTTCCCTCACGACCCGAGGTTTTTCCGTTCGCGTGAAACGGATAAAGATGACCCCCAGCTCACGGGCCTTGCGGTACAGGTCTTCCCGTTCGCCGTAAGTACGCATGTCCCGGTTGAGGACGTAAACGTCCATGTTCGGATTGAGTTCTTTGAGCTTCACGGCCGTGTGGACCGTATGGGTACAGCAGACTCGGCTGCAATAGGGCCGTTCAGGCTCCCTAGACCCCACGCACTGGATGAAAACAACGCTCGATGCCTGCTTGACTCCTTCGAAATTCTCCTTCTTTTCAACATCGAATTGAAAATGCGTCATGATACGGGGATCCTGACCGTACAGGTATTCCCGCGGCTGGTACTCGGAAGCTCCCACGGCAAGAACTGCCGCACCGTATCGAATGGAGCGGGTTTTGCCTCCACTTTCAACATCACTGGTGAAATCCCCCACCGACCCTTTGCAGCTCTTGATACGAGCATTCTTATACACCCTGATCAGGGGATGATTTTCCGTTTTGTGGATCAACTCCAAAAGATGGGGACGCACAGGCACGCCGTCCCATGTTTCCGTAAGACGCCAGGCAACCCCGCCCAGGCGGTGGGATTTTTCGATCAAGACCACCTCATGGCCCTGGTCCGCCAGGTTGAGCGCGGCGCTCATGCCCGCGAGCCCCCCTCCCACCACCATGGCCGCCTGGACCACATCCACACCGGGTCGTTTCAAAGGCACATTGAGGGCTGCCTTGGCCACGGCCATGCGCACCTGATCCTTGGCCTTTTTCGTTGCGCTCTCGGGGTCTCCCATATGCACCCAAGAGTTGTGATTTCGAATGTTGGCCATTTCCAGGAGATAGGGATTGAGCCCGCATTCGCTGAGAGTATCCTGAAACATGGGCTCATGAGTCCTGGGAGTACAGGCCGCCACCACAACGCGATTCAGGCTGTGCTCGCGGATTTTTTCAGCCATGAGCACCTGGGTGTCCGTGGAGCAGGTGAACATGTTGTTCTCCACATGGACCACCCCGGGAAGTCCCCGAGCGTACTCGGCCAGTTGCTTCACATCCACGGTATTGGCGATGTTGATTCCGCACGAGCACACGAAAACCCCCAGCCGAGGCGCCTCATGCGAAACGTCCCGCTCGGGCGGGTAAGCTTTTTCCGACGTAAGAGACCCCTTGGCCGCCGCAAGGGTCCTCGCGGCCTCTCCCGCCGCTGCCGATGCTTCCGTCACAGAACGGGGAATGGCCTTGGGGGCCTGAACCGCACCGGCCACATAAATGCCCTTTCGGCTGGAAACGGAGGGATCGAAAGGATTGGTCTTGACAAACCCGTAGTGATCGCGATCACACTCCAGGACCCGTGCGAGCATATCCATTTCACGGGGAGGCTCCATGCCTGTGGAAAGCACCAGGAGGTCGAATTCTTCAACCAACGCTTTGCCGTCCTCCGTGGAATATTCCACGCGAACGCCCGTGTTGCCCGGACCCGGCTCCACCGTGTGAGGACGGGATCGGATGAACCGCACCCCTTTTTCCCGCGCCATTTCGTAATAGCGCTCGAATTCCTTGTTTTGAGTACGGATGTCCATGTAGAAAACGGTTTGTGCGAGCTTTCCACCGCTCAGATGTTCCGCAGTAACCAACGCCTGCTTCATGGCATACATGCAGCAAACGGTGGAACAGTAGCCGTTGTTGCTGCGGCTCATGTCACGCGACCCCACACACTGAATCCACGCGATCTTTTGAGGTTCGCGGCCCGAAGAAGGCATGGTCAGGTGCCCCATGCAGGGTCCCCCTGCGGACAGGAGCCGTTCGTACTCGAGTCCCGTCACCACATCGCGCACCTGTTTGTAACCGAATTGCTCGTAAGGGGTTGGATCATAAGGGGTATAACCCGGAGAGAGGATCACCGCACCAACGTTCAACGTGAGAATCTCTTCCTTGTCCTGAAAGTTGATGGCGCCTGTAGGGCAGAATTTTTCACAAGCCCGACACTTGCCCCGGGTAAAAAAGAGGCAGTTGGCTCCATCGACGGCATACTTGAGGGGAACCGTCTGCCCATACTTGATATAGATCGCCTTGCGCTTGGACACTCCCATGTTGTAGGGGTCATCCACCTTTTTGGGACATTTCTCCGCACAGAGGCCACAGGCGATACACTTATCCATGTCCACATAACGGGGGCTCTTCCTGACCTTAACGGTGAAGTCGCCCTCTTCCCCGGAAACTTCGATGATTTCCGATCTTGTCAATAAATTCACGTTCAAGTGCCGACCGCACTCGACCAACTTGGGTGAGAGGATTCACATGGCACAGTCATTGGTGGGATACGTCTTGTCCAACTGAGACATGACCCCGCCGATGCCCGTGCTCTTTTCCACAAGATGCACGTAATAGCCCGAGTCCGCGAGGTCCAAAGTTGCCTGTATGCCCGCGATCCCCCCGCCCACAACTACGACGGAGCCCACAGTTTTTTTCGCCATAACACCTCCTTTTCAGCCTTTCAATTCCTCAACCGCCCTAAAAAGCCACCGGCAGGCAGCATCCACCGCCTCGGCCACTTCCCTGGACAACCCCGGCCGGACTTCCTCGGGAATAGCGACAATCTGAACGGCAAGAACGCGCACCGCAACGCCTCCCGGATCTTGCAACTCCCGCAAAAGGTTGACCGATGGAAACTGGTGCAGGGAAAAATCCGCTGCCTTTTTGTCCTCGATATCCTCGACGTATACTTCAAAAAGCTCGCCTGGAACCTTTCCCGGTCGAGACATGGCATCCACGATAAACAGGTGCGTGGGCTTGACGGGCGAGAGGAGAAAGTCGAAAAGAAGGTCCCCCGCACTGGTGCCTACATCCGCCGCGAAAGCCCACGGAGGAAGGGTATAATTTTCGTTGAGGCGATCAATCACCGCAGGGCCGAATCCGTCGTCCCCAAAAAGAGGATTTCCACAGCCGAAAATAATGACCGGGCGCTTATGGATTTCCGAAATCATTTTCTCCCCTCACTTTTCCTGATGATCTTACACCTGCCGTGGGCCGTAATATTGTTCTGGGAGAAAGGGGAGATTCCGCAGGAGCAGTAAGGATACAGCCCTATCTAACTCCGGCTGTTCCTTGAGCGATAGAAAATGATAGTGAAGGTGGTTCGGGCATATAGCGTGCCGTCCGATACCGATTATCTCAAATAGGATGTAGCGTCAAAGAGAATATTTGCACAATCGTGAATCACGGCCAACCGGCACCAATGAGACATGATCATGCCCGAATAAGGCAGGGGCAAAATCTTTTGCCCCCACGCATATCATGCAAGTGAAAGAGAGGGGGTTGATACTGTTCCCCAACAGGTGAAAGGTCGATGAGGGAAAAAATTGGGATTACGGTGATTCTCAATGCTCGTGAGAGTGGTGGTGCTCTTCTTTCAAAAAATAGTTGTGATACTCCTCGTCTTTGAAATGTCGTTTCATGAGGCTGGTCATCAACTCGAAGAGGTGGTTGATTTCGGCATCGCTCATCCGGGGAACCAGCACTTCGAGAAAGGCATCATCGGAAAATTTTTGCAGGTAGTATTTTAGCGAGCTTTCATCCACTTCTCGGGAAAAGCCGAAGGCTACCAGGCCGTCATAAGTATCCACGAAGGTGTGTCGGTGCTCCTTGTCGATTTCCATGATCATGCCTCCACGTCATTCATGTAATAGTCCAGGCCGAAGTGAGTGATCTGATCTTCCCCCATGAGGTAGCGCAGGGTATTTTTGAGCTTCATGCTTTGGATGAACAAGTCGTGCTCGGGATAGAGGTTTTCCTTGTGCATGGGGCTTTTGAAGTAGAAGGAAAGCCATTCCTGGATACCGCTCATGCCCACGCGCTGCGCCAGGTCCATGAAGAGCACCAGGTCGAGAATGAGAGGGGCAGCCAGAATACTGTCCCTGCACAGGAAGTCCACCTTGATCTGCATGGGGTAGCCCAGCCAGCCGTAGATGTCGATGCAGTCCCACCCCTCCTTGTTGTCGCCCCTCGGTGGATAATAGTTGATGGTCACCTTATGGTAGTAGTTCTTGTACAGGGTGGGGTAGAGCTGGGGCTGGAGGATGTATTCGAGAACGGACAGCTTGCTTTCTTCCTTGGTTTTGAAGGATTCCTTGTCGTCGAGCACCAGACCGTCACGGTTGCCCAGGATGTTGGTGGAAAACCAGCCTTCCAGTCCCAGAGCTCGTGCCTTGAGCCCAGGGGCCAGGATGGTTTTCATGAGGGTCTGGCCCGTCTTGAAATCCTTGCCCGCGATGGGAACATTTTTCTCCTTTGCAAGCTGCACCATGGCGGGAATATCCACCGTGAGGTTGGGGGCGCCGTTCACAAAGGGGATCGAGCTTTCGAGAGCCGCCAGGGCGTAGATCATGCTCGGGGGAATGCGCGGGTCGTTGCGATCCAGAGCTTCATAAAGCGCTTCCGATGACTGGTGGATTTCCTCGGGTTCGAGAAAGATTTCCGTGCTGCCGCACCAGATCATCACGCACCGGTCGATGCCGTTTTTGGCCTTGAAGGCCGCGATGTCTTCCTTGACGGCATCCACCCGTCCCCGGAGGCTCTGTTCCTGTTTGATATAAGACCCATCGAGGTTGCGCACGAACTTGCGGTCGAACACGGCCTTCATGGGCTTGATGTCCCGGAGAAAGTCCTTGATGGGGTCCAGATGATCCCGGCGCAGAACGCGGGCATGAAGGGCGGCCTCGTAAGCGTTGGCCTCGTAGAGGTCCCAGCCGGCAAAAACCAGGTCTTCCATCTCCGCCAGGGGAACGAATTCCCTGATCTTGGGCGAGCGGTGCTCGAAACGCTTGCCCAACCTGATGGTTCCCAGTTGAGTCAATGACCCGATGGGCTCGCCCAGCCCCTGCCGGACAAGTTCCGCACCCGCGATGAGCGTCGTGCTCACGGCTCCGCCAATGCCGGGAATGAGCACCCCAAGTTTGCCCTTGGGTGCCTGTATCTCCTGGCTGCGCTTCAGATTCTCCTCTTTCAATTCGACCCTCCAAAATAATTATGAGATATGCGATAAACTTGGAATATACATCCCCCGTTCCAGTACCTCAACGAGAGAACACACAAGCGAATTGTAAAATCAACGGGCCAGCACCATACCAACAAGTGAAAAGATGATCAATGCTCATGTTGAGCTTGCTGTTTTCAGCTATTGCCTTTCACCTCGAGTTCGAGCAAAGCCCTTTTGATATGCACCCCTGCCGAATAGCCTCCAAGCCCTCCATTGGAAGCCACCACCCGATGGCAGGGAATCAGAATGGCCACGGGGTTTTTGGCGCAGGCCCCCGCAACGGCCCGGAAGCTTTTGGGTTTTCCCATGGTAAGGGCCACTTCGGCATAAGTTCTTGTTTCTCCATGGGGGATTTGGCGCAAGGCATTCCATACGGAGAGCTGAAAGGGTGTGGCAGAGGTGAGGTCCAGGGGCATGCCCGGAGGTACGGGGGTCCCTTCAGACAAATAGTCGATCAGGACCGTTTCTGCCTGGTTCAGAAAGGGACAATCATCACCCGGAAACCCTCCGGAGGCGAAGCCCGGCCCCAAACCCATCATGTCTTCATGGTTCGAAAGCTGTACCATGGAAATCCCTCTTTGGGTCGAAACTATCAGAACCCAGCCAAAGGAGAACCGGAGTGATCGTCGCTGAAGAAAGCTCTGCCAAAACATATGATTAATCCTTTCGTCTCACTTCTCTCATATACCGTGCCGGCGATAAGCTGTCAGGCATCACCCAGTTTTTTGATGATGGACTTTGCAAGGTGTTCATTGATTTCAACATGGCGTGGAACCGGTTGAGATTGTTTTGTTGCAAAGTTTGTATACCAGTCGTGTGACCGTCCATGTCGTACGAGCACACACCCCATCTGCTCCAGTTTTTGATAAGCTCCCGTCTTTTCATCTAGGCAATCATCAGTTCTTCCACTTTTCGCACATACGGGATATCGTCGGATTCAATATCGCTCAAAAGGTTTCTCAAATTGTCCATAAGCTCTTCTTTGGACAATCCCTGAGTGTGATAATCGGGATAGTCGTTCAAATAGCCCATATAGAAATCACCATCTTTCCAGTACGTGTATTTAATGGACTTCATTTTCAAATTTTCCTCGGTCTTTCCTGGCTCGACGAGAACGAAAAATCACTCGCCCCTACTCCTCCAGGAAATCCGTGATGAAAGGATTGGTTCCCTTTTCGTGGGCGATGGTCGAATGGGGGCGGTCGCCGTAATCGTGACCGGGCCAGATGACCGTTTCCGGCGGAAGGGCAAGGATTTTCCCGTGGATGGAATCCAGGAGTTGCCGCATGCTGCTTCCGGGAAGGTCCGTTCGCCCGGCGGCTCCCACAAAGAGCGTGTCGCCGGTGAAAAGGTTTCCGTCGATGAGGATGCAGCAGGCACCGGGTGTATGCCCGGGAGTGTGAATGAACTTCATGGTACACTTGCCGAAGGTGAGTTCTTCTCCGTCCTGCACTCTGATGTCCGCCGGGGCATGGGTTTCGAAGCCCATCATTTTGGCGAGAGCCTTGTTCACCGTACCCTGGAAAAAATCGTCATCGACGGCATGCATGACCACCTGAGCTCCCGTTTGGGCCTTGACGACCTTGTTGCCGCAGGTGTGATCGGCATGCCCGTGGGTATTGACGATATACATGAGCCTGACCCGCTCCTCTTCGATGAGCTTGAAAAGGCGCTCTTCATCTCCGGCCGGGTCGATGAAAATGCCTTCTCGCGTTTCTTCGTCATAGACCAGGTAACAGAAGACTTCCATCATGCCCACGGTGGTTTGAATGATTTTCATGATGCCCCCTCCCTCGATATTTTTCATTTGATGATAGCCCTGATCGTTCTTCCGCCATTTCGGCGGAAGAGCCGACGGGTTTAGGATCTGCGCCGCCGGGTATGAATTGTTTTACAATGGGCTAATTTAGGGAAAAAGTCAAAGGGGAGCGAAGCCTTCTTCCGGAGAGAGTTTTCACCCGGATTTGCCATGAACCTTGGACTTTTTGTCTTGAAGACACTATCATCTGCCCATAAACACCTCATGAGGAAGTTAGAAGTTATGGGAACGGGATTTCGTGCAGGAGCGTATGCTCCACGCTCACCGGATGTAAAAAAAGGGGGAATTCATATGGACATGCTGTTTTCCAAGTGCTGGCACCAGCTTGAATCCGACGATGTTTTACGGGTGCTCGACACGGATGTGAAAAAGGGTCTCGATGTGCTGGAAGTCAAACGACGCCGGGAGCACTTCGGTCCCAACGTTCTCACCAAGATGAAGAAAAAAGGGCCCATCAAGCGGTTCCTGCTCCAGTTTCACAACCCTCTCATCTACATTCTCATGGTAGCGGGGGGCATCACCGTGTGGCTCAAGGACGGGGTGGACGCCGCCACCATTTTCGGCGTAGTTCTCATCAACGCCGTCATCGGTTTCATCCAGGAGTCCAAGGCCGAAAAAGCCATCGAAGCCCTCGAAGGCAGCCTCAACACGGAAGCGGTGGTCATCCGCTCGGGCAAGACACAGCACATTCCCGCTTCGGAACTGGTTCCCGGAGACATCGTGTCCATCCAGTCGGGAAGCAAGGTGCCCGCGGACATGCGCCTGCTCAAGTCCCGAGATTTGCAAGTGGGCGAATCGGCTCTCACGGGTGAATCCACACCGGTGTTCAAATCGAGCGCCGATGTCCTGGCATGTGACATCGGCCTCGGCGACCGGGTCAACATGGCCTATGCGTCCACCCTGGTGACTTACGGTCAGGCGGTGGGAGTGATCACGGCCACGGGAGACCATACGGAGCTGGGGCGCATTTCCCGGCTCATCGCCGAAGCCCGGCCCCTGGAAACGCCTCTTACCCGAAAAATCGCCCACTTCAGTCACTTGCTGCTTTTCGGCATCCTGGTCCTCGCAGGTCTGGTGTTTCTTATCGGGGCCTATCACGGCCAGCCTCTGGTAGATACCTTCATGGCGGCTATTGCCCTGGCCGTGGGAGCCATCCCTGAAGGGCTCCCCGCCGTGGTGACCATCACCCTGGCCATCGGGGTGTCGAGAATGGCTCGCCGCCGGGCCATCATCCGCAAGCTCCCCGCAGTGGAAACCCTCGGGAGCACCACCGTCATCTGTTCGGACAAAACGGGCACCCTCACCCAGAACCAGATGACCGTCCAGCACCTGTGCGCCATGGATGCCTGTTTTGACATTCGGGGCACGGGCTATACCCCGGAAGGGGAAATCGTTTCCCAGGATGGACAGGCCGAACCCGTGGGCCATGTGGGGCTCATGAAAACCCTCGAAGCAGGCCTTTTGTGCAACGACAGTGAGCTCAAAGACGATCCCGGAGGACGCTGGGAAGCGGAAGGAGACCCCACGGAAGTGGCCCTCATCGTTTCGGCCATGAAAAGCGGCCTGCACCGGGGAGCCCTCAACGCAGCCTACCCACGAGTGGACGTGGTGCCCTTCGAATCCCAGCACCAGTACATGGCGACCCTCCACGAGTGGCCCGAAGAAGGAGCTAAGCTGGCCCTGGTGAAGGGAGCCGCGGAAGTGGTTCTGGAGCGGTGCAAGCACGCCCTGGGTGTCGGTGGCTCCCTCCAGCCCTTCGACTTGCAGACCATTTTATACACGGTGGAAGGAATGGCCCGCAAAGGGCTCCGGCTCCTGGTATTCGCCCGCAAGCAGTTTCCCGAAGAAAAGGAAACCCTCCATCACGAGGACTTAAAGGACGGCCTGGTATTTTTGGGCATGCAAGCCATGATCGATCCTCCGAGGCCCGAAGCCGTCGCCGCGGTGGATGTGTGTCAAAAGGCGGGGATGCGGGTGAAGATGATCACCGGAGACCATGCGCTCACCGCTTCGGCCATTGCTGCTCAGCTGGGTTTGAAGGGACGAATGGACGAGTCGGGCGAGGGGCTGACGGCATGGACGGGCCGGGACATCGCCGCCGTTTCCGATGAAGAGCTGATGGAAGCGGTTCAGGACATCGGGGTGTTCGCCCGGGTTTCGCCCGAACAAAAGCTGCGGTTGGTGGAAGCCCTGCAAGCTCGAGGAGAAGTGGTGGCCATGACGGGCGACGGGGTCAACGACGCACCGGCGCTCAAGCAGGCGGACATCGGCATCGCCATGGGCATCACGGGAACGGACGTTTCCAAGGAAGCCGCCGACATGGTACTGACAGACGACAACTTCGCGTCCATCGAAGCGGCGGTGGAAGAAGGCCGCGGCGTATTCGACAACCTCACCAAATTCATCTCCTGGGCCCTTCCCGCCAACATGGGACAGGGACTGCTGGTGCTCGTCTCCATAATGGCGGGTGTGGCCCTGCCCATGCTGCCCGTACAGATTCTGTGGATCAACATGACCACGGGAGGTCTCCTGGGCATCGCCCTGGCCATGGAGCCCAAAGAAAAGAACATCATGGAGCGGCCTCCCCGGAACCCCGATTCCCCCATCCTCACGGGCACCATCCTTTGGCGCATCGTCCTCGTGGGCCTGGTAATCCTCGCAGGGGCCTTCGGCCTGTTCGATCTGGCGGAAAGAGCCGGAGCCACACTGGACGAGGCCAGAACCATTGCAGTGAACACCGTTGCCGTGGTGCAAACGTTTTACCTGATCAACTGTCGATCCATGCATAAGTCCGTTTTTCAGCTGGGCTTTTTTTCCAATGTCTGGATCTTCGCGGCTGTCGGCGGCATGATCGTGCTCCAGATGACTTTTACGTATGCTCCCATCATGAACACCCTCATGTCCAGCGCCCCCATCGGGATCGAGGATTGGGCAAGGATCGTGGCCGTAGGATTTGCCGGCTACCTGGTGGTGGAAATCGACAAAGGCATCCGGAGGCTCATTATCGGAGCGAAGACCCAAAAAGCCATGGAGGAAGAGCAGTCAGCATGATTTGTTATATAGAAACAGCATAATGAATTTAATGGGTTACTTATAGCTTGCCAAAAAATATGATTTTGACTAATATCCCTCGACCTGCTGCACGCTCCCCCTCTCGTTCCCAAGCTCCGGCTTGGGAACGAAAATGCCTGGAAGCTCAAGCTTCCAGGGCCCGAAATGAGGGGGGGGCGGATGTCCCCGGCTTCATGGAACAACTCCGATCAGGTGGTTGTGGATGGGATGGACAGAGCAGACGCCGTGGACAAGATGGACGCAATGGACACAGAGGAAGCTGGAACTTCCAAGGCAAGGCGTTCCCAAGCCGAAGCTTGGGAACGAGCAGAACCCCGCACCGTCAGCGGTTTCCACTGCGTCCATCTTGTCCACGGCGTCTACTTTGTCCACCCTGTCCATAACGTTCCAGGCAGGCGACCGTTACCGCTACCAAAGCACGGCTGCACTTGGGGCAAAAGAATTACCTGAACGGTGGCAAACGAACCATACAAGAAGTTACGCGTGACGTTGAAATGACAATTTTCAGACAGCCTCTGGAAAATGGCTGAGAGCAAAAGGAGTAATCAGCGAAATGTGTCGTTTATTCGCGTTGACCAGTGAGGAGCCCCAATCTCCCATGATGGCCGTTCGAGCCCTCGATGTCATGAGGGAAGGGCACGACGGCTCGGGTGTGGGGCTCTTTTTGAGCGACCTGGGCGGTCCGTTCCAGGAGATGAAAGGAGCCCCCATCCTGTCGGGGATTTTTTCCAACGAGGGCTTGAGGCGCCTCGATCAGTTCATGATCAACATCGGTTTCATGACCAAGTACAAGATGTCCATCAAGATTCCCAAGAGTCCCCCGCAAGGGGTGCCCAAGCGGGATGTGTATCTCATTCGAGCCTACGAATACCCCGAGACCTGGGAAGGGCTGGCTCAGGAGGAGTTGGACCACCGTCTCATGATGACCCGTCTGCAACTGCGCCGGATGGGCGAGGAAACGGGCGATATGATCATCTACAGCTTCTGGCCCGATGTGATCATGCTCAAGGAACTGGGCGATCCTCTCACGGTGGCTGAATACCTGCAACTCGACCGCAAAGAGTTGCGAGCCCGTGTGATCCTGGCCCAGGGGCGCCAAAACACCAACTACGCCATCAACTTGTACGCCTGCCACCCTTTTTTCATCCAGGGCATTGCCTCCATGACCAATGGCGAGAACACGGCCTTCGTACCCGTTCGCGAGTTTTTATCCTCCCGGGGCTTTCCCGGATACATGGGATATCAATCCGATTCGGAAGTGTTCACCCACATCCTGCATTTCACCCTCAAGCGCCTGGGATTGGGCATCGAAGCCTACAAGCACATCATCACCCCCTTGCAGGATGGCGACCTGCCCGAGCATCCCCAGGGAGGGCTGCTCAAGACCCTCAAGCAATCCTGCCGTCGTCTTATCATCGACGGTCCCAATTGCGTCATCGGGTGCCTGCCCGACAATACCCTTTTCATGGTGCAGGACCGCAAGAAGCTACGCCCCGGAGTCGTGGGGGGCAGACCCGGCCTGTACTCCTTCTCCTCGGAAATCTGCGGACTGGATGCCACCATTCCCGATCGCGACAAGAGTCAAGACTTTCAACCCATGCACCTGGATACCGCCATCGTGGGCCCGGAGCGTCTGGAGGTTAAAATATGCTCTCAAATGGATTCACTACCCCTTCCTCACTGAGTGTCAAAGACCTGCCCTGGCAGATTCGATGGGAAAAGGACAAATGCGCCCTGTGTGGGCGGTGTGCGGCCGTGTGCCCCGTCCACACCCTCGAGCTGGGCGTTTTCAGAAAACGGCTGGTGAGCATTCCGGACCTGGGACAATTGACCCAACCGACCTCCGCGAAAACTCCCGCCACGGTCTATGAAACCTACCAGGGCATTCGCCAAAAAACGGACCCCGCCTATGCGTGCGTGGGATGCGGTACCTGCTCCCTGGTGTGTCCCAACGACTGCATCATGCCTTTTCGCACCGACGAGGCGGACAAGCTCCGCTTTCACATCAATCGGGGCGGCCAGCCTCGCAACCGGGGCGGCCGCAGGAATGTTCCCGACGCAGCTCAAGGGGGCGTGCTCGACCAGATCAAATTCACCCGCATTTCCATGCTCACGGACCCGGCCCTGGACGCCGGCCGCCACGAATTCGAACTGCGGAGCCTCCTGGGGCGCATCCTGCCTCCCGAAGAAAGCCTCAAACACTACTACGAGCAAGGCTGGGCACCGCCCGTCCGGGAAATCTATCCCCTCATGATCGGCGGCATGTCTTTCGGGGCTCTCTCGCCCAACATGTGGGAGGGGCTCCAGATGGGTGTGGCCTACCTCAACGAGGAAATGGGCATGCCCGTGAGGATTTGCACAGGTGAGGGCGGGTGTCCTCCGCGTCTTTTGAGGTCGCGCTTCCTCAAATACGTCATCCTCCAGATTGCCAGCGGTTACTTCGGTTGGGACGAAATCATCCACGCCCTGCCCGAAATGAAGGAAGATCCCTGCGCGGTGGAAATCAAGTACGGCCAGGGGGCCAAGCCCGGCGACGGCGGTCTGCTCATGTGGTACAAGGTGAACAAGCTCATCGCGGCCATTCGCGGTGTGCCGCCGGGAGTGAGCCTCCCGAGCCCCCCCACGCACCAGACAAAGTATTCCATCGAGGAAGCGGTAGCCAAGATGATCCAGTCCATGTACATGGCCTGGGGCTTCCGGGTGCCCGTCTATCCCAAAATTTCCGGAACCTCGACGGCCCTGGCGGTGCTCAACAACCTGACCCGTAACCCTTACGCGGGCGCGCTGGCCATCGACGGCGAAGACGGCGGCACGGGAGCCGCCTACGCCGTGTCCATGGACCACATGGGCCACCCCATCGCCGGCAATCTCCGGGACTGCTACCTGAACCTGGTGAAGCTGGGCATGCAAAACGAAATTCCCCTCATCGCCGGAGGCGGCGTGGGGAAAAACGGCAAGCTGGCAGCCAACGCCGCAGCCCTCATCATGCTCGGGGCCAGTGTGGTACAAACGGGCAAGTACATCATGCAGGCCGCAGCCGGCTGCGTGGGTTCCGAAGCCGACCGGTGCAACGTCTGCAACATCGGCCTGTGCCCCAAAGGGATCACCTCCCAGGATTCGCGCCTCTACCGCCGCCTGGACCCCGAAAAGGTGGCCGAACGGGTCGTGGACGTTTACCTGAGCTTCGACACGGAACTCAAAAAGATCGTGGCTCCCCTGGGACGTTCCACATCGCTGCCCATCGGCATGTCCGATGCCCTGGCCATCAATGACAAGAACGCGGCGGATCGATTGAGTATCAGCTACGTGGTTTAAAGGCAGGGGCGAGAAGGCAGGGGCGAGAGGCGAGAGGACAGGGTGAGGGGTGAGGGCTGAAAGAAAAGGGACGAGGGGCGAGACCCTCTCGTTCCCAAGGTCCATTCCCCCTCGTTCCCAAGCTCCGGCTTGGGAACGGAAGTGCCCGGAAGCTCCAGCTTCCCTTCCCATAGGAAGTGGTGGTTGCCCCTGGCTTCATTGGACACTCGGGGATGCACCGGGTAAGGGGGCATGATAGGGCTGGATGGACACACGGGAAGCCGGAGCTTCCAAGGCAAGGAATTCCCAAGCCGGAGCTTGGAAACGAGAAGAATGGACCCCGGGAACCAGGAAAGTGCGACTTCCCCCATGTCCACTGTGTCCACCTCGTCTACAGTGTCCATCATGTCCCACCGTGCCCATAACCCCGGACCACGCCGCCCACTACCGTAATTTTGAGGCGAGGAACGATAATTTCATAGCTGGAAGCCGAAGGCTTCCAAGTTCCCGGGTTTCCAAGCCCAGGAACGAGATTTTTTAACTTTACCGCGACGCCGATGGCCTGCCGGCAGGCTTTTGCCGGACGCGGTTCACAGCATATTTTTGGAGTGAATGGGTATGGAAAGTGAACAAACCGTGCGCATATCCGGTTTGCAGGACAATCACCGCATCGAGTCGCGCATCATCGAGGAGCGCATCCAGCAGGCGGTGGAGCAGGGAAGCCGGAATCTGGAAATCGAAGCTTTCGGGCAACATGGCATCGGCGGCCGATTGTGGAAAGCCGGGCAGGAGCCCGTGTATGTGAAGGTATTGGGTTCCCCCGGCCAACGGGTGGGGTCCATGGGATTTGCCAACACCACCATCGAAGTCATGGGACCCGCTTCCGACGACGTGGGGTGGCTCAACGGGGGTGCCCGGATCATCGTCCACGGCAACGCGGGCAACGGAACGGCCAACGCCATGGCCCAGGGGAAGGTTTACGTGGCGGGCAACATCGGAGCTCGCGGCATGACCATGACCAAGCACAATCCCCGCTTCGATCCCCCCGAACTCTGGGTGCTGGGTTCCGTGGGAGACTACTTCGCCGAATTCATGGCGGGCGGCATCGCCGTGGTCTGCGGCCACATGCCCCAGGACAGCCGCAATGTGATGGGACACCGCCCCTGCGTGGGCATGGTGGGAGGGCGCATTTTCTTTCGAGGTCCCCACAAGGGCTACAGCCAGGCCGATGCCAAACAGGTGCCCATTTCCCAGGCGGACTGGGACTGGCTCCTGAGCAACCTGAAAACCTACCTGGAATCCATCGGCCGCCCCGAACTGCTCGACACCATGAGCGTCCGAGAAGAATGGCAGCAGCTGGCGGCTCGCGGCCCCATGGAAAAAATCGGCAAGAAGCGCCTGTCCATGCAGGAATTCCACAGGAATGTGTGGGACGGAGAGTTGGGCAAGGGAGGACTCATCGGGGACCTCACGGACATTGACCGCTCGCCCATTCCCCTCATCACCACCGGAGAACTGCGTCGCTGGATGCCCGTATGGGAAGACCGTAAGTATGCGGCCCCCTGCGAGGCAAGTTGCCCCACGGGAATCCCAGTGAACGAACGGTGGCGACTCATCCGCGAAGGCCGGGCCGACGAAGCCGTGGACCTGGCCCTGGCCTACACGCCCTTTCCCGCGTCCATCTGCGGGTACCTGTGCCCCAACCTCTGCATGCAGGGCTGCACGCGCACTTCGGCCAACATGGTGACTCTCGACCTGCCTCAGTTGGGCAAGGCGAGCATCGACGCCAAACTGCCCCCTCTGCCGCCCCTTTCGGGCAAGCGCATCGCCGTCATCGGAGGCGGCCCATCGGGGCTTTCCATGGCCTGGCAGTTGCGCCGCCAGGGGCATGAAGCCGTCATCTACGACATGGAAAAGGCCCTCGGGGGCAAGATCGCGTCTCAGATTCCCAAGTCGCGCATTCCCGATGAAATCATCCAGGCGGAAGTGAGCCGCATCCGGGAAGTGATTCCCCATGTGCATTTGCAACAAAAGCTGAATCAGAACGATTTCGAGCAGGTGAAGGCGGACCATGACTTCGTGGT
>CAZRWT010000020.1:20976-45975 GCA_964603955.1 uncultured Syntrophobacteraceae bacterium
AAAAGCTGAATCAGAACGATTTCGAGCAGGTGAAGGCGGACCATGACTTCGTGGTTCTTGCCGTGGGGGCTCAAAAACCCAGAGTCATTCCCATGCCGGGACACGAACGGCTCATTCCCGCTCTCGAATTCCTCAAAAAGAGCAAGGCGGGGGAAATGACCGTGGGCAAACGGGTGGTCATTATCGGAGCCGGCAACGTGGGCTGCGACGCCGCCACGGAAGCTCACCGCCTGGGGGCCGAGGACATCACCCTGGTAGACATCCAGGCTCCCGCGTCTTTCGGCAAGGAACGGGAGGAAGCGGAGGCTGCCGGAGCAAAATTCCGCTTTCCCTGCTTCAGCAAGGCCGTCACGGAAGAAGGGCTCGAACTCACATCGGGCGAAGTCATCCCGGCGGACACGGTGATCATCTCCATCGGCGACATGCCCGACCTCGAATTCCTTCCGGAAAACATCGCCACGGAGCGGGGCTTCATCAAGGTGAACGAATTCGGCCAAACCACCGACCCCAAGGTGTTCGCCGTGGGAGACGCGGTCAAGCTGGGGCTGCTCACGGAAGCGGTGGGAGCCGGACGCAAAGCCGCCAAGGCCATCGGGGAAATGATCGCCGGCAAGCGTCCCACGGGAGATG
The DNA here is from genome assembly GCA_964603955.1 of uncultured Syntrophobacteraceae bacterium. GTDB lineage: Bacteria > Desulfobacterota > Syntrophobacteria > Syntrophobacterales > Syntrophobacteraceae > SLCH01. Next base: position 21,607 of record CAZRWT010000020.1, read on the forward strand.
CTCGCCGGATGTTCAATCATCACCGGGTCAAGCTCGAATACTTCGACCCCAGGCGCCTGACCTTCGACAGCGTTCAAGACTGTGCGTCTCAATGCTCGTCATGCGGCACCTGCCGGGACTGCGGCATTTGCGAGGCCATATGCCCCCAGGGCGCCATCTCGCGCAGGGAAACGGCCGACGACCGGGGCTTCGAAATGGCGGTGAACGCCGACCGTTGCATCGGGTGCGGCTTCTGCGCGGGGGCCTGTCCCTGCGGTGTGTGGGACCTGGTGGAAAATGAGTCGTTGGATTAAAAAATGAGTTGCTGGATTAGGGGCTGAGCTGATGAATGCCATGCGCCCCTTTCACCCAGGAAAAATCCACTCACCTAGGAAAAATCCACAGAAGCTGCCTGAAAATTTTCTCGTTCCCAAGTTCCGGCTTGGGAACGAGAAAAATTGCATGTCGGGTTGAAAGAATCGAAATACAGCCTGCTCTTCCCTCTATGTCCACCTTGTCCATCATGTCCACAGATACCTGGACAAAACGACAATTTTCAGACAGCTTATGAGCTGTGAGTGAGGCAAACGGTCTTGGTATTTCCGGAAATCAGCCGAGGCGCTGTAATTCAAGAAAAGGAAAGGAGTGCTTTACGAGGCACTCCTTTCCTTTTTTAATGCGAGTTCGATTTTTTAAACCGATTCAATTTTTATGCGGGTTCCGATCCTGATTGCCTCGATCATCCAGCCAGTTCGACAATCTTGTTCACCAGTTTTTCGATGCCCCGGGCCACGTCCTTGATACCCGGCCCTAGCATGTAGGCGGGGGTGGTGACGATCTTGTGGTTTGCGTCGCAATGGATCATGTCCACGGTGCAGACCTTGTGGGTGCCGCCCATGGATTCGATGGTCGCGGCGGTCTGGGGATCCGTACCGATGGTCACTTCCACATTTTTGTCCGAGAGAGCCTTGGTCAGGGTGGCGGGAGCAATGCAAATGGCTCCCACGGGCTTATTGGCCGCCAAAAGGCTTTCAAGCAGCCCCTTGACTTCCGGAAGAACCCGGGCATCGGCTCCTTTGAAGGCGAAGTCACTGAGATTCTTGGCCGCCCCAAAGCCTCCGGGTATGATGAGTCCGTCGATTTGAGACGCATCAATATCCTTGATATCCTTGATGTTGCCACGGGCGATGCGTGCCGATTCCACGAGAACATTGCGTTTTTCGGTAGTGGGTTGCTGGCTCAGGTGATCTATCACATGATACTGATCGATGTTGGGAGCCATGCAAACGATTTCCGCTCCCGCCTTGTCGAGGAACAGCAGGGTCAGAACCGCCTCGTGAATCTCCGAGCCGTCAAATACGCCGCAACCTGAAAGAAGGACTCCGATTTTCGCCATTTTTTCCTCCTAAATTAAGGTTCGAAAAAGTTGTGTTGTTGCCAAAACGGTTTACCGCACACACCGTTAAGGTTGAGAAACAATAGCCTTTTCAATAACTTACAAGCTCTCCTTCACGGCCAGATCGAGGGCTTTTTTGTGCATTGTTCCCGCGAAGTGTACAGGACTCCTGCCGTACAACGGGTCCCATCCCCCAGGATCGGCACCACAAAAAAACTGGGTTTCCAGGCCTATACGAACGACGGCCTCTTCTTTTTTCATCCCCACGACTGCCGCCGCCGCATCCCAAGTAGCCCCGCACGGCGCTCCCCTGATCACTTGAATGGATTGAATGCGCTCTTTTCCATCCAGTCGCACTTCCAGGCGGGGTGCTCCAAAAAGCTTTCCATATTTGCCCAGGCCGACCTGCCGGGTCAGACCACAGCAGGTGGGAGGTGTTATGGCCGACCTAATTTCGAGCTTTTTACCTGAAGCAATGCAGGGAATATCTCTTTCGGCACACCTCCCGGCCAACTCGTAAGACAGGTCGGGATGACGGAAGAAATCCAACACCAGATCCCCGTCAAATTCCGAAGGAAGGTACTCTTCCGGATCATCCACAATGGGAGGAAGAGGCTTGTCAACAGAAAATATTTCCAGCTGGAATAAATCGCCCCCATGTTCACGAATTCCCCTGACTTTAAAATCTCCACTGCCGTTTTGCTGGAAGACAAGGATTCGTTGAGGGTTTTTAAGCTCAGCATCGCAAACGGCCATCATACTCTCCATACTCAGATTGCTGTTCCAACCAAAAGGTTCAATGGAAAATATCCACCGAAATCCATCCGTGACCGGTGAACCTCCATTCAACCCCTACATGAGCCCGGGCTCATAGGTACAGAGGGGTTCGGGCGCCATGTAATTGCCCGTGCTTTCGTAGGCCCTGGCACGGCAGCCTCCGCAAACCCGCACATACTCGCATTGCCCGCATTTGCCCTCATAGGAGTTGAAATCCCTCAGCTTGAGAAAGACGGGGGAGTGCTTCCAAATATCGGCAAAGCTCTTTTCCCGTACATTGCCGCAGTCGATTTCAAGGTACCCGCAGGGCTGGACCTGCCCCACATGAGAAATGAAGGCAAAGCCCGTTCCCCCCAGGCAGCCTCGAGAAACGGCGTCCAGACCGAAGCTCTGGAAGGTGACTTCTTTTCCCTCTTCCTTGGCCCTCTGCCTCAAAATGCGGTAGTAGTGCGGCGCGCAGGTCGCCTTGAGCTGCAAAGGCACTTTATCCCTCTGGTCGTAAAACCAGTTGAGCGTCTTTTCATACTCGGCGGCGTCGATGCTCTGCTCCGCCAGGTCCTTGCCGCGCCCCATGGGCACCAGGAGAAAGATGTGGTGGGCCGCTGCCCCCAGGGAAACCGTCAAGTCCTGGATGGCGGAAAGTTCGTGAAGATTTTGTTTGGTGATGGTGGTGTTGATCTGAAAAGGAAGACCGGCTTCCCGCGCATAAGCAATGCCCCTCAGAGCCCCGTCGAAAGCCCCCCTCACCTGGCGAAAGGCATCGTGGGAGGCGGAGGTCGAGCCGTCAAGACTCACGCTGATTCTCTGAATTCCCGAAGCGAGCATCTTTCCGGCCAGGTCCCGCGTCAACAGGGTTCCATTGACGGCCATGGTCATGCGGAAGCCCTTTTCATTGCCGTAGGACGCGAGGTCGAAGATATCGGGACGCAAAAGAGGCTCGCCTCCCGTGAGGATGACGATGGGCTTTCCCAGTGTCTCGATTTCGTCCAGGACCCGCAAGCATTCCTGCGTTTTCAGCTCATTTTCGTAGGGACGGTCCTGCGCGGCGGCTCGACAATGGATACACGCCAGGTTGCAGCTGCGAGTGACTTCCCAGGCCACCAGGCGCGGCTGGTCGAAGCTTGCCGCCCCCGGCTTCCCCTGGTGAGGCCGGCCCACGCCATGGGGGTGAGGGGTGGAAGAGGTGGGATGTGGAGGCATGTGTTACTCCTGGATAGTTAAGACTGTTGCAAAGTTGAGGATTCGCAAAAAAAGAAGCATTGGGGCCGTCGGCAAAATACTCGAGCCAACCGGACGAATCAACGATGTTCACAGTCTATCCGACTCCCTTTCGACCGTAGTGTCTATTCCTTTCAAAAAACCCTTCATCTCTGAAATGTTTTTCAAGGATATCATCTCGATTCGATCACCGTGGATAATCATCTGAACTTTTTGGCCCGGCAAAAGCTTCAATGTATCCCGGAACTCCTTGGGTATGACGATCTGAAACTTCCGAGAAATCTTTACGGCTTCCATATCCGTATCTCCCATGGGCAGGTTGCGTTTACTTCTCGTTCCCAAGCTCCGGCTTGGGAACGCCTTTGCCTTGGAAGCTCCAGCTTCCTAGTCTTTGCAGCATGAGGAGGCAGCCCCTGGATTCGTTGAGCAGTTCACGGGGAGCATTTGAACAGGATGGCAAGGTGGAAGCTGGAGCTTCCGGGCAAGTATGTTCCCAAGCCGGAGCTTGGGAACAAGAAAGTTGCACATCACGTGATTCATACTACGATTCATTGCAGCAACGCAGCCGCATCTCGGGCAAAGTAGGTGAGGATGATGTCCGCTCCCGCTCGCCGGATGGCGGTGAGGGTCTCCATCATGGCCCTTTTTTCATCCAGCCAACCCTGTGCCGCAGCAGCCTTGATCATCGAGTACTCGCCGCTCACGTTGTAGGCGGCCACGGGGCGGTCGCACTCCTCTTTCACCCGGTGGATGATGTCCAGGTAGGCCAGGGCGGGCTTCACCATGACCAGGTCGGCGCCCTCCTGGATATCGAGTTCCACTTCGCGCAGGGCTTCGTCGGTGTTGGCCGTATCCATCTGGTAGCCACGGCGGTCTCCAAACTGGGGAGCCGAATCGGCCGCATCCCGGAAAGGTCCGTAAAAAGCGGAGCAATACTTGGCCGAATAGGCCATGATGGCCGTCTGTTCCAGTTCCGCGTCGTCCAGAGCGTGCCGGATGGCCATGACCCGTCCGTCCATCATGTCCGAGGGGGCAACGATGTCCGCCCCGGCACGGGCGTGGGACACGGCGATCTTGGCCAGGAGGTCCAGGGTGGGATCGTTGTCCACTTCCTTTTTGGCGAGAACCCCGCAATGCCCGTGGCTGGTGTATTCACAGAGGCAGACATCGGTGATGACCACCAGTTGGGGATATTTGTTCTTGACGGCTCGAACGGCTTCCTGGACCACTCCCTTCGGGGCGTAGGCCTCGCTGCCCTTCTCATTCTTCTCTTTGGGGAGGCCGAAGAGGATGATCCCAGGAATCTTGAGTTCCACCAAGGGCTTGAGTTCCTCCATGAGCATGTCCGTGGAAAACTGATGGACGCCCGGCATGGAACCCACGGCATTTTTGATGCCGGTTCCCGGCACGACGAACATGGGATAGATGAGGTTATCCACGGACAGGCGGGTTTCGCGGATCATGCGGCGGAGGTTCTCCGTGCGCCTGAATCTTCTGGGACGATATTCGGGGTAATACATGATTTTGGGCTCCCTGGGGGTTTTCCCACATCGCTCATGGGATGGATGGATTCAAAATGTAATGATTTTGTCGCATTCCTTGATCATTTCATAAAGGTCTTTCTGGGTCGCTCTCTTGTGGTGCCCTTCCTCCACACCGTGGAGGTCCATCAATTTTCCTCAGGCAAACAGCCTGCCTTCCGAAAGCGTGAACAGCTTCGCCAGTTCTTTCACCGGAAACCGCTTGGAATCCGACGCCTCATAGTTTACAGCCGGTCCATTCAGAAAGATGCTGACATCATCCATTTCCTCCAGCATGATATTGGCCAGCCTGAAAGCATTCCAAATCACATCGGGAGTGTTTTGGCAGATCATCATTCCATATTTCATCCGTGATTCTCCTTATCAATTTTTGAAATGCAAGGCACTCAAACGACCGGCTCCCCACCCCTCTTCGTTCGTCCCCCAACAAGCCGGACCATCATGGAGCGATTTCCTCATCGGTGAGATAGCAGGCGGGATCGGGCGCCCAGAGGTCCCCGGAAACGGCTTCGGCACGCACTCGAAAGTTGCCGCCGCAGATGTCGATCCACCGACAGCCGGCACAGCGGCCCTTCACGTGAAGCTTCTTTTCCTTGAGCATCTTCATGACGGGATTGGACAGGTCCGTCCAGATTTCACCAAAGGGGCGCTCCCGTACATTGCCGAAGGAGAGGTGGCGCCAGAACTGGTCCGCATGAACACTCCCGTCCCAGCTCACGCAGCCGAAGCCCCGACCCGAGTTGTTGCCTTCGTTCATCTCGAGCAATTCGAGGACTTCCCCGGCCCTCGGAGAACCTTCCCGAAGGAGCCTCTGGTAGATGTAGGGACCGTCGGCATGGTTGTCCACCGTGAGCACCTCCTTGGGTTTTCCTCGACGGTGAAGGTCCTCGGTGCGGTCGATGATGATGTCCACAGCCTGGCGGGTCTCCCGGTGACTCAGGTCATCGTGGACCAGTTTGCTTCCACGGCCCGCGTAAACCAAATGGTAAAAGCACACCCGAGGAATGTCCCTTTCTTCGAGGAGGTCGAATATGGCCGGAATTTCCTGCTGGTTGAAACGGTTCATGGTGAACCGGAGCCCCACCTTGATGCCCGCTTCCCGGCAGGCGGCAATGCCGTTCAGGGCCTGCCGAAAGGCGCCTTTGACGCCTCTGAAACGGTCGTTGACTTCATCGAGGCCGTCCAGGCTGATGCCCACGTAGGAGAGACCCACATCTTTCAATTGCCGTGCAGCATCGGAAGTGATGAGGGTTCCGTTGGTGGAAATGACGGCGCGCATGCCCTTGCCCACGGCATGATGGGCAAGTTCGAGCAGGTCGGGGCGCATGAGAGGCTCGCCCCCGGAAAAGAGCACCACGGGGCAGCCGAATTCCGACAAATCGTCCAGGAGAGCCTTCCCCTCCCGGGTCGTCAGCTCATTATCGAACTCCTGGTCCCGGGCGTGAGCATAACAATGGATGCACTTCAAATTGCACCGGCGGGTCACATTCCAAACCACCACGGGCTTTTTATCTCGAGAAAACTGCAAGAGGTGCGAAGGAAGACTGCCGCTGTGCCGCCCGTAACGCAAGGCATCGGAGGGCTCGACGGTTCCACAGTACAGCTTGGATATGCCGATCATGACAAATTGTCCTCGTCCGAATCTGAAGAAGTGCGGGGATGCCGGCGATAACTGTCCCGAATGACGGCTTCCATGTAAAGTTCGGGATTCAGCACGGCCTTGTGGGGGAGGATGTACTCGAGCCGCCCGGTCCGGTCCGCCACCAGCTTGAAGGCATGAGCATAATCCCTCGATATCTCCATGCAAACCACACTGGCGGGAGTATCTCGATCCAGGGCACGCCGGATGATCTCGTTGATGGCCTCCTCGCTGAAATGAATCTTGAAGCCGTGCTTTTCGTAAAAATCGCTCTCGAAAACCCTCACCTGGTTGTACATGAGGATGACTTCATCGAAGACGTTTTCCACGGGAAGCATGGTTTTCATGTGGTGATCGACCACCAGTTCGATGCGCTCGGCGGTGAAAACCAGGGGATAATTTTCGATGTAATGGCTTTTCCTTTTTCGAATCATCTCCCTGACGGCGGATTTCTCCTGTTCGATGATCCGCTCGTAGTCGCTCCGGCGCTGGGGATCGGAAGGGTTTTCCAGGATTTTTTCCAGCTCTCCCCGGGGATCGCTCACCAGGTTCGCACCCACCATGAGATACTCCACGGAACTGGACGGAAGGCTCTTTTCAAAGGGAAGCAGCGCCTTTTCCATGACGCTCACCAGGCCCCGTGCTCCCGTTTTTTCGAGAAAGGCCCTCTGAGCAAAAACTTCCAGGGCATCGTCCTCGAATCGAATGTCGATGCCGTAACTCCTAAAATCCTCTTTCTTGGATAAAATCAATGGATTATTCGGATTCTTAAGGATTTGAAAAAGATTTTCACGAGTCAGGAACTCCAGGACGGCCACCACGGGAAGGCGCCCGATGAATTCGCTCTCGAACCCGAAAGCCATGAGGTCCTCCGCCTTCACATGCCGCAGGTAGGCATGTTCCTCATCCTTGCTCTCCACGCTGGCTCCAAAGCCGATGCCCTGTTTCTGCATCCGCTTGCGCACGATGGGAGCCAGTCCGTTGAAGGCTCCACTCATGATGAAGAGAATGTTGCGCGTATTGATGGTGCGCTTCTCCCGCTTGCCCGTCTTGCGGAAATGCTCGATGGCCTGAAGCTGGGAAATGGGATCGTGGGGCACCTTGAGGTCCACCTCCGTTTCTTCCATGGGCTTGAGCAAAGCCCTCTGCACGCCGGCCCTCGATACGTCGGCTCCCCAGAAATTGTTTGCGGAGGCGATTTTATCCACCTCGTCAATGTAGATAATACCGTGCTCGGCCAACTCGATATCTTCGCCGGCTTCCACCACCAGTTCCCGCACCAGGTCCTCCACATCGCCGCCCACATAACCCGTTTCGCTGAACTTGGTGGCATCCCCCTTGACGAAAGGCACCCCCAGCTTGTCGGCAATGAGCTTGACCAGGAACGTTTTCCCCACTCCCGTGGGTCCAATGAGCAGGATGTTGTTCTTGATGCGCCCGACCATGGGAGTCGCCCCCATGCGAGACCTGCGTTTCAAGACCTGCACGCGATTGTAGTGAGTGCATATCTTGGTGGCCAGGACCGCCTTGGCGTGATCCTGGCAAATCACGTACTGATTGAGGTGGCTCTCGAGTTCCTCGGGCTTCATGTTGAACCGGATTTTGTCCAGCCCCGTCCCTGTGGTTTGGCGTGCTTTTTCTCCTCCATGCTCCAGATTTTGGGACATCATCATGGGAGACATCACCCGAATGCGAAAGCCATACTTTTTGGAAAGGTATTCGCTGAGTTCCTTTTCCAGTTCTTCCTGGCTGGGAAACTTGGGAAAATCTTCGGCCATTTGCTGTTCCTCTCGAAGTGAATGGTGCTCTAAAACAATTGAATTGAGAAAGCCGAATAAATATAAGCCCTGAAGCCGACCTTTTCAACCAGGCTGCCGGAGCCGCCCCTTGCGCGGTACACTCCCCCGCCTCCCGTCTACTACTGCTTTACCACTTCACCACACGCACATTGGAAAGGGTACGCCCCAGGAAGCGCTCACCGATGGACTGGAAACGCAGAGGCACATCGGTCACGTAATAGACGTATTCGGGAGGTGTCTCGTGAGCCCGCTTCAAGTTCAGCCGCCGGAGCGTGGAAGCCGTCGCTTCGGCCATGGCTTCCGCCGAATCCACGAGGGTGATGCGTTCCCCCACCACGGACTGGATGAGCGGCTTCAAAAGAGGATAATGGGTACACCCCAGCACGAGGGTGTCGATTTCATGGCAAAGCACCGACTTGAAATATTCCCGTGCGGTCAGCCTCGTGACTTCATGGTCCAGCCACCCTTCCTCGACCAGGGGAACGAACAGGGGACACGCCTGGGAAAAAACACGAATCGAGGAATCGTGGTGATGAATGGCTCTGGCGTAAGCATTGCTGTTGATGGTGGCGGGAGTGCCGATAACTCCCACATACTTCGCACGGCTCAAAGCCACGGCGCTCCCGGCCCCCGCGCTGATGACATCCAAAACGGGAACGGGCGACAGATCCTCGATGACCTGGTGAGCCACCGCAGCCATGGTGTTGCAGGCAATGATCAGGAGCTTGACCTTGCGCTGCAACAAAAATTCCGTGATTTCCCTCGAATAGTGAGCAATGGTCTCCACGGACTTGATCCCATAGGGAACCCTCGCCGTATCCCCGAAATAGATGATGTTCTCGAAAGGAAGGCGCTCCATGAGGGCCCGCACCACCGTAAGGCCCCCAACTCCCGAATCGAAAACCCCAATGGCATTGTCCAAGTCATTCTCCTGAAAAATGGGTGGTTTTCAGTTCGAGTGCCTTCCCATAAACAAGGTTTTTCGACACGCCGAACTGAATGGTAATCGCTTCGACCGCATCCCTCACCGTCATTCCATCTTCCACCAGCAAGTCCCGCAACCGCTCCTCCCAACTCGCGGAAAAGCCGTCTGCCTCTTCCGCTTCCTTCACGGCTCCCTCGACAACAAGAGTGATTTCCCCTCGCACTCCCCGGGAAAAATGATCCGTCAGTTCCGAAGCCTTTCCCCGCCTGATCTCCTCGAATTTTTTCGTGAGTTCGCGAACCACCGCCACATGCCGATCCCCCCAGTGTTGCCGGATATCTTCAAGAGTGCGCTCGAGCCGCTGAGGCGACTCGTAAAGCACCAGAGTCATGGCAAGTGTCGCATGGTCTCGAAAAAATTTCTTCCTGGAAGTTCCCTTCGCCGGGGCAAATCCCAAAAAGGCGAAAGGATGCGTGGGGAGGCCGGAAGCAACCAGCGCCGCAATGGAAGCTGTCGGCCCGGGAATGGAAACGACGGAGAATCCTTTTGCTATGGCGTCATGAATGACCAGAGCTCCCGGATCGGATATGCCTGGGGTTCCCGCATCGGTCACCAGAGCAACGTCTTGCCCCTTTTCGAGAAGGTCCAGGATCGCTTCCCCTTTTTGCGGGGCGTTGTGTGAGTGATAGCTGGTGAGGGGCTTGTGGATTTGAAAGTGACTGAGCAGCTTTCGCGTATGGCGGGTATCTTCCGCAGCGATGATGTCCACGCCGCGCAGGGTTTCGAGGGCTCTGAGGGTGATGTCCTGCAAATTCCCTATGGGGGTGGCCACCACGAACAGGGTGCCGGGGTGCATTGGCCCCCCCTCTTCATTCGCACGCATCGAAGGCATTGGGTATCCACACAAGTTCCGGAGTTCGGCCCTGAAAATCGATGGCCACGACATCGAATCTCGCCGGGCAATTCAAAAGCCGATGCCTCTGCAAGTACCATTTGGCAAGGCGAGTAAGCTTCCTTTGTTTGGAAAGGGTCACGGATTCTTGAGGAAGGCCGAATCCCCGGCTGTGGCGCGTCCGGACCTCGACAAACACGATGGTCTGCTCGTGACGACACACCAGGTCCAACTCCCCCATGGCACACCGCACATTGGTCCCGAGGACGGTCATGCCCTTGCCCTGGAGAAAAGCCGTCGCCATTTCCTCACCCTGCTTGCCTTTATGCTGTCGAGTCGCCATGACTCTCTCAGTCCTCTCAGAGCCTTAGCCGTTTTTAAATTTTCGATTCCGTGTATGACATGAATATTGCTCATTGTTGGACACGCCGGAAACTCCGACGGTGTATGGGACAAGGACCGTGCAACTCGATCGCCCTGCAATGGGCCGCAGTACCGTACCCTTTATGCTTGCCGAAGCCATAGGCCGGATACACGAGATCGAATTCCGTCATGATGCGGTCTCGATACACCTTAGCCACGATGGAAGCCGCGGCAATGGAAGCACAGGTTGCGTCCCCCTTGGGAATGCCGCACTGGAGGGTGGGAAGAGGGAGCCTGTAAGGACCATCGATGAGAAGGTAATCGGGAGGAATGCGAAGGCTTTGTATGGCCTCCATCATGGCTCTGAAGGTGGCCTGGAGAATATTGATGCGGTCGATCTCGTCCGCCTGTACGCAGCCGATTCCAAAATCCAAGGCCTCCGAAAGAATGACACGAGAAAAACTTTCACGCCGGGAAGCCGTGAGTTTTTTGGAATCCATGAGGCCGGATAGCTCCATTCCCACGGGGAAAACCACTGCCGCGGCCACCACGGGACCAGCCAGGGGACCACGCCCCACTTCATCGATCCCCGCAACACGATGGAACCCCTGCCGGTGCAGCCTTTTCTCGAGGATAAAGGCCGCACCAGGGGGTGGGGCAACAGTTCCCTGAGCCACTAGCGCTTCTCGCGTATACGGGCCGCCTTGCCATGGCGCTGACGCAGGTAGTAAAGTCTCGAACGGCGTACCCGCCCTCGACGGAGCACCTCGATGCGATCCATCTGGGGAGAATGAACGGGAAAAATACGCTCGACTCCCACTCCGTAAGACACCTTGCGAACGGTAAAGGTCGCCCCCAGCAAGCCCTTGTGATGCCGGATGACCACCCCTTCGAAAACCTGAATGCGCTCCTTGTCTCCCTCACGAATCTTCACATGCACCTTGACGGTATCTCCAATGCGAAAATCGGGAAGGTCCCCGCGCATTTGCTCCCTCTGGAGACTTTCAACCAAATTGCTCATTTCCTACTCCTCCATTCAATGAAATCGCGGGAGAGTGCGTCGGCACTCCCCGTCAAACCGTCGGACACTCACGGCCCACGAGCCGATCCAGCATGACGGCTGCAGCGCAGCGAACCGATAAATGATTGTAACCATTGACACCGGCTATGGGCTTGAGGACTCTATGTACCTCGCTCATCAGCTGAGGCGCCAACCCCCATCCCGTTCCCAAAAGCAGCAAAACGGAGCCCTGCTCCTCATGAATTTCCCTTCGGGCGTCCCCCCAGGAGATCGCCCCTTCCAAATCCCTGGCCGTCGTCGCCCAAATCCTGGGAGAAGTTCCTTGCTCCCGACGAACCTCGGCCACGGCATCGCTCACTTGAGGCACCACTTGCAACAGCTGCAAAGCCGCTTTTCTATCGGGATGCATGTCCTTACCCACCCTTTCCACCCAGTGACCGATGAGCTTGCCGACCAGCTTCTGCTGATCCTGCAAGGGCGTCACGATAAAACAACGGGGCAGACCATAAGTGCATGCCAGCCTGCCCAGATCGTGGAGGTCCAGGTTGGTGAAGGCCGATGCGATCACCTCGGATTTTCTGTTGAGAACCGGATAATGCACCAGGGCCAGATACAGCGCTCCGGCGGGTGAAAACATCTTTTCCTTCGGTGAATTCAATGACCCGACTTCTCCTTTTCCCTTTCCTCCCGTGCTTCCCGCAACAGCTTTTCATCTTCGGCGGTGAGAGACAATTGAGCGAATAAATCCGGTCTTCTGAGCTGCGTTCTTAGCAGGGATCGACCTCTGCGCCACTTGCGGATCATTTCGTGATTGCCCGAAAGGAGTATGTCCGGCACCTGAAATCCTCTGAAATCGCGGGGCCGAGTGTACTGGGGATATTCCAGAAGCTGGTCGGCAAAAGATTCACTGACGGGAGAAGATTCGTTACCCAAAACTCCCGGCAAAAGGCGACTCACAGCATCCACCACGACCATGGCTCCCAACTCCCCCCCCGTCAGGACATAATCTCCGATGGAAATTTCCTCGTGTACAAAATGGCGCATGACCCTCTCGTCAATGCCTTCATACCTCCCGCACACCAGGATCAGGCGAGAAAGGCGGCTCAACTCCCATGCCATCTTTTGATTGAAAAGAGCCCCCTGGGGGCTCAAAGCAATGACTCGCGGCACCGGACCTCGATGCACCAGGTCTTCAATGGCATGCACGATGGGTTCGGGCTTCATGACCATGCCGTCTCCTCCCCCAAAGGGGCGGTCATCGGTCATTTGGTGGCGATCAAAGGCATGATCCCTAATGTTGTGAACCCTGACCTCGATGAGCCCGCCTTGCCGTGCCTTACCCACGATGCTCTCCCCAAGAGGCGCATCGACCATGGCGGGAAAAAGGGTCAAGATGTCAAAGATCATCGAGCAAACCCTCGGGAGGGTCGATGATCATCACTCCCCCACCGATATCCACTTCCAGTATCACATCCTCCACTGCCGGGATCAAAATCTCCCGCCCCTCATGTTCCAACACATAGACATCATTGGCCGGAGTCTCGATGATACCCTTGACAGCTCCCACTACCCGCCCTTGCAATGTTTTCACCGAAAGGCCCAAAAGCTGGTAGTGGTAATACTCTCCCTCCCGAGCCGCAGGAAGCCTGTCCTCGGGAAGCAACAACTCATACCCGACCACCTCCCGCGCCGCATCCATATCGGTGATCTCTTCGAACTCGATCACCAGATGCTTTCCCTGAATCCGAACCCGGGAAAAGGTCAAAGAAGCCCTCCGGGAGCCTGATGAAAGCCCGACGACACAGGTGAAGCCCGCTGCGGCACCAACAAGCGTCTCCCCATAAGGGTAAACTTTCAAAGCTCCCCGGACTCCATGCGTCCGCACGATTTTGGCCACGGGAATAAGGCGTGACGATGTTTCCATACTTTATTCGATGATTTCCAGAACCGCCCGCTTTCGTATCTTCGTGGATGCAGCACTCAGAATGGTTCTCATGGCGCGAGCCGTCCGCCCCTGCTTCCCGATGACTTTCCCGAGATCCTCTTTTGCCACCCTCAACTCTATGACCGAAGTCTGCTCTCCCTCGATCTCAGTGACTCTAACCTTTTCGGGATTGTCCACCAAAGCCCGCGCCATAAAATCGACCAACTCTTTCAACATGGCGACCTCCGCACTCTCCGCACCGCAAGGATAGTCTACACTCCAGACATGCTCACGGCAGCATCAATCAGCTTGATTTCGAATCAAACTGCTCACAGTATCGGTGGGCTTGGCTCCCTGCTGCAACCAGTACTCAAGCCGTTCCTTCTTGATAGTCACTTCAGCATTTTCAGGCAGCGGATTGTACGTTCCAATCTTTTCGATAAAACGACCGTCGCGTGGTGCTTCCGAATGGGCCACAACAATCCTGTAAAAGGGTCTTTTCTTTCTTCCTCCACGAGCGAGACGAATCTTTACGGGCATGATTTTAGTGAAACCTCCTATTCAAGTGAATATCGTCGGCACAAGCGAAGGCTTACTTTTCCTCCTGCCGGGCCGTTCCTGAAACTCCTCATACTTCCAAAATGCCCCCATACCGTGCTCAGGCAGCCGCCCTGCAAAGCACACCGGAGAGCCCCAATAATGTAAAGGATTCTGTATACAGTATTTTTCCAGCTTTAAAAAGGAAAAAATGCCCTTTTGCGGCGCCCTTTGACTTTCTTCTTGCTCCCTGCCGGAGTTCCCCCACCCATGAACTGTCGCATCATCTTTCGAGATTCCCCGTAGCTCTTGAGAAGCCGGTTCACGTCCTGCACCGTGGTTCCGCTTCCCATGGCGATTCTTTTGCGGCGACTCGAATTGATAATGTCCGCATTTTCACGCTCGCCCTTTGTCATGGAATTGATGATGGCCTCCATGCGCAAAAACTCTTTTTCATCCACCTGGAGATTTTTCAGCGCCTTGTTCTTCCCCATACCGGGTATCATCCCGAGGATTTGCTCCAGCGAGCCCAATTTCTTGATTTGCTTCAACTGATTCCTGAAGTCCTCCAGGGTGAATGTGTCTTCCTTGAACTTCTGAGCCAACTCCATAGCCTGTTTTTCATCGAAAGCCTCCTGGGCTTTCTCGATCATGGAAAGCATGTCTCCCATACCGAGAATCCGCGAGGCCATGCGGTCCGGGTGAAACACCTCCAGAGCATCGAGCTTTTCCCCCACACCGATGAATTTTATCGGGCACTGGGTTACCGCTCGTATGGACAGAGCCGCACCGCCGCGAGCGTCACCGTCCAGCTTGGTGAGGACCACTCCCGTGATACCCAGCCGCTCGTGAAAGCTTCCCGCAACCTGAACGGCATCCTGCCCCGTCATGGCATCGGCTACCAAAAGGATTTCGCGGGGGTCGAGAATGGTTTTCAGCCTTTCCAACTCGCCCATGAGGGCATCGTCCACATGGAGTCGCCCGGCGGTGTCCACCAGAAGCGTGTCACAGTTGCGCTCCCTGGCGAAGGCCAGGGCCCCAGTGACGATCTCTTCGGGCTTCTGTGCGGCATCTGAAGGATAAACGGGCAAATCCAGCTGCTTGCCCAGAGTCATCAACTGCTCGATGGCTGCCGGACGATAGACGTCCGCCGGAACTAGGCAGGGGCGCCGGGTCTCCTGGGTCAGCTTTCTCGCAAGCTTGGCGGTGGTGGTCGTTTTCCCGGAGCCCTGGAGCCCGACCATCATGATGCAGCAGGGTATTTTGCCCGTAAGCCTGAGCTGCTCGGCTTTGCTCCCCATGAGTTCCGTGAGGGCTTCGTTCACGATTTTTATGACCTGCTGGCCCGGCGTGAGGCTTTGCAGCACCTCCTGCCCCACCGCTTTCACGGCAATACCGGCCACAAAGTCCTTGGCCACCTTGAAATGAACATCTGCCTCGAGGAGAGCCATGCGCACTTCCCTGAGCGCTTCCTGGATATTCTCTTCGGTGAGCTTCCCCTGCCCTTTGAGATATTTGAATACTTTTTGGAGCCTGTCGGAAAGGTTATTGAACATAAGGCACATCATCCTTGTTCAGCATGAATGAAAGACAACCGTTGAAGATCGAACAAGGCATCGTAAAGTCTTCATGACTCCAAGTCAAGAAAGGCATCGTTCTCAAAACTTTTCAGCATCGGCAGAACCGGCATGAGTTCCCACACAGGAGCGTGGGAACGGTGTGATATGAGGACATGAAGATCACAGGATACGAGGATGAGCAGCACGGTACGCATTCCCGTGCTAACGAGTGAAAACGAGAAATGTCGTGCATAAAAAAACCGACCCGGCACACGGAGTGCCGGGTCGGCTCATTTCCTTACTGACAGCTACTGCTTTTCGCTATTTCAACCGTTCAACAGTTGCTGTTTTTTACTACTTGATCAGAGGCACGATCAACAGAGCCACGATATTCACAACCTTGATCATGGGGTTGATGGCGGGACCTGCGGTGTCTTTGTACGGGTCGCCTACGGTGTCGCCGGTCACGGCTGCTTTGTGAGCCTCAGAGCCCTTGCCGCCGAAAGCGCCGTCTTCGATGTACTTCTTGGCATTGTCCCATGCGCCGCCGCCGCTGGTCATGGAGATGGCCAGGAACAGACCGGTCACGATGCTGCCGATGAGCACGCCGCCCAGAGCTTCCTTACCGAAGATGAAACCCACGAGAACAGGGGTGATCACGGGGATCAGGGCGGGAAGCATCATTTCTTTGATGGCGCTCTTGGTCACGATGTCCACGCACTTGCCGTATTCGGGCTTGGCGGTGCCTTCCATGATGCCGGGGATTTCACGGAACTGACGACGAACCTCTTCTACGACGCCGCCGGCTGCTTTACCCACGGATTCCATGAGCAGGGAGCCGAAGAAGAAGGGAAGCAGACCACCGATGAACAGACCCACCAGAACCAGAGGATTGGAAAGGTCGAAAAGAACCGTCTCACCGAAAGAACGGGAGTATTCGGCAAAGAGAACCAGGGCTGCCAGAGCAGCGGAGCCGATGGCGTAACCCTTGGTCACGGCCTTGGTGGTGTTGCCGACCGCGTCCAGAGGATCGGTCACGTTGCGCACTTCTTCGGGAAGTTCCGCCATTTCGGCAATACCGCCCGCATTGTCGGTGATGGGACCGTAGGAATCGATAGCAACCACGATACCGGTCATGGAGAGCATGGCCACGGCGGAAAGAGCGATGGCGAAGAGACCCACGCCGGCATTGCCGGTGAAGCCGCCGCCCAGGGAGTACGCATAAATGATGGCCGCGCAAATCACCAGTGCGGGAGCACCGGTTGACTTCATGCTGACGGCGAGACCGGAAATGACGTTGGTGCCGTGACCGGTAACGCTGGCTTCAGCAATGTGCTTCACAGGGGAGAAGCTCTTGGAGGTGAAGTATTCGGTGATGACAACGATCAAGCCCGTGAGAGCAAGACCGATAACAACCGTCATGAACACGCCCATAAGGGTGAAAACAGGCTCGACGCCTTCCTGTTTCAGGAACCAGTCGGAAGCGAAGTAGGCACCCACCGCGCCAAGGATACCGGCAACGGCAAGACCTTTGTAAAGAGCGCCCATGATGTAATTGTTGGCGCCAAGCCTTACAAAGTAAGTACCGACGATGGAAGCGACGATGGAGATACCGCCGATGAGGAGGGGAAATTCAACCCAAAGACTTTCCGCGCCGAAAACCGTCTTGGCCAGCAGCATGGCGGCAACCAGGGTTACGGTGTAGGTTTCATAAAGGTCTGCGGCCATACCGGCGCAGTCACCCACGTTGTCGCCCACGTTGTCGGCGATGACCGCAGGGTTTCTCGGATCGTCTTCGGGAATGCCTGCTTCCACCTTACCCACAATGTCGGCGCCTACGTCGGCAGCCTTGGTGTAGATACCGCCGGCGATACGGGCGAACACGCTCATGAGCGAGCAACCGAAACCAAGGCCGACGAGAGCATGGAAAGCATCGTCAATGGGAGCAACCGTCTTGACGAAAGCATAGTAACCGGCAATGCCGAGCAGACCAAGGCCGACCACCATGATACCGGTGACGGAGCCGCCTTTGAAAGCAACGGTCAGAGCTGCCTGGAGGCCCTTCTTGGCGGCCTCGGTGGTGCGCACGTTGGCCTTGACGGTTACCATCATACCGATGTAGCCGGCCAGAGCGGAACCCACGGTGCCAAGAACAAAACCCACGGCGACCCATTTACCCAAATAGGTGAGCAAGGCCGTGAGAACGACAGCAACAAAAGCAACCGTTTTGTACTCGCGATTCAGGAACGCGCTGGCGCCTTCTCGAATGGCTTCGGAAATTTCCTGCATCCGCGCGTCACCCGCACCCTGTTTGGACACCCATGCCGCAGTAAAGAGCGCGAAACCCACGCCCAAAGCGCCACAGAGAAGGGCAAACTTGACAATGATACTCAGTTCCATCAAAAAACCTCCTTGTAAATGAATGCATTCAAACCGGTTCACCACTACTAACAACCCTTGCAGGGATCACTCCCTACGATCCCAACAACATGGATTTCCTCTTTTTCACTCACCTCCTTGTTCGACGGTTCATAGCATCAAAAACCCTTATTTGAACTAAGTTCGACAGAAGCCACCAGCACGCATTCCCGTCACTGAATGGACGTCAAATAGATACTTTTTTCACATGCCGCACAAAGCTACTGTAGCCATTTTTTTTTGTCAAGTACAAAACATCTCGATCCGAGGGATGGCCGGACACCGTTTTTCTCGTTTCCAGACTAGAGCCTGAGAACGAGAAGTGTATTCGGAATCGGGCATGGATCACCCATCCCCTATCTTCGTCTCGATGCCTTTTATCTTCGCCAGACGCTCATCGAGAAATCGTCCTCGAATCTCCATTTCCTTCCCTCCCCGGTCATGCTCGCTCCTGCCCTTTTCCAGGGCCTGAACCACCGCATCGACCACGGCGTCCACTCGCCGCAAAACTTCCCTTTGGAACTGGGTTTTGGCCTTTTCCAGGCGGCTCACAAAGTCATACCGCAAGCGCCCCGACTGGAGTTCGATAATTTCCAGCATGTGACGCCGCCTCTTGTTCATGATGAAGCGATTGGCCAGCCCAAACACATAGGCCCTGAATTTGTCCAGGCGCTTGTGGATGAATCCGGGCAGGGTCTGGGTGACCGAATCGGCCAGCATGTCCAGCCCCACGGGTTCGTGCTTCATCCTGTAGTAGAATTCCAGGTTGCGTGTCCAGTAGCTTTCCGCATGAACGATGTCCACGGGAACGGCGAACAGTTCCGAGGAAAACTTGAGCAGCTCGTCCAGTATCCCGTTGATGCGGGCCGTGTAGCCGTTGCAAATCTCCTGGAAAGCCTGCGCGACTTTTTCCTCTTCCATGCGCCGCCAATCGACAAAGGCTTTTTGCACTTCCGAAGTCGCATAAGTTTCGAGCTTCTCATTGAGTTCCTTCAAAGGAAGATCCCGCTGTTCCTCGTAAAAGGCATCGAACCCCTGCTCCATGGTCCGCAGCAGATCGCTTTTGAACCGAGCCAGATCCCTGTCCAGAACTTCCCGGACGAAACGTTTGATCTCACCATCGAGCACCAGGGCGAAACTTTCCCGCTCGACCAGGATTTCACGCCTGCGGTTTTCAAAAAGATCGAGCCTGGCCTCCAGTTCATCCAGGGGGGTCGTCAGGGAGCGCTTTTCCAGCTCCACCTGGAACCGCTCCTGAGCAAGGGCCCTCAAAAGAGCCTTCCCCACCGACTGCAGCAGAACATTGCCTTTCTCGTTGACAAGGAAGTGGTGCAGTACCTGCGAAAACTCGGGAAGACCGCTTTTTTCGAGCAAATCCGGCGATTGCTCCTGCTTGCCCTGCAAGGCCAGTTTGGCGGAAACGGGAAAGAGCCTCACAGCCCCCCCCATGGCCTGCTCCAGGGCACGCTCGGAAAAGAGCATGGAATCCTTGAGTTCATCTTCCGCCAAATAGTCAACTTTATTGAGGATAAAGAAAATTTTATGAGAGAATTCCCGCACGTCCTCGAGGAAATCCATTTCCGCCCGACTCACGGGCTGGTCCACCGAGAGCAAAAACAGAGCGGCATCGGAACGGGGCAGATACTGGTAAGCAACATCGGTGTTGTGGAGGTAGATGGACCCCACTCCCGGAGTGTCGATGAGCCGCACTCCTTTTTCCAGGTATGGGGATGGGTAGGAAACGAGGACATCCATCACGTTTTTGACATTCTTGGGGTTTCCAAGCTCCGTTACGTACTGGGGAAGATCCTGGAGGGAAATCTCCTTTTGAGTGCCGTCATCGAAGCGAACACGAACCTGGGCTTCCTCGCCGTGAGTGAGTATGGTGACGATGGAAGTAAGGGGCACGACTGCCACCGGCAGCAGAGGTTCCCCGATAAGGGCATTGATGAGATGAGTTTTTCCCCTTTTGAACTGCCCCACGACCACCAGATTGAACTGGTCGGAACGGAGCTTGTCTTTCAATTCCCGGCAAACTTCGGCAAGATGCGATGAAAGAGCCGCCGCGTCACCGAGCAACTCCAGGAGACTTTTCCCCGCCTCGACAAAAGGCTCGTTGACGAATGTTTTTGAAGAGGCGGCTCTGACTTCCAGCTCCAGATCGGACATGCGTGAACTCCCAAAATACTAAGCTCTGCTCCAACTTTAAACGCGCTGTGTCATTTTTTTCTCGTTTCCAAGCTGGAGCTTGGGAACGAGAACACTGTTGCAATTTGAACACAACGGCAAAAAACTTCCCCCCTTTGTGAAGGAGGGAAAACGATCAAGGCTCTCTCTTGCGCACAACAGCCTTTTACGTATAATAGAGCCTGTATCAAATCGCAAGCACAAGCACATAAACCGCATCCCATTCAGCAACCCTGACCCACCAAACAAGGAAACCTCAAAAGTGGCAAAGATTCTTCAAAACAAGTATCCGATAAAATCCACTCCCTCGTGGGTGGTATTTTTTTTCCTCGCAATGATGTTTCTCGGACCGTGGTTTCAGAAACAGGCCTTGGCAGTCCCCCTGGAATCCCTTAAAACCACACTCGTTCAAGACGGGTTCCATCCCGACCTGATCGATGCTTTCTATGCTGAAGGTTTCACCCCTCAATACAGAACCATCGCCACAACTTTCCGCATTCGGGAAAGCAGACTCGATTACGGCCAGTTTCTCCAACCCGCGGACCTGGCGCGAGCCCGTCGATTCGCGGAACAGTACCGAACCGCACTCCGGGAGGCGGAAACTCTCCACGGCGCGGACGCTTCCGTCATTGTGGCCATCCTGCTGGTGGAAACCCGTTTCGGCAGCTACACGGGCCGCACCCCCACTCTAGATATCCTATCCTCCTTCGCCGTCATGAACGACCCCGCTCAGAGGGACCGGATATGGCACCTCCTTTCGCCGGAAGATCGGGCACGACTGGGCAGGGAGGCATTTGACGAAAGGCTGCTGCGCCGTTCCGAATGGGCCTACAACGAACTGTGTGCCTTGATCAGGATATGGACGGAAGAGGGAAAGGATGTAAGGAACCTCAAAGGCTCCATCATGGGCGCTGTGGGGTGGGCCCAGTTCCTTCCTTCGAGCTACGTGAACTTCGGCTACGACGGAGACAATGACGGGCGCATCGACCTGTTCAACCCCATCGACGCCATTTTCAGCGTGGCCAACTACCTGCGGGCTCACGGTTGGAACGAGGCAAAAACCAGGGAAGAGAAGGAAAAAGTCATTCATGCCTACAACAAAAGCCAACCCTACGTGAACACCATACTGGCCATCGCGGAACGCCTCTAAAGCAGCTGAATACTTGCGCCAGGCCAGTCCAGGGGTCCCAAATCCACAAAAGGGAGGAATCATCCCCGATGGAAAGCAAAGACGGCACGGACTATTTCCATAACTACGACTTCATCGTCAAATGGCTTGCGGATGCCCTGGTGGGCCGGACCCTCGATGTGCCGGGCTTGGAGTCGGCTCCCATCGAGCAAGTGTTCGCCTTCGAGATCGCGGACATCAATGTCAGGGCCGGTCGAGTGGACGTGATGGTGCGCGACCGGGCAGGCGCCCTCTTCCACATCGAGGAGCAGCGCAACCTCCAACGTCGTGACCTGTACCGTTTTGCCGGTTATCATTTCCTCGGAGCCAAAAGTTGGGGAGCCAACGTGACGGACGTAATCCCGGCCTCGGGCGACGTGGACCCGGATGCGCAGGTCATCGAACCCCCCAGCGGAACGTACCGCCCCACCGTGGTGGATTTCAGCCAAAGGGACGGCAAAGAGCGCCTCGAACAAATCCGTGCCCAAATCCTGGACGGAACCTTCGAAAGCCGACTCGAACTCGTGGTGCTGCCCCTCTACGGCAAGGAAAAGGGCGCCAAACGATCAGTATTCGCAGAAGAGGTGGTCCGCTTCCAGATGGAACTTTGCCGAGCAGAAAAGATAAGCTCGCGCCTGCCCGCCGCCACGCTCATTTTGTCCAACAAGATGATTGACAGACAACGAATCGAAGCCATGTGGGAGGAGATAAAAATGCTGGACATCCGCTGCGAGGACATGGAAGCTTTCGAAGCCTTGCTCAAACGGATTCAGGCATCCTCGTCCCAGTCATACCCATCATAAAGGGCAACGGGGCTACACGGGCTTGAGAGTGTCTGAATCAGGATATCCAGGATGGGCAGGATGTTGCTGGTGTGAGTTTTTGTCTCAACCCACCAATCATGAGCAGCATAGGGGGGGCTATCCTATCCACCCTGCCTGATCATCCTGCCCATCCTGATTCAGACACTCTCTCGTCCTGTCCATCCTGATCCCCGATTCAGACAGGATGCATTACAAAGCCCGAGCAAGATGTTGGCAGAAAGCTGGAATTCATATGAAAAACAAAAACATTTCTCACCACAGAGAACACAGAGAAACACAGAGAAAAAAGTTTGATCTTTTCCTCTCAGCCTTTCTCTGTGCCCCTCTGTGCCCTCTGTGGTGAGAAAAAAAATGCTCTGCCGCCATTGCCGAACACCCCTTGCCCTCACATTCCTCGACCTGGGCAGCGAGCCCAGCCGAAGCACGGCCAGGGCGGATCGAGACAAGGGCATTCCCATCATCGAACGCTTCTTCGGTATGGAACTGGCCGGGGAACTGACAGCCAAGGGCCGGTCGGCGGACCTCATGGTCGCCAACAACGTGTTGGCCCATGTTCCGGAGATCAATGACTTCGTGGCCGGATTCGCCCGCCTGCTCAAACCCCACGGCATTGCCACCTTCGAATTTCCCCACCTGCTGCGCATGGTCATGGAAAACCAGTTCGATACCGTGTATCATGAACACTACTCATATTTGTCCCTGGCGACGGTGGACCATGTTTTCACCGCCAACGGCCTGGAGGTGTTCGACGTGGAGGAACTGCCCACCCATGGAGGCAGCCTGCGAGTGTTTGCCCGCCGGGCGGACACGGGCGAACACGAGATTTCGTCGAGGGTGGCGGCGCTCATGGCACGGGAAAATCGGGCCGGCATGGGCGGAGATGATTTTTATGCCGGTTTTCAGGTCCAGGCAGAAAAAGTGAAGAACGATTTTTTGGAATTTCTCGTGCGAGCCAAACGCCAGGGCAAGACCGTGGCCGCCTACGGGGCTGCGGCCAAGAGCAACACCCTGCTCAACTTCGCCGGACTCCGCCCCGACCTGCTGCCCTACGTGGCGGACAAAAACCCGGCCAGGCAGGGAAAATTCCTGCCCGGCAGCCGTATTCCCATCGTGGCCGAGGAGAACTTGCGCACCCGGCTGCCGGACTATATCGTCATCCTGCCCTGGAACATCAAGGCCGAGATCATGGAGCAACCGGCCTACGCCGGGCAATGGGGAGCGAGGTTCGTCACCGCCGTGCCGGAGTTGCTCGTCGAGAGGCAAATAAAACTGCCTGAATCAGGATATCCGGGATGAGCAGGATATAATCTTTAGCCTACTCCCTGCCCCGGGTTGCGAAAAACCACAAAGCCCCAACCAAACGGAGGACCTACTCCCCAATGGAAAGCAAGGACGGCAAGGACTATTTCCACAACTACGACTTCATCGTCAAATGGCTTGCAGATGCCCTGGTGGGCCGGACCCTCGATGTGCTGGGCTTGCAGTCGGCTCCCATCGAGGACGTGTTCGCCTTCGAGATAGCGGACATCAATGTCAGGACCGGTCGAGTGGACGTGATGGTGCGCGACCGGGCAGGCGCCCTCTTCCACATCGAGGAGCAGCGCAACCTCCAACGTCGTGACCTATACCGTTTTGCCGGTTATCATTTCCTCGGAGCCAAAAGCTGGGGACCCAACGTGACGGACGTGATCCTGGCCTCGGGCGATGTGGACCCGGATGTGCGGGTCATCGAAACCCCCAGCGGAACATACCGCCCCACTGTGGTGGATTTCAGCCAAAGGAAGGGCAAAGAGCGCCTCGAACAAATCCGTGCCCAAATCATGGCCGGAACCTTTGAAAACTGGCTCGAACTCGTGGTACTGCCCCTCTACGGCAAGAAAAAGGGTGCCGAAAGATCCATGTTCGCAGAAGAGGTGGTCCGCTTTCAGATGGAGCTTTGCCGGGCAGAAAAGATAAGCTCGCGCCTGCCCGCCGCCACGCTCATTTTGTCCAACAAGATGATTGACAGACAACGAATCGAAGCCATGTGGGAGGAGATTAAAATGCTGGACATCATAGAAATCGCAAGA
The DNA here is from genome assembly GCA_964603955.1 of uncultured Syntrophobacteraceae bacterium. Classification (GTDB taxonomy): domain Bacteria; phylum Desulfobacterota; class Syntrophobacteria; order Syntrophobacterales; family Syntrophobacteraceae; genus SLCH01. The sequence continues at coordinate 45,843 of CAZRWT010000020.1, forward strand.
GAAAAGGGAATCGAGGAAGGCATCGGAAAGGGAAAAATCTTAGGCATCTCGGAAGGCAAAATCCTGGGCATTTCGGAAGGCAAAATCCTGGGCCTTCGCGAGATGATTATGGACCTGCTCATGGACAAGTTCG
>CAZRWT010000021.1:0-45141 GCA_964603955.1 uncultured Syntrophobacteraceae bacterium
ATCGGGCCTCTCAATGTGGCGGCCGAATATGTGGACCGCATTTCCAAGGGAGATATTCCCCCCATCATCAAGGATTCCTACAATGGCGATTTCAACGAAATCAAAAACAATTTGAACCAGTGTATCGAGTCCCTAAATGGACTCATCGGCCAGATGAATCACATGGCCGATGAGCATGATAGGGGGGATATCGATGTGGTAATCGCGGCGGATCAGTTCCAGGGCGCTTACCGAACCATGGCCAAGGGCGTCAACGACATGGTCAACGGCCACATCACCGTCAAGAAAAAAGCCATGGCCTGTGTCAAGGAATTCGGGGATGGAAATTTCGACGCAGTCCTGGAAAAATTTCCGGGCAAAAAAGTCTTCATCAACGAAATCGTGGAACAGGTGCGCGCCAACATCAAAGGCTTCATCGATGACATGGGGCGCATGTCCGAGCAGCATGATCTGGGCGACATCGATGTGATCATGCCGGAAGAAAAATTCAAGGGCGCTTACCGGACCATGGCCAAGGGCGTCAACGACATGGTCAATGGCCACATCACCGTTAAAAAGAAGGCCATCGCCTGCGTGACCGAGTTCGGAAGGGGTAATTTCGAAGCACCCTTGGAAAAGTTCCCAGGCAAGAAAGCTTTCATCAACGAAAGCATCGAACAGGTGCGCGCCAATTTGAAGGCTCTCATCGCCGACGCCGACATGCTGGCCGATGCCGCAATCGCGGGAAAGCTGGCCACCCGTGCAAACGCCTCCAGACATCACGGCGATTTTCAAAAAATCATCACCGGCTTCAACAATACTCTCGATGCGGTGATCGGACCGTTGAACGTGGCGGCCGAATATGTAGACCGCATTTCCAAGGGGGATGTGCCTCCACGCATCACTGACTCATACAGCGGAGACTTCAACGAAATCAAAAACAACCTGAACCTGCTCATCGACGCCATGAACGAGGTCACCGACGTGGCCACGGAAATTTCCGCCGGGAATCTGACGGTTAGGGTTCGTGAGCGATCGGCTCAAGACAAATTGATACAAGCCATGGGTACCATGGTGGGTGGATTGACGGAAGTGGCCTCCAATATCCAGACGGTGGCGGCTCAAGTCATGATGGGCAGCCAGGAAATGAACGCTAGTTCGGAACAACTCTCCCAAGGTGCCACGGAACAATCGGCTTCGGTGGAAGAAGTTTCATCCTCCATGGAGGAAATGGCGGCCAACATCAAGCAAAACTCGGACAATGCCCGCCAAACGGAGAAAATAGCCCTCAAGGCCGCGGAAGACGCCATGGAGGGGGGACAGGCGGTCAGTCAGACGGTTTCCGCCATGAAGGAAATCGCGGGCAAAATTTCCATTATCGAAGAAATCGCGCGCCAGACCAACCTGCTGGCCCTCAACGCGGCTATCGAGGCGGCCCGGGCCGGGGAACACGGCAAGGGATTCGCCGTGGTGGCATCCGAAGTGCGCAAGCTGGCCGAGCGCAGTCAGACGGCCGCAGGTGAAATCAACACGCTTTCGGCTTCCAGCGTGCAGGTTGCCGAAAAAGCGGGAGAGATGCTGGCAGGCATCGTCCCCAACATTCAAAAGACGGCGGACCTGGTCCAGGAAATCACAGCGGCCAGCAACGAGCAGTCTTCGGGTGCCGACCAAATCAACAAAGCCATTCAGCAACTGGACCAGGTGGTGCAGCAGAACGCATCCGCCGCCGAGGAAATGGCTTCCACTTCGACGGAACTGCTGGCCCAGGCCGAACAACTTCAGACCACCATTGCCTTTTTCCGGATCGACGGAAGCGGGCGGGCGGGCGCCGCATCGTCCTCCCGCAATCCATCGTTTCATGGGAACACTCAACGCAAGCTCGATCCTCCCCATGGGAAAATGGGGGAAGAGATGTCGAGCACAGGCTCCAAAGCGATTCAGCCATCCGGTAAAAGCAAGGCAAGTAAGGGAATCTTCCTGGACATGGGCAAGGGTGCCCAATCCGATGCCATAGACGAAGAATTCGAGCGGTATTAGGAGGAGAAACGCCATGAGCACTGTTGTCACGGAAACAGGCCAGTACCTGACGTTCAAACTGGAAAACGAAATTTTCGCCTTGGATATCGCCAAGGTTCGAGAAGTTCTGGACTACACCTCCATCACCAAAGTACCCCAGACCCCCGATTTCATGCTGGGCGTGATCAACCTTCGCGGGAGCGTGGTGCCGGTGGTGGACATGCGCCTGAAATTCGGCATGAGCAAAACCGAAAAGACGGTGAACACCTGCATCATCATCGTTGAAATCGACATTGAGGAGGAAGCCACCATCATCGGCGCCCTGGCGGACTCGGTCCAGGAGGTCATGACCCTGGAGCCGGACCAGATCGAGCCGCCTCCGCGCATTGGAACGCGGCTCAAAACAAAGTTCATCAAGGGAATGGGCAAGCGCGACGATCAGTTTATCATCATACTGGACATCGACAAGGCATTTTCGCCCGATGAACTGGCCATGGCCAGAGAAATGACGAACACCGGCGAGGAGGTTTGATGGATTATTGAATGCGATGAATCCTAAGGCCAAAATCACCGACATCAATAACCATACATCCACCCTGTCCGATAAAGATTTTACCCGACTGAGTGGAATGATTCACGATATGGTGGGCATCAAGCTGCCCCCGGCCAAGAAGATCATGCTCGAGGGCCGTCTGCGCAAGCGCATGCGTGCCCTCGGCATGGACTCACTGGAACAATACTGCCGGTATCTTTTTGATTCAAAAGAATCTTTGGACGAGTATGTCCACATGATCGATGCGGTCACCACCAACAAAACCGGTTTTTTTCGGGAACCGGAACACTTTCACTATTTGTCCCGAATAGTTTTGCCGGAACTGGCCCATTCACGCAGGCTCAACGTCGCAAAACCGTTGCTTGCCTGGAGCGCCGGATGTTCCACCGGAGAAGAGTCTTATACTCTGGCCATGGTTTTGAAGGAATTCACATCACGGCAGACATCATGGAGTTTTCGAATATTGGCCACGGACATTTCCACCGAAGTCTTGGAAAAAGCCAGGATGGGTATCTATGAACATGAAAAAATTGCCCCTGTTCCCATTCAACTGCGCAAGAAATACCTGTTGAGGAGCCGTGACCAGAGCCGAAGTCTGGTACGTATGTGCCCCGAATTGAGAGCCCACGTCCGATTCGAACGACTGAACTTGATGGACTGGGATTACGGCATTCGCGATGCCATGTCCATCGTGTTTTGCCGCAATGTGATCATCTATTTTGACCGCCCCACGCAGGCCCGCCTGTTGAAACAACTGACAGACCACCTGTTGCCGGGAGGTTACCTTTTTATCGGGCATTCAGAAAGCCTTCATGGTATGAAACTGCCTCTGGTGCAAAAAGCTCCCACCATTTACCAAAAGACGCAAGCACCGGAAGGCAAAGGAGACAACTCCCTTGAAATGCCGATTGAGAGTCACTTATCTTCAAAAGGGCTCCACACGGTGGGATAAGTTCTTGTGAAAAAGAAGGTATTCATACACATCGGCGGACTGTACTGCAGCAAAAGGCCGACCATCATTGAAACGATCCTGGGTTCTTGCGTGGCGGTATGCCTTCATGATCCCGTGGCAAAAATCGGCGGCATGAACCACATTCTGCTTCCCGGAAAGGCAGACATGAAACGGTTTGACGCGGTAGCACGCTACGGGATCAATGCCATGGAGCTTTTGATCAACAAAATGGTTTCCACCGGAGCCTGCCGTTCTCGCCTGGTGGCCAAAACTTTCGGAGGGGCCCATATTCTTTCGTCAATATCACCCCAAAACGGCACGGGACAAAAGAACATCGAATTCGTGGTGGATTTTCTCACCCTGGAATCCATCTCCATTGCCGGCTACAGCATGGGGGGACGCGATACCCGCAGAATTTATTTTCATACGGACACAGGGGAAGTTTTGCTGAAACGGATACCTTCTTCCAATTTCAAAGAAATCACAACTCACGAAAATCGTGTATTGGACAGGGTGCAGAGCAAAGTCGTCAGGTCGGGAGATATCGTATTGTTCAAATGATTTTGCCGCCTTTGAGTTATATTGCTCAAGCATGTAAGGAGTAAAAATGGCCAACATCCTCGTTATCGATGATGAACCGCAGATGCTGAAAATGATCGAACGGATATTGTCCCTGGAGGGATACACGGTACTGACGGCACAGGACGGCAAGCAGGGCCTCAATCTATGTAAAACCAACACCATCGACCTGGTGATCACGGATGTGATCATGCCGGAAGTGGAAGGACTGGAAGTGGTGATAACCCTCAAGCGCATATTGCCCAATGTGAAGATCATCGCCATTTCCGGAGGTGGGCGCAACCAGCCGAACGATTACCTGTACGTTGCAGATATGCTCGGCGCGCACCGCACTTTTGTCAAACCGATAGACCGCAAGGTATTGTTGAATTCCGTCAAGGAATTGTTGGAATGAACAATTTACCGGACAAGGTTTTGGGAGGTTCAAAGATGATACCTGGACCCTACGAAACTCCAAAAAGCTCCGATGAACTAGAGTGGGAAACGGCCACGACCAAACAAGTGGAAGCCGCCCTGCAATGGGCTCGCAAAAGCGTCGAGGTAGCCAAAAGAACTCAAAACGAACTGCTGTCCAACATGACCCATGAAATGCGCACCCCCATGTACGGTATTGTGGGGATGCTCGATCTGGCCCTGGAAACCAACCTGGACGCAACACAGAGGGAATACCTGCTCACAGCCAAACGATCTGCCGGTCTGATGCTGCGACTGATCAACGATATTTTCGATTTTTCCAAAATAGAGGCCGGTAAGATAGAATTGGAAGAAGTCGTATTCAACCTCCCAAATCTTATAGAGCTTACTCTCGATCCCCTCATTACCATATCTCAAGAAAAGCCCATCGAAATATATTGGGCCATCAGCCCGGAATGCCCCCGGATTCTTGTGGGAGATGCGGGACGATTGCGGCAGGTCCTGAGTCATTTGGTCGGTAATGCCGTCAAGTTCACGGAAAGAGGCGAAATATCCCTGGAGGTATTTCCCGAAAGCCGGATAGGTCATGATATTGCTCTTCATTTTTGCGTCACCGACTCCGGAATCGGCATCGCCCAGGACCGCATGGAAGAGATTTTCGAGCCTTTCGTCCAGTTGGACGGTTCCAGCACGCGCAAATACGGGGGTGTAGGTCTGGGTTTGAGTATTTGTAAATCGCTGGTGGAACTCATGGGCGGGCATTTATGGTGCCAAAGCCGACTGGGAAAGGGTACGATATTTCATTTTACCGTCCAATTCAAATTGCCGTCGGAAAGAGAAATAACTTCGGAAAAGAAGCCGGATACGAAAGATTTCCGGTACACTGAAGAGCCGCTCCTTTTTCCTCGATGGCCATCCTCTTCAAACATATCCCGAGATATCGATCTTGTGCCCCTGCCTCATTCATCGAAAATCTTTGACTTCCATGCCGGATTACAAAGATCGGGAACTCGAAACGACAGGTTGATCATGACCATCGAGGGATTTATCACATATGCGCCCACACTCATAAAAGCGTTGAAGGATATGACCTTACAAGATGAAATTTATGATTTGGAGCAAACTGCCGCTGATTTGAGGGAAGTCGCGAACTATGTGGGTGCCGATAAGCTGTCGGATGAACTCTTTCGCTTTCAACTGGCGGTTCGCCGAGGAGACACAGATTCCTTCGATACTTTGAGGAAAGCTATCGAAAAGGCTTTCGATACTTTCAAGGAAGCTTTTTTCCGGAGTAACCGCCAGGAGTTGTTGTCCGAGACACTCAAGGAGACTCGATGATGAGAATACTCATTGTGGAAGATGACTTTACAACACGCCGTATTTTAAAAAGATTCTTATCCCCGTACGGAGACTGCGATGTCGTTGTGGACGGTGGGGAAGCGGTTTTGGCTTTCCGTCTGGCGTGGGAAGAAGGACGCCCATTCGACCTGATCTGCCTGGACATCATGATGCCCAACGTGGATGGACATGAAGCCCTGCGCCGCATTCGCGACATGGAAAAAGGCATGGGCATCAAACCTTCCGACGAGGTAAAAGTGATCATGGTAACAGCCTTGGGAGACCCCAAAACCGTGGTGAAAGCTTTTTATCATGGAGGAGCTACATCGTACCTGGTAAAACCCATCGACAAAAGGCAGCTCATCGAGGAAATGGCCGGGCTGGGATTGCCCGTGTGAAGAGTATGGGCCATGTTTTTTGCAGCTCTCGACCTCATGAAGGTTGACATATAAGATACACACTACCCTGGGGAAACATCCCCTGGAGTTAAGAATGAAAAAGAAAATCAAGGTGCTGATTGTTGATGATTCGGCACTGGTACGTCAAACCCTCCAAAAAATTCTGAATTCCGACCCTGACATCGAGGTTATGGGAACGGCTTCCGACCCCTATGCCGCTGCGGAAAAAATGGCCGTGGAAGCCCCCGACGTCATCACTCTGGACGTTGAAATGCCGCGCATGGACGGCATCACCTTCTTGAAAAAGATCATGTCCCAGCACCCTCTCCCCGTGGTCATCTGCTCGAGTCTCACTGAAAACAATTCCGAAACCACTCTCACGGCGCTGGAATACGGTGCCGTGGAAATCATTCAAAAACCCAGGCTGGGAACCCGGCAGTTTTTGGAAGAGGCCCGCATTCGCCTGTGTGATGTGGTCAAGGCGGCGGCCATGGCACGGGTCAAACGCATCGTGGAAAAACCATCCGTCGAACCCAAGCTGTCCGCCGATGCCATCCTGGAAAAACCTCGAAGCCGGGCGATGATTCAGACCACGGAAAAAATAATCGTGATCGGCGCATCCACTGGAGGGACCGAGGCTCTGCGGACCTTTCTCGAAGCCATTCCCCCGGATTTTCCGGGAATTGCCGTCGTACAGCACATGCCCGAACACTTTACGGCATCTTTTGCCAGGCGCCTGGACAATCTCTGCCGCATTTCCGTCAAGGAAGCCGAAGATAACGACACGTTGATTCGAGGCCGTGCCCTCATCGCCCCCGGCAATCGCCACATGCTGCTCAAACGCAGCGGCGCTCGATACTACGTGGAAATCAAAGACGGCCCCCTGGTCTGTCGCCATCGCCCGTCCGTCGATGTGCTGTTTCGCTCCGCCGCTCGATACGCCGGCTCCAATTGCGTGGGGGTGATCATGACGGGCATGGGAGACGATGGGGCCAAGGGCATGCTCGAAATGAAAAACTGCGGCGCCTTCACCCTGGCCCAAGATGAAAAATCCTGCGTGGTGTTCGGCATGCCCCATGAAGCCATCAAGCTGGGAGGCGTGGACAAGATCGTATCCTTGGAGCGCCTGGCCGCCGAGGTGTTGCGGGCGTGTTGAAATGGAGCCATGGGAAAAGAATCCTCTCAGCTCTCACCATCATCACCCCATGCCTGATTCTTCTCCTGATGGCGGGTTCGATACTGCTCTCCCGCCACCTCAACCAGGCCTCCTTCAAAGAGCGTCTCGCCCGGGAAATCTGCCATACCGCTCACTGTGAAATCTCTTACGAAAGCCTCAGGATTGCCTTGTGGCCCACACCACGAGTCACCACCGGTCCTGGAACCTTCCAACTCTCGCCCAATATTCACCTCACCTGGATCGATATCCTGGTCGTTCCCAAAATGCGCTCGCTCCTGTCGGGAAAGGTAGAGGCGGCTCGCATCGTCTTCTACCAACCTGCCCTGGAAGCCGTTTTAGAATCGCCCATGGAGGCCGCCCTCCCCGCCTCTTCACTGGATGCCCCTCCCATGGGTATCCGGAAAATCCCGGAAAAGGTTTTAGAAGCCCTTGCACCGGTATCCCAAAAAATTGAAGCAAGTATCCTCGACGGCTCGATAAACATCGAGGCAAACGGCGCCCCGACATACCGGTTTACAAACATCCGTGCTCGTCTCCGTGCCTCCCCGGCGCAATACGATCTGCAATGGGAATGTCGCTCCAACCTGGCGGAAAAGATATCCATCGCGGGACAGATAAAACCGGATTCCTTGGATTTTCAACTGACGGGGCTGATTGTGAAAGGGAAGCCTCACTTACTGGGAAACCATTTTTCCACCGGCCCCATTGGGGAACTGGTGGGCTCGAGTCTGAGTTCCGAATGGCACTTAAACGGCAAAGGGCTTGATACACTGGAGGGATGGGTGAAAGCCTCCTCGCCCCAACTTAAGTTCTCGAAAAAAGGTCGGGAGCTTTCCATCGAGGGCATCGAGCTTGCGGGGCAATTCAGCCTCACCCCCGAACAAAAGTGGTTCACCCTGTCCCATCTCCACCTGCGCTCACCGGGGTCCACATTTCAAGGCAGCTTTACCTGGAACAAAACCATTCCCGAATCCACTCTCCATATTCGGGGCCGCCGCATGGATGCCGCTCCCATAAGAGAGGCAGCTCTTTTTATCTGGGAATCGCAACCGGTGGTGAAAAAAATTTTCGAGATCGTCCTGGCGGGAAACGTCCCCCTCATCACCTTCGACTCCAAAGCAGATCACCCCGGCCGGCTTGGAGGAACGGACCACTTCGTCCTCGAAGGTGAAATGCATGACGGCACGGTGCTTGTCCCCAACGCCCGGCTGCTGGTGAAGGAATCTTACGGCAAGGTGACAGTGAAAAAGGGCATCCTGGAGTGCAAGGAACTCCATGGTATTACCGCAGGGAGCACAGGGAAAGACGGCTACCTCGTCATCACCCTCAAGGAAGGCCCTGAACCGTTCCACTTCCATATGGACCTCGACGCCGATCTTGCGGAAGTGGTGCCCGTGCTGGAGCGGGTGGTGCGACACGAAGTGTTTCTCAAGGAACTGGCACTGTTCAAAGACGTCCAGGGACGGGGAAAGGGAAAGCTGATCCTGGGCGAATCCCTTGAACAGGTGGAAACCACACTGGAACTGTCCTCCTACCGGCTGTCATCCCATTACGAAAGGCTCTTCGCTCCATTCACGGTGCAAGGGAAACGGTTTCTGCTGAAAGGGCCCAGTCTTTTCATGGATATGGAATCCGCAGCGGTGGGAAATTCTTCCCTCGACCATGTAACCGCCCAAATCTCGTGGGACGGAGAGACCCGGCTTGCACTGTCCGTGAACGGGCCTTCCTCCATCAATCTGGACGAGTTCTATCCCTGGCTCCTCACTCACGAAACGGTGAAAAATCACATGAAGCAATTCCAGGCTTTTGGGGGCAGGCTGGCCTTGAACAAGCTGCAATTCCAGGGACCGGCACTTCAACCCCAAAAATGGGAATTCAACATAGAAGGCAAGGTGGCTCCTTTTGCCATGGAATGCTCGTTTCTCCCTTCGGTTCTCAGCGCCGACCATGGGGCCTTCAAGGCCGATCACGACAATCTCCAGGTCATGGACGCCCAAAGCCGACTCCTGGATGCGGAGGTAACCATGAGCGGCATTTTCCACGACTACACCCGAGGTCTACCCGGCATCGAGCTGCGCATTGCCGGAAACATGGGGCCGGAAGCCAATAGGTTTGTCATGGACCTCGCACAGCTCCCCACGGAGCTTCGGGTCACGGGACCCTACACCGTGGAGCGTTGCCGATTGAAGTGGACCCATGAAGCCCATGTCGATTTTGATGGGGATTTTTCCTGGAAAAAAGATAACGGTGTGAGCATGTCCCTGCAATTCGAAAAAACGGGGGAAGCTCTCGACATACGGCGGCTGTCCATCACGGACGCCCATTCACGGGCCACGGCATCGATCCTGGTGGAAGGCCCTCGAGTGGAAGTGGATTTCAGCGGCACATTGCACCACACTACACTGGATCGAATCCTTGTGAAAAACGAGCTTCTGGAAGGCACCATCGACGGGGCCGCGCTGGCCCGGCTGCACCTGGACGCCCCCATGAAATCAACCTTCAGAGGCCATCTTTCCATCGAGGAGTTCAAAGGAATGTGGGGCTATAGGGAAGACTCCATGCAAATCCAAAAAGCTGCCCTCGAAGCCGAGGAAAGTCTCATTCACGTCACTGAAGCCAAAATCCTCCGGCACGACAACCTCCTCGATGTTCGGGGCGGCATGGCTCTCGTTCACCCTCACATGGAAGTGGATCTTCACATCGAGGCCGAAAGCATCGACTGGGATAGCGTGCCTCCATCCCACCCGGACAGGGACCCGAAAGCCTACTTGGACCAACACCTCAAGGTGGGCGATGCCGCCATTGTGGGCAGGGTTCATCTCAAAACCGGTAAGTTCCAAAAAGATTCGATCACTTTAAGCCCTTTCGAAGCGGACATTGAGATCGAACCCGACGACATCCATATCCATTGGAAAGAAAGCGGTTTTTGCGGCTTGTCCACTACAGGTACGCTCTTTCTCTTCCAGGAAAACCCGTACCTCCAGCTCAATGTCCTCGCGGAAAACGCAGACCTGGCACACACGATCGAATGCCTCCAGGAAGAGGAAAACCTCGTTACGGGAAAATTCAATCTTCGCGGTCATATGGAAAAAGCCGTCCCCGGAGAAAAACTGACCGATTCGCTCACCGGTCAGTTGGATTTCGAGGCAACGAACGGGCGTCTCAACCGGCTCACTCTCCTCGGCAGGATATTCAGCGTGATCAACATCACCGAATTCTACCGGGGACACTTTCCCGACTGGCGCAAGGAAGGGTTGGCCTACAACACCATGGAGGGAAAACTGCACGTGGATGGCGAAACCGTTCGCGTGGACGAGTTTGTCCTGGACGGCCCTTACATGAAAATCGTCGTGCGGGGTATCATGAACCTCACTGAGAAAAAAATGAACATGACCTTCGTTCTGTCCCCGCTACGCACGGCGGACCGCATCATTGACATGTTACCCATCGTAGGGGGCATCATGGGAGGATCGCTCATACTTATTCCCGTTAAGGTCGAGGGGGACATGGACAATCCAACCATCATACCTCTGTCTCCCGATGCCGTGGGATCGGAAATCCTCGGCTATCTGAAACGGATTTTTCAAGTTCCTCTCAGACTGATTCAACCCGGTTCCTGAGAAGTTTTCATACCATGCGCGACTTTTCAGACCGGCTCTCAATGCTTGACACGGTACGCCTCCATACTATAATGACCGGGTGGTCATTGTTTTGGTGAAGGCAAATAGGGCGGGAAGTGCCACAGGATAATCCCCCTTACGGCCTTTTAGGCGATTTCCGAAAATAAACATTTCCGGAAAAAGCCCCTGCCTGGGAACGCCGAGCCCCAGCTCGGCAAGGCTTTGCCCATGCGTATATTTTGCGGGTTGGCGGCAGGCGCCCCACCCTTCAACACCCTGCCGAGCTGGGGCTCGGCGTTCCCAGGAGAGTCGACCGGTATCTTCATTGTCGGAAATGGCCTTAGGCTATTTCCAAAAATAAACATCCCGGTAAAAGCTCCTTCCCGGGAACGCCGAGCCCTAGCTCGGCAAGGCTTTGCCTGTGCAAATATTTTGCGGGTTACCGGCTTGCTTCGCCCCCTTCGAATCCAGCCGAGCTGGGGCTCGGCGTTCCCGGGAGAGTCGACCGGTATCTTCATTGTCGGAAATGGCCTTAACCCCTGCCCCATGCGATGGCGTGCAGGCCGCAACGGGAAGGATAATTGAAGGGAAAATCTCCATTGTCCATGGATTTGAACGCCATTCACTCGAAAATTCGCCACGGGGAGCGCATCGATTTCCATGAAGCCCTCGCTCTTTATGAATACGAGGATTTCCATCGATTGGCCCACCTGGCCCACCGGGCCAGACTGGACAGACATCCGGAGCCGGTGGTGACCTATGTGGTGGACCGCAATATCAACTATTCCAATATTTGCGTGTGCGGCTGCCGCTTTTGTGCGTTTTTCCGCCCGCCGGAGCACCCCGAGGGCTATGTGATCGGCCGTGAGGAATTGGCCCGCAAAATCGAAGAAACCCTCGAACTGGGTGGAACCCAGGTCCTCATGCAAGGGGGCCATCATCCGGGACTTCCCCTGGCTTTTTACGAAGAGATGTTGGGTTTCATCAAGACCCGTTATCCCATTCACATCCATGCCTTTTCCCCTCCGGAAATCGTTTTTTTCAGCAAAATGGAGGAAATCGAAGTGAGCACGGTCATCGAGCGGCTGCGGCGGGCGGGGCTCGATTCCATTCCCGGTGGAGGAGCCGAAATCCTTGTGGACGAAGTCCGCAGGCGGGTCTCCCCCAACAAGTGCTCGAGTGCTCAATGGTTGGGCGTCATGGAAGAAGCACACCGACAAGGGTTGCGAACTACGGGAACTATGATGTTCGGTCACGAGGAAAAACAGGAGGACAGAATCCGCCACCTCTTCGCCCTTCGAGATTTGCAGGACCGCACGGGAGGCTTCACGGCCTTCATTCCCTGGCCTTTTCAGCCCAATCACACGGCCATTCATGTTCCGCCCCAAACCCCTGTTTCCTACCTGCGCCTGCTGGCCGTGTCCCGGTTGGTTTTGGACAATTTCGACAACGTGCAGGCGTCCTGGGTCACCATGGGTCCCAAGGTGGCACAACTGGCCCTGAACTTCGGAGCCAACGATTTCGGTTCCACCATGATCGAAGAAAACGTGGTGGCCGCAGCCGGTGTTTCCTTCCGCCTGTCACGGGAAGAAATCGAGCGGATCATCACCTCGGCGGGTTTTCGCCCTCAACAGCGGACCATGGCGTATGAATGGATCGCGCAGGGCAAACAGGATTGGGGCAAAGGCAATTCGGATGGGGTAGCCACCACCGAATGGCCAGGGGAAACGGCAGAACGACCGTTCCTGTCCACGGCGCCAGAGATGTCCACCCAGACACATTGAAAAAAATCGAACAGCAGACAGGAGTCAGGCTCAGATGAAAATCACCTACCAGGCCATGATCAAAGAGTCAGAAGATGGCATGTTTGTGATATTTCCCGACATGGAGGAAGCTTTCGAACGAGCCGCCGCAGCTCTTGGAAAACGACTGGTTATAAGTTTCGAGCCCGCAGAGGATAGCAAAGGGTCGTCTGTGGCATAAGGACTGTGAAAGCCTCCCCTTTTGGCCACATTATCAGCATTGCGGAACATGCTCAAAACCATGGCTCCTTACCCCATGTGCAACTTTTTGATGCTCCCTTTGCCAAACCTCTCGTTCCCAAGCTCCAGCTTGGGAACGCCTTTATTATTGTGGAAGCTCCGGCTTCCACCCGCTTCGAAACGGGAAGCTGGAGCTTCCAGGCAAGTGTGTTCCCAAGCTGGAGCTTGGGAACAAGAAAGATGCACATCGCATGGCTCCCTATCATCTTGAATTGTATTGTATTGTAAGCCTGCCGACCGGAAAGATCATGCTTCATGAGTGAGATCATGCCTGAACAATCAGGTTTCACAGCAGAAAAAGCACTCCACCGGGGTGCATGGGTGCTGCCCATGGTTTCCCCTCCCATTGCCGATGGCGGGGTGCTCGTTTCCGGATCGGAGATAGTGGCCGTGGGCCGGTTTGACGACCTGTGCAGGCGCTGCCCCACCGGAACGGTGATCCGGGAGCACCCGGATGCAGCGCTCCTGCCCGGACTGGTGAACGCGCACACTCACCTGGGGCTGACTCCCCTTGCCGGCAGGATACGGCTGCCCCAGCCGAGCTTTCCGGCCTGGCTTTCGGAGCTGCTGTCCCTGAGAGACGGGAACGCATGGGACATGAAACCCCAGCGCCGACAGGCGATGCTGAAAGACCTTGCAAGAACGGGAACCCTGCTGGCGGGGGATGTGAGCAACGGCTCGTACCTGCACGAGGAACCCGTGATTCCGGTTCTGGAAAATGAGCAATATATTTCCGAAACTCACATCTTTCATGAAGTACTGGGATTCGACCGCCGGAGCCTCGATGAAGGTCCGGAGGGCCAGGACATGGCTTTATTCCGCCAAAAGGCATCGACGGATGAGCTTTTGAGCCTGGGAGCCCACGCATCCTATTCCACATCGGGTGTACTCATCACGGCAGCCAAAGCCTGGTGCGACGAGCATGGCCGCCCCTTTTCCATCCATTGCGCCGAAAATCCCGAGGAAGTGGAATTGCTGCTCCACGGAACGGGCTTTTGGCGTCAGTTCCTGGAAGATCTGGGGCGTTGGGTTCCCGGGTGGAAACCGCCCGGAGTGAGTCCCGTCCGGTACCTGCACGGCCTGGGGGTTCTGGACGAGAAAACCATTCTGGTGCATGCCGTCCACCTGAGCCCGGAAGACCTGCAACTGACGGCCCGCACGGACGCCCGAGTGTGTTTTTGCCCCAGGAGCAACGCAAACATAGGCGTAGGGCGCCCGAACATGGCGGCAGCCCTGGCCGCCGGCATCACCTGCGGGCTGGGTACGGACAGCCTGGCGAGCAACGAAGATTTGAACCTTTTTTCCGAAGCGGTTTTCACCCTGGAAAATTTCAAGGATGTGCCGCCGCGAACACTCATGGAAATGATCACCATCAACGGGGCCGTTCTGCTGGGGCGGGGTCACCGGGTGGGCAGCCTGCAAGCGGGGCGGTCGGCGACCTTTCTGGCCGTTACGGTCCCCCAATCCACCCGTCTCCCGCATCTCATGGAGACCATCCTGTATCGAGGAAAAGAAGGAGCATGGCAATGGGTACTCCCCCCTCCAATCCACTGAAGCTCGGCCGCATCGGCTTTCTCAATGTTCTACCCATCTTCCACCCCCTGGAATCGGGGCTTGTGCCTCACCCCTTCCGGTTCGTCACGGGCACTCCCGCCTGCCTCAACACCATGATGTCCAAAGGTAGCCTGGACCTGGGAGTGGTTTCGTCCATAGAATATGCCCGGAACCACGAGCGCTATCACGTGTTGCCCGACCTCTCCATCAGCAGCCGTGGGGAGGTTCGGAGCGTCCTGCTCCTGAGCCGTCTGCCCGTCGAGAAGCTCGAGGGCAGGGAGATTCTCGTCACTGCTCAGTCCGCCACATCCGTGGCACTCCTCAAGATACTGCTCCAGATGCGATACGGCATCCGCTGCCGGTTTCAAGCAGGGTTTTGCACCCGGGCCATGGCCGGCCCCGAGCCCCCCCAGGCCGTGCTGGTCATCGGGGATGAAGCCCTCAGGCTCCGGAACCATGGATTTTACCCACACCGCCTGGACCTTGGAAAAGCCTGGATGGACTGGACGGAACAACCTTTTGTTTTCGCCGTGTGGGTGGTTCAAAAAACCACCGTGGCCCGGGAAAGTCGCCGGATCAACCAGGCACTGGAAGCCCTGGGACAGGCCAGGGAATGGGGACGGTCACACCTGGAAGAAGTGAGCCTCATGGCAAGCAAAGTGGGCCCCCTTGATTGCCGGAGCTTCGAAGCCTACTACCGATGCCTCGACTACGACCTGGACTCCGACCAGCAAAAAGGGCTGCTCCTTTTTTATCAGCTCGCCCATCGCATCGGGGAACTGAGTGCGGTTCCGACCCTCAACCTCTATTCCCCCCTGGCTTGCGTGGCTTGAATGCCGCGTGAACAAGAATGAAAGGCTGAAAATAGCATGACCGACGGCAAGGAAAAGCAGAGCCACCTCGTCATGGGCATTACGGGTGCCAGTGGAGCCCCTTATGCAAGGGCGCTCCTCGGGGCTCTTTCTCGGGCAAAGGTCTTTGTCCACCTGGTCACTTCGGCCGCCGGACGATTGGTGTACGAACTGGAAACGGGACACCCCATCCGGGAAGACCTGCCGGAAAATGTCCGGCTCTACTCGGAAAAGGATTTCACGGCCCCCTTTGCCAGCGGGTCCTTTCCCACCCTCGGCATGGTGATCGTGCCCTGCACCATGGGTTCCCTGGCGGCCATTGCTCAAGGAATTTCCCAAAACCTCATTCACAGGGCCGCGGACGTTTGCCTCAAAGAAAAGCGCCCCCTGGTCCTGGTGCCTCGGGAAACCCCCCTGAACACCATTCATCTCCGGAACATGCTGCGCCTGGCACAGGCAGGAGCCGTCATTTTGCCGCCCATGCCCGGTTTTTATCACCTCCCCCGGAGTATCGACGACCTGATTCATTTCGTGACGGCACGCATCCTGGACCAGTTCAAAATTCCTCATGAACTCATGGCCCCTTGGAATCCCGACGCGGTGAACCTCCCCGGAGGGACTTTGGAAATCGCGGAATAAGGCGGTTGCCGACAACCCACAAAAGATATGCATGGGCAAAGCCTTGCCGAGCTGGGACTCGGCGTTCCCGGGAAGGGGCTTTTCCCAGGCGGAGGTTCTTCCCGGAGATGTTTATTTTCGGAAACCGCCTTAAAAATTGAACCAGGTGCCGTTAGGCCAGAATCGAGCGACGAGGGTCTGCCAGGTAATGGGATCATGGAGGCGTGCGAGGAGAGGAGATATGTCCGAAGTCATCAGAAATGCCCCCAACATGGCTCCCCCCATGAGAGCGGAGCTGTTCAAGTCACGAAGACTGAAGGGCTTCACGGCGGTACCGAAGGATCGCTTGAGGCCTTTGCCGAAAAAATCGATACTGCAGATTTCATCGAGCAACAAGTGTATGAAATAGCCCAACCCGACCGCGATACCGGCAAGCCAGGCCATTACCCTGGAAACATTGAAAAGATTATGGGCCAGCACGTTGGTTAAAAAACAAAAGAAAAGCACCGCCGTCAGGGAATGAAAAACTCCCCGATGGGCCGTGTAACGGTTGAACAGTTCTCTCACGGGATAGCGGACCAACACATAGGTGAAACCCGCCGCCAACCACAGCTCCACAATGGAAAAATCCGCCGCCCTGGCGGTCAGCACCATGAAAGCGGCAATCAACCCCAAGGCGGTGAACAACAGTTGGGTGGGAATGGCATAGTCCAGATCGATATCCGGCAACAGCCCTCCCACGGTAGTCAGCACCACGAGCACCGCCACACCGTGAGGGGTCGTGAGCCCCGCGCCCAGAGCCAGGCCGGAAAAAGCGACACCTCCCACTGCGGCAACAGCCAGATGAGTGTTGAAATTAGCCATGATTCAGTGCTTGAAAGCTCGCTGTCCCGTGAGGACCATGGTGACATTGGCTTCGTTGCAGGCTTCGATCACTTCCCAATCCCTTATGGAGCCTCCCGGCTGAACCACCGCCGTGATACCCTGGCGGATGCCCACGTCCACGCCGTCCCTGAAAGGGAAGAATGCGTCGGAAACCATGGCGGCCCCAATAAGCCCCCCCCTGGCCTTTTGGGTTTCCGCGTCGATTTCATCCTTGAGATCTTTGGACCGTTCCCCCTTTTCGATGGCCAACTCCAACTCTTTGTACGAAAGCTGATGTCGGTCGAAACACAAAGCATCGGCATACTTCAGGTAGGCCTTATACACGGCTATTTCCGCCACTCCCACACGATCCTGCTCACCCGTTCCGATACCCACGGTACAGCCGTCCTTCACATAGAGCACCGAATTGGAGGTGACGCCCTGTTCCACGAACCAGCCGAAAAGGAGATCCTCGAGTTCCCGAGCGGTGGGCTGCCTTTCGATACGATAGGCTTTTCCTTTGTGAGTCGTTTCAGCAACATCGAGGTCTCCGGGGCCCTTGATTTTGTTGAGTGGAGATTGCTGGACGATGAGGCCGCCGTCCATGAGAGATTTGAAATCCACGAACCGGGTGGGAATATAATCTCTCAGGCGGTCTATGCCGGCCACTTGAACGATGCGCAGATTGGCACGTTTTTTGATAATCTCCAGGGTTCCTTCTTCATAATCGGGGGCGGCCACCACTTCCAGATAATTTTGAGAGAGGAGTTCGGCCGTTTCACGGTCCACGGGGCGGTTCAAGACCACACAGCCTCCGAAAGCGGCCACGCGATCCGCCCTGTTGGCCCGGCAGTAAGCTTCTTTGAGATCGCTGCCCATGGCGACCCCACAGGGGTTGTTGTGCTTGAGGATAACGGCCGTGGGTTTGTCCATGAGGTATTTTACGATATTGAGCCCGTTGTCCAGGTCCGTGAGGTTGGTTTTGCCGGGGTGCTTGCCTTCCTGGAGCATGTCCTCCTCGCGAATGGCGCTCACCAGGCCTCGCCGAGGGTCGATGAACCGGCAGTCCCCCAGGATGAGATTGCCCTGAACCAGTTCGTACAGGGCCGCTTCCTGGCCGGGATTTTCTCCATACCTCAAACCCTTTTCAATGAGTTCGCCGCTCGAATCGGGGAACTTCCAGGCTCTTTTCCTGTAAACCAGCTCCTGGTCTCCAAAAGTCACGCGAAGGGAATCGGGGAAATGATCCTCCATCACGGTGCGATACATTTTTTTGAGATCCTCTGACATGCTTCCTCCTAGATACATTAAAGAATGGCCGGAAAAAATCCGAGCCGGCTTCGGGCCGGACCCTTCACTTCAAAAAAGCATTTCACGGACAACCGCCTCGACGAGCGTCATCGCCCGGCGCGATATCTGTAAAGTACCTTGATAATTACAAATAAATACGCAATGTGCAACTTTCTTTTCCTGTTCTCAGGCTTCAGCTTGGAAACAGGAAGGCAATCGTAGCGAAAAAATCAATCCCGAGTGCGCGTGCCTTCCATGAGCGGTATTCTCTCCTGAGGCTTCTCGATGACGAGACCGCTTCTATAGAGGTAGCGCAAAGACCGCAGTGTCGCAACATCGAGCTGATCGAACATACCAAAGAGATCCGATATGTTGAAAAAGACAATCGCCGTGGAGGGATAAATGAGGTGAATGTTTTTGATGCGTTCATTCTGCTGTATGTTGTAAACCAAAACGAACTCTTCCATGAATTTGAGCAACCTTCCCACTCCGCTGCTCCGGCCATCGTCCAGGGGCCTGTCCGCCGCACGCGGGATATCCACCCCCCTACGAGACATATATTCTCGAAAAATACCGTAGTGGATGGTCCATATATTTTCTCCCGGCCGGACCACGCGCACCCCGTAATAACGGTCCGGTTGGAGGTGTGCGGCAAGGGGTTCCCGGATGGGCCGCCTGACGGAGGAGCCGATAGTGCTTTCCTTGATGAACGGCACCAACTCCTGCGGTTCGTAACCCTCCGCAAGTTTCCCCAAAATGCCGTCCAGAGTCCAGTCTTTACCCTCCACATCGAAGGGCTCGTCCCTTCGAACAATGTGATCGATGCTTTCTTCCATATGGAAGGCCCTGGCTCTTTCCTCACGGGTGGCAGCGGGATCGATTCGAGGCAGAGGAGGACTCGATGGAATATCCACATCCTCGGGAAGAATTTCACCCTCCCCTGGCGGGCCTTCCGGAAACGCTCTCGACTCCATGGAAAAAATTTCGGTATCCGCCGGCAATGCTTCTTCCATCTCTGAAAGAATCCGGGGTTCCATTGTCACGGTGGCATCGTCTTCGTGAGAGGGCGTTGCAAGAAAATCCGGAGTCGTTTCAACGTCCACGGGAAAAGCGCTTTCCTCCACGGTAAGGGGTGGAGGCGACGAGGGCGAACCCGACAGGAGGTTTTGAATTTCTCCACGCCACATTATGCCGGCACCTGCGATGCACAGAGGCAGCAAGAGCCACAAGAGCCTTTTGGAAATTTTGGACATCAGGCACTCCTTGAGCATTTGAGATAAAAAAGAGTTGAAAAACAACTCCGCCTACCTGCCCTGCCGGGCCTTCCAGACTTTATTCTGATTATAATGGCATGCCGGACAAAAAAGAAAAAGTCATCCTTTTGCGAACACATCAAAGAGCACCCATTATGTCTAATTTTCAAGTAGTTTCTTTATACCGGTGGAGTACCGTTACCGCACCGCACCATGCAATTTTCAGCCACCCACTCAGGTTCTACTTGACACAAGCTACTACTAGAAGGTCTAATTGTTTAAATTTTTTGTATGAAAATGGAGCTGTTTTCCACTCGGTTATGACCCCATGGGGTCATAAGGGTATCGGCCGATCGACAATTATAATTTGCGGAGACCGTAAGCGACATGCGACCAACCTCACTGACCCTTACCGCTTCCAATCTTAAAGATGCCATGGTTCAGGCAATATCCCGATTTAAAAGTCCCCCGGAAAGCATCGCCGTCACTCCATTGGCCGACGGGTTTTACAAGGCCGAGCTTCTAGATCACGATGCGGACCTGCGAGTGGAAATATCCCAGGATAGGATGGCTGCCGTTGTTGTCGAATACATCCCTGCCGGAGGGAAAGGACGACCCGTAACCCAGGACCGCCTGCTATCGCGAATCATGGAATCCGGTGTGAAGGTTCCGCCGTCTTCAGAGACCATGGCTCCCGTTCTGGAGGCCATGCGCCGTAAGGAAAATGTGATCGGCACCGTCGTTGCCGAGGGCACGAAGCCTCAGCCCCCCAGGAACGCATTCATCGAGCCCATGGGAGATTGGAATTTCCCGGTTTTTCCCGGCGATGTCATTGGCCGTTACATTCCCCCCAAACCGGCACAAGAGGGACAGTACCTGACCGGCGAAAAGAAAGCGGTCCACGAAAACGAGCCTCCTTTGCACATGACCTTTCCTGAAAACGCAGGTTGCCGCCTGGACCCGAAAACCTTGCTGGTGACGGCCGATCAATACGGCCTGGTGGTTGTGGAGAGCCTTCAGGTGCGGGTTGAACCTCTCATATATATTACGGACAGAAAAATGACGGTGAAAGCCTTGGTTTATGCTCGCACATCCGGCGGCACCCCCACAACACCCGATCACTACAGAAAAGCCCTTGAGGCAATGAAGATCAAGGCTCCTCTCCAGGAGCAGTCCCTGCTCAATGCTATCGAGCGGGCCGACCGACGCAACAAGCCATTGGATGATGTGATCCTGGCCCAAGGAGTTTCCCCAACTGCCGGCCGGGACGGCCTGTTCAAGCCCGTAATCACCTCTACACTAAGCGCCGGTCATGGACAGGAAACCGCAAACGGCAAAATGGATTATCGAGCCAGGGACATGATCCGGTCGGTCCAAACCGGCGATCTCCTGGGCCACCTGATCCCCCCTCAGCCGGGAATCCCGGGTCGTGACGTCTTCGATGCTCCCATACCGGCCCAAAATGGCCGTCCCTTCAGGCTAAAGACCGGCGAAAGTGTACGGACATCCGAAGACGGCAGTGAATTTTTCGCCAACACGGATGGGATGGTCCTTTTCGTCGGCAATACCCTCAAAGTCACGAAAGTTTTCCACATTACAGGGGATGTGAACCTGTCCGTGGGCAATGTGCATCTGGAAAGGGGATCGGCTCACATCAGCGGATCGGTTCTCGAAGGATTCCGAGTGGAAGCACCGGGTAATGTAGTGATCGGAGATGTCGTGGAAAACGCCGCCATTAGCGCGGGCGGTGATGTGCAGGTGAACAGCGGCATCATCGGCGGGCAGGTGGAAGCCGAAGGCAGTGTGTTTGCCATGTATGCAAAAAACGCCATTATACGCGCCGAATCCGATGTGAACATCGCCCAGGAAGCCGGCAATTGCACCATCTACGCAGCTGGAAAAGTGGTCGCCAATAGAGGACGAGGCAGGATCATTGGTGGGGTCATCAGTTGCAACGAAGGGATACTGGCTAAAGAAATCGGTTCCCCCATGGGCATCGAAACCTCCATATTCCTCGGGGTGGACATTAAAACCGAGGAGACCCTTACAGCTAAAAAAAACCAAATCGAGGAACAGCTTCACAAAATTTACACTGTTCTGGGACCCGAAGATGTCCAAACCATCCTGAATAAAACACCACCGGAAAAACGTGAAGCCGTGGAACAGATACTAAAAGCCCGAAATCAATACGAACGGGAACTGCAAGACATCGAAAAACTGATCAGGCAATTGTATGAAAACCAACGCCCCAAAATCAACCCTGAAATCAAAGCCACAGTGGGAATTCATCCCGATGTGATCATCAGCTGCTTCAAATGCCGCTTCAGGACAACCACCTTCCTGGACAAACCCACCATTCGTTACGACATGACGCGAAAAATGCTTATACTGGCATCCTGAGAAGGCGCCCATCACCATTGTGCATGATATCTCGCCGGTTGATATATTCGATTGCCTTTTTCAACCGTCGGACGCACTCTGTCCGATCCCCTGGTTCTCGCCCAGCTTTTCTTCTATCCAGCCAATCACCTGCCCCACCGTTTCCACGTTTATCATTTCCTCCAAGGTGAAGGATATGTTGAATCGCTTTTCAACCAGGGCCGTCATTTCCACCGTATCGAGAGAATCAAAGCCCAGATCGTCCTCGAATTTCGCTTCCGACTCGAGCTGATCCAGATTGACTTTCCCTCTTTTGATTTTCAAAATAATCCCGTACAGTTGTTCCGTCGTTGTTGTCATTGCTTTCTCCCTTGATCCGAATACATACGCAGCAGGCACGAACCCCAGCTCAATCCCGCCCCGAAACCGACCATGGCAATGAGGCTGTCGTGACCGATCTTGCCTTCCTCCATGGCTTCATGCAACGCAATGGGTATGGATGCCGTCGATGTGTTGCCGCGATACTCGATGTTTTCGATGATCTTTTCTTCGGGCAGGTCCAGCAGGTTGACCGCCGCCTGCACAATCCTCCTGTTGGCCTGATGGGGGATGAGGAAATCCAGGTCTTCCATGGTCAACCCCGCCTTGTCCAACAGGCGCAAAGCCGATTCCCCCAAAACCCTCATGGCGAAGGCGAAAACGGCCTGGCCGTCCATTTTTATATACCCATGCGTGTGCGGCGGATGATCCGCCTGCATTTCCCGGGCAAGCCCGAGACAACCCTGGACATTGGTGTTCTTGTCAAGACGAGCGGTGTCGAATCCTGAACCGTCCGTTCCCAGGTCGGATGCCAGCAGGCCGTACCCTTGGGGAACGGCACCCAGCACCACGGCCCCGGCACCGTCTCCAAAGAGTATGACTGTTTTGAGGTCGTGAGGGTTCACAACGTGGGACATCACTTCGGAACCGATGACGAGCACTTTCTTGAAAAGGCCGGAGAGGATCGAATGGCAGCCGGTCACCAGGCCGAGCACAAAACCGCTGCATGCGGCGGTGATATCGAAGCAGACGGCTCGCGAAGTCCCGATGGCCTGTTGAAGACCCGGCGCCAGACCGGGGCCGATGGACGCGATGCTGGAACAGGACAAAATGACGGCATCGATTTCGTCGGGAGCGACGGCTGCGTTTTCCAGAGCCTGCCGGGCTGCTTCAATGGCCAGGTCGGCACAGCTCTGCCCCGGTGAAACGATGTGGCGCAGACGGATGCCGGTGCGCTGAAAAATCCACTCCGGAGTGACATCAAAGCTTCGGGCAAGTTCCTCGTTGGTCAGCAAACGTTCCGGCAGATAAGCGCCGGTCCCCAGAATCCCCGCACTCCCCTTCATCATATTCCACTCCTGTAAGCCAGGACACTTTCCCGGTCTTTTTCAATGAATGCCAAAAGTTCTTCCGCCTTTTTCCCATAAAGCCGGATTTCCTCGAAGTCGGGTTCCCAGCCAAGCACCTGTTGCATCAGGATGCCGTCCGCACCGAACCACCTGGGGAGAAATCCGCCGAGGAAAAATCCCCTTTCCCGCATCCGCTCGACGGCGGCGCTCAAGTACGGCATGGCCGCGCTAAGCACCACCTGGAGGCTCACCACCCGGCGTTGATGGGCCTCGAACAGAATTTCATCGAGGTCCGCCCCCCAGTCGCCGCCGATGGAACTTATGGAAATTCGCCCCATGCCCGCCTTGTCGATCCACTGGGCGCTTTGCACCGTTTTTCCAGACACGGGCAGCGGAGCGCCTGCGGGCAAAGGCGAACGGGGACGCAGCCCACGGAGCAATTCCCGCAACATATGAAAATATTGCTCGGGAAGATGACATTCCGGGATCGGATCGGACTCTTCATGAAAGAGCAACAGGCAGGTGATGCGTTCCGTATCGGGCCGGTGCTTCATGGATTGGACGACGTTCATCTGCCCGAGAGCAATGGCGCAATCGACAGCTCCGATTTTCGACCAGACCATTTGAACCCAATAATGGTGGCAGAAAGCTTCCGTGAAAAACCCGTCCTCGCCGGAAGCGGATGCTTTTTCCAGGGTCCATGCACGAGAAGAAAGCTCCCAAACGAGCTGATTGTCGCCTTTGTCCGGGACGACCATCAGGTTGCCCCGTTCCCGAAGTCGCGGATTGGGAGCGTTAAGGAAGGTGGCGGCGTATCCAACGGGAGTATTTTCCGCGTCCACCATGAGGTACGCACGCAGGCGGCCGGCCGAGATTTCCTCCATGATGCGGTCCCCGTGATAAACGTAATCCACGGGAAAGCCGTCGCCGTAAACCGAACGAAAAATACCGGGAACCGCATCCACACAGGTTGCATCCACCCTTACGGTCGTAAAGGATACGTCAGGCATTCTCGGAACCTCCTCGTTGTTCGTGAGCCACGATTCGGCGGTAATCGTCGGGAGTGTCACAATCCATGAGGATTCCTCCGTCCATGACTTCCACGTGCCGGGCTCGATCCTCCAAAGCTCGCAGGTAGTGCCGCAATCCTCCTTCCTGGAAAGGATCGAGGTCCCGGAGGCCGTCGAGCCGTATGAGGGGCGGGTGCCCACGCATTCCGCCAAAGCACGGATACACGACGGGAGCCGCATGGTTTTCGCTCGCTCGCAGCAAATACCGTATGGTTTCGGATTTTACCAGGGGAATGTCGGCGGGCAGGAGAAAAAACGCCTCGATGGTGCCGGCGAAGCTTTGAATTCCCGCCACGATGGAAGAAAGCATGCCCTGGGCATACCGGGGATGGAACACCCATTTCGCCCTGTTTTGCAAGACGATGGGCTTGATCTTCTCGACCTCGTGTCCCAGCACGACCGTCACGTTCTCGATCCCCCCCCGGCGAAAGCATTGGATGGCCCGGTCGAGGAGGGTGGCATGTCCCAGGGGCAGTAGAGGCTTCAAGGCCCCCATGCGGGAGCTGAAACCGGCGGCAAGAATCAATGCGGCGATTTCCCCCTGAGTTTTCATGGTTTCCCCGCCGCTCGCACCTGGATGAGTTCCGCCGTGATGCTGACGGCGATTTCTTCGGGAGTTTCGGCGCCGATGGGCAGCCCGACGGGGCAATGGACACGTTCCAGGTCGCGGTCCGTGAAACCCTCTTGGGCCAGTGCAGCATAAATGGCGTCGCGTTTTTTGAGGCTGCCGATCATGCCGATGTATCCGGCCCGGGTGCTCAGGGCCTGCCCGAGCACCCCTTTGTCGTGGGCATGTCCTCGCGTCACGATCACCAGGCAGGTGTTTTCGTTGATGGGCAGGCCGTCGAGTGCGGCATGGAAGGATTCCAGGACCACGATGCGGTCGGCGGTGGGGAAGTGGCGCCGGTGAGCGAAGTCCTCCCGGTCGTCCAGCACCGTGGTGTGGAATCCCACCTTTCGAGTGAGGGGGGCCAGGTGCCGGGAAATGTGCCCGGCACCGAAGATCATCACGGCTCCGCCCGAAACCAACGGTTCCAGGAAATAACGCTTCCCGTTTTTCTCGATGAGGCGAGGGGCGTCCCTGGGCGCGTCACCCATGAGTTCCTCGACCAGGCGAGGTTCCATGCCTGCCGTGGCGCAAACATTCCTTCCATCATGGATCGCCTGGGGTGGGGGAGCCGTGCTTTCCCCTTCCGTGGGAACGACCGTGATCAAACAGGCAGGTTTACCCTTTTCGAGGGATGAAGCGACGCACCGGTAGATTTCCCCCTGGGACTCGTCCGTCGCGTCCACATGGTGCAACATGACCAGGATGCGTCCTCCGCAGAGCATGCCCATGGAACCGGCTTCCAGGGGGCTGAAGACAAAAGGCAGCAAGCACGTTCCCCGCTGATCGAAAAGCCCGGCGGCAAGTTCGATCACCCTTGCTTCCAGGATGCCGCCGCCGATGGTTCCCAGGCACGACCCGTCCTTGCGAACCACCATGCGGGTGCCCGCTTTTCGGGGTGCGGAACCCGACCGCTCGATGATGAGAGCCATGACCAGGTTTTCCCCTGCCGCCAGAATTTTTGGCACTTCGGTGAGAAGATTCATGCCGTTTCCTCCGTCTCCAATGCCATATCACGATTGCTGGAAAATCCGCAACAGGGTTCGTGTGCGAAAGCACCGAACGGGCAATGGCGCTTCATCCCGGCTCCGGCAAGCAGAGCCGCTGTGGGAAAGGATCAAAAAGCATGCCGGATTTGGGGACATGGCTTTTTAAGCCACCCTGCTTGAACACTTTGTGGATTCT
Source organism: uncultured Syntrophobacteraceae bacterium (assembly GCA_964603955.1). GTDB lineage: Bacteria > Desulfobacterota > Syntrophobacteria > Syntrophobacterales > Syntrophobacteraceae > SLCH01. The sequence goes on from CAZRWT010000021.1 coordinate 26,128, forward strand.
TGTGGGCATCTAGATTCTTGTCATGATTTTCAAGTCGAAGGAAAAATTCCTTGCGGTTCGCTTCCCGCCGATGTGCTATGATCCATCCTGCAACTTTCCATGATCTCGTTCCCGAGGCAAAAGCACGAGAAAAGAAAAACCATCAACCCAAGAAAGGATTCACGCACATGAACACATCGTTTCGTCGGTTCCATCGTTTCGGCCTGGCCGGGGTACTGATCGCCCTGGCCCTTTTTCTGTCTTCCACTGCCCTGGCTCGAAGCGTCGAGCAGCAAAAAGCCATGGACTGGTTGAATTCCTATGCTGCGGAAATGCTGCAAAGCAGACCGCACTTCGTTGGCTATCCCATCAACCAGGATACGGAATTGCAAGGCTTTTATACCTGGTACAAGGAGAGCGGGCTCTACGAGGCGGCCATGAACAACGTGGGCGACCCGTACAAAACCAGTTCCTTGCTCTTGAACAGCCACCCGTTCGAGAAGGAAGTCATCGACTATTTCGCACCCCGATTCGGATTTGACAAGGACTACTGGGGCTTTGTCACCGCCAGCGGTACCGACGGCAACAGCCACGGCATGTACTTCGGCAAGAAGGTCTTGCAGGCTCAATCCGACCTGCCCCCCATCGCGTATGTTTCCGAGGAGGCTCACTATTCCATCAAGAAACTGGCCGATGTGCAGGGGCTGGAGCTGCGCCTGATCAAGGCCGATCCCATGGGGCGCATGGACCTGGCCGATTTCGAAGCACAACTCGATCCGACCCGCCCGGCCCTGGTGGTCATTGCCATGGGGACCACGTTCAAGGGCGGCATCGACAACCAGGCGGGCATCAACGCCATTTTGGAAAAGGTCGCGCCTCCGGCGGTATATCGTCACCAGGACGCGGCATTGTTCGGAAGCATCCTCGCCTTTTTGCCGCCACCGGCCGGCGACCTGGTGAATCATACCAAAATGGGTTTCGACTCCATCGCCATTTCCGGCCACAAGTTCTGGGGGCTGGACGAACCTGCGGGCGTTTTCATCTCCACCAGGCATGTGCGCGACAACATCAATCCCTTCCAGGTAGCCTACCTCAAGGACGCCGTGCCCACCATCACCTGCTCGCGCAGCGCCATATCTCCCCTGAAGCTGTGGTGGAAAATCACCTTCTCCGAACCCGAAGTTTTTGAAAAGCAGGCAGCCCGACTCATCGCCAATGCTGAATACCTGCACGGGGAGCTTCAAAAGCTGGGCATCAAGTCCTGGCTCAACGAGTATTCCAACACGGTGTTTTTCCAGCGGCCAAGCCAGGCCTTGATGGATTACTACGGCCTGGCCCCGGATGAGCATCCGGAACAGGGCAAGCTGGCCCATGTACTCATCATGCAGCATGTGAGCAAGGACCTGCTGGATACGTTCATCGCGGACATGAAGAAGGACTTTGGGAAGTAGCAGGGCCGACTCTCAACCGACACACTTTCGGAAAGAAGCACATAAGCACCCAAGCAGAAGTTTTTAACATTATCCACCCCATGTGCAACTTTTTGGTGCTCCCTTTGACAAGCCCTCTCGTTCCCAAGCTCCTGCTTGGGAACGCCTTTATCGTTGTGGAAGCTCCAGCTTCTACCCGCTTCGAAACGGGAAGCTGGAGCTTTCGGGCAAGTGTGTTCCCAAGCTGGAGCTTGGGAACAAGAAAGTTGCACGCGGCGTCAGGCTCGATCCACCGCATACGACCTGTCGAGCGCCTGGGATGCCTCTCACCTGCGAATCTACCATTCGGTCCATGAAATGCTGACGGCCTACAGCAAAGGAGAAAAGGACGGGTTGGTCTGGGACGAACTCCGTTTCGGCATCCGGGCGATCAGGTCCACCCTGCCGATGGTGAACCGATCAGGGTATTCGGCCTGGATTTTTTTTGCCGCCTGGCGCATGAGCCAGGTCTTGCCGCATTGGCGGGGGGACCAGATGGTAAAATAATGGCCGCCCTCATCGGATATGCCCACGAGCTGTTCAGCGCAACGCCGTACCAGTTCCGTGCGGGACACGCAAAAATGGTGTCTGCAATCCACCGGGCCATAGGAATGAAAGGTTCGCATACGCTTGACTCCTTATTTGGATGATATCCTGGTTTTCATATCTCCCCCACATCCAAAACTTGAATGACTGCTCCCATCCGTCCATCATTAGGGGGATATTAATGCCAAATACTTTATTTTTAACATTTTTGTCGTTAAATCCAACCAGAACGGCCCACAATCGGTCCTTGCAAACCACCATGCGAATGACTGCTTCTCGGGATGCGAAGCCCATCGGCTACAGGATGACGGCCATGACCGGGCTTTCCCCGGTCGCCAAAATTTTTGGCGCCGGTGAGAAAATTCCCGGCATGTTTCCCCGCCTCCAATGCCATATCACGATTGTTGAAAAATCCGCAACAGGGTTCGCGGGCGATAGCACCGAACCGGCAAATAGCAAATATAAGCTTCATCCGGGCTTTATCGACCCAAACCGCTGTGAAGAAGCAACAAAAACCATACCGGATTTGAGCATGCCGGCCTTTCAGCATCCTGCTTGACCGATTTTCAAAGGGTGTTTTATAATGCCGCCATCCATAATCACCAATGAAAACCACGCGAATTGGGCGGCCGTCGCTCCCACGGCGGCGTTGGGGAGCTCGCGGCCGATAGTCGAAGGGGCCCCTCCGAGGCGCGGGCATCGAGCAAAAAGGAGGAGACTCGATGACGTGTGGGAGAGGATTGCCGGACAAGAGACATCCGGCTCATATTTTGCTAGAAGTTCAACCGTCAGAAATGTGTATGAAATTCAAAAACCCGTGTGTTTTTGAGAACACTTTCAACAACACTTTGTCAGCGGCATTGGTGCATCATGGTGCTTTCTTTCATGCATGACGTCCACAGCATGGTCCCCGATCACATCCGGGATTTTCATCCCTACAGACCCATCCTCCCGGATGCGGAACTCATGCGCAGGTACGGGATTAAAAAGCTCCACCGGCTGCACAACAACGAAAATCCCCTGGGTCCTCCTCCGGCCGTCATGGAAGCCATGCGGGCCTTTTCCTCTTCCCATATCGTCCTTTATCCCAGTGGAGATGCTCATCCCCTGCGCACGGCCCTGGCCCGACGGCACGGCAAGAACGACCCCGACCAATTTCTGGTGGGCAACGGTTCTTCCGAGTGCATCTTGAGCGTCATCAAGGCTTTTTGTCGTCCCGGGGACAACGTGATCACCGCCGACAAAACCTTTGCCGTCTATGAATGGACGGCCATGACCAGCGGGTGTGCCGTGCGCCTCGTTCCCCTGAAGGCCGGGGCCTTAGATGGGCCGGGCATCCTGGAAACCATGGACTCCCGCACCCGGGTGGTCTTTCTTTGCAATCCCAACAATCCCACGGGCACTTACTGGGATACGCCGACCATGCGGCGCTTCCTCGATTCCGTCGGAGGGCGAAGGATTGTCGTGATCGACGAAGCCTACCGTGAATACGTCGATCAAGACGACTTTCCCGACGGCATGGACCTGGTGGAAGAATATCCCAACGTGCTCGTTTTCCGAACCTTTTCCAAAATCTACGCCATGGCGGGACTGCGTGTGGGCTACCTGGCAGGCCAAAGGGAAACGGTTGAAATCGTTCGCAAACCGGCGATGATCTATTCCGTGAACGGCTTCGCTCAGATGTGCGCCCGGGCCGCCATCCATGACGATACCGCGCACATCCGTGCCGGCCGGGATTTGGCTCGAGAAGGGAAAAACACTCTCAGGGCCTTTTTCGACGGCCTGGGTCTCGAACAGTTTTGCGGTGAAGGAAACTTCATCATGGTGAGGACTCCCCTACCCGATGAACTTCTCTATCATAAATTGATGGGCCGGGGCATCATGGTGCGGGCCATGACCGAGTTCCGATTTCCCAACTGGATTCGGGTGACGGTTTCCACGCCGGACATCATGGAAGAGTTCATGAAAGCGTTCGAGAATTGTCTTTCCACTCCATGAACGATCAGAGAATGATCAAGGAATGATCAGAAAAAGGAGATAGGATGCAACATCACAACATGGCCCACTCGCTTCTCGAACGCAATTTGGCCGCCCGTCCCGATAGAATCGCCTTCCATTGCGAGGACAGGACCGTGACCTACGCGCAAACGGCCTCCTATGTGAGAAGGTTCGCCACCTTGTTTGAAAAATACGGGATTGGTCCGGGAGAGAGGATCGTCATCGTCCTACCCGATTCTTTTTCCAGTCATTTTGCCTTCCTGGGAGCCATTTACCACGGAGCCGTTCCCGTCCCTGTGAGCACCTTGTTGAAAAAGACGGATTACGAAGGGATACTGCGCCATGGGCAAGCCAAAATGCTGATCTCCCTTACCGACCGGGACCATGAATGCAACCGGGTGGAAACGGATTTTCCCATTCACAGGATATTTCTTGACGACGGGCTTCCGGATATGGTCCTGGAAGGAATGAACGAGACCTCGGAACCGTTCGCCTCCAAGGAAGACGATCCGGCGTTTCTCCTGTACACTTCGGGAAGCACCGGCCTTCCCAAGGGAGTGCCCCACAGGCATGGAGAGTTGCCGTTCCTGATGGAAAGTTTTCACCGTGACGTGCTGCCCATGACCGAGGAGGACATCGTCTTTTCATCGAGCAAGCTTTCTTTTCTCTATGGTTTGGTGTGCGGGCTGCTCGCCCCCATGTATTCCGGCGCATCCGCCGTTTTGCTGCCCGAGCTCACCACGGCACACCGGGCCGTCCAGGTCATGGGCCATTACCGTCCGACCCTTTTTTTTGGTGTGCCCACTCTTTACAACTCCATCCTGCATATGGTGGATGACGCATCCGCCTTGAGTTCCCTGCGGGCTTGCACGACGGCCGGAGAAGGATTTCCCCCGGCGGTTTTCCGGGAATGGCAAGAAAAAGTCGGCATCGACATATACAATGCCTACGGTTCGACGGAAATTTACATTGCCGTTGCATGTCGGCTGGCGGACCATCCGGAAGCCTCGGGATTCATCCTGCGCCATTTCGAAGGAAAACTGGTGGACGACGCAGGCATGCCGGTCGCCGACGGAGAACCCGGAGTGCTCCTGGTGCGGGGCAAAACCGTGATTTCCTCCTATTGGAACGACCCCGAGCGCACGAAAAAAGCCGTTCTACCGGGCGGATGGCTGATCACGGGGGATGTTTTTCAGCGACATGGCGATGTGTACACCTACCTGGGGAGGAATGACGACATGCTGAAAATCGGCGGGATGTGGGTCAGTCCCCTGAGGGTGGAAAGCGTGTTGCTGTCCCACCCCGCAGTGCGTCAGTGCGCGGCTGTGGGTGGAGTCTCGGGAGGATTCAGTGTACTCCGTGCTCATGTTGTGGTGCAGGAAGAGGTGAGCGGCGCAATGGAGCTGATCGGGGACTTGAGGCGCCATGTGCAGGAACATCTGCCCAGGTTCATGTGTCCGTCGGAGTTTGTTTTTTGTTCCGAGCTGCCCCAAACCGCCACGGGAAAAATCCAGAGGTTCAAGTTGAGAGAGGCAGACCTCGCGTCGGAAAAATCCACGGCATGAACAGAGAAGAAGCCATACGGCACATTGAAAGCTCCGGGTATGTTATCGAACCCGATCAGCCCTTCGTGGTGGACCGGTTTCGTCCCGAGGATGCCTGGGGAACGATCCGCCTCGTTCACGCAGTTTACGGAAGGAGCTACCCTTTCGATGCCGGCTACATTCCAGAAGAAATCATCGAGGGAAATGGAAACGGGGACATGCACCACGTGGTTGCCCGCACGGAAAAAGGGGACATCGTCGCCCAGGGGGTCCTGTTTCGCACTTCCTCCCACTATCCGGGTGTTTACGAATGCGGCCAGGGGGTGACATTGCCCGCTTATCGGGAAACGCCTGCTTTTATCTCTATCTTTCAATACATCATGGAGGTTCTGCCTCGAAATCTGCCCGTCCATGAGATCACGGGAGAACCTTCCTGCAATCACACCACGTCTCAAAAGCTGATGGTTCGCATGGGAAGCCGATTCACCGCACTGGAAGTCGATCTGATGCCCGGCGCCGTTTATGCCCGAGAGGGCACCGTTTCCCCTCGAGTCCCCTGTTTTATCGGGTCGAGGAGCTACAGGGATCGCAGGCAAAAAATGTACATTCCACGGGAATACTTGAAGGAAATGGATTTCATCTGCTCCGATCTGCCCATCAGCAGGGAAAAAGAATCCGCAGGCCATTGGCCCCCAGGGGCTCCTGCAACCGATCTCACCCACCAGGTGTTCGAACAGGCCGGGGTGGCTCGCTTCAACGTGGTCGGTCTCGGGAAGGATTTTGCACGAACAACCGGGGCCATGGAAAGCATGGCCAGGAGAAAAGGCTGCTGTGTCTTGCAATTTTTCCTCAACATGGGTGAGTCCCGGGTGGGCTTTGGCGTGGAGGTGCTTCGGGAAAGGGGCTACTTTTTGGGAGGACTTGTGCCCAGGTGGTTCGACAGCGATGCTCTGCTGATGCAAAAAGTGATCACCGTTCCCGATTTTTCTTCCATCCGGGCATTCTCGGACAAAGCGAAGGCCCTTGTCGATCTGGTTCACAAAGATTGGGGCAGAGCCGCCGTGAGGTTTTCCTGAGACTGGAATCGGCTCATGAACTACCCCGATCATCGGTCGGTGTATTTGAGAATGATCCTGTCGTAACGTCCGGTTCGTCTCAGTTCCTCCAGTCCTTCATTGAAATCGTCTCTCACCGTTCTATCAACAAAGCCGACTCTGTAGGGTATCGGGTCGAACAGTTCGTGGACGCTGATTCCCTGGCTTGTTTTTATAAGCCTGATCCTGTTTTTGTAATTGTAGTGACGCAAATAAAATTGGAAAATTTTTCTTTCGATGACGATCACATCGGCAAGTCCCGAAAACAGCATGGAAACCTGTGCTTCCGGATTGGCGATTTCCTGGTATCTAGGGTTGGCTTCGGCCATGGCGGCAAATTCATCTCCAAGGTATGTGGAAGCGCCTTGAAAAGCCACGACGGCAAGGCTTTTGAGATCATTCATGGTGGAAATGGTGAGGTTGTTTTTGGGGAGGCTTACGGCAATATTTTCATGGATGATATGAACATCGGAATAGAACGCTTCGATTCTCGAAAGGGCGGAGATCGTCATGACCCCGTCCACGCGCCGTTTAAGGAGTTCCATGTTTCGTTGCAAAGGAGTCACATATCGCGGGATCATCCGGTATCCTTTGACGGCCAGTGCTTCCTTGACGATTTCGAACTCTATGCCTGATTGCAGATCGGGAATGTTGTAGGGGATCGACGCCTGGCTGATGGCAATGGTGACTTCTTTATCCTGGGTCCGGGCAGGAACAGGACAGGAAATGATCGTCATGACGACAATGGCGACAAGAGTCCTTAAAATCCCCATGCGCAACTTTTTGATGCCCCCTTTGACAAGCCCTCTCATTCCCAAGCTCCAGCTTGGGAACGCCTTTATCGTTGTGGAAGCTCCAGCTTCCACCCGCTTCGAAACGGGAAGCTGGAGCTTGAGAACAAGAAAGTTGCACATGGCGTTTAAAACGTTTGGAGTTTTCATGGCTGCTCTTTCTTTCCAACCGATTTGTGATGAACACGGCACAAATGTTTCAAATCCAGCCCATGCTCCTGGTGAAGCCCATGGACCAGCGCGGAATCATGGTGCCACAAGTTTCATGTCCATGGAATAGTTTTTCCGTGGTGTGATGATGATTGTTTTCCGGGAATACTCGTGGTAAAGGGGAATCTGATCGAGTGTTCCGGCAGGAGACGATTTGGATGATTGAACACGAAGGAAATTCTTTCCAATAAACCCATGATCTCGACCCGTTCCCATTTCATCAGCATGGTGCAAGAATCGTTGGGACCTCGCCTGTCGCGCGTTCTTTTCTTCGGGGTGATTTCCGGAATATTCGAAGCTCTCGCCATCGTGTTCATCAACCAGGCCGTTGCCGATGTGGAATTGGGCGAGGTCGATTTTGCCTACCTGGGGCTCTTTGCTACCTGTATCGGGCTCTACCTCTATGGAGACCGTCATGTCCTGACCGAATGCCTTTCCTCCGTGGGCAGGACGATCTACGACACCCACCTGAGGATCGTCAAGAAAATGTGTTGTTCGAGTACCCTCGAGTTCGAACGGGTCGAGCGGCCCAAGATCAATGCCGCCCTGGCGGAAAACACGGACATCATCGTCGAAGCCACCCGCTACCTGGCCGACGGCGTATCCAACGTGACCATGTTGCTCATTTCGGCCGCCTACATTTATTTCCTTTCGCCCCAGGCGTTCCTGATGGTGCTGGTTCTCGACGCCACGGCTCTCTACCTGTTTGTTTTGACCCAGCGCACCGTTTCTCGGGACCTGGCGAAGGTCAGGTCGTTGAGCTTCGACTTTCTCGAGTTGGTGAATCACATCCTGTCGGGCTTCAAGGAATTGAAAGTCAACAGGGAAAAGCAAACGGACCTGGTGGAAAAGCATGTGGCGGAAAAAATCGAGTGCGCCAAAGAAGTGAAAATCGCGACGGAAATCAAGTCGTCCACAAGCTTTTTGTACACCCGGTCTTTCTTTTTCATCCTCATCGCCTGCGTGGTGTTCCTGTTGCCCCGGATGATGTCCGTCGAAACGACGACGATCACCGCCATCATTGCCGTTGTTTTGTTCTCCATCGCCCCGCTGGGGCAGGTCATCCTGGGCATTCCCTTCTTCACCAAGGCGGATCTGGCCATAGAGAGCATCCGGCAGTTGGAAGAAAGACTGGACGCCATGGACGATATGAGCGCCACTTCTCCCCAAAGCCGCCTGGTGGGCAAGCGGAGCTTTCAAACCCTTCGGATCGAGGACCTGTTTTTTTCGTACAGCGATCCCGGCGGACAACAGCCCTTCACCGTGGGTCCCATCGACCTGAACATCGAGCAAGGGGAACTCATCATCATTTCGGGAGGCAACGGAAGCGGGAAAAGTACTCTGCTCAAGCTCATTTCCGGGCTTTATTATCCCCTGTCCGGCTCCATCCACCTGGACGACATTCTCATCAAACCAGGCAATTACCAGCACTATCGGGGGCTTTTTTCCATCATCCTCTCCGACTTCCATATCTTTGACCGATTGTACGGCTTTCACGAGGTTGATTACGCATTGCTCCACTCGCTCCTGGATCGCATGAAAATCAGTAACAAGACCGGGTGCATCGACGGCAAGTTCACGAACCTGGATTTGTCCACGGGACAAAAAAAGCGGCTGGCGCTCGTCATGAGCCGGCTCGAGGACAGGCCCATTCTCATTTACGACGAAATCGCCGCCGATCTGGACCCCGAGTTTCGAGCCTATTACTACGACGTTCACCTGCCCGAGCTGCGCAAATCGGGGAAAACCATCATCGCGGTGTCTCACGACGACCGTTACTTCCATATGGGGGACCGGCTCATCAAAATGGATTACGGCAAGGTGACGGAGGAAAAGCGTGCCAAATAAGCACCTGTACAGTAGTTTTTTTACATTTGGAGCTATCATTCCCGCATGCTTTTGGCGGAAATGACGGAAGACTTAAAAAAAGCCCACAGGGTAATGCTCATGGCTAAAATCTTCATCGTATCATTTCTGTTACTGGTGTCGGGAATCGTCTTCATAGGGTTCACATCCCATGAGAAAGTGGATTATTTTGAAGACAAAATGTTGAGCATCATCTACGAAGACATACGGGAAACGAAAAGAGATGAAAAGATACACGGCCCCTGGTACCAGTTCGTGATCCACAGAGCCGTCTGCTGGGAACAAGTCCTGATGTACAGGGACACACAAAACTGCGTCAGAATGTATGTCAATGAAGTGCTTTCCATGGCCAGAAGCAACAATGCGATCATGAGCGAAAAGACGAAATTCGTCCAGTGCGTGAGAAACTGCCCTCTCGTTTATGAGATGTGTTCGAACAACCCTGCCGAAGAGATGAATTGTGCGGACATGGAAGCCATCTGCCTGCAATTTTGCATGGAACGTGGCTGGAGAAAATACACCGGTCATTCCGGTTACACCATCTGGTGAAGATTTTTCCATGTATTTACAGGATATTCCAATCATGCCCCAGCATCGGGTTTTGTAGAAAAAGCCATGAAAAAAATACTCGAAAACATCAACAGGAATCTGGAGCTGGAAAAAGGAAAGCTGGTGATGATCGGCCTTCTCGGTCTGTTCCTGCTTTTTTATTTCTTCAATTCCATGTTCATCACCATCTATCCGGGACATGTGGGGGTCAAATTCAACAGGCTTTTCGGCGGCACCGTGACGGACAAAATTTATCCCGACGGTTTCTACGTGATTTTTCCATGGGACAAAATATATGTGTATGATGTGCGAGTACAGGGTTTCAACCAGGCTGTGCCGGTCATTACGCAAAACGGGTTGAGGCTGACGGTCCACGTGGCCGTGAGATTCCATCTCGATGCCGCGCGACTCCCCATGCTTCATTTGACCGTAGGTCCCGACTATTTAGAAAAAGTGGCCATTCCCGTGGCCATTTCCTCCATCAGAGACGTGGTGGGCAGGTACAAACCGGAAGAGGCTTATTCTCTCGTTTCACAAAACATACAGGATGAAATCCTGGTCGAAATCGTCCGGGAATTGGGGGGAGTTCCCATCCTTTACGACAATATCGCCATCGAGAACATCGAGCTTCCCCCGACCATCGTCGAGGCCATTCAGAACAAGCTGGTCCAGGAGCAGCTGGCCCTGGCCTATGAATTCAGGCTCAACGCTCAACGGATGGAAATCGAGCGCAAGAAGCTCGAAGCCCAAGGCATCGAGGCGTACAATATAACGGTCCGGGAAAGCCTGACACCGGACCTGCTGACCTGGCTCGGCATCCAGGCCACCCAGGAACTGGCTTCATCATCCAATGCCAAAGTGGTCATTATCGGGGCAGGGAGCAAAGGGCTTCCCATCATTTTGAATGCGGAAACTCCCGTGGGGATTCCCACCCCGGAGCAAAGCGATTCACAGCAGTTTCAGGGGGAGGCTGCACAACAGTCCGGCAACTGATTCGCACATGACGGCATGGAGGAGACTCGGGATGTATTTTTTCCTCATATATCTGGCAGCAAGCATTGTGGTCGCGACCCTCGGCGCCAACAGGAGGTTCGGTTTTTGGGGATATTTTTTCGGATCGCTGCTGCTCTCACCCATGGTGGGCCTCATACTGGTACTCGCATCCGATGATAGAAGAGATTAGGAGATCAGGGGCGGAGGGGTTCATGGGGGCTTTGGGTGGTGGGATGGACGGAGTGGACATGATGGACAAAGTGGATGCTGGAGCTTCCAAGCCTCGTGGCTGGAGGCGGCTGCCTCTGGATTCTTTGATCGGCTCATGGGGGCTTCGGGTGATGGGGTGGACGGAGTGGACATGATGGACAAAGCGGAAGCTGGAGCTTCCGGGTATTTTCGTTCCCAAGCCGGAGCTTGGGAACGAGAGAAGTTTTGAGCTTAGGAACGAGAGAATGAGAGAACAATCTGCACATGGCGTTCACTATGACTTTTCCTCGCCCCTAATCCCTGCCTTTAATTTTTTCTCGCCCCTCGCCCCTCACCTCTCGCCCCTGCCTTTTAAACATTGTTTTTCATCTCGTTGACCACTGTTTTCCCCTCTTCGAAAGTCTGGGAAAACTCTTCCATTTTTCTGGCCGGGTCGAAGTCAAAAAGAGTACCGCCCAGTTCGAAATGCTTGGTGAAAACCTTACCCACGGCATAAGTGCTCGCTCCGCCAAGAATGCACATGGACAGGGCGCCCGTCGTGTAGCCGATGATGGGAACCAGTTTCAAAAAGCCGGCCATCGGCCCTGCGGCAAGGGTCGGAAGCACACTGCCCATGAGGGTCACGACGATGTTTTTGGCGATGTCTTTGCGGAAGGATTGATTGTAAAGTTTGGCGAGCCTGGACAGCATTTCCAGCTGAATGGCAATGAGCGCTCCCATGTCAAAGATGGGAATGGGAATCAGTCCCGCTCCTATGGACCAGTACACCCGGTTGCGCACGATTTCGTTGGCCATAGCGAGCCTTTCCGCATCGGTTGCATCCTCGCCCTCTTTGGGTATCACCTTCACTTTGATTTCTTCCATCACTCTTCTCCCCTGTGTGCGATGTTTTTTCGTTGTCCCCATGCACTGCAAGCCGGTCTGCCGGGCGACAAATGTCATCAGCGAAGCGACGCTCCGCACTCCCATGATTGGAACCGTGACACAGATATCATGCCGTGTCAAGAAGTGGGCTTGTGAGGGCGGAGGGGGCGGGCAAAATTTTCTGGTGCTTCATTTCGAGAAGGAGTAATCTGCCGTTAAAACAGAACAAAAAAGCCCGGAGCGTGGATGATTCACGACCGTGAGGGAAGACTTTTTGCATGGGGTCTATGGGTGCGGTTGCCTGTACGCCGTTATCATGATGAACAGAAGGCATGAAAGAAAGGAACCAAGATGGCCGTTACACTTGCCCATATCCTCGACCTCATGAAGGAACTGGGGATAGAAGAAGAGCTGGTCGATTCGCTGAAGCCGGAACTGCCCTTGTTGGAACAAGGCATGGATTCCGTGGACTTACCCGTCTTCGTCTTCGGCATTGAAAAGAAGTACGGCATCAATCTCTTCAGCGTCAGGTCCCATAAAGTGAGAACACTGGCCGGCATCCTGGGTTTTTTGAACGAAAACGCGGATCAGGCACGATGACGCAATGCAATGGACTCATGACCAAACTCTCCGCATATCTTTAGTTCCATAATTCCCTGCCGACAATTAACAATTATGGAAAGGAATTCCGTGGATATATTGTTGATTGAACCGCCCTACCGTACTCTGAAGGGAGCGAGTCCCGATGCCGGCTATAATCCGGGGTTGCCCACGCTTGCGGCATTCTTGAGGGAAAAGGAGATGGACGCTCGTATCATCACCGGTGATCTTTACCAGGATGTTCCGGGAGGGCACATTGCCCTGGACGACTACGCTCAAGGCCACAGAAAATACATGGAAATCATCGAGGACGACACCCATCCCGTCTGGGAGAAAATCCTGTCGGATGTCGCCGCATCAAACGCCCAATTGGTCGGGGTTGCTTTTTTAACACCCTCAATCCATTCCGTCGAAAAAGTGCTTCGAATCATCAAAAAAGCGGATTGTGGAATCAAGACGGTCGTCGGAGGACATCATCCCACCTTGCTGCCCCATGAGGTGATGGAGAATCCAGATGTCGATTTCATCATCAGGGGCGAAGGCGAGCTTCCACTGTACGAGTTGATCAAGACCCTGAAAAGCCCGAACCCTGATTTGAACGGCATTCCGTCACTCACTTACAGGCAAGACGGCATCACCGTCCACAATCCGCCGGCCGCACTCTTTGCAGACCTGGACTCCCTCCCCTTCATGGCAAGAGATTCGGTCATCAATTGCGACTACGAGAAACACCAGGGCCACTATTTCTCTTCGGCCCGTGGTTGTCCTTATTCCTGTTCATTTTGCGCCGACAAGAAGCTCTGGTCGGGAACCGTGCGCAGAAGATCCTTGGAGAAAGTGATCGACGAGCTGTTGATGCTCAAGGAAAACTACAAGGTGAAAATGATCGACATCGTTGACGGCACGTTCACCTATGACAGGCGATATCTCCTGTCGTTTTGCGATCGCTTTGTCAAAAATGAAATCCATCTACCGTGGAGATGCACTGCCCGTTATGACAACATCGACAAGGAAGTGTTGGCCGGACTGAAAGAAGCCGGCTGCCGGGGACTTTACTTCGGCCTTGAATCCGGCAGTGACCGGATTTTGAAAGCCATGAACAAAAAGACAACCCTGGACATGATCATCGAGAAAAGCGAAATGGTTCACGATGCGGAGATTCAGTCCGCGGCGGCCATATTGCTGGGTACTCCCGATGAAACCCGGGAGGATATGGAAAGCACCATACGGATCATGAGGAAAATCAAGGTGGATTTTTTCGATGTGAACAATTATGTGCCTCTGCCGGGGACCCCCTATTATGACAAAATGAGCGTGGATGAACGGCGAAAGATCGACTGGAAAAAAATAAGTTTCAAATCATTGGACAATCACTTCTCAAACAATGTCAGCCACGAGGAACTCAACCGATACCTCATGGAAGCTTATGCCATTGCCAATGACAGGACGCTGAAAACATTGGCGAAACTGCAAGAGAGTGAGGTTGAAGAGCGCCGACGATGATTGCAGCATGGGACAAACAGATACCGGGAATCGGCATGTCCTTAGGGCATGAAGGGGGTCGGCGAAGTGGGTTCGAACGGCCCTCTGCCGGCCATTGCCGGCGTCCTGGCCGACGCCTGCGGCATTCATGTGAACCGGGCACCCCTGACGGCGGAACGGGTGCTCGATGCCCTTGCACCTTCTACGGGAGGATTCGGGACTTCAAAAATTGCATGTCCTTTTCAAAAGCGGTATATGTGCAAAGGTTTCGGCACTGGTTCAATTAAATTCAAAGGCTAAGCACCTGCACAGAATTTTTTAACATTCGGAGCCGCCACTCCGTCATTCCCGCATGCTTTTGGCGGGAATCCAGACCAGCGCCTCCGGGATTAACTGAACCCTGTGACGAATGCGTCGTTGGCCTGAAAAATTACTTGATGATCAAGTATGTCATGGCTCTACTCCGGATATGCATGGGGAGATGATCAAATGCTTGCAAAAATTCAAGCATTAAATAAAAGCAACGAGCCTTTCACCATTACCCAGAGAGGACGCGCAGCAGCTGTTTTGATTGGTGTTGAAGCTTATGAAAAATCCGAGCACGAAAAGGAACTCCTGCGGCTTTTGGCCAAGGGGGATGGGGAAATTGAATCAGGTGAAGGATATGATCTCGATACAGTCCTTGCTGAGGCAGACGCCCGTTTGACCGACCGGCTGGACGAAGCCCGCACATTCGTAGGGGAGTTGCGTGAACTGCGCGAAGAAATCCTCCGGGTCGCCGCTTTGCCGTACAAGCCCGACCTCAACGACGGCGTGATCATCAACGCCGCACCGCTGCACAGGCTTTTCCGGCTGCGCTCCTGGGCCAGGGATACGGAGGAGTGCTGGAAGAAACTGGCAAAGGGCGACTACGATTGGGCGCACCTGGCGTACACGATCTGGCCCGAGCGGGTCCGGGAGGTCTGCCGAACCGACCGCTCCATTGCCATCGCCCACGGGCTCGAGGACCTCTGTGAGGTTGAAGCCCCGGCATCCAAGGGGAAAGGCGGCCGTAGTCGTCGGAAAAAGGAGATTTCTTGAGGAGGAGGATGAGATGAACCAAAGAATTCCCGTCAGGCTCAAAAAGGAGCCGCTGCTTGAGGTCATATGGGAAGTCCGTTTCTCCGGTGCAAAGTCTCCGGTGGTCGATTTGCTTCCGGGGATGCTTTTCAAATCTTTTCCAGACAAATACGGTAAAGCGGTCAGGCTGCCTGTTGCGGATATACCTGCTCCCGTCGTCGAGCTTGACCCGAACCTGCGATATGTTCCGAAAATTCGGCTCGAGGGGGCCAATCAGGCCGTCCAGATCGGAGACCGTGTTGTCTCTTTGAGCTGCCGCAGGCCTTATTCCGGGTGGCACCGGTTTTCCGCCGACATTGGGGAACTGGCCAAAGCGGTTCAGGAAACCGGACTGGTTGAACGGTTGGAAAGATTCTCTCTGAAATACATAGACCTGATCGAGTTGGAAAAACCAGTGGGACTTGCACACCTTGATCTTCAATTAATAATGGGCGGATACCAACTGGCCGCCAAACCCGTCCAACTGCGTACGGAAATCCAGGAAAATGATTTGATCCATATCATTCAAATCATATCGCCCACGGAAGTGGGGCTGCCGGGAGCGCAAGAACGGCTTAAAGGTGTTCTTGTGGATATTGACAGCATCAAGCCCATGGCGGACGGCGAATCATGGGATGTTCTCCATAAGAGGCTCGATGACGTCCACCAAAAATGTAAGGAGATGTTTTTTCGCATTTTGAAACCGGAAACCATTGAACGTCTGGAGCCGGAATACGAGGGGTAACGCATATGATCGCATCCATGACTTTGATCCACGAAATCACGGGACCCATGACCGGCAGCGCCTTGTCGCCGTTTCTACGGGAGTCCCGGTCGGACCTGGTACGGCATCCTGAAGGAGAAGTCAGGCCGGTGCCCGCTCCTTGGATAAATTTTATCCTCCCTCTGGAACGAGGAAGGAGCACCTCGCAGATGATCCAGCCCACTCTGTGCCAATGGGAAAGTGATTTCGTTCCGAGAACCCCCTTGGGAAGGAAGCTTTGGGATATCAGAAATAGAGCCATTGCAGCCGGCATACGCCTTCTGACCGAAGACGAAGTCCTTGAAGAAGTACGACGTAGAAGAGGAGAGATCGAGGACGATGAAAAGGACCTATATTGATGCTGGTGTCCTGATTGAAGCCTTTCGTGGCAACAATCCAGGGGCACAAAGGGCTCTCCGGATTTTGGACGACCCGGATCGGGGATTCGTGGTGAGCGATTATCTACGGCTCGAGGTGCTCCCGAAACCGACATTCCATAAGCAGTTGGAAGAAGTCGAATTCATGCGGACATTTTTTGAAAATGCCGAGGATTTGAATACGTCTCAGGATGTGACCAGATGCGCTCTCGCCATGGCCTCGAAATATGACATGACCCCCATTGACGCTCTACACATAGGGGCTGCGGTGGTCGCAGATGTGGACGAGTTCGTCACGATGGAAAAAACGACAAAACCCATGTGCAGGGTAAAAGAAGTGAAGGTGGTTTCTCTTTACTCTGAATCCGAGACCCGCCCATGAAATACTTCTTTGAGGTCGGCTTTATACTCCGGATTGTGGAGCAGGTTCCTGACCGGCCCATAAAGCCGACTTCGGACTGGAGCATCAAACGAACCTCGATGCCGTGAGCAAATCGTCACGGGATGGATCATCTTTCAAAAAATCGACGGGATAACGATTTGGCATTTTACTGGTAAAATCGCTGATGAACTGAACAAAATGGGAAAATCGGCATTTTCGTGAAGTCAGGATAATAATGCTGTTAAGTATCATAGAAACAAAATGCTTAATTCACTGAAATCGAGGAGAATGCTATGAATGTTTTGATATTGTATTTTTCAGCTACAGGAAACACTGCTACGATTACAAGTGTAATTGAAAAAAAACTCATCGAGATGGGTGCAGATGTAACCAAAACTGATATTACCCCTTATTCAGCCAGGAAACGACAAATTGATTTAGAGCCTTATCAAGCAGTTTTGTTTGGATTACCAATTCATTCCTTACGAGCCCCTAGAGCAGTGAGAGAATGGATGAAAACTTTGGATGGTAAAGGTAAAAAATGCAGTATGTTTTTCACTTTTGGCGGCTTTCAAGTTCACCCTGCCCATTATTCCACAAGACAAATACTGAAAGAACAAAATTTTATCGTTGTTTCGTCCGCAGAATTTCTGGGTGCACATACTTTTAACCTTGGCGGCTGGAAAGCCATGGAAGGACGACCCGATGAACTTGATTTCAATGTAGCAAAAAAGTATGCACAGGTAACATACAAGAGATTTATTGGTGAAGATGATGATATATTAGGTGATCTGGAAAAGACGGATTATACTGAAGAACAACTTGATTCTTTTGAAATGTTTAGGTTTAAAGTGCTTACGAACCCTCCGTCTAGGAACGGTGAAGAGTGTAGCATGTGTTTAGCTTGCGAGGAACTTTGCCCAACTGGAGCTATGGAAGCCAAATTAGGTGAAATAGACAAGGGGAAATGCATTGCTTGTTTAGCATGTGTGACCAACTGCCCTGATAATGTTTTAAAAATAAACGATATGTCTGGTAGCTGGTCGTTCAAATTAGAAATGGGAAAAACCACGGAGGAAGATTTAAAAGAGCAAAAGAGTAAAATTTATTTATAAATTAAAAATTTAACCAGTCGTTTCACCTGACGCTCCTATCGTCGCGCAGGTGAACTCGCCGTTATGCCACTAAAAAAATGAAGAGTAACCGAAAAGACAGCAATCCGAGGGAGATTGGCATGCAGCAGATAGCGTTGAAAGAAGCCGAGACTCGCCTCGCTGAACTGATCGGAATGGTAGCCGGCGGCGAGGAGGTTATCATCACGAAAGATGACGGATCGGGTTTCAAAATCATACCCATCCCTTATGAAAAGCCGTATCCGAAATTCGGGAGCGCCGAGGGACTGGTCGAAATGTCGGATGATTTTGATGAACCTCTCGAAGACTTTGAGGAATATGTGCCGTGAGACTTCTGCTCGACACACATACGTTCCTCTGGTTCTATAGAAGGCAATCTGAAACTGAGCGGTCATGCGCGGCAGTTCATCGAGGACGTCGGAAACGAAAGGCTGCCGAGCATCGCAAGTCTGTGGGAAATGTCAATTAAAGCCGGCATGGGCAAGTCGAGGTTGAATCTCACTTTTCCGGATATGGTCAGAAGGTCATGTCGGCGGCAACGCGATGGAATTGCTGCACATCGGACCGGAGCACCTTGAAATTGTGAGATCACTGCCTTTTCATCACAAAGATCCGTTTGACCGCATGATCATCGCACAAAGTCAGTCGGAAAACATACCGGTTCCGAGTCGGGACGAAGTGTTCGATGAGTACGCCGGTATTCAGCGTATTTGGTGAATTGGAAAACGGATAAGCGGCATAACCGGCAGGTGCAGGCGATGCTTTGCAGACGCCGGTGCGCTTTGACGTGTGTGTTCGTTCCGAGGACCCACTTGGGAAGAAAGCTTTGGGATATTAGAAACAGAGCCGTTGCAGCCGGCATACGCCTTCTGACGGACGCATCCCCAAAGGCGATAAACTGAAACGTATAGTGGAAAGCCTCATGCGGGGCAGAAGTGCGGAGGCACCGCCATACCGAACCGGGCAGGCGAGATCAACAGGCTTTTTCGCGAGGGAGGTCAAACAGGCCGAGATGAACACAACCGCGTGGGACAAACAGATACCGGGAATCGGCATGTCCTTTGTT
>CAZRWT010000022.1:0-44285 GCA_964603955.1 uncultured Syntrophobacteraceae bacterium
CATTGCGTGGGAGAGTAGGGCGCCGCCGCCCCTTTATCTTTTTTACTGCCCTCAGCACACAGTCCTCAAAAAATTAATCCACAAAATCGCATCATAGCTGCCTGAATCAGCTTCCTTCGAAATTTCATAATCCAGCAGTAAACCCTTTATCCTTACGATGTATTAGAGGAGACCTGCCATGTCCAAGCTTTTTGAAGAAACATCAATCAATGGCATGAGTTTAAAAAACCGCTTTGTTCGTTCTGCTACCTGGGAAGGAATGGCCACCGAGGAAGGTGCCTGTACCTCCCAGCTGACGAAGTATATGCTTTCCCTGGTAGAGGGGGAGGTCGGCTTGGTCATATCGGGGCATAGCTATGTGAGTTCAGAAGGGCAGGCTGGGCGCTGTCAGTTGGGGGTTTACGACGATGGTTTGATTGCTGGATTATCAGCTATGGTGGAAGAAGTGCATAAAGCCGGAGGTGTAATCGTGATGCAATTGGCCCACGCAGGTTGCCATGCGTTTGCCGGCAAGGATGCAGTTGGCCCTTCTTCCCTGGAGCATGATGGACGAATTCTGTGTCGGGAAGCATCGAAGTTGGAAATCGAAGGCATCGTTCAGGCTTTTCAGGAAGGGGCACGAAGAGCCCGTGAAGCCGGATTCGATGGTGTTCAACTGCACGCTGCCCATGGTTATCTCCTGAGTCAATTTCTTTCGCCACACTACAACCGGCGTCAGGATGAATATGGGGGATCATTGGAGAACCGGTCAAGAGCCCTCATGGAAATCTACGATGTGGTGCGCGAGACAGTCGGGCGAAACTATCCTGTCCTCATTAAGCTTAATAGTCAGGATTTTCTTTCGGATGGTTTCACTGAAGATGAAATGATTACACTTGCGTCCATACTTTGTGATAAAGGAATCGATGCCGTTGAAATAAGTGGTGGAACAATTCTTTCAAACCCGGAATGCCGCCCTGTCAGAAAAGTCAACCTGACTTCTTCCGAGCAGGAAGTGTTTTACGAAAGATCAGCCCGAAGATTTAAAAAGGAACTGACGGTCCCTCTCATGTTGGTGGGAGGCATCCGGTCTTACCAGGTAGCGGAAAGACTGGTGTGTGAAGGCATAACTGATTATGTATCCCTTTGCCGTCCACTCATCCGCGAGCCTCACTTGGTGAGGCGATGGAAATCCGGCGACCTCGAACCTGCGACCTGCTTACGGGATAATCTATGCTTCCGGCCCGGTTTGAAAGGTTTGGGTATCCATTGTGTGGTGGAAGAAAAATTGCGAAAGGGCAAATCCCATTGAGACGGGGAGCCGGAAATCTTTTTCCTCGATCTTCCCGATTCTAAAACCGCCGCGTATTCCACTCCAAAGAGGCCATAGAGCGCAAAAAGAAGGGATCCACTCTCAAAAGAAGAATATGGATCCCTCTTGCGTTATTAGGCAACGGAATGATTATTGCTGCGTTTTATCAACAGCTGAGCTGCGCAAAGAAGTCGTTGCCCTTGTCATCGACCAGAATGAAGGCGGGGAAATCCACCACTTCAATCTTCCAGACCGCTTCCATACCCAATTCGGGATATTCGAGCACTTCCACCTTTTTGATGTTTTCCTGGGCGAGAAGCGCCGCCGGTCCTCCGATGGAGCCAAGATAGAAGCCGCCGTGTTTTTTGCACGCATCCGTCACCTGTTGGCTGCGGTTACCCTTGGCGATCATGATCATGGATCCGCCGTTTGACTGGAACAAATCCACATAAGAATCCATGCGTCCGGCAGTTGTGGGGCCGAAAGATCCTGACGGCATGCCTTCCGGTTGCTTGGCGGGGCCTGCATAGTAAATGGGGTGGTCTTTCATGTACTGGGGGAGCCCTTCGCCCTTGTCGATACGTTCCTTGAGCTTGGCGTGCGCGATGTCGCGGCCCACCACGATAGTTCCTGTCAGGGACAATTGAGTGGTGACCGGGTACTTGCTCAATTCGGCCAGAATCTCTTTCATGGGGCGGTTCAGATTGATTTTGACAACGCCGTGATCATAGGTGCCGCGATATTTATCCGGAATGAACCTTCCCGGATTGTTTTCCAGTTCTTCGAGCCAGATGCCTTCCTTATTGATTTTTGCTTTGACGTTACGGTCTGCGGAGCAAGAAACTCCCATACCCACCGGACAGGAAGCTCCGTGCCTGGGTAAACGTATGATACGCACATCAAGGGCGAAATACTTACCACCGAATTGAGCCCCGTATCCACATTTATAGGCGGCCTCCAGCACCTTTTTTTCCATTTCTACATCACGGAACGCTTGCCCATATTCATTCCCTTCGGTGGGAAGACCATCCAGGTAGCGGGCGGACGCCAGCTTGACCGTTTTGAGACAGGCTTCAGCAGATGTGCCTCCGATGACAAAAGCAAGATGGTAGGGGGGGCACGCAGCTGTACCCAGCGTTTTCATCTTTTCCACAAGAAATTTCTCCAGGGTGCTCGGGTTGAGCAAAGCTTTCGTTTCCTGGAAAAGGTACGTCTTGTTGGCGGAGCCACCACCTTTGGCAACAAACAAAAACTTATATTCCATGCCTTCCGTTGCGTAAAGGTCGATTTGTGCCGGAAGGTTATTGCCCGAATTCTTTTCTTCGTACATGGTGATGGGGACGGTTTGAGAATAGCGCAGGTTTTCTTCGGTATATGTCTTGAAGATGCCCTTGGAAAGGTATTCTTCGTCCTTGACTCCTGTCCAGACCTGTTGGCCTTTCTTGGCTACCACGGTTGCCGTTCCCGTATCCTGACACAGAGGGAGAACGCCCTTGGCTGAAATTTCCGCGTTGCGCAGCATGGCGACGGCCACTCCACGGTCATTGGGGGTCGCTTCGGGATCATCGAGAATAGCCGCCACCTTTTCCAGGTGTTCTGTTCGGAGCTTGAAAGACACCTCCGTCATGGCAGTGTTGGCGAGGAGTGCCAATGCTTCAGGGTCCACTTTGAGGATTTCCTTACCGGCAAAGTCGGCAATAGAGACATGGTCCTTCGTCAGCAAGCGATACTTGGTCTCGTCTTTTCCAAGGGGCATTGGGTCAACGTATTTAAATTCCGCCATCTTCAACTCCTTTAGGTGTTTGGTCTCTGGCATCTCCAACAAATCATTCAAAAAAACAACGTTGCATCATATTGAAAAAAAATTTCTTTGTCGAGCACATAGTTTGCCATTTTGTCAAAGGATTTGAGCTTGAATCATAGCTCGTCACCGGTTTTGACAAAAGAAATGATCCTGTTTGCCTGCTCTTCGACCCTGGAAATCACTTCCACAATGATTTTGAGAGATGTCAGTATTTTTTTTAGTTGGAACTTGCGGTTGATTTCGAATTCGGGTGAATCGAGAAGACTCAGTATTTCCTTCAGTAAGTGAAAATCGGTCATGGTGAGGTGTGAATAGGCCAGTCGCGGCCAGTGATGGCGGATTTGGGTGGGCAGATGGTCCATTTTTTCAATGATGCCCTCGTCAACCACCATCCAAATGGAACCAACAAGGCGCTGTAATAGGAGAAAAATTTCATTTTTCAAAGGGTTGGAAATATTTTGTGCGTTCAGGATGAGCATCCAGCGGGGTTCGATTCTTTCCTTGACCAGCTTTTGGGCTTGTTCGGGCAGCAGGGAAAGGTTTGCCAGGTCTTCTTGAGCCTGTTCCAATTCTTCGAGAATATGGGGAGGTGCGGATGTTTTTTTTCGGTAGAGGGCCAGGGCTTTGCTCAGTGACGCGATCACCTGGGATTTGAATTCCAGATGGGGCAATTTTTGTTGAAGCGCGATCTCCCATTCTTCCCGGAGCAGTCCCATGATTCCATTGATGGCGGAAAAAACAAATGCCAGCTTCATGGTGCTGTTGCGCAGTTCATGTGCCAGAACATTGGCGGACTGAAGCCTCTGATGTGATAATCTGGCCTGGGCCATCAGAAAGCTTTCACGAAGGTGAAGGGACAAAAGTTCCGTTCCCAGAGTTGCGGAAAGTTTTTTTATTATCTTGGTTGAGTTATCCCCCTGTCGAATGCTTTGAGGTATGAAGTGAATTTTGATGACCGCCACGACCACGTGGTCAGTGTCCTGCCAGATGGGGTTTCCCTGCCAGTCCAGAGGGGAATCGAGCCTGTCGAGTGCTTCGCCGTAAAAATCTCTCTTGTTGACCAGAACGGGCTCCATATGATGGGTATCTTCTATTTCGCCCTGCAATTGCTTGCGAACACTTCGAATGTTTTCATACGGATCATCGGCGGTCCAGCTTTTCTGACGCTCGACACACCATCCCATGGCTTCCAGGGGGGTTCCTGGGTTGTCCCTGTATTGCAACCATGTTTTTCCGGGGGGATTGTAATCGGAAGTTTGGGGAAGTCCCCAGCTGATGAGACCGTCCCGGGAACATCGTATTCCGGAAGTGATACGGACTGCTCGGAGGTCGGGCACCGTGCCGATGGTGTAAATGGTTCCTTTGACGGCATGCTGCAAACAAAGCAAAATGGTTTCGATGGTATTTTTACAGGTGCCCTCGACAAGCTCCCGGCTGATATGCATCATTTCGTGTTCCAGTTATCTCGCATCAACTCGTATCAAATAGAGGGGGTGAATCTATTTTTGGAAATCACCCGACATCTTGTTCCAAAGGGCTTCGTTCCGCATGGAAATCCTTGCGCCATTGCAAAAACCGATTCTGCTCCATGGCGGTACGCATTTCCTTCATGAGGTTGAGGTAGTAATGGAGGTTGTGGAGGGTGTTGAGCCGATAACCGAGAAGTTCCCTTGCCATGAAAAGATGCCTCAGGTAAGCACGGGAAAACCTCCGGCAGGTGTAGCAGGAACAATCCTTTTCGATGGGCTCGGGATCATCGGTATAGCATCTGTTTTTGATCTGAATGCTGCCTCCGCGTGTGAAAAGCATGCCGTTTCTGGCATTGCGCGTGGGCATGACACAGTCGAACATGTCCACTCCGAGATGCACCCCTTCCACAAGGTCTTCAGGAGTGCCTACTCCCATGATGTAGCGCGGTAGGGATTTGGGCATTCGGGGCACCATAGCTTCCATGATTCGCAGCATTTCTTCCTTGGGTTCCCCGACGGACAGGCTGCCCAATGCGTAACCGTCAAATCCGATTTCCATAAGTCGATCGAGGCAGAGTTCCCGCAAGTCCACATGCACACTTCCCTGGATGATTCCGAAAAGGGCCTGATGGTCGAGATCGTGGCGTTGACGGCATCTTGCGGCCCAGCGGACACTCCGTTCCATGGATTCCCGTGCATATTCCCTGGTAACGGGGTAGGAGTTGCACTCATCGAAGCACATGGCGATGTCCGAGCCGAGCCGCATCTGGATTTCCGTCGCTATTTCGGGGCTGATCATATGGCGGGACCCGTCAATGTGGGACTGAAATACCACACCCCCTTCTTCGATTTTGTTGATACGGGCCAGGCTGAATACCTGAAACCCCCCACTGTCCGTGAGTATGGAACGATTCCAGCCCATGAATCGGTGTAGGCCTCCCAATCGTCCGATGAGGTCGGCTCCCGGCCGTAAATAGAGGTGATATGTGTTTCCCAAAATAACATGAGCCCCCACTTCCTCGAGTTCTTCGGGAGAGAGGCTTTTCACGGTACCCAGCGTGCCCACGGGCATGAAAATGGGGGTCTCGATAGTGCCGTGAATGGTTTCCATGCGCCCACGGCGTGCGCCGCAGGAACGGTCTTGAGCAATGACCTCGAATTTCAAAGGATGCTTTCCTTTCTTGTTTCCATGGATATGTCTGAGGATGCTCGAGTGCCTTGCTCTCCAGCACTTCCCCTTCCCCACTTTTCTCCAAATTCATCAGAGGATGAGCATGGCATCCCCGTAGCTGAAAAAACGATACCCCTGGGAGACGGCGGTTTCATAGGCTTTCAAAACCTTTTTGCGTCCGGCGAAGGCCGAAACCAGGAGAATGAGGGAGGATTTGGGCAGGTGAAAATTGGTGATCATGGCATCCACCACTTTAAAAGTGTAACCGGGGTAGATGTAATGGTCACACTGACCTGAGAAAGCCCGGAGGCTTTCGGTTTTGAGAGCCGCCCACTCGAGAGCCCGAACCACCGTTGTACCCACTGCGATGATTCTTCTTCCCGTCTTTCCGGCTCTTTCGATCATTGCCGCGGTTGCTTCCGATACTTCCACATGTTCCGAATGCATGACGTGTCGGCGCAGATCCGGCGTGCGGATGGGAGAGAAGGTTCCATATCCCACGTGGAGAGTAACGGTCGCCATTTCAATTCCTGATGATCGCAGAGTTTCAAGCAGGGAATTGGAAAAATGCAGACCGGCCGTTGGAGCCGCTACAGCTCCTGGGGTATCGGCATAAACCGTCTGGTACCATTGGGTATCTCTTGCTTCGGGCGTACAAGCCTCCCTTTTGATGTAAGGGGGTAGGGGCACCTCACCCCATGTGGCGAGGACGTCCATAATGTCGTGTTCCCGTGGAAACAGGAGCATCGCCCGCCCGTTCATGCCGTTTGCAAGCACCTTGACTTCGATGTTTTCCCGTAGTTCGAGGGTCGAACCTTTTTTCAACGGTTTGGAGGATTTGATGAGACATTCGTACCCATCCCTCCATGCCGTGTCCTTGGATTTGTAAGGGTCCAGCACGAGGACCTCCACCCGACCGCCGGTATCCTTGTATCCATGCAGGCGTGCCGGCACGACCCTGGTATCGTTGACAACGAGAAGGTCTCCCGCTGTTAAAAAATCACCCAAGTTCTGAAAGTGATGATGGTCGATGCGGCCTGTACGTCGTTCCAGAACCAGTAATCGTGATCCATCACGGCCTCCCATCGGCACCTGGGCAATGAGCTCTTCGGGCAGCTCGTAGTCGTAGGCTTGCAAGTCGTAGACAGGCTTTTCATCTTCCCACATAGCGGCGCCCCCAATATACGAGCAACAGTCCGAGGAGCATCATGGCTCCCCCAATGACACGCAGCCTGGCGCTGGGCAGATCGGTCATCATAAGAAGCCATTTTTTCAGTCGATCGGGAAAGGCAAAATAAGGGAGCCCTTCAAGAAAGCAAATCAATCCGGCTACCGTCAGCAGGTATCCTTCCCACATAATTACACCCTTTCGAAAATTATCCTTGCAACAGTGAGCAAAACCCCTAACATATTTGCCTTTGATTGCAAAGGATTCTTACAAGCGGGAACCCATCCCTGGAAAGGGATGGGTTCCCGCTCTGAAGGGTAAACAATCATGATTGAGGGAGGTCATCATGCCTTTCGGTTGGGTCGAAATCGACCTGGCGGCTCTTCGTCGTAACTTTTCGAAGGCGCGTGAGCGCCTTGAACCGCAGGCTCGAATTGTCGGTGTGGTCAAATCAGACGCTTACGGCCACGGCATGGTCCCGGTTGCGCGAGAGCTGGAAGCACTGGGAGCCCGGTTTCTTGCCGTGAGCGAATATTGGGAAGGAGAGGTACTCCGTGAGGCAGGCCTCAAACTTCCCATCATCGTACTGCTGGGGGTGGAGCCCCACGAAATGAAATCGGCTCTAAGGCACGACATGCGTCCCGTGCTTTACCGGAGGGATCATGCCGATGCGCTCAGCAAAACTGCGGTGGAACTCCGCATGGAGGCTCGTTTCCACCTCAAAGTGGATACGGGTATGGGGCGGCTTGGAGTTCCCATGGAAGACCTTTCCGATTTCCTGGATCACCTTAAGGAATTGCCGGGCCTGAGCATGGAAGGTATCCTTTCCCATTTTGCCGTTGCCGATGAACCGGACAAAACGTACAGCGAGTTTCAAACACAGAGATTCCGTGATGCTCTCGGGGTCTGCCGCCGACATGGCTTTCCCTTTAAATATGCACACATTTCCAACAGTGCGGGTCTTTTGGACCTTACGGAAGCGCAGTTCCAACTGGTGCGCCCAGGCATCATGCTTTACGGCGCTCCCCCTTCTCATGATCTTCTACGTCCCGTGTCCCTCGATCAGGTGATGTCCTTCAAGACCAGGGTAATTCAGGTCAAAGAGGTTGCTGCGGGATGCCCCATAGGTTACGGGAGAGCTTTCGTCACCCAAAGGCCGACCATCATCGCCACCCTTCCGGTGGGATACAATGACGGTTATCCCAGGTGCCTGTCCAACAAGGGGACGGTTCTCGTAAGGGGGCAGCGGGCTCCCTTGGTGGGAAGGGTGTCCATGAGCATGATCACCGTGGATGTGACTCACATTCCCGGGATTTGCCGGGACGACGAAACGGTGCTCCTTGGTTCCCAGCGGGATGCGATCATCACGGCTGATGAAATAGCGGAACTGAGTGGTACCATCAGCTATGAGATATTTTGCAATATTGGCAAGCATCGGGACAAACGCTTTCTCAACGCATCTCCAGGGACCTGACACAGTCTTTCATCTCGCGGGGCACGCTTCCGGCGTAGGGGAGCAAAGCCCCCCGAACCTTTAATTTTTAATTTTGCTCCATTTTTTATGGAGCCTTTAACCTGCTATGTCAAATATGGAGGAAACAACCGAAAATGTCTCTTGTTCGTGATAAGCTCATCACCATGCTCTCCAACGCCCTTTTGCCCATGATGGAGTCGGCCGGCCTGCAAGATCGAAATCCCATCGCCATCGACCTGGATTCTCCCAAAGCAGTCCAACATGGCCATTATGCCACCAATCTGGCCATGACACTTGCCCGTACCCTAAAGCGCAATCCCAGGAAAATTGCCGATGAAATCATCGCACGCATTCAGGATTCTCATGGAATCCTGGAAAAAGTCGAAATCGCAGGCCCAGGCTTCATCAACTTTTTCATAAAACCCGAGGCGTGGTTGGGTGTCGTGGAAACAATTCTCTCGAATCCTGCAAGTTACGGCAGGCAGAATGTTGGCCGGGGGAAAAAAGTACAGGTGGAGTTCGTCAGTGCGAACCCCACAGGCCCCCTTCACATCGGCCATGGGCGAGGTGCCGCAACGGGTGATGTCCTGGCCAATATCATGAGTGCCTGTGGCTATAGCGTCGAGAGAGAATACTACATAAACGATGCGGGCAACCAGATGAACACCCTGGGCGCCAGCCTGTATTACCGCTACCAGGAGCTGCTGGGGCGGGAAGAGGCCTTTCCCGACAACCACTATCGCGGCGAGTACATGAAGGATCTGGCCCGGGACTTTTTGGAGCTGGAGGGAGAAAGATACAAGGGGGTTCCCCTTGGTGACGCTCTCCCGGAATTTACCCGGTTCGCCGGGGAGCGTATCCTTGCCGGTATTCGGGATGACCTGGATATTTTTGGCGTGAAATTCGACATATGGTTTAGCGAACAGAGCCTCCACGATGCCGATGGTATTGCACAAGCCATATCCGAACTCAGGGACAGAGGGTTCATTTATGAGGAGGAAGGAGCCACATGGTTTCGCAGCACTGCTTTCGGGGATGAGAAAGATCGGGTGGTGATCCGCGCCAACGGAGTCAGTACCTATTTTGCCGCGGACCTTGCCTATCACAAGAACAAGTTTTCCCGGCAATACGACCTGGTGGTGGACATATGGGGGGCGGACCATCACGGCTACGTGGACCGCATGC
Source organism: uncultured Syntrophobacteraceae bacterium (assembly GCA_964603955.1). Taxonomy (GTDB): domain Bacteria; phylum Desulfobacterota; class Syntrophobacteria; order Syntrophobacterales; family Syntrophobacteraceae; genus SLCH01. Next base: position 9,563 of record CAZRWT010000022.1, read on the forward strand.
TTGCGGGAGTCCAAGCCATGGGGCGGGAGCGGGACGATCTGAAAATCATCCTGGTGCAGCTCGTCAATCTCTTGAGAGGAGGAAATCCCGTGGCCATGTCCACCCGGGCGGGAGAATTCGTAACACTTCGGGAAGTTGTTGACGAGGTGGGCAAGGATGCGGCCCGCTATATTTTTCTTACCCGAAGGTCCGACAGCCCCCTGGATTTTGACCTGGATGTGGCCAAGATGCAGAGCAATGACAATCCTGTGTATTATGTCCAGTATGCTCATGCACGCCTTTGCAGTGTGTTTGAAGTTGCCGAGGAACGGGGAATTGCTTTTGTCTGGCCCCTTGCCGACGCGATGAAACGATGTCTTAACCGTCTGGATCAGCCCCATGAATTGCTGCTCTTGAAGATGCTGGGGGAATATCCCACCGTTCTCGCCGCCAGTGCACAGTCATTGGAGCCGCACCTGATCCCTTATTACCTGCACGATCTGGTTTCAACCTTTCACAGCTACTATAATCAAAATCGCATTCTCGGCGATGATGTGGAACTTTCCATGGCGAGGCTTTGCCTGGCGGCGGCCGTTCGGGATGTTGTCGCCAACGCCCTGGCCCTGTTGGGAGTGGATGCGCCACGGAAAATGTGAGGGAGTAGTTGAGGGGAGGCTGAGAGCTCACATGGCTCTATCAACAAGAAAAAAATCCCGGTTCGATCGCGAGGAAACTTGCAAGGAGACCAGACGCTATCGTGTCGAGTTGAGCTTGGGACAGATAGCTCTTTATTCTATGGCTCTATTGCTGGGTTTGACATGGATGTTCGTGTTCGGGGTTTTGATCGGTAGAGGCCTTCCTCTGGTGGATCCCCAAGACCGTGGCATCAAAGCCGGCTTCATGCATTTTCTCGGGTTGGGAGTCGAAGAACAGCCCGTTCCGGACAACGTGGCCGAAACATGGGAGAGTCCTGAAAAAATGCAGGCCTCTCTCACTTATTTCCAAGATCTGACGCAGACAGGGGGCGAAAACTCCATCCTTAACCCATTGACTCAGGATCAGCCGAAAGCTCAAGGGATCGCACCCAGTGAAAATGTACTGACACGGAGAGAAAGAAAACCGCGGGAAGACAACTCTGTCAGGGATAGCGAACCTGCCGAACTGACCTTACGTCCGACAAGGAGCCCTCTGGATTCTCATGGGGACCATTCCGTGGAGAAAACCGGAAATTATTACACCCTCCTCGTGGCATCGCTCAAGGATGCCGAAAACGCTGAGAAGTTGGTGGAGCGGCTGAAGGGCAAGGGGTATGATGCTCGTGTGCATGCATTGGAACTCAAGGACAGTGGGCGTTGGAACCGTGTTCTGGTTGGGATTTTCGAAAACCGGGATTCCGCTTTGGATTTTGCCGTGGAATTCAATCGGCGCGAACAGATGCAGGGTCTGGTGATTCGCGAGTCCGGGACTTGAGTTTGTTACTTTTTGGAAGCTGCCTGAAAATTGTGAGTTCGATGGAATGCAGGTGTGGCTTTAGATATTTCTATATAAATTTCAATTATTTTTGAAAGAAAAAGCAATGAAGAAATTGACAGTATCACAGGAAGTCGATGAAAAAATGCCTCAAGAGGAGCTACGGGCACTGGATGAGATACGGTTGCCCATCGGACATGCTGTTCACCTGCAATTCGGCACGCCTCCGGCCAAATATACTGTAAAACTCATCGGTTATTTGCGAGGCCGAAGCCTCATCGTTTCCACTCCCATTCAAGACGAAAAAGTTCAGATGATTCGAGAGGGGCATTCTTTTCTTATACGCATGTTTTCCGGCAGATGCATGTACTCGTTTTCCGCACAGGTCCTTAAAGTGGTCAACGAGCCTTACCCCTACCTGCACCTGAGTTATCCCGCCAAAGTCAGAGGTGTCCCCATTCGCAAGGGTGAAAGGGCTCGAGTCAATCTAAAGGCGTCGGTAATCGACGAAACCGGGCGAAATCGTGCCGCAGTCATCACCAATCTCAGTCTTGGAGGATGTGCAATGGTTTCCGACTTCCCTTTGGGGGAAGTCGGCCAAAAGGTACAGATCCGGTTGCGTATGTTTATCAATGAAGCCGATGCGGTACTGGATCTCATTGGGGTGATCCGGAGCACCAGGGAGGCGGTGGATGGCGCAAAGAACAAGCAACGGGTGCAATATGGCGTACAGTTTGTCAATACCTCACGTGCGGCAGGAGTCATGATCACCGCTTACGTATACCAGGCTCTCTTTGATGGGCTCCAGAGCTATTAAGTTATCATGGGTGTCCATGCAACGGGAGTTTATCCATTTTCAAGCCTTTGGCGCACATCTTCATAATCAGGCGCTTCGGAATAAATTTTTTCCAGTTCGGAGCGTGCCCTGGTCCGTTCGGACAACTGAGTGTAAACCAGTGCCCGCTCATAACGCAGGGCCAGCAGGAGTTCTTTGGATCGGTCTTTGGTTCGGCGCAGGGCCGTCGTTAAAGTATCTCGGGCTGCCATGAGCGCCCCCAGCCGGCACAATGCCCTGGACTTGTAAAGCAGCAGGACCGTGTGTACGGGAGAGTCGTTGGCTGTATCCGCTGTCATTTGGACGATCTCGTTGCAATGATTTCGATTGTCGGGGTCAGCCTCCAGAAGGAGTTCCGCCAGGGACACCTGTGCCACCACATCGTCCGGGTCCAGGCTGTGCAGCATGCGGAGTACCTCCACGGCTCGCAGGTATTCTTTCTTTTCCTGGAGGGCTTCCACAAGTCCCAAAAGCAGACCTCGACGGTTGGGTTCGATGTGGGCGTCCAGTTCGTCGGTGATGGGCATGTTCAGGTTCAACACAACTCCGTACTTTTGGAAATACCGTCCCAATGTTTCATGATTTTGGTCTGCCTGCTCGAAAGCCATCACGGCTTCGTCGTAGCGCTCTTTTGTGAGGGCGATAAAACCTGCCAGAAAAGCCGCATCGGCCACGTGCCTGGTCGTCTGCAATTGCTCAAGAGCCGAATCCTCGTTTCCAGTGATAAAAGCTTTCAAACCTTCAACGAAAGTTCGCTCGTCGTCAGGTGTGAAGAGACGCCGAAAAAAGCCCAGATCCAAACGGTTTTGGGTGGATTGTACAACGGGAGAGCCCTGGGCTGCCGGTCGCTCTCCGCCCGCCATGGCTCCCACCTTGCCCCAGGAGGTGTGCTGAGTGTAATGCAGGCCAGTACCGGGCAGTCCTAATGTTTTGCGTACCCCTTTTGATCCTACCGTTACTTTTGCTCCGCGAGGCCCCATGGAAATGGATGGGCCCGATTTGCTTAAATTGAGAGTGATGCCGGGTGCAATGCGAAAACGTCTAAAAAAACGAAAACCCATGATTTTTCCTTTTTAACGGCTTCTTCAATTTTCAGTTCCCTTTGCTGCCTGCCCGTTGTCCTGGAGGCAGGGATTGAACAGGCAGTCCCTTTCCACGGGGGTGAAGCCCCCTTCCTGGATGATGCGCCTCAATTCGGCGCGGGTGAGGGTCTGTTCCGATTCGGCTCCAGCCATGTGGCCGATCTTTTCCTCGACAATAGTGCCGTCAAGATCGTCGGCGCCGAAATGGAGGGCCACCTGGGCCATTTTGAGGGTGAGCATCACCCAGTATGCCTTGATGTGAATGAAGTTGTCCAGCAAGAGGCGACTCACGGCCATGGTCTTCAGGTCTTCGACGCCCGTGGTGCCCCTGGCTTCCCCCTGTTCTCCCACTCGATTATTGGCGGGTTGAAAGGGGAGCGGGATGAAGCAGGTGAAGCCCCCTGTTTCGTCCTGCAATCGGCGAAGGGCGCACAAGTGTTCCACACGTTCCTCTGCCGTTTCCACGTGCCCGTAGAGCATGGTGGCGTTGCTCCGAATTCCCAGCTTGTGAGCTTCCCGGTTGATGCGCAGCCACCCGGCGCCATCGAGCTTCTCGGGACAAAGGAGGTTCCGAATGCGCGGGCTGAAAACTTCCGCGCCGCCGCCGGGCAGCATGTCGAGCCCGGCTCGTTGGAGCCTCACGAGCACTTCTCCGGTGCTGATCCCCTCGATGTGAGCGAAATGGGCGATTTCCACAGCCGTGAAGGCCTTGACATGCACTTGCGGCCGCACGGTCTTTATGTGCCTGATGAGTTTCTCAAAATATTCCAGGGGCAGGCTCGGGTGACAGCCTCCCACCACATGAACTTCGGTGATGGAACCCGCGGGCCTTTCCATCAATTTGCGCTCCACGTCATCCAGGGACAGTTCGAAGGCTCCCGGTTCTCCCGCATGGCGATGAAAGGCACAAAATCGGCACTGGTTGATACAGATATTGGAATAATTGATGTGCTGATTGAGCACGTAATAAGCCTCATCGCCGTGCAGGCGTCGCCGTACATGGTCCGCCAGGGTTCCTACGGCGGTAACGTCCGGACAGCGGAAAAGCCTCAAACCCTCCTCTTCGTCAAGCCTTGCGCCCCGATGTACTTTTTGGTAAATATCCTCAATGCCCAATCGATTGTAGTGTTGCTGGTCCGGCATGTTTCCTCTTTTTGGTTTGCCGCCGTTTTTGCGACGGGAAAGTGTTATCGTCATGGCTCCGGGAAGATTCCCGGATTGCGACGCTTGATCCATCACTGTTTGCCTGTCGGAGGGCATGGAAGTGGGGGGGCAGCGCTTGCGGCTATCGAGCCCATACCATGGCGTAACAGAGTGATGAATGCATCGACTTTCTTGTCCAACTCCTCCCTGGGAGCCCGGTAGATGCGCGCACCTGCGTCCAGGAAGGAAACGCAGTGGGCCTGGAGAAAGCGGTCCATGAGGGCGTCGAGCGCGAAAACGGTCATGTCCACATCCAGATCCGCTCTGAGTTCTCCTCTGGAAATGCCCGTTTCCACAAGGGGACGCAGGTATTCGCCTGAAAAAAGATGCACCTGCCGTAAAAACTGTTCACGCAGGGGGAACTCTTCCTGAAAAATCATTTTGAGGTAAATGCGATAGATACGGGGATATTCCCCGATGAACTCGATCCCGGCCAGGAGACTTTGACGGATGCGTTCGAAAAAGTCCGCATCTTGTGTCTCCCCCTTGACTTTTCTCAGGGAATGTCGCACGAGATTCACGGCATGGTCGAACACGTACTGAAAGAGCCCCTGCTTGTTGCCAAAATATTGAAAGATAGATCCCTTGGCAATACCGAGCTTTTGCACCATCCTGTTGACACTGGCTTCCTTGAAGCCGTGGTCGGCAAATTCGTCGATGGCCGTGCGGAGAATACGGGTTTGCTTGTTGTTTTCAAGCTTGTTGAAAATGTCCTGGGCTGCCATGCTTTGTGCCTTTCTTTAAGTAATGACCACCTGGTCATTATAGTGTTGAGCCGCGAAGTGTCAAGCACCGTGAGTTCGGGGTAGGTGTGAGTGAAAATAAATTAGCTGAAAGGGATTCAATGGAATCTAATAACGTCAGTGGTGTGTTGCAGTGCGCTTCCAACGGCAACGGTTTTCTGCGCGATCCGGCCCGCTCTTTCGAGCCTGGTCCGCAGGATGTGCGGGTGTCGGGCAAGCTTGTTCGAGAGTATGAATTGGTGGAAGGGGCTCTGGTTTCCGGTGTTTTCACGGAAGGCAAAAAGGGGAATCAGCTGGCTACCGTGGAATCCGTTTGTGGGTTGACGCCCGAGGCGTTTCGCAATCGTTTGCGTTTCGACAGGTTGGTGGCCGTTGATCCGATAGAAAGGATACGGTTGGGAGAGAACGGCAATGTTTCCATGCGGGCGGTTGAACTGCTGGCTCCCATGGGAAAGGGGACCCGTGGGCTCATTGTAGCCGCTCCCAAAACCGGCAAAACCCGTCTTTTAGAAGAGATGGCCCTTGCTGTGCGCGCTTCCGACCCTGAACTGCGTGTCATTTTGCTCCTGATCGATGAAAGGCCCGAAGAAGTGACCCACTTCCGCCGCAACACACCGGCGGAAGTGCTGGCAAGCTCCAACGACCGATCCGTCCAGGAGCACGTCAAGCTTGCGGAACTGGTTTTGGCTCACGTTCGCTGTGAACTGGAATGCGGCCGGGATGTGGTCGTGCTGTTGGACAGCATCACCCGGCTTGCCCGGGCCTTCAACCTGCGAGGCACGGGAGTACGGCGTACTATGTCGGGGGGGCTGGACGCCGGAGCGCTGGAAATCCCCCGGCGCTTTTTCGGACTGGCCCGTAATGTGGAAAACGGGGGCTCCGTCACCGTCATCGCCACGGCCCTGGTGGAAACGGGATCACGCATGGATACGCATATTTTCGAGGAATTCAAGGGCACGGGCAACAGTGAAATCGTCCTGGATCGCAAGCTTGCCGAAGCTCGCATATTTCCGGCCGTCAACATCCCGGCAACCGGTACGCGCAAGGAAGAGCTTCTCTACACTCGCGAAGAGATGCAGGGACTGGTACAACTGCGCAGGTGTCTGATGGACCTGCCGCCCAAGGACGCCATGGAAACTCTCGTTCGCCTCCTGGAAAATACGCAAACCAATGAGCAACTGCTCATAAACGGTTCCCGTAACTCATGATGGAGATACCTTGAAGCGAATCGCCTTGGGAAAGCGGCTGCGCGGCTGCGCGCATATCGAGTGTGTGGGGGTTGAGCCCAACTGGGAGGACTATGACGCGGAAGTTCGAGCCCGCATCCTTTCCGCCGAAAAAGTTTTTTATCCCAGCCCCCTTTACGAAACGGTTCTTCTGTCCTTGGGAAAGCACATTTTTCCCCACAGCTATTACGGGTTCGTAGGCAATAAAATTCAGCAGACCAATCTTTTTGAACTCCTGGAAATTCCCCATCCCAGAACACGCATCTACCGGGGAAAAAAACGGACGGCACGCATTTTGAAAGATTTTCCCCCTCCCTTCGTGGCCAAAACCCCCGTGAGATCTTCCCAGGGGCGAGGGGTTTTCCTGATCCGGTGCGAGAACCTCCTTCAGGATTATCTGCATGCTCATCCCGTGGCCTACATCCAAGAATACCTCCCCCTGGATCGGGACCTGCGTATCGTGGTCATTGGGGGTGAGGTGGCCCATGCCTACTGGCGCGTACATGCTTCGGGGAACTTTCGGAACAATGTTTCCCAGGGAGGAACCATCTCTTTTGAGGGCATTCCCCAAGAGGCCCTTGATTTTGCAAGGGATGTCGCCCGCAAGTGCCGCTTCGACGAGGTGGGCCTGGACGTTTGCCATGTTCACGGATGCTACCAGGTCATCGAAGCCAACATGGTCTATGGGCTCGAAGGATTTCACCTGGCGGGCCTGGATCTTCACAAGATTTTTGCCGCCCTGGATGAAGTCGGTGCTCTGTCGGCAATTCCCGGAGTGGCAGGTCGCCTCCCTCAAGTTTATCGCTGGAAAAGTTTTGGGTAGAGGACAGTCGCCAGCCCCTCGAGCATATCCACGATGCGGGGGCCGGAGCGACAGGTGAGTCCGCAATCGAAGACGAAAATCTTGTTTTCCCTGACGGCTTCCACTTCTTGCCAGGTGGGGTCCCGATGCAACACGTCCACCAGATGCGGCTCGCAGAAGAAGATCACCTGGGGATTCCTCTCCGCCGCCAGTTCCGGCGAACACACCAGGTAGGGTGCCAGGGCGTCCCCCATGATGTTTCTCCCTCCCGCCATGCCGATGACGTCGTGCTGGAAGGAGCCCGGTCCCACACTGATGAGCGGATTCCAGTTCATGATCCTCAAGACTCGGGGGGCTGGAGTCGTGCGTGAAGCGAGGGCACTCTCGACTTTTCCGATTCTCTCGGTGAGTCCCTCCAGGAGCGTTTCTCCCACTTCTTCCCTGCCCAGAATGAGAGCAGCATCTTTCATGGCTTCCAGGGATGCGGCAACGGTGCCGGGGTCACTGTGATAGATCGTGAGTCCAGCTTCTCTCAATGCTGCGGCCATTTCCTCCTGGTGCTTGCCGAAAGTGTACACCAGGTCGGGTGCATCCCGGATGATTCCCGGCAGGTCGGGAGCCCACCAGGAGCCGTAGGTGGGCAGGCCCTTGATGTGTTCGGGATAGTCGCAGTTTTCCGTGATTCCCACGAGGTTTGCTTCGGCTTTGAGTGCCGCGATGATTTCCGTTTGGGTGGGTCCCAGAGAGATGATACGCATGGTGTGAGATGCCTCATGATGATGATGGATGGCGGACCTTGCGAGCGGAATGTTCCAGGGTCCGGCAGACGACGTTGGCCAGCGCCCATACGACATCCAGCGCCCTGAAGTGCTCGTGTATATTGGCGTCCAAAAGGAGTTGAAGAGACGGGGAGAATTCCTCGTCCCCTTCCCAAAGAATCAGCGCAGTGGGGATTCTCGGGAAAGGAATGAAAGAAAAGGCTGCGTCGCCCATGAGAAGGGGATGTCCTCCCAGGCTTTGAGCCACTCGCCGCAATAGTTCCGTATTTGTGCCGAATCCTTCCAGGAGAGTATCCAAAGGAAAGCGGTGCATGCCCCGGAAGAACTGTTCACCGCCGGGTATCTCTTTTTCGCTGATCCATTTTCCCGTGGGATCGATTTTGCGTGTCCTCAGGAGATGATTGAGAGCGACCAGGTAAAGTTCGAAGTCGGGTCGAGGGTAAACTTCCGGATCTTCCACACGGATCATCCTCTCTTTCGGAAAGCAGTGCAGATGCGTGTTGAAAAAGGAAATGCGGTAAAGGCATTCTCCAGGATCGAAGGCGGCCTTGGAATACGCGCAAATCATGTCGGGATCGGCATCGCGCAGCTCCTGCCACAGGAGAGGATCGATTTCTCCAGGGTCTTCATAGGGGCGGGTTGTAAAGTGGGGGGATGCTTCAAAATCATGGAGGGTGGTCCCGATGATCTCTCCTGCCTTGTTTTTCCACTGGCGGGGCACCATGAGCCAGCCCCATCCCTTTTGATCGACGAAAATCTCCGCATAGGCGGTTTCTCGAAAGGGCCTGACCAGGACGGGGATTTCCGCCCGATGGAGGGCATCCGCCAGGATGTCCGCTTCGAATTGGTTGGTCAGGGTGTGGATTTTTGTGAAGTCGTGGTCTTTTTTCATGTTCTTGTTACCTTTCAATGCTTTCCCCATATTGCCTTTGATGGGCGGCATTCCGGTCGGCGTATTTCCGAAGTGTCTGGATTTCCGGCAGGCACATTGCCGTGAAGCGGAGAGAGTTATCAGTGAACCGTGTCTCCCCTTCGCCTCATCAATTCTTCATAAGCCCATTGGATTTCATGGAATTTTTCCCTGGCCAGCTCTTGAAACTCCTGTCCCAGGTGGGCCACCTTGTCGGGATGATAACGGTTGGCTTGACGACGGTAGGCCTGTTTGATCTCATCGGGGCCTGCTTCGGGGGAGATTTCCAGAATACGGTAAGGGTCATGGTTTTTTGGGGCATTGTACCCTCGTGTGCCGTGGCTTTTATGCCCTTCTTGAGTGCCGTGAGCATCGTTGCTGCTTCGGCTGTTCCGATGAGTGCCCGCAGCTTCCCAATATGTATCCGCTCCTTCGCGTTCCCGTGCCGCTTTGCGAAAGTAATTCCAGTAAATCCAAAGGAGGACCAGCAGATCGTCCACTTTTCCCAAAATGGGGATGACGTCGGGAATGAGGTCGATGGGAGAGATAAAGTAAAGAATCCCCAAAACGATCAGTACGATTTTAAACATTTGTGGTGCCTCGAGGGGGCAAAGCCCTGTTCATTCAACGAGTGTGGTGGGTGATCATCTCCTTCCTTGCCGCTTCAGAATTTCCTTGGAGACGGCGGCCATGGAGAAGCGGTTTTCCTGTCCCGAATCGATTTTGCTAACCGGAATCGGGGTTATATTACTCCAGTGGGAGGGAAAAAAAAACGATCAAAGACCTTCTTTTCTCTCGCTTGCTCAAAAGCGGGCGTTCATTGTAACCAGTGCCGAACGTTTTGGGATTGAGAAGGGAGTTCGAAAAGGACGCCGCGACGGCAAACGAGAGGGAAGCTTCACGACGCTGTACGCCCTGGTGAGGAATGCCGCCCAAAGTGGCCTCTCTCACAAAGTGATCGCCGACATTGCAGGCATCGAAACGGCTGATGTGGGTAAAATTTTGAACAACGAACCCATTGAACTGCCCGCTCATCTGCTGAAGCCACCAAAGATCTTCCGTGCCGTGAAGATGCCTGATTTGGCGATACATTACCAACCGTCTCGCGTGGTGGCGCCAAATGTGAAAAACTTCTGTGCAGATGCTTAACGTGAGCCACAAGGAGCTGAATCATGGAGAGAATTTTCAACACTTCCGGCCCGGTTGAACCGGCGGAGCATTATGCCTTCGATCCCCTGGATCGCCTCGATTGGGAGGAAGTGCGCCATTTGATCGTCACCAAACGCTATTTCGTGCTTCACGCGCCTCGTCAGACGGGCAAGACCAGCACTTTGCCGGCCATGATGGCGGCGCTCAATGGAGAAGGGTGCTTCGCCTGCGCCTATACCAACATCGAGGGGGCTCAGGCCGCTCGGGGAGATGCGCCCCGGGGGATTCTTTCGGTGTGCGACACCCTGGCGGAATCCATCGGGCTGTATCTGCGCGATACCCATTTCAAGAGCTGGTACGATGAGTTCAAGTCCACCGTATCGCCCTTGCGGTTGTTGACTTCCCTTTTGCAACAATGGGCACAGACATCCTTCCTGCCCGTGGTGCTCCTGCTCGACGAGGTGGATGCCCTGGTGGGGGACACCCTCATTTCCCTGTTGCGCAAGATTCGGGCGGGGTACCATCAGCGCCCGGCGGCCTTTCCCCAGAGCATCATTTTGCCTTTGGGGCCGGTTAAGAAACAAGGGTCGGAAGGTATATCCGGAAGACTGTTCCCAGCCCCGGTGTGCTTTGAACGACAATGCAGCCATTGTGTGCTCTTACCGTACCCAGTACGACGGGAAGGCCCAGACCTCGCCCTATGAAACGGGTGGAAAAGAATGGATCGAAAACTTTTTCCATATTCTCTTTGTGAATGCCGTGGCCGTTGTCTGTTACCTGGATGCAGACATAAGCCGTGCCTGTGGGCTTGAAGTCGTGGGGTAAGCGGGTAGTCGTGGGGATTTCTCCGGGTGCCGCCGTATAAAGTGTTACGGAAATAATGCCATGTTCGTAGGGCAGGGCTTCCCGTGCGTTGTCGATCAGGCTGACGAGTATCTGCTCAATTTGTACGGCATCCCCGATTATGGAAATGTCGATAATATCCGAGGAAATATTCAGAACTGCGCCCGGCGGCATTGTATTTTGCAATTCGGCCAGTACCCGGAGGCAGACATCACCAAGCTGTATCGGCGTACGATGAACGACGGTGTTTCCCAGGTAAGCCATCATGGATCGTCCCATTTCCACGGCCCGGTGGGTGGCTTTCAGAGCATTATGCAGATAGACCGCATGGTCTTGGGTGGCGGGTGATGATTCGATTTTACGCAGCATCAGTTCCAGGTTACCCATTACGATGGTAAGAGCATTGTTGTAGTTGTGTGCGATGGCTCCTGCCATGCATCTCAAGCTTTCGGCTTTTTGAAGCTGCAGGAACTGAGCCCTGGCCTGTTTGCGGGCTGTGATGTCAAAGGCGATCTCCAGCCGGGCCAAACGACCGTCGATCCAGTGTATGGCGCGGTCCCGACAGTCGTACCACCGGCCGTTGTGGGTGTTTTGAAATTCCCAGCGATAGACTCCCGTTGAATTTCCATCGGCATCTATGAGTTTGGTATTGGTACAAAATGGACACGGGCCGTCCTGGTTCTTCTGGAGAGTTTGCCAGCAGAGCCTGCCCGCGACGTTTCCGTGCCTGCTGCGCCCATACTCGTTGATGAACAGGATTTCGTAGTTTTTCATGTCCGCCACGTACACGAGGGCATCCACGCTGTCCATGAGCAAATGGGTGAGGGGTGAAAAAGGTGGTTCCGAAAACAGTGTCCCAAAAAATTTTTCACTTGCCGATGCGGTCATTGGCCTGACCTTCCATGTATGGAAATTCGGTTTGCTTGATGAACTTGAGCTCGAGACAGGTGCCGAGATCCATTTTGGTTATCTTTCAGGCCGAGCGTTTTGCGAATGCTCTGAAGAAAAGCGTCTTCTTGCAGCCTGATCCGTGCTAGGTATTCCTTCAATACAAATAGCAATGGTTTCAATGGCCTGGCATATGTAAAGATAAATTATCATGTTCAACAAAAATATGCTAGCACACTGTCGTTTCATATCGAGTGACGCAGTCCTCGTTTTTTTCTTTTTTTCAATTTGTGAAATTTTGGGGCTGCCTGCACGGACATCAATTGATGGTTTCAATCAATCCAGTTGAAAATTTAGGTTCGGATAGGCATGGAGTACGAATAGCCCAACCTTTGTTCATTGCGGATAGCCGAAACAGGGCCGTCGAGTCACTGCTTTTTCATTTCAATGGCTACAAATTTGTTACTTTTTATTCTTATTATCCCCTCCATTTACATTCTTGTTTCATCTTATCAACCTGGTTTTTTGTCCTGTGCAACGTCCGCTTAAATAAATTTATACTTTTAATTCAAATATTTAGTGGCGATCCAATTTGGCCGTGACCACATCCGGCACGACTCTTGACTATTCTCCGAGTGTCTTTGCGCGGCGGCTTGGGCCTCGCGCGGCATGAAAAATACTTTTGCACCGATGAGCGGTCAGCGGTGCTCACATTGACAGAGAGGAGGCATTTCATGGTCAAGATCGAAGCCATCATCAAACCGTTCAAACTCGATGCAGTTCAGGAAGCACTGGTTGCCGAGGGAATTCACGGCATGACCGTGTGCGAGGTCAAGGGCTTCGGGAGGCAGAAGGGGCATAAGGAGATTTATCGGGGGGCCGAGTACGAAGTGACGTTTGTTCCCAAGCTCTTGCTTATGCTGGTCGTGGCCGAGAGCAACGTGGACAAAGTGGTCCAGGCCATTCAGAAGGCGGCCAATACGGGAAAAATCGGCGACGGAAAAATCTTTTTGTCACACATAGACGAAGCCATGCGCATTCGAACCCAGGAAACGGGCATAGAGGCGCTTTAAAAACCACGAGAAAATCGGGAAGCGAAAGAGACAGTGCTTTCCATGGATGAGGGGGATGAGAAAATGATGGGGAATGTTTTGGAAAAACTCACAATGGACAACGGAATCCTGCACAGGATGAAAGGCTATAAATCACTGGCCGTTTGGGGAATCGCCCTGCTGATTGCTTTGTGTACGGGAAGCAACGCATGGGCCGAAGAGGGTGCATCGGAATTCAGTGCGGGAGATACATCCTTCATACTCGTTTCCACGGCCCTGGTGATGCTCATGACACCGGGTCTCGCATTGTTTTACGGCGGCATGGTGCGTAAGAAAAATGTGCTGAGCATCATGATGTACTCATTGATCGCCTTTGGCGTCGTGGGATTGCAGTGGGTGGTCATCGGCTATTCACTGGCTTTTGGCGAAGGAAACATGCTCATAGGAGATTTGAGTCATTTCATGCTCATGGGCATCACGCACGAGTCTCTCAGTGATACCATTCCCACTTACGTATTCGTGATGTTCCAGGGAACCTTCGCCATCCTCACTCCGGCCCTCATCAGCGGTGCCATCGCCGAACGCATGAAGTTCAGTGCCTGGGTCGTGTTCCTGCTCCTGTGGGCTACCCTGGTCTATGACCCCGTGGCTCACTGGGTATGGGGCGGCGGTTGGATTCATGCTACCGGAGCCCTGGATTTTGCGGGCGGTACGGTCGTCCACCTTTCTTCCGGCGCATCCGCCCTGGCTCTGGCCATACTTCTCGGCAAGCGCAAAGGTTTTCCCGGAGAAGCCTTCGTTCCGCACAACCTGACCATGACCCTTCTGGGAACGGCCCTCCTCTGGTTCGGTTGGTTCGGTTTCAACGCAGGCAGTGCCCTGGCTGCCGATTCCATTGCCGGTCTCGCTTTCGCCAATACCATGATAGCCGCTTGCGCCGCCGCTTTTTCCTGGTCGGTCATGGAATGGATGGTTCACGGCAAACCAAGCGCTCTGGGTTTTGCTTCCGGTGCCATTGCCGGGCTCGTGGTCGTCACCCCAGCCGCAGGGTTTGTCACTCCCGTGTGGGGGCTCGTCCTGGGACTTTCCGCCGGGGTGGTCTGCTACTACGGCATACGCATCAAGATGAAGCTCAAATTCGATGATTCTCTCGATGTCGTGGGCCTGCACGGAGTGGGTGGAGCCTGGGGTGCCGTGGGAACGGGTGTGTTCGCGACCGTAGGTGCCACGGGCCTGGTGGCTGGAGTTCCCGGTCTGGTGCTCGTGCAGCTCTTGGGCGTGGTGGTGGTGGCTCTGTATGCCTTCGTGCTCACTTACATCATTGGTATTCTCATCGAAAAGACCATCGGCCTGCGCGTGGATGAAGAGCAGGAAGAAGTCGGGCTCGACAGGGAACTGCATGGAGAAGTCGGGTACACGATTTAAACCCTTTCAGTCGCTGAATACAGGTAAAGCACGGAAAGAAAAATAACCTGAAATTTTTGAGAGTCAGTGAAGGCATGGAAAGAGAAATTTTTTTCTCCTTCCATGCCTTTTCAGTTTACGGCAGATTGGGATGACCTCCGATTACCGTATAACACCATCCAATGTCATGGAACACAAACCAGTTCTCCCACGGCCGTATTGAGGGACGTCAGTCCCTTTTTCGTCACCAGGTAGGTGTTCTCGATACCGGCGATGCCCAGGCCGGGAACGATGAACTTGGGTTCGACGGCAAGGACCATGCCTTCCTCGATGACCGTCTTCTGCCGTGCGGCAATGAGGGGCAGTTCATCCACCTCGATCCCCAGCCCATGTCCCACGAAGGTGACCCGGAAGTCTCCCGCCCCCATGAAGTGGTCGCTCCAGCCGGCTTCATCCACCCACCGACACATTTTATCGTAAAGTTCTCCCGTCACGGTTCCCGGAACGGCTTCTTCAGCGAGTCTCCGCAGGATTTTTCGAGACAAGCCGTGAGCTTCCGCGAGTTTCGCCGGAGGTGTTCCCACACAAAAATTTCGCGTCTGGTCGTTCAAATAGCCGTGGAAGCTCAGCATGGTGTCCACGCTCACCATTTCGTTACGGCCAATGGGCTTTTCCGAAGCCCCCTGCCCGAATGCGGGGCTCACTCCACGCCCTCCCGTGGCCATATCCCCGTAGGATGGGAGCGCGGCGTCGCTTCCCGACAGGATATGCCCGAAATACATGTCCATGTTGCTGTTCCTCAAGCGCAGAAGGCCCATATGCCCCGCCGTTCGAGCCACGCTTTCCAGCCGGATGCTCAGTTCGAGTTCCGTCATTCCCTCGTGCAGCAGGTGAGGAACGGCATCGGCAACGGCCTTGGAAATGGCCCCGGCTCTCCGCATCATTTGAATTTCCCAGGGAGATTTCACCATGCGGACCCGGCGTATCAACCCGCTCACATCCACCAGCTCATGGTCGGGAAACAGCTTGCGGTCATAGAAAAAGAAGGTGTTGGCGGGAAGTACGTCCAGTTCGAACCCCAGGCGCTTTCCCCTGGCACCTCCGATGACTTCCGCCACGGCCCCCGGCAACTCGCCGGCACTTTTCATGGGGCGGATGGGGCGCAGGAAGGACTGAAGTTCGGCACGGGCAGCGTCCCTCCGCACCAGGAAAAGGGGGCTTCCCGAAGCGGGAACCACCAGGTATCCGTCCTGTACCGTACCCGTGAAATAATAGAGGTCCGCATTTTGTTGGATGACGGCTGCATCCACGCCCGCATGGGCGAGCAGCCCCTGGAAGACTTGGATTCGACGGGAAATTTCATCCATGGGAACTTTCATCGCATCCGCCATCACGCCCTCCCTTGATTTTGGCACCGATCCACGAGAGCCGCCATATCCCGAACGCTCACCCGGTCGAGAGATTCCACCACCTGGTGAGCCTCCCCCAGCTTTTCCGGACCGAAGGAGTTGGTCACGCCCACGACGCACATCCCCGCCGCCCTAGCCGATGCGATGCCTGCGGGAGTATCCTCGATGGCGACGCACCCGGCCGGCTCCAGGTCCGGCACTCCGCCGTGCGTGCGCATCCTTTCCATGGCAGCCAGGTAGGTTTCGGGATCGGGCTTGCTGCGTGCCACATCATCGGCGGCCACGATGACCCGAAAGGCATGCCGGATGTTCAGGGCGGTGGTGAAGGCTTCGACCTCGTCGCGCAAGGCGCCCGAAGCCACGGCAAGGGGCACCTCACGGCGGAGCAGTTCTTCGATGAGCGCCGTCACGCCGGGAAAGCTTTCGATGCCCCGGGCCACGATGGACTGGAGTATCCTGTTTTTGGCTTCCATGAGTTCCGCCAGTTGAGGCGCACCGAGAT
Source organism: uncultured Syntrophobacteraceae bacterium (assembly GCA_964603955.1). Taxonomy (GTDB): domain Bacteria; phylum Desulfobacterota; class Syntrophobacteria; order Syntrophobacterales; family Syntrophobacteraceae; genus SLCH01. The sequence goes on from CAZRWT010000022.1 coordinate 25,839, forward strand.
CCCTGCCTTTTTCACGGAAGGCTTCGGCAAAGGCGTCCCGGTCATCGAAGCCGATGTAAACGCGCATGTAATGTTCGTAGTCGAAGCCAAGCCCCAAGGGCTCGAGGACTTCCTGAAACGCCCGGTAGTGAAGGGGTTCCGTGTTCACCAAAATGCCGTCACAATCGAAAATCACAGCCTGCAAAGCTCTGGAAGATTCTTGATGATTCAATGCTCACTCCCTTTCCGCGGAATTCCTTTTCACGTTTCGACTCCTTCGACGAAAAACCACGCTGTCGAAACGCACATTGACCAGTCTTCGAGCATATAACACGTCTCCGGGGTTTGGAAAAACGACCAAAACGTCATGCATTGCCTGATGGAAGCAAATGGATTATTTTGGAGTCCGTGGAAAAAACGGACTTTACGCACATCCCATGATGAATCACGGAGCACGAGGGGGGAGGAAGCAATACGGTGATCACGGTTCAAGGAGTGAGCAAGACCCTGGGCAAACGAGACCTTTTTCAGGATGTTTCCTTTCACATCCATCCCGGTGAAAAGATTGGGCTCATCGGACACAACGGCGCGGGCAAAACCACGCTCTTCCACATCATACTCGAGGAAACGGAACCCGAAAGCGGAATGGTTTCCCATGCCAAAAACCTGCGCATGGGCTACCTTCCCCAGCAATGGATACCTCGAGAGGACCGGTCCGTTCTGGCCTACGCCATGGACGTTCACGTGGAGTTGCACCGTCTGCGTGAAGAGTTGCATGAGCTGAACCGGGCCCTCGACGGGGAGAAGGACGCTCAACGCTCCGCCGACCTGGCCCGGCGCCAGGGACAGTTGCTGGAAGCCGTCGAACACCTGGGGGGCTACGACCTCGAGGCGCGTGCTCAAAAAATCCTGGCCGGGCTCGGGTTTCGCCCCGAAAAGCTCGCCCTGCCCGTGTCGTCCCTGAGCGGCGGGTGGATCATGCGTCTCGAACTGGCCCGGCTGCTCCTGTCGGAACCGGACCTGCTCCTCCTGGACGAACCCACCAACCACCTGGACCTGAGTTCCCTTTTGTGGCTCGAACAGTACCTGCTCGGTACCCCGTCGGCCATGCTGCTCATTTCCCACGACCGGGCCTTCCTCAACACCACAGTGCGCCGCATTTTGGAACTCGACGGCGGAAGGCTGCACGAATACACGGGCAATTACGACGACTACCTGGTCCAAAAGGAACAGCGGCAGGAGACCTTGCTGGCCACCGTCAAGAACCAGCAGGAGCAAATCCGGCAGATGGAGCGGTTCATCGAGCGCAACCGTGTGCGGGCTTCGAGCGCCCGGCAGGCTCAGAGTCGCCTGAAAGCCCTCGAAAAGATGGACCGTGTCGAACTCCCCCAGTCGGACACGGCTACCATTCACTTTTCCTTTCCCGAACCGCCCCGATCGGGAAGGTGCGTGCTCGAACTGGTGGACGTGAAAAAATCCTACGGCAGCCTAAACCTCTACAACGGCCTGAATCTCACGCTCGAACGGGGGGAAAACATCGCCCTGGTGGGAGAAAACGGCGCGGGCAAGACCACGCTCCTCAAGATGCTGGCGGGAGTCGAATCGCTCTCGTCCGGGCGGCGCGTCGAGGGCCACCAGGCATACGTGGGCTATTACGCTCAATACCAGTGGGACCAGCTCAAGCCTTCCTGGACCGTGCTGGAAGAAGCGTCCTCCCTGGCGGGCAACATGACCCAGACACAAATCCGGGGCCTGTTGGGCGCTTTTCTCTTTCGAGGAGAAGACGTGCTGAAAAAGGTGAGCGTGCTCAGCGGCGGAGAAAAAGCCCGCCTGACTCTGTGCAAGCTCCTGCTGCAAAAGCCCAACGTACTTCTCCTGGACGAACCCACCAACCACCTGGACATTCCTTCGAGGGACGTCCTCGAACACGCTCTCAAGGAGTTTTCGGGAACCATCTGCTTCATCAGCCATGACCGCCACTTCATCAACGCCATCGCCAACAGGATTCTCCTGGTGAGGGATGGCCGGGTCCATTCTTTTCCCGGCAATTATATCGATTTCGAAAGCATCTGGAAAAGCCGCCTGGAAGAAGAAAAAGAGGCCGGGAACAAGGGGGAAAGCCACAAGGAGGAAGCAGCCGGAAAGCCTTCACCGGCTGTGAGCGCTCAGGAAAAGAAGCGAATCGAGGCCGAACGGAGAAACCGCCTGTACCAGCTCAAAAAACCCCTCCAGGAAGAACTGAATCGGGTGGAAAAAGAGCTGGACCAGGCACAGCAACGGCTGGATGAGTTGTCGGAACAACTGGCCGATCCCGCCACCTACCAGGACAGCGCCCTGGCGAAAACCGTTCGAATGGACTACTACAAAGCCCGGAGTGTTGTGCGGAAGATCACGGAAAAATGGGAAAACGTGGCACTGGAGTTGGAAGAGATCGAGGAAAAGGCCGGGTCGGGTGATTGACCGCTTACTCAAAGGACGGGGCTTTACGGCGCAGCGGGTAAATCACCCTAAATTGCGTTTTGGAGGTAATCCGGCATTCACTCCAGAGGGGGACACTTCGTATGGTGGTCCGTGGACTGTTCGAAGTGATGGGCCAGGTTGAGAACGAGGTCTTCGCGGAAGTGAGGGCCCAGTATCTGGAGGCCGATGGGAAGATTCCCGGAGGAAAAGCCGCAGGGAATGGATATGCCGGGGATTCCCGCCAGACTTGCGGGCAGAGTGAAAACATCGCTCAGATACATTTCCAACGGATCGTCTGTTTTTTCCCCTATGCCGAAGGCCGGCATGGGGACCACGGGAGTGATGAGCGCGTCACAAAGTTCGAAGGCCCTGGTAAAATCGTCGCGAATGAGGGTCCTCACCTGGGAGGCCTTTTTATAATAGGCATCGTAGTAACCGGCGGAAAGTACATATGTGCCGAGCATGATGCGTCGTTTGACTTCCGGTCCGAATCCTTCCGATCGAGTCCGGCGATACAGGGTCATGAGGTCGCGTGCTTCGGCATTTCGACGGCCGTATTTCACTCCGTCGTAGCGAGCCAGGTTCGAGGATGCTTCCGCCGGCGCAATGATGTAGTAAGCGGCCACGCCGTAATCGGTGTGGGGCAGGGAGACCTCGATGGTTTCCACACCGAGCCCTTTGAAGACATCGACGGCTTTTTGCATGGCTTCCGATACGTCAGGATGAATGCCGTCGATGAAGTATTCCCTGGGAATACCGAGTTTGAGGCCTCGAATGGGCGTGCCGAGCCCTGCCACGTAATCGGGTACGGGCAAATCCACCGAGGTCGAATCCCTGGGATCGTGACCGGCGATGCACTGGAGGATCAGGGCGGCATCTTCCACATCGCGGGTGATGGGGCCTACCTGGTCCAGGGAAGAAGCAAAAGCGACGAGTCCGTAGCGGGAAACCCTTCCATATGTGGGCTTGAGCCCCACCACGCCGCAAAAGGATGCCGGCTGGCGAATGGAGCCTCCCGTATCGGTGCCGAGGGAAGCGGCACACAACCGCGCCGCGACAGCCGCAGAGGAGCCTCCGCTCGAGCCTCCGGGCACTCGACTCAAATCCCATGGGTTGCGAGTTGCTTTGAACGCGGAGTTTTCAGTGGACGATCCCATGGCGAATTCGTCCATGTTCGTTTTTCCAAGAAATATCGTACCGGCTTCTCGGAGCCGCTCAATGACCGTGGCATCATAGGGAGGTACAAAATTTTCAAGGATTTTTGATCCGCAAGTGGTTTTTATACCCTGAGTACAGAGTACATCCTTGATGCTCAGGGGCACGCCGGCCAGAGGGGATCGGGTTAAATTTTTCTTGCCCTCATCATAGAGCCTTGCTTCGGCTCCGGCCTGATTCGCCATGACGCTTATGTAGGCGTTGACTTTGTCATCCAACACTTCAATGCGGCCCAGATAAGCTTCGATAACCTCCGAAACCTTGATTTCTTTCTTTAAAAGCAAGCGGCGCAGCTCATGGATGGTCATGGTATGGAGTGACATGATGCTGGTTCCTTATTTGGAGGATCATATGACTTTGGGAACGACGAAGCTTATACCGTCGGTTCGTGGAGCATTGGACAGCCCCAGTTCGCGGTCCATGGATTCCTTGACCGTATCGGGACGGAAGACATTGCTCAACCGGATGGCATGAGTGGTGGGTTCGATGTCCGCCGTATCCGCTCGGCCGAGGGTTTCCATGTAGCTCAGGATACTGTTCATCTGTTCCGTCATGAGAGCTATTTCAGATTCAGTGAGTTCAAGCCGAGCCAGATCGGCTACATGCAGCACTTCCGCTTTGCTGATTTTTTCACTCATGGAGATGCACCACCCTTCCGCTTGTAATTATGATTTCCGTGTAAAGAAGCATGTATTTAGCACAAGCCGGGCACCACAACAAGGACAAGATTTCCGTTCCCCGTCAGCTCATTCCCGAAAAGGTTTCCATGGTGCGGCAATCCTTGAAGGCGGCCAATACCTCCCGCAAGCCCCTGATGCAAAGGTTGATGAGCAGCTCGTGGGTCAGCGCATGCACGCGAGCTTCCTCTTCTTCGCGCTCCCAGGGTGAACTGTCGAACCGTTGGATGAATTTCGCAAATCGCACCACGTGGATGAGTTCGTGGGTGGAAATGTAAGTTGCCAGGGGAAGGAGTTCGATATGAGGGTCTCGGTGGATCGCATGACGGATGACATGATCTTGAAGGCATATCTTGAAATAGTCTCCCGCCTCGCTGCCTCGCAGCTTTTGGTTGGGCGAGCGTGCATATCGGTGAATCTGGGCGAATGCGGTATCTACAATTTCAGCTTCTTCCAGGTCTTTGAGGGATTGTACATCGTATCTGTAACGCTTCCATTGTGATGTGGAGAGTTTGTAATAATCGCTGATGATTTCTTCGGAAATGGATACCGCTTGCCGTAATATTTCGATTTCTCCGGGGTGAAATGGTATTCTTTCGATTCCCATGGGCAGGCTCATCTCACATTATGCGACCGTTACCTCTAAAGACGCTTTGTCCTTTAAAAAAAATAAATGATAGTTTATCAAGGGAAGGCAGTCAATCTCGTAGATTTTTGGCTTATGCATGGAAATGTTTGTACATGGCGTCGAGAAAGGTTTGTATATGCAGACATGGGTTTTAGCGCTGGGATTCCTGGCGCAAGGTTTGTTTTCCGCGCGTTTTCTGGTTCAGTGGATTGCCAGCGAAAAGCAGGGACGTAGCGTGGTCCCTCTCACCTTTTGGGTTTTCAGCCTTGCGGGGGGGGCGCTCCTTCTTGTTTACGCCATCCTCCGCAAGGACCCTGTATTCATAGTGGGACAGGCTTGTGGGCTCTTTATTTACACGAGAAATGTCGTCCTTATTTACAAAGAGAAAACGGCGGCCAAAAAAGTCGTGGCACAGAACTGATGCGCGCCGCCTTTGTGTTCATGCCGCGTCGTCCACCGAATATTTTCGGCAAAGCCTTCTCACTGCATAGATTTTTTTGTTCTGAGATTCGAAGTAAACTCTGACCAGGATTTCTCCCAGGAGTCCAATGGCCAGGAATTGAACGCCCGCCAGCATCAGAACGGCTCCAAAAAGCATGAGAGGCCCATGAACTTCAAAGATATGGACGCCTCCCAAAAACTTTCTCACCAGGAGAAAGACTCCGATTAGGGACGAGAGGACCGTGCTTGCGAGAAACATCTTTCCGAAAAAGTGCAGGGGGCGTGTCATGTAACGCATCATGAAACCCACCGTGAGCAGATCGAACATGACGCGGAAAGTGCGGGAGAGTCCGTAATGAGATTTTCCCGAATTGCGCCCCATGTCCTTGATGGGAATTTCAACGATTTTGGCGCCGTTGAGAGCGGACAGTGCGGGCACGAAACGGTGCAACTCGCCGTACAACTTGATATCCGCCAGAATATCCCGCCTGTAGGCCTTGAAAGTGGTGCCGAAGTCATGAAGTTTTACCCCGGAGACTTTGGCCATGAGCCAGTTGGCGATGCGGGAAGGAATGGTTCGTGTGACCAGGGCGTCGGATCTGCGTACTCGCCATCCCGAAACCAGGTCGTACCCTTCTTGGATTTTGTCGAGGAAAACGGGAATTTCTTCGGGAGCATGTTGCAGATCCCCATCCATGGCCACCACAAATTCTCCACGGGCATGATCGAAACCGGCCACCAGCGCCGGAGTTTGCCCGTAATTCTTGCGCAGGTGTACCACGACAACCCTGGGGTCTTTCTCGAAAATCCGGTCCAGGAGCTGCGGGGTCTTGTCGGTGCTTCCGTCATTGACGAGTACCAGTTCCCAGGTGCTTTCCAATGAATCCATGGTGCGCTGCACCCTGGCGTAGAGCTCCAGGAGCGTTTCAGCTTCATTGTGCAGGGGGATGACCACGGAAACCAGGGGAGCCTTTTCGCCCTCCAGGATGGTTTCACATTCGTGCGCGGTAAGTTTTGATGATTTCAACACAATGGTACCTCTCCGAAATGTTTGATCTGAACGCCTTTTTCAAGCATTCGCTTGAAATCCGACGAGAGTAAAAGGTCTCGTTCTTTTTCTCTTTCCTCCAGGAGCCTGGTGTTGCTGTTGAGAAGGTCCGGATCACAGTCACCGGGGTGGAGCATCCATTCGGTGACGCCGGGTGGAAGCCGATGGAAGATGCAATGGGCTGCCTGTTGGTTCCAGAGTCCCGTGAGAGAAACACCGAAAAAATTGTCGGGTGTGTACAGTCCGGCCTTGCGAATTTGGGTGAAAAAGGACCTGCGTACCACCTGAACCATGGAGGCTTTGATGTGCTGGCACACCAGGATTTTCCGTTGTTCGCGCTGCAGGTGCTTCAATAATGGATTTAAAGGACTTTTGTCGAATGGATTACGAATCCAGCGAATGCCGAATTTTTTGGCAAGCTCCGTTACAATGGAAAGGACCCGGGGAATGAGGTGTACATGCTTGTGACTGTCCAGGTGAGTGGGACGAATCCCGCAATCCACTACCATGCTCAACTGGGCGTGCAGTTCTTTTTGGATCGACGCCTCGGTAATGCGGCCCGCCGTCAATGATGCCAGTAGCTTGCCCGGTGATCGTGGAAGGCGGCCTCCGTCATCCACCAGATCGGGTACTTCATTTGCTGAAGCCGCCGGTTCCAGTCCCGTGAGCACCAGGTGTACACCGATGCCCATATCCGGGTGGCTCTTTGTTCTTTGCACGGCATCCAGAAAAGCCGTACCTTTGGCCATGAGGGTGGCGCTCGACAGAACTCCTTGCCGATGACAACGAAAAATAGCTCGATTGATGCCCTGGGTAAACCCCAGGTCGTCGGCATTGATGATCAGAATGCGTTTAGGTTTCAATGATGATGTGCTCCCGTTGGAAGCAGGTGTGTTATCGATCGGGCCATCAGTCGATGAGCCTTTCCTCCAGGCAATGCCCGGCTAACAGGCGTTTAAAAATATATTCCCATCTGACGAGTATGCATTTGTAGGGCGGACATGCTTGTATGTCAATCAGAATGAGAACGGACAAATCAGGTCCGTCCCTACGGAACGACATTTTTCAGTCGGCCTCTAACAAAACCGGAGAAAGGTGTCAAGCAAGGTGATCTGTTCCGATGAATGACCTTTTCAATGCGTTGAAAGTAAGCTATTTTGATTCCGGTATGAAATTGTTTTCATTTGCGTAATTTGCGTAAAAGGAGATTGGCCGTATGGAAAATATCTTTGCTATGGGTATCATGGGCAAAGCGTTTCGGGTTTTGATTCTGTGCCTTTTTGTTTCCATTGGATCGGCGGCGCAGGGGGAGTGTCGAGAACCTGAAGTTTTGACTCTGGACCAGCTCATCAAACTTGCCGTGGAGTACAGTCCGCGACTGAAGGAATCGGATCAGCAGGTACTGGCGGCCGAAGGTGATCTCATGCAGGCCAGGGGAGGTATGTTTCCCCGGCTGGAGGTGGTGGGCACGGTTGGCCCCAGCCAAAACGCCGATCTGCCCACGGTAGTTGTGGAGGAAACTTCTCCGGGAATTTTTACCGGATTTTTGCAGGACAACGATAAAGATTCCGTGGGTATTTTCGGTCGTCTGGATGTGGCTATTTATCAGCCCATCTATACGTTTGGGAAAATCTCGCACAGGAGAGATGCCGCAGCGCTGGGAGTGGAAGCTCAAAGGCTTGGCAGGAAGGCTCGTACCAGTGAGGTTATCCTCAATGTGAAGGAACTCTACTACAGCATGATCGTTGCCGGGCAGGGTGAAGGAGCCGCACGCAGTGCAGGCGACTTCATTCAGGACGCTCGCAATCGTATTGAGCGGATGATCGCTGTGGGGTCTTCCAATGTGGATGAAAGCGATTTGTTTCGCCTCGAGGCGTTCGAAGCCGAAGTTTCCAGGTTTCGAGCCCGTGCTGAATCCGGCAGGCGGCTGGCCTACCAGGCTTTGAAGCGTGCCGTGGGCTATCCGGAGGATGGAGATTTTCGCCTGGACCGAAGTACGCTGCCCGCAGTTGAAAGCTCGGGTCTAAAAATGCTGGATGACTATACACATCAGGCTCTCGAAAACAGGCCGGAACTCAAGCAGCTTGAAGCGGGTGTAAAGGCCAGGGAATCCATGCTGAAAGCCGGTCGTGCGGATCTCTATCCCAACTTTTTTGCCGCCGCCATCGGGTCTTTTGCCGGGGCTCCGGAACGCGAACGTATGCCCATTTCCTACTTCGGGGATCAGTTCAATCATGCCTACATGGGCGTTATTGTGGGATCGGAGTGGAGCTTTGATTTCGGCATCAAGCAGGGCAGGCTCAACAAGGCAAGGGCCGAATACCAGGAAATGCTTCACAAGATGGAATATGCCCGGAACAACATCCCCATGCAGGTGATGAAGTACTACGAGGACGTCGTCGAGGCGGAGAAATCCCTCAATGCGTACAGAAAAGCCGTGGTGGCCGCCCGGCGTTGGGTGGTCGCGTCGTTTTCCAACTTTGATTTCGGACTGGGTACGGCCAGGGACATGTTTGACGCCATTGATCGCTATGGTAAGAATGAAGGAGAATATCTGGCGGCGTTGCTTGGCTACAATGTTTCGATGGCCAGGCTGGAACATGCGGTGGGCCTGTACGGGTCGAATGGACTGTCGGTTCCGTGATGAAAATTATTCTGAGGCTGATTCAATTTTGGTTGGCCTGGGTATTGCCCAGGCCACGTGTCGTTTTGGGAGTGGCGTTGCTGTCGGCGGTGGGGTGTCTCTTCTATGCCGGAATGCGCCTTGAAATCAAGACGGACCAGTTGGAACTTATTTCCCCGGACCATCCCCTGGTGGAATTGAGCGATAGATTGGACCCGTACAGCATTGACGGCACGGTCACTTTCACGGTTGTGGTGGAAGCCCCTTCACAGAAAGAAGCACGGGCTTTCCTGCACACCCTGGTCCCTCGTATTCAGAAAGATAAGCGTCACTTCAGAAGTATTTCCTATCGCATAGACCCCGAACAGTTCAAAAAGTGGGGTTTGCTCTATTTGAGCGAACAAGATATCGGAGAAATCGCCGACAGCCTCCGTGAGCACTCGGACCTGATACATGGGCTTGCGGCAAGACCTGATGTGTTGGAATTGCTGACGATTGTGAATCGAGAAATGTCCACTCAAATGGTTGGAGAGCTGTTCACGGGTTTTTTGGATACTTTCGAGCCGGTAGAAGGATCGGACAGCGGTGCTTCCATGTCCATGCCCATGGATACGGGCATGGACATGGATACCAACCTGGATTTTCTCACCCGCATTCTGGAGGGTCTCAACAGTTACCTGGAAGATGAGCCCGCTTACGTTTCACCATGGTCCGCTGTGATGAAAGGTGGGGCGTGGGAGATGGACGAAGAGGGGTATTTCTGGCATGGAAATGGGCAATTTCTCGTTGCCATGGTGGCTCCCCAGAGGAAACGTGGAAATATCACTCAATACCAGGATGCCCTGGATCAGTTGCGGCTGCTGATTGAAGAAACTTGCACGGTTTTTCCCGACGTTCGGGCCGGTGTGACCGGTCAGGAAGCTCTCAACAACGATGAAATGATCACTGTCCTGGGAGACATGAGCAGGGCCACCTGGATTTCCCTCTTGGGAGTCCTGACGCTAATGGTGCTCATTCTCGGCAGCATTCGCCGTCCGGTCATCGAAATGGTGTCCCTCAGCGTGGGCCTGTGCTGGACCTTCGGCTGGACGACCTTTTTCATCGGACACCTCAACATCCTTTCGGTGGTTTTTGCTCCACTTTTATGTGGCCTCGGCGTGGATTACGGCATTCACTGGTTCAGTCGGTTTCGCGAGGAAGAGCTGAAGGGGTTTCCCGAAGTGCGGGATGTCATCAAAAGTGTGGCGACTCTGGCCGGTCCGGGGATAGTTATTGCCGGTGTGAGCACGGGGCTTGCCTTCCTGCCCTTTGTCCTCACGGGCTTTCGAGGGCTCATGGAGTTGGGCCTCATTACGGGTGTTGGAACTTTTTTGCTCATGGTTGCGGATTTTACGGTCATTCCGACCTTGAGTGTTTTTCTGGCCGGCTATGATTCATCTAAAATGGCCGCGAAGAGCAAAAGGCCAGAAAGAAACCTGGTGAGATTGGGTCCCGTCACGGCTCGATTGGTCCTGCTTTTTGTAGTGCTGGGCTCTATAACCGCTGCCTGGACGGCTGCCGGTGTGCGTTTCGACCTGAATCCCCTGAGGCTCCAGGCGGTCAATGCCGAAGCTGTGGTTTGGGAAAAAAAGCTGGTGGAAAGCTCCGAACGCTCTGTGTTGACTGCTGCGACCATCGCGTCTTCTCCTCAAGAGCTGATGGAGAAATCGAGAGCACTCGAAGCCCTTCCCGTGGTTGCCGAGGTCGAACACCTTTTTTCCTTTCTGCCCGAGAATCAGGAGGAGAAAATTCCTCTTTTGAGGTCTTTAGGCTATCAAGTTCCCGATTTGGGGAGGGTTTTTTCTCCATTCGATTCAAATCATGTCAGTGAGTTAGTGGACGTACTACAGCGGATTCGTTTCAAAATGAACGAAGAGCAGGCCGGGCAATGGGGAGCGACCCGCTCGACCATGGAGCAGATGATGAGGGTGCGCGAGCTGATCGCGGAGGCCATTGTACTTCTTGGCGATAAAGAGCCGGCCTTGGGACGCCTTGAAAATTACCAGGAGCGTTTTTACGAGGATATTTCCGAAACATGGGACTTTTTGAGAACAGCATCCACGGCTTCTCCAATGACGGCGGATGATCTTCCCGGCCAGGTAAGGGATATGTACTACCATGAAGGCAAATACTTGATCAAAATTTATCCCCGTGAGTCCGTTTGGGAGGCAGGGGCTTTGACTCGCTTCGTGAAGTCCATACAGTCGGTGGACCCCGAAGTGATCGGAGATACCATATCTCTCCATGTTTTCTCATCGGCTTTCAAAAAGGCCTGTATCAGTGCATCCCTATATGCCGTTGTATTCATTTTTGTGCTCCTGTTCCTGACATTCCGAAGCCTTTCCTGGACTTTGCTCGCCCTGGTACCCCTGGTCATGGGAACCTTGTGGACGGTGGGCATCATGGGGTGGGTCGGGATGGACTTCAACCTGGCCAACAGCATTTTCATGCCGCTGGTGGTGGGGGCGGGAGTGGAATTCGGGGTGATCATCATCCACAGGATGCGTGACGGAAAGGTAAAGCCGGGAGCCTTGCCCTTGAGTACCGGGCGAGGGGTGGTGCTTGCTGCTTTGACCACCACTGTCGGTTTCGGTACCCTCATGATTTCCGAGCACCAGGGGATTTTCAGTTTGGGCTTTGTGGCGGCGACGGGCAGCCTCTGTGTCCTTCTGGCCGCCTTGCTGATCATGCCCGCGATTTTGGTGGTGGCAAGTCGGGGACGAGATGCCGTGTCGTTCAGGGATGTATGACTGTCGCGGTTGCTTGCCGGCTGAATGGTTTGAACCATTTTAAAAAGGAGAGGATGAGATGCCAAGCATTGGTGAAGGCTATAACGATATCAGAGTCTGGCCTGGTTCGCCCAATCCTTTGGGGGCAACCTGGGACGGCTCAGGCGTTAACTTTGCTTTGTTCTCGGCTTATGCCGAAAAGGTGGAGCTGTGCCTGTTCGAAAACGACGGCATCACCGAAAGCGCTCGGATCACCCTGCCGGAATATACCCACGAAGTCTGGCATTGTTACCTGCCGGATGCCCGTCCCGGACAACTCTATAGTTATCGCGTGCATGGCCCTTATGCTCCTCTGGCCGGTCATCGTTTCAATCCCAACAAATTGCTTCTGGACCCTTACGCCAAGGTTTTGGTCGGAGAGTTGAAATGGGATGACGCTTTGTTCGGCTATACAGTGGGGCATGAGGACGGAGATTTGTCCTTTGATGAACGGGATTCCGCCCCATTCATGCCCAAATGCCAGGTGGTGGACCCGGCTTTTACCTGGGGACGCCCCAAAGATTTCACGCCCTGGCATGAAATTGTGATCTACGAAATGCATGTTCGCGGTTATACCATGCGCCACCCGGAAGTTCCCGAAGAATTCCGGGGTACTTTCGACGGCCTGACCGCCCAGCCGGTTATCGATCATCTCAAACATCTCGGGATCACGGCCGTCGAACTGTTGCCCGTCCATGCCTTTTTACAAGATCGACATCTTGTCGAGCGGGGTCTGAGCAACTATTGGGGTTACAATTCTATCGGTTTTTTTGCTCCCAACCCCGGTTATCTGTGTCCCAGAAACGATCTGTCCTCATTCAAACGCTTTGTCCAGAAAATGCACGATGCCGGCATCGAGGTCATTCTCGATGTGGTGTACAACCATACCGCCGAAGGTAATCACATGGGGCCGACCCTCTCCTTTCGGGGCATCGACAACTACTCCTATTATTACCTCATGGGGGATCAACCCCGGTACTACAATGACTTCACCGGAACGGGCAATGCCCTGGAACTGCGCCACCCCAAGGTGCTGTGCATGGTGATGGATTCGTTGCGTTACTGGGTGGAAATCATGGGAGTCGACGGCTTCCGTTTCGATCTGGCCACGACACTGGCTCGGGTAGAGGGACCCTATAACGAGCACGCCAGTTTCCTGGATGCCGTGGCTCAAGATCCGGTACTGGGGCAGGTGAGGCTCATCGCCGAGCCCTGGGACACCGGCCTGGGGGGCTACCAGGTGGGCAATTTCCCACCCGGATGGGCCGAATGGAACGACCAGTACCGGGACACCATGCGCAAGTTCTGGAAGGGAGACCAGGGACAGCTTGCCGGCTTTGCCGGACGCTTTTCCGCTTCTGCCGATATCTTCAATCGCCGCGGCCGTCGGACCTGGGCCGGCGTTAATTTCATCACGGCTCACGACGGTTTCACCCTCCACGACCTCGTCAGCTACAACCACAAGCACAACGAAGCCAACGGAGAAGACAGCCGAGACGGTTCGGACAATAACAATTCCTGGAACTGCGGCGTGGAGGGTGAGACGGACGACGAGGAAATCCTGGCCCTGCGTCGCCGCCGGATGCGCAACTTTCTCGCCACATTGCTCCTCTCTCAGGGTACGCCCATGCTCCTGGCCGGTGACGAAATGGCCCATACTCAGAGGGGAAACAACAATGTCTATTGCCAGGACAATGAAATCAGTTGGTTGAACTGGGAGGGCATCGATGAGAACAGGCAGGCTCAAATAGATTTCGTCAGCCGTCTTCTGAAACTGCGCCATGAGCACATTGTCTTTCATCGAGATCGTTTTTTCCATGGAGAGATCATTCTCGGAACCGAGGTCAAGGATGTCATCTGGCTGCATCCATCGGGGCGTGAAATGGCCCGGGAGGATTGGCTGGATTTTGAAGCCCGTAGCCTGGCCATTCGCCTGAGTGGTGAAGCGGGCATCATACACCTCACCCAAACCGGCGAACAGGAAACGGACGACACTTTTTTGCTGTTGGTCAATGCCGGCCATGAGGATGTGGTTTTCGTTCTCCCGAACGATCATACAGGGAACTGGGAGGCATTGGTGGACACCACGGCCGAGGACGGCCTGGCGGTCGGCGGTCTCCATCCCGCCGGTACGGAAATCACCGTGGGGGGGCGATCATTGCAATTGTTGCGTTTGTTGTTGGAAGACGCATAAGTGTACTCCATACGCGACTTTCTCTCTTACCTTGTTCCCAGGCTGGAGCTTGGGAACAAGGTAAGTTGCACATCGTGTTGCATATGGTAAACATATTTTGAACGCTCCCCATTTTTCTCACGGATTTTTTTGTTTCTTGAGCCGCAGCAATTTTCTTGACAGAATCATGGGCACATGCTACTCCCAGCGCTGTGGGGGGCAATTGTCAAATTCTGCACATCGACCTGAAACTACCCGGTTTATCCCTATTCTATCGATAAGTGGCATCATACGTCGTATATGGTAGCGCTGTCGAGTCTTGCTCGATGCTTCGCCGCTTTATCTTCGACCTGCTCCTGTCGCAAATCATTGCGATCCGGACAATTGCCTGCCGTCGGCTTTCAGCCTTTGAATGCGGTTTTTTCGCTTCAAAGGTTTATTCTGCATGGATTTTCAATGGTCTGGTCCGGAGCGGGACCAAGGCGAGAATGAACACACCGCGAAAGGTAAAACATGAGAAAATTCGGATTACCAGGGCATGCAATGGGAATTGGGGGTAGACTCACGTTGATTGTCTTGTCGTTGTTGCTGGTCTCGATCATCGGCGTTACGAGTCTCGCATTCATAGTCTATCGTGATTCCTATTCCCAGGCGGTTCTGAACCGCCTCCAGGGAATCGGCACAATGAACAGCCAGTCCTTTGTGGATTGGCTCCTGGCAAGGCAGGATGAAATGCGTTACCTTGCCGGCCTCGATGCGGCACGGGAAATTGATCGGGAGCGGCTAAATCATCTCTTGCAAAGAATCGCGGAAAGCAATGGACACTACGACACTATTTTCTTCGTGAATCCGGAAGGCCGTGGGGTCGTGGGCGTGGCTTACGACGGCAGGGCCAGGAGCATGACCGCAGAAGAAGCGGGTCAGTTCAACGTGCCGGATCGGGCATGGTTCCGGCAAGCCATTGGCGGGCAAGATACCTTTTCGCAGCCGGTCGTTTCTCGCGCCACCGGGAATCGAGTCAGTACGGTGGCCATTCCGGTCCGTCGTCAAAATGAGATCGTCGGCGTCATGAGGGGGGCCGTTCAGTTGGATACCTTGCTGCAGCGGCTGAGCGGACTGGAGCGAGATCCGAGCACGGAGATCTACCTTGTCGACCGCGAAGGAGCTCCGGTTACCCCGGCACCTTCCCTGGCCGGTTTGAGCGGCTCCCTGGACACCCTGGCCGGTTTCGCCATACGAGAAGGCTCGAGCGGGGTCGGGCGTTATCGCAATGCGGCGGGCGTTCCCGTCATCGGCAGCTATGTCTTTATCCCCATGTTGGGATGGGGGCTGGTGGTGGAAACGGAGCAGGCCGTGGCCCTGGCCGAGGTCGATTCGGTGTTTTGGATGCTGTGCGGACTGGCGTTTGCTGCCTTGTTGATCACCGGCATTCTTTTTAAATTCGTGGCCAAACGAAGCATCACCAGACCTCTGGGAGTGATCATAGAAAACTTGAATTCGGGAGCAAGCGAGGTGGCGGCTGCTTCAGGAGAAGTCTCTTCCGCGAGTCAGTCCCTTGCCGATGGAGCGAGCGAGCAGGCTGCTTCCCTCGAGGAAATATCCGCCTCCCTGGAGGAAGTGTCTTCCATGACCAGAAGGAATGCGGACTATGCCAGACAAACGGACAGCCTGACGGGCGAAAGCAAGCGTGTGATGATAAAAGCCAATGAATCCATGGCGCGCCTGACGGAGTCCATGAGCGAGATATCCAAGGCCAGTGAGGAGACATCCAAGATCGTGAAAACTATTGATGAAATCTCGTTTCAGACGAACCTCCTGGCTTTGAACGCGGCCGTGGAAGCGGCACGTGCCGGTGAGGCGGGTGCCGGCTTTGCGGTGGTGGCCGACGAAGTGAGAAGTCTTGCGTTGCGGGCTGCGGACGCTGCAAGGAGCACTGCCGCTCTTATCGAGGGAACGGTGCTCAAGGTGCGGGAAGGTTCGGCTTTTGTGGCCGCTACGAACGAAGAATTCCATCAGGTTGCTGAAAGCACGACTAAAGTGTCTCAGCTTGTGAGTGAGATCGCGGCGGCATCGCACGAGCAGTCTCAAGGTGTCGATGAGATCAGTAAGGCGATGAATGATATGGATGGGGTGGTCCAGCGGAATGCGGCGGCTGCCGAGCAATCCGCCGCCGCTTCCGAAGAATTGAACGCTCAGGCGGATCAGATGCAAGTGGTGGTGACTCATCTGATTCGTCTTGTGGAGGGCGGGCAGGTTTCCCCGAGGGAGAAACCCCTCCCACATCAAATGGGGCGGCATGGGAGTTGGAAAAAAACTGGAACGGCCATAGCAATACGCAAGCAAGAGTGACAGTGGTGCCCGAGACTAATCACTTTGATTTTGTTGATTATTTTGGTATTATCTATAATTTTCTCGCTACATTGCTTCTCTCTCAGGGCACGCTCATGCTCCTGGCCGGTGGCGAAATGACCCATACTCAGTGGGGAGACGATCATTGCAATTGTTGCGTTTGTTGTTGGAAGCGGAGTGATTTCACGACAAAAAGACACGAAAGGCACGAAAGGCGCGAAAATGAAAAAGCAGGCTTATCGCCATGACGTGGCGGAGTGTTTTGGGCCCTCCATAGAAAAGGCCGGTGTGCGCTTCCGGCTTTGGGCGCCGGCGGCGAAGCGTGTGGAAACGGTCCTGATCGAACAGGGCGGGGAACGCATTTTCGCCATGACCGGCACGGAAGACGGCCGGTATGAGGTCCTGATTCCCGGAACCGGGCCGGGCACCCTGTATCAATTCAAAATGGACGGTGAGACGGTGGTTCCTGATCCTGGCTCGCGTTTTCAGCCCGAGGATGTCTTCGGACCGAGCCGGGTTGTGGATACAAGGGCCTTTGCCTGGGAAAATCCCGGATGGAAGGGGCGACCCTGGCGTGAGACCGTGCTGTACGAGCTTCATGTGGGCACCTTCACGCCCGAAGGTACTTATGAGGGGGTACGATCCCGTTTGCCCTATCTCAAGGAACTGGGTGTCACGGCCATCGAACTGATGCCCCTGGCCGATTTTCCCGGTCGTCGGAACTGGGGCTATGACGGGGTTTTACCCTTTGCCCCCGACTCCGCCTATGGTACGCCTCGGGACTTGCAGCGTCTGATCGACGAAGCCCATGGTTTGGGGCTGATGGTCTTTCTGGATGTGGTCTACAATCACTTTGGTCCCGAAGGAAACTATCTGCACCTTTACGCCCCTCAATTCTTCACCGAAGCTCACCAGACCCCCTGGGGAGCGGCCATCGATTTTTCCGTGCGCCGGGTGCGTGACTTTTTCATCGCCAATGCCGTGTACTGGCTCGATGAGTACCGCTTTGACGGCCTGCGCCTGGACGCGGTCCATGCCATCCGTGACGACGGCGTGCCGCATATCCTGGAAGAGCTTGCCCAAACCGTGAGCGGGGTTTTGCCCGAAGACCGGCATGTACACCTGGTCCTGGAAAACGATGCCAACCAGGCTCGCTTTCTGAGCCGGGATGCGGACAACAGGCCCAGGTTCTACGTGGCTCAGTGGAACGATGACATTCACCACGCCTATCATGTGACGGCTACCGGTGAAACCCAGGGCTATTACGTGGACTATGCAGGCAATCCTTTGGAACGGTTGGGGCGTTGCCTGGCCCAGGGATTCGCTTACCAGGGGGAGCCTTCGGTCCACCGCGACGGTGAGGCCAGGGGCGAGCCCAGCGATCATCTGCCGCCGGACGCCTTTGTGGCCTTTGTCCAGAATCACGACCAGATCGGCAACCGCGCCATGGGAGATCGGCTCACCTTGCTTGCTCCACCGGAAAAAAGGACGGCCCTGGCAGCCATGCTCCTGCTCTCACCCCAGATACCCATGCTCTACATGGGGGAAGAGTGGGGGGCGGAGCAGCCGTTTCCGTTTTTCTGCGACTTTCACGGCGACCTGGCCGACGCCGTGCGGGAGGGCCGGCGCAGGGAGTTCGCGGCATTTCCCGAGTTCGCCGATCCGGCCGTGCGCGAGCGCATCCCCGATCCCAATGATCCGGCAACGGCCCGGAGCGCGGTGCTCGACTGGGATGAACTCGATCAGCCGGAGCATGCCCGGTGGCTGGAGTTGCACACGAATCTGCTGACCCTGCGCCGGGAGCGCATGTTGCCCCTGCTCGATTTGATTCGTCCGGGGGCGGCTACCTGGAAAGTGGAAGGCAAGGGGATGTTGACGGTCCATTGGCCTCTGACCGACGGTCGCACCCTGATCATGACGGCCAATCTTGACGGCGAACCCAAGCTTCTTGATGTGGCGCAAAGCTCCCTGGAAATTATTTATTTCTCTCCCGGAATAAGGGAGAACGACAACGGAACTTTGCTTGAGGGCTGGGGAGTGTTGTGGG
>CAZRWT010000023.1:0-44273 GCA_964603955.1 uncultured Syntrophobacteraceae bacterium
AAGCGCCTTATATCCCCGCCCTGAAGAGACGGGGCTTTACGGCGCAGCGGGTAAGTATCGATGATCGAATGGTGAGCCTGGAAGACATCATACCAGCAGGCTTTGGACAGGGCGTCGGGGGCTGCGGGGCATGGCTTTTCCGTATCCGATTCGGATCAGGAGGAGGGGCTGAGCATCTCCCAGCCCGAGGTGCTTTTGGAGTTCCCGGCGTACCTCCACGACTTCACACGGGGAATTCAAGTGGTCGTGCTTGATGTTCAGGGAAGTGGCCGTAAGGGCTACCCGCTCAAAGCTGCGGCCAAGATCGACCCAGTGTTTTTTTTCGTTTTTTTCCGCGGTGAAGAGCATCAGCTCCGAAGAGCTGCGGATGAGCTGTTCGGCTCGTTTTGCCTCGTGTTGGGGAGTGTGGATGTTCCGTAGAATCAGCTTTCCCAGCCAGCGAGGAACGGCTGATAAGCCCATGGCCGGCGCGGAGAGGCCATCCCCTCGATTTTCCGCTTCCTTGGGGTTGAAGCGTATCCAGGCACTCAACTCTTCCAGGAAGGCCGGGTTGTTGAACTGTCTGCGAATGCCGTCTTTCACAAATTCCATGATTTTCAGAATATCCCTGGGTTCCGTGAACAGTTGAAAGCCGATGCCTTCGCGGCGGCTTGCCGATTCCATCAGATGCAGGTGGGAGAGGGGGATGTTGTGTTCACTGTAGCAGGATCGGGTAGTCTGGCGAAGGGGAATGGCCATGAATAAGTTGGGATCACCGTCTTCTTCTCCGGGAGCAAGGCAGATGACCAGGCATTCTTCCGGTTCGTGCGGGGGAAAATACTCTACTTCCGCTTCCAATCCCATGTGCCGTGCGGCGATCACCAGGTTTTCAAGAGCGCAGCCCAGGCTGATGTACAGGGCGTGGTTGTCCTGGTCCACCACGGGAAGCTTCCGGGTGAAGTCGGGAAAGATGCGGATCACGTTTTTGTTGACGCTGAACTTCCAGGGCTGTGTGTTGTGTCCAGAGGGTGCCAGGCCGGCCAGGCGCAGGAGTTCCATCATCTGCACTCTGGGGAGCACCTCGGTGGGACGAAACGGCATGATTTACCTCCGGGACAATGGTACTACCGTTTGCTATTTCATTGAAACTTTTTGAACAATCGATGCACGGCATATGATAGCATACATTCGGTTGCCGGGAAACTCGTCGTCCCGTGCATCCTATCACCCGATAGCAAATTGCCCGTGTGTTCCATGCATATGCTGCCGGGTGTTCATCGTTTGGTTTATTGTAACAGTCGCACACAAAATTACACTGGTTGGAAGGAGGATTCACCATGATTTTTTGCTTCAATGCGGGAGAAGTGTTCGATGTGGCCATCAAGATAGAAAAAAACGGTATTTCTTTCTATGAAAAAGCACAAAAGGCCATCGATGATCCGGACGTGAAAGAGCTGTTCAAAGCCCTTGCCGGGGATGGTCTCGACCACAAAAAGCGTTTCGATGAACTCAAGAAGGAACTTCCCGAAGAACTCAGGCGCCCCACGGTGAGTGATCCCGACAATGAGTTGGACATGTACATCCAGATGCTTGCGGACCAGCACGTTTTTTCCAGTGTCGAAGAGACTTCCGAGCAACTGGCATCGGTGAAAACGGTTTCCGACGCGCTCAACATGGCTCTCCGGTTCGAAAAGGACTCCGTAATTTTTTACCTGAGCCTGCAAGAGGCAACGTGCGAGGGCCGTGCCCACGACCTGATCACCCGGCTCATCAAGGAAAAGCAGGAACACGTGAAACGCCTGTCCATACAAATGAGAAAGTGCTCGGCCGATGTGAAGGAGTGCCTGCTTTACTGGCCGGAATGAAGCCGGGAAGTATCCTGTGATGAAGAGGCTGAAAAAGGACCGGTGTTTCATTGCACTGAGAAAAAGGAGGCAAACAAGTATGCGGGCAAGACAGATCGGCAAAGGCATTTCGTGGCTTGGGGCGGTGGATTGGGACCGGAGATTGTTCGACTCCTTGATCCCTCTACCCGACGGCACCAGTTACAATGCATACCTGGTGGAAGGCAGCGACAAAACCGCGTTACTTGACACGGTGGACCCTCCCCTGGCCGGGGTGTTGATGGAGCAGTTGCGGGATGTTTCCAAAATTGATTATGTCGTTTCGCACCACGCCGAACAGGATCACTCCGGAACCATTCCCATGGTGCTCGAAAAATTTCCCCAGGCCAGAGTTGTTTGCACACCGAAGGCCAAACCCATGCTCATGGATCTCTTGAAACTTCCCGAAGACGTCTTCCTTTCCGTGACGGATGGAGAGACCCTTTCCCTGGGCGATAAAACCCTGCAATTCATCCATGCGCCGTGGGTACACTGGCCGGAAACCATGGTGACGTATTTGCCCGAAGAACGCATCCTGTTCAGCTGTGATTTTTTTGGTTCACACATTGCCACGTCGGATTTGTTTGTGACCGACGAAGGGCGTGTCCATGAAGCGGCCAAACGCTATTTCGCCGAGATCATGATGCCGTTTCGAGCCGTTATCGCCAAAAATCTGGCGAAACTGACCGGCCTGGACATCGCCGTGATCGCGCCCAGCCACGGCCAGATTCATCGTCGCCCGGCTTTCATCATGGACGCCTATAAAGAATGGGTACACGGCGCACCACGCAATCTCGTGGCCTTGCCGTACGTTTCCATGCACGGCAGCACCCGGATCATGGTCGATCACCTGATCGATGCCCTTGTGGCCGGGGGCGTCCGTGTCGAACCGTTCAACCTGGTGGTTACGGACATCGGTAAACTGGCCATTGCCCTGGTGGATGCGGGCACCATCGTGGTCGGCACATCCACGGTCCTGGCCGGGCCGCATCCTCTGGCCGCCTACGCCGCCTTCCTCGCCAACGCCCTGCGCCCTGGGGCACGGTTCTTGAGCATTGTCGGCTCTTACGGATGGGGCGGAAAAACCGTGGAAACCCTGGCCGGGATGATTCCCAACCTCAAGGTCGAGGTGCTGTCCCCGGTTTTGTGCAAGGGGGTTCCCAAAGAGGAAACATTGCAAGCCCTGGATGTCCTGGCCGAATCCATCGCTCAGAAACACCGCGATCAGGGATTTGAATGAGAAGTTGAATTGTTTTTTTTCCTTTTCTCCAGGCTTTTCAAAAGAGTTGGCGAAGGCAATTCTCTTTTTCCTTCAGTTTGTTCCCACCTGGATCGATAATAATATTATTGGAAATGTTATCAAAGACCAGATGAGCAGGCAGCTTTTACAGGCTGCCTTGCGTTTGGAGAATTTAAGCTGGAAAGCAGGGAGAGGTCATGAAGATTTCATCATTCAATATAAATATGGAAAGTTCTCACAAGCAGGTGGAAAAGCGTGAGAGCCGGGAAGAGCTGAGAATGTGGGGCAATGTGCCGACCGGTTTACGGCTTGCGAGTGCCCGCTCCGCTTTGGGCTTGGGAATTGCCGGGGATATGGTCACAATCACCCAAAGAGAACATCCTCCCATGAGCACCACCGACTCGCGGTCGTCAGTCCATGAGGCCGAGTGCATTCGAGACGAACTGGATTCCATAACTCCGGAAGTAAATCTGACGAAGCTGATCCTGGAGGCCATGACAGGAAAAAAAATCCAGGTGAATTTTTTGAAAGGCGATTCTGCTCCAACGGTTGCGAGGGATCCGGAGGCTGTGGCGCCCGGAGCGATTCCTGAATCCGGAGATCCCTGGGGAGTGGTTTTCAATCGTTTCGAGTCTCACTATGAGATGGAAACCATGAGTTTTGCCAGTGAGGGCTCCATCGAAACCAGCGATGGCAGAAAAATCGATTTTTCCCTCGATATTCTCATGAGCCGGGAATTTTATTCGGAAGTGAATGAAAGTTTTCGTGCCGGGAACGGCAAGATGGTTGACCCGCTGGTAATCCATTTTGGTGCCGTGCATAACAGTCTCACGCAGGCCACATTCCGTTTTGACCTCAATGCCGATGGAGTGGAAAACGACATCGCCTTTGTGCGCCCGGAAAGTGCTTTGTTGGCTCTGGATGTGAACGGAGACGGTATCATCAATGATGGGGGAGAGCTATTTGGGCCTACCACCGGCAACGGCTTTTCCGAACTGGCGGCGTACGACGAAGACGGCAATGGTTGGATCGATGAAAATGATTCGGTTTTTGATCGACTTTCCTTGTGGTTTAAAGACGGTGCGGGCAACGATGAGTTTAAAAGCCTCCGCGCGGCCGGTGTAGGAGCCATCTACCTGGGCAACGTTGAATCACCCTTTGCTCTGAAAGATTCGTCCAATAACCTCCAGGGCCAGGTGGCAAGGTCCGGGGTGGTCATCATGGAAAGCGGGCAGGCACGTTCCATTCAACAGGTGGACCTGGTGGTTTAGGTCGCAGCCTATACGATCAGCGTCCAAACCTACTGGATGCCCCTCAATTCATTGAGGGAAGGATGTCACATAAGGGATAATGCTGGATTCGTTCAATATTGGGAAAGCTGAAAGGCGAAAGCTTGAGTGATGGGCAATTCACTCCGGCTTTCGCCTTTTGGTTCTTGAAACAGCCGTTTTGATTTCAACCCGTAAGTTTTCGGATATTGTCTCGAGCGAAATCGATATCCGGGTTCAGTTCGAGGGCCATGCGATACAGGCGGACTGCTTCGTCGTTGTACCCGAGCTCCCTCAGGTTGGACCCGATGTTGGCATAGTTGATTCCGGAACCCGGATCAAGCTCTATAGCTCTCTCAAAAGCTCCAATGGCCTCTTCGTGTCGTTTGAGGCGGTAAAGACAGTAGCCTTTTAAATTATAGACTTCCGTGAGTTCCCGGTTGTGTTTTTCTGCTTCCGCAAGAGCATCCAGAGCGCTTTCAAAGCGTTCCATATCCTTTTCACATGATGCCAGGTGTACGTAAATGCTCGCCACTTCCCGAGGGTCGGGGTTTTGCTTCAGGGCTTTACGAAAAAGATCGAGTGCTTCCCGTGGGTTGCCTTGCAGCTCGAGACTGTGTGCGGCGAAGAACGTGAGATCGTACCTGGGTCCGAACATTTTCACCAGTCTGTCCATTTGAGCGGGAAGGTGTTCCGAAGGGGTGGACTTCACCAGAGTGCGTGCTGCATGCTGGGCAAAATCCGTATTGCGGGTGCGGTCCAGAAAATGGGCGCCCGGAACGATTGTGTACACGGCCGGTACCTGGAGTTCCGAGTGGGTTGTATCCAGCACCAGTACCTCCAGGTTCACCTTTCGAAGTGCATTGACGCAGCGTTCAATTTCCACGCGCATGTTGTCGTGGTCCAGGTTCGGTAGGGAACGAATGGAAACCGGGTCACGGGTTTCCATCAGGTATCGTGCTTCCTGCAGGTCGGTATATTTGGGCAAGGTGGGTTTGTAGGAAGTCCGGCTTTCGAAGTCTCCGGCCAGTTGAGCGATTTCCGTCAATGCCCGGCAAAGGGCTTTTTCCGGATGAGGTGTGGTACCTGCGGTGAAAACGATTTCACTCTTTTCGGGAAATGTGACGGGATCGTAAGCCAGAGTTCCTACTGTGGGTATACCGGTGTCGAGAGAAAAATCACGTGCGAAAAGGGCGATGCCGTTACTGCGAAACTTCTCCACCAGTTCCATGGCCACGGGGTCCTGGAGGGAAGACAGGTCGATGGGCGGTGTTGCCGGAAGATCGTGGCTGATGATGGAGCCCACATGGCGCTCGACCACTTCGCACAGGCTTTGGAGGACGGCTTCTTCCAGGCTGTTTCCCGAAGCCGGTCCGTTGTATTCATTGATCAGGTAGAACCAATCGATGGGAATCCACTCGTCGCGATTCCGAGTAAGATTGGTGACTTTTACCCAACGCAGGGGGCATTGTCTTAAAAATTCCTCACATTCTCGAGGGGGGGTGGTCGTATCGTACACGGATTTGAGGAGTGCATCGACGGAGATAGCGGCAGGAGCCGTCTCGGCATAGGTTTTCCACGGGAACGAGTATTCATGAATGAACGAGAAAAAACTGAAACGCTCCATGAGTTCCATTAATGCGCCGGCTTCCGATTGCTCGGGGGATGCTCCTTTGCCCATCTGTTTTTTGGTGCCCGTGAGTCGGACGGCGTCTTCGCCGCAAAGACTGATGTAAACGGGTATGTCGAGACGTCCCGTGTCGATGCGCTGTGTTTTGGACAGGACATTCATGTGACAATGGGTGAGGCGTTCCTTCACCCACCGAATGGTTTCGCGGGGAGAGCGTACTTTATCCTGATCGTGGCGATGGCGTTTGAAACAATCTTTGATTTTTACGGTTCGATGCATGAAGTTCCTCTGGTTCTGATTTTTCGTAAGCAGAGTATCCGCCTGCGATGAAATTTATTGTGTTGTGGGTTCCCATGAAGATTGGTGAGTCAATCTGCCCCTGTTTTGGGGAGAGTGTTGACAACCCGCAGGAGCCACTGGGCATTTTTCCCTTTCTTGTAGTTTTTAGGAATGCCTTTCACTCGGGCCAGTTCATCGAGATTGTTGGGACGCTGCTGCGCCAGTTGCAGCATGGCCTCGTTGGGAAATACCCGGAAAGGAGCCCGATCGCGTTTTTTGGCTTCCTGCTCCCGATGTACGAAAAGGGTTTTGAGGATGTGTTTTCCATGGGAGTCGAGGGACTGAGCGCCTTTCAAATGCAAAAAATTTTGAGGCCGAAACGGTTTGTTGACGGCTTCCTGCTCGCATGCCTTTTGAAAGAGTTGCCGGGCTTCCTCCATAAGTTCCTTTGTCTGGAGTTCCGAGGCGAACCTGTTTCTCATAGGGATAAGAAAGTGCGTATCGAGGCGTGCATAGTTGATTTCCTGTTCCCCCAGTGGACGATTGCCCCAATTGTGACGCTGATATTTTTTGCTCAGCTGAATGCTGAACAAATCTTCCAAGAGGGTTGCAAGCCCCAGGTGTTTATAGCCGAGGATTTTGGCTGCCACCGACGTATCGAACAGGTTCACCACGGACAATGTAAAATCTCTCTTCAGTCCCATGATGTCATTGGAGGCCGCATGGAAAATTTTTTCCACGCGAGCGTCTTCAAAAAGTGAGCGTAAAGGATCGAGATCCTTAATCTTAAGGGGATCGACGATGTAGTCGTCTTCCTCGCTGGAAAGCTGAATGAGACAGATGCGGTCGAAGTAGGCGAAAAAACCGTTGGACTCCGTATCCACGGCAATTCTGGGCTGATGAATGAGCTTATCGACCAGGCTTTTCAGGTCGGTTGCCGTATCGATGACAATGACAGGTTTCATCAAATGGTTTCCTCAATTTCTACCCTGTGGTAAATGATTGGGGGAAAGCGAGGCCTCGTCATGATAGCCGGCAAAGAAAAACTCTTTAGATCCGCACCCAAAAAAACTCAAACCAGGCATTCCCTGCGGGGGTTCTATACTCCCTTTGAGTCGTTAGATCAACATTTACGGGACAGAATGCAATTGAAGAGTCCGGAACCCGAACCCGAAACCCGTTCTTCGGTCCGTGCCGCTTCAAGACGGCAGGATGAGGATGACGACACGTTTTTTCTTCAAAACATGTCCGATGTCATCCCATTGGATACCACGGCAAGGCAGCGCGTGCCTCCGGCTTCTCCGGCACGGCAGCCCGCAAGATGGTTGAACCGGGAAGAAATGGAGGTCCGTGAGCACCTTGCGAGGCTGGTGTGCGGGGAAGTGGAATTTGAAATTTCCTTTTCCGACGAATACACCGATGGGGCGGTTCTCGGTCTTTGCCCCAATACATTCAGAAAGCTCCGCAGGGGGGAGTTTAGCTACCAGGATCATGTGGACCTGCATGGTTGTACTCTTCGAGAGGGGCGAGAGCTGGTCATGGAGTTCGTCCAGGAATGTTTTGCCAGGGGATTACGGTGTGTTCTTATCGTTTCCGGCAGGGGATTGAATTCCAGGGACAAGATTCCGGTTCTCAAGCAAGGCCTGGTGCGCTGGCTGACTCAGGCGCCCCTAAAAAAACTCATCCTGGCTTTCGCTTCAGCACGCTCTCATGATGGGGGAGCGGGGGCTTTTTACGTGCTCCTTCGCCGCAACGAGCAAAAGGGAACCTTTTCAACTCATTCCCCATGACGGCTGCCGCTCAATCCCACTCCAAGATGTCATCGTCGTAGATGGTTTCGATTTGCGCCTTGTGTTTGAGTTCTTCGGCGGCCAGCAGCTCGAACAATTTGCCCGTGTTTTCGTTCATACATTTATCTTTCCAGGCAGAATAAAAAGCGTGAGCTTTTTCTTCTTTTTTCATGGCGAGGATGAGTGCCTCCTGGTAGGTGAGGTCTTCGGTGAAGCTTACGTCCATGAGGTATTCACTGATACCGAGGTCTTGAACTTTATCGGCTTTCAGTTCACCAACGGTTTCGGGATCGAGGGATTTGAGCAAGTCACGGTGGCGTTCTTCTTCCTTGCTCATCTCCTGGAAGAATTGTTGGATAGAGGGGTTTTGAGCCTTGGCGGCACACTGTCGATAAAACTCCATGGCCTTTTCTTCCTTGGCAATGGCCATGCCGATAACATCATCCACGGATTTGCACGATAGGGAACTCATCTGTCGGTAACCTCCTGCTTATGTTTTTTTGAGAACTGGAGACTTTTGACGAAAAATAGATTCATATTTCACATTTTGTACTTGCTGAGCTCTTTGGGGTCCAGTTTTTCGAGCATTTCAGACCATTCGTCTTGATTGCTTTCGTCGAATATATGGGTAGTTTCTTCATCCATGGACTGGTATTTGTCCAAGACAGTGTCGCTTACAAAAATGGGTGCATCGGTTCGGAGAGCAATGGCTATGGCGTCGCTGGGTCGGGCATCGACCCGGCTCACACCGGCACCATGTCTGAGATAGATGTGCGCATAATAAGTGTTGTCCTTGAGGTCACAGACTTCAACACGTTCTACATTTACCCCCAATGCCTGAAAGCAATTTCTCATGAGATCGTGGGTCATGGGACGCGGAAA
This sequence comes from uncultured Syntrophobacteraceae bacterium, assembly GCA_964603955.1. Taxonomy (GTDB): domain Bacteria; phylum Desulfobacterota; class Syntrophobacteria; order Syntrophobacterales; family Syntrophobacteraceae; genus SLCH01. Next base: position 8,952 of record CAZRWT010000023.1, read on the forward strand.
ATGAACTTTTTCCAGTTCGGTGGCGATGGCGGTTGCTTCCAAAAGCCCTATCCAGATGGGCAAGGAAGCCTGGCCGATAATGTCCTGTAGCAGGAGGATGGGGGAGTTCGTCTTGGGGTCTATCACCAGACCTGACACTTTCATTTCCTTGAACATTTTTTCTCCTTGCAAATGCTCTTATCTGATTTGTGCTCACTGATATACAAGCAGGGTCCACCTTACAATTTCTTTTGGGAGAAGCAAATAGCGCGTGGGGTGATTCAGTGCGATGTATCACCAAATCATATGATTTTTCCCTTGAGGGAGTGGGAAAAGGCTTCTTCAATTTCAACCGTTACGAGCTGTCCTACAGTATCCGCCGGGCCGATGAAATTCACCACCCGGTTTTGTTCCGTCCTGCCGGCCAGCTGCCCCTGACCGTTTCGGCTTTCTCCCTCCACGAGAACTTCACGTATGGTATCGATTTCCGCAAGGTTTTTGTTCAGGGTGATTTGAGCTTGCAAGGCCTGTAGTTGAGCCAGCCTTTGCGCTTTGATCTTTTCCGGAATTTTCGGGAAAAAATCCCCCGATGGTGTAAAGGGGCGATCAGAGTAGCGAAAGGAAAAAAGGTTGTCGAACCGTACTGCTTCCATGAGGTTGAGAGTATCCTGAAAATCCCGTTCCGTTTCACCGGGAAACCCCACCATGACATCCGATGAAAGCCCAATATCGGGACATATTTTTTTCAGGTATTTGATTTTGTTGAGGTAATCTATTGCGCTGTATTTGCGGTTCATTTTTTTGAGCATAAGATCCGAGCCCGATTGAAAGGGCAGGTGCAAGCAGGCACAGAGCATAGGGAGCCGAGCAAAGGCTTCCATGAGTTCCGGGGTCAGATCTTTGGGGTGGGAGGTGGTGAAGCGCAAGCGCAGGAGATTGGTTTCTTCCTGAATGAGTCGAAGAAGCGACACGAAAGAAGTTTTTTCATCCAGCCCTTTTCCATATGAATTCACATTTTGTCCGAGCAGGAGGACTTCACGCACACCGCATTTCTCCATGGCTTTTATTTCCGCGAGGATTTCCTGGCTCGGCCTGCTTTTTTCCCTCCCGCGAACATGAGGAACAATGCAATAAGTGCAAAAATTGTCACAGCCCTGCATGATTGTCACGGGAGCGGTTACCCGGGGGGGGGCGTTTGGAGGGAAGGGAGCTTCGCGGAAATGCATGGAATTGTCCTGCCGGGGAAGGTTTGCCAGCTGTTTTCCCGGGGTATTCTGGATTTTTTCCAGCAGATCTCCCACTGAGCCGATTCCCTGTGTACCGATCACCAGGTCGAGATGGGGGAATTTTTCAATCAACTGCTCACCCAGTTGCTGAGCCACGCATCCTGCCACGATGATTTTGAGAGAAGGTTTTCGATTTTTGAGTTTACGTAGACGGCCCACGAGGGAGTGGACTTTTTGTTCGGCCTTTTCTCGAACGGAGCAGGTATTGATGAAAATAACGTCGGCCATGTACATGTCTTGGGTTGTCAGGTAACCTTTGGAACCCAGTATGCGTTGTACTCTCATGGAATCGTACTCATTCATCTGACAGCCGAAAGTATGGACAAAAAGGTATTTTCTTCCCTCGTTTTCCTGTGCTTGTGGACTGATTGTCATCGTGAGGTTCCGTCCTGTGCCTGTTGCCTTTATTGAGCCATCGGGGTTCGATAGTGATTTAAAATGGTATGTATCATGTGAAGAGCCACATCCGGGTGGTCTCGCACAATGAACTCCAGGCTGCCGGTATCGTAGACTTCCAATATGGTTTCTCCCAAGCTTGTGGCGGTGTGCTCACGGGGTTGTCCCAGCAGTGCGTTCATCGCGCCGATAAAATGCCCGGGATCCATAATGGTCTGAATCTGACGCCCTTGCCTGGAGAGGCTCACTCCCCCTTCAGTTGAAACGAGCCTGAAAAAATAGTTTCCACGCTGGTTTTCCTCGAAGAGAATTTCGTTTGGGCCAAAGAAGATCATCTGCACCTGGTCCATGGCAAACCGATCCATATCGCGTATGACACGTTCAGCGGTTTGCGAAAGCTGTTTGATCGCGGAAGTGAGAATGGAGCGTGTCATGCGAGGATTTTCCTCGATGAAGTGCTCCAGGGCTTTTTGTGCATAGAATGCAATGCGACAATGTGTGTAGGCTTTGGCGCTATAAGGTAAGCTGCTTTGAAGCAAAATGGGTTCGAGGCCAAAAGGGTCCACAGGTTGCAATGTGCGCAACAACTGCCCTTTCTGGAGGATTCCGACCGTCCCTTCGAGAACCACCGCAAAAGCATTCGGGACAGTTCCTTCCGATAAAATTTCTTCTCCGGTTTCAAATCGCTTGATTTGCATGGCCTTGGGGTTAGCGATAGATCGAGATTCATGACGATGCGGAAGGCCTTCTTGTGAGTTCATGGCTCTGCTTTTCTCCGGTATCACGGGGTGCGGTCAACCTGTGTCTGCTTTCCGCCTGGTGGGAACACCGAGCACTGGAAGGAATAGCCAAATTGAACTTCATTGGCAAGAAACTTTCGATCCACGGGGTTGTGTACAAAGGTTTTGTCCAGCCGACTTTCCGTGGGAAGGAAATGAAATTGGGTCCAGGGCCAGTTCCGATCGTTCCGATTCCAAAATGGCCAGAACATCTTCTTCGCAACCCGGAGCGATGCTCAGCAGAACCAAACCAAGGTCTCGATCCAGAGTGGACACCAGCGCCATGCCTTCATAAGCTTCCAGGATGAATCGCAGGTAATGGATTCTATCCGGTGTCATGATCACCTGGTGCTGTGTACAACGATTTTGGATATTCATAATTCTCCTTTTGTTTCATCCACGACTATGATACCAAACAACTTCAGTATATGAAAGGCGACATGAGCGCATGGTGAGGTAATATGCGACATTGGAGTTTAAGCATGGAGTGGTTCCTCATGAGTTTCGGAAAGATTGAAAGAGAAAAAAGGAACTCTTTGGTTCATTGGGCCGGCGCATTTTGTTCCTTGCTTTTTTTGATGACGATAGTTTTTATGCCGGGTGCTTCCTGGGGATCCATCGGCGGTCGTGATGGAACCGTATCCTATTTTGCGCAAGGACAGGCCTTGGCGTATGAAGACGATCAGGCTCGTGGTCGTCAGGCAGCCGTACACAATATGCAGGTTCAAGCGGTAACTCAAGCTTCGGGTGTTTTTATTTCTCCATCACAAATGGGTGCCGGCTTTGAGAAAATGTATCAGCAGATTTTAAGCCGTCCTGAAAAGTACGTTCAGAATTATCAGGTTTTTTCTGAAATGCCTCTCGATGCCGGTCTTTACAAAGTTACCGGCATGGTCAATATTTCTCTCGATCTGTTGAGGGGGGACTTCGTTCGCCTTGGCTTCCTGGAAGAGGGGGCTTCCAGGCGTACGCCGCAAGACAAATACTCTGACCCGGCCTCTCCGGATTCAACAACCGACCAATCTGCCGAACCTATGATTCTACCCATTGAACTCAAGCAAGAAGAATTGTCGGATCCTCCACGAGGGGATGTTCGCCGACAAGATGAATATCTTCCTCAAGTGCTGTGGGGGGTTACGGAAAAATGGAATGAGGGTTTCAGGCCGGTAAGGGACGGCAATGACCTTGAAGCCCAATTTTTACAAGGCCTTTTGAAGGATTCCAATGCTTCTCGCTGGAGGATTACTTTTCCGGACGGCAATGAGTTGGCGGTGGACGAATCCGGTGAGTTCAACCAGGATGCCTTGTCGGCGACAGCCCATGACATGGGAATGAGCCGAGTGGTTTGGGGAAAAGTGGCTGTCATTGAAGTTTCCTCCGGAGAAACCGCCATTGAATCGCGCCTTCAGGTGCTCGATGTTTCTTCAGGGCAATCCTTGAGTGAAGTGCATGAGATTTTGCCTTTGGGGGACTTGACCCTGCAGGAGGGTGCCGTTCGGATGGCTGCCATGGTTGCACCTCAATTGAACCCTTTTCTTGACGAAACCCCGCTTCGGGGGGAGGATATTTCCTCAAGGTCGGAAACCGTGAACCTTGAAGGGCGGGTGCCTGTCGAGTCCGAGGAGTTGGAGTTGCAAGTGGTGTCTTCCAATTCCTATGTTAGCTGGCTGGAGTTGGAAAAGCTGCTCAGGCAGGAAAATACCGACCTGGAGGTAAGAAGTCTGGAGATCGGCCAGGGCGAAACCATCGTTAGAGTGATGGGAGTGACGATTGAATCCGTTCAAGCAATGGACGGATCTTCCATGGCGGACGATTTTTCGTGGAAAGTGGAGATGCTCACACCTTGCAAATGGAGGATTGAAGCTACCTTAATCCCGGTGGTCTCAGAGACGGGAGCAGGGGATTCCGAGGAAACCATGCCCGACGACGCCCCAGAGGAGAAAGCGAAAACCGAGACAGTCCCATGACCATCCCCAATACATTGACCATTGCACGTATTGCCTTAATTCCTTTACTTATCCGGTTTCTACTCAAGGGTGAAATGAATGCAGCCCTGGTCGTGTTTTTCATAGCGGGGATCACCGATGCCCTGGATGGGCTCATTGCCCGTATCTTCAACCAAAAATCACGACTCGGGGCCTTTTTGGACCCTCTGGCGGACAAGCTTTTGTTGGTGACGTCCTTTATGGTTTTGGGGCATATGAGCCTGGTTCCTCGATGGCTTGTGATGATTGTAGTGAGCCGTGATTTAATGATTGCTCTAGGTTTTACCGTCCTTAAGGTGCTTGGTATCAGGGTTCGGATACGGCCCGTGATATCGAGTAAAATAACCACTCTCATGCAGTTGATGACGGTTTTGCTCGTCATCGGGGCGTCTGCAATACCTCTTTCACCTTGGGTATATACATGTTTGTTTGTTGTTACCGCGGTTTTCAGCGTGGTTAGCGGCTTACAATACATTTTTATCGGCATGAGAACTTATGAAGCTCAGGCACATGCCCGCAGCTGTTAGGTGTTAGGAAGAACATGCTCATATTCCACCCCTCTATTTTGCTTGACAGCGTTTGCTTAAAGCGCTATAGAAGCTCATCTTTATTTGGAGGCGCGTAGCTCAGTGGGAGAGCGCTACCTTGACACGGTAGAGGTCGGCGGTTCGATACCGCCCGTGCCTACCATTTGTAGATCGGCGGCTCACACTTCGGGGGCGGAAATCGTTTCGTGCGGAGCAACCAGAAGGCTCCTTGGGTTTGATGGGATATTTGGCAGCGAAACAGCTCTTCAACTTCAAGAACAAGCCGTTGTAGTGCAGTTATTAAGCGGGGCACCTTTCCTGGTTGATGGTAGGGTGCCTTTTTTTTGTTCATAAAGTCATAAAGATGGGATTTTGAATTCAGTCGAATCCTTCTTATTTAAATCCTCATTAAAGATTCTACTAGGACACTGGCATGAATTCAGAACAAGTTGAGGTCGCGTACAAAAACGGTCATAGAAAAATGTTCCCCAAGGGTGTGGAAGCTCGAGAGGCGCTTGCCGAGGTCGGCGGTAAAGAAATGTGGATTGCCGCGAAGCTCGATGGGGCATTGATAGATCTCAAAAAAACTCTCCATGAAGGTGGAGTTTTGGAGGGGGTATCCGCCGATTCTGAAGAGGGATTGGAAATTCTCAGGCACAGCACATCGCACATTATGGCCCAGGCGGTTCAAATGCTGTATCCCGAGGCCAGGATTGCCATCGGTCCTGCCATCGAAAACGGGTTTTACTATGATTTTCAGGTGGACAAACCCTTTACACAGGAGGATCTTCAGCGCATTGAAGCCAAGATGAAGGAGATCATCTCCGCTCGATTTGACGTCAATCGCCGGGAAATCCCTCGTGATGAGGCTATCGGCCACTTCAAGGATAAAAGTGAAATCTACAAAGTGGAGCTCATGGAAGAGCTGCCCGACGAGATCATTTCCTGCTATCAGCAGGGTGATTTCCTGGATATGTGCCGTGGACCTCACATTCCTCACACAGGATTTGTGAAGGCTTTCAAATTGCTGAGTGTTGCGGGAGCCTATTGGCGGGGGGATGAAAAACGGCCCATGTTGCAACGCATTTACGGCACGGCATTTCCCGACCGTGATCGTCTCAAGAAGTACCTTGCCTTCCTGGAAGAAGCCCAGAAGAGGGATCATCGGCGATTGGGCAAGGACCTGGACCTGTTCAGCTTCAGCGATGAGGTGGGAGCGGGCATGCCCATCTATCATCCCAAAGGAGCTTTGCTGCGGCATATCCTCGAGGCCTTTGAAAAGCGCGAACACTTGCGACGTGGTTATCAGTTGGTCATGGGGCCGACCCTGTTGAAGACGGATTTGTGGAAACGGTCCGGACATTTCGAGAATTATCGGGAAAACATGTATTTCACTGAGATCGACGAGCAGTCCTATGGTGTGAAGCCCATGAACTGCCTGGCTCACATGCTGATTTATAAATCCAGGATGCGTAGCTATCGGGACCTTCCGATAAGGTATTTCGAATTGGGTACGGTGCATCGTCATGAAAAATCAGGAGTTTTGCACGGATTGCTCAGAGTTCGGCAGTTCACCCAGGACGATGCCCATATTCTCTGCATGCCGGAACAGTTACACCAGGAAATTCAAAGCATCATCGATTTTGTCATCGAGGTGATGGGGATTTTCGGGTTCGATTATGAAATGGAAATCAGCACGCGGCCGGAAAAATCCATCGGAACCGAAGAGGATTGGGAAAGAGCAACGGGGGCACTCAAGAGCGCTTTGGACGAAAAAAAGATTCCCTATGGGATATGTGAAGGGGATGGAGCTTTTTATGGACCTAAAATCGATGTGAAGTTGAAAGACGCATTGGACCGTCGGTGGCAATGTGCTACCATCCAGTGCGATTTTACGCTTCCGGAACGGTTCGACTTAACCTACATAGGTGCCGATGGTGGTCGTCACCGTCCCGTGATGGTACATCGGGTGATTTTGGGTGCCGTGGAGCGTTTTATCGGTGTGTTGGTCGAACATTATGCGGGAGCTTTTCCCGTGTGGCTTTCGCCGGTCCAGGCCATCATCGTGACCGTGACGGATGCTCAGGTGGATTTTGCGGCGAAAGTGCGACAGGAATTACAAGCTCTGGGCATGCGCGTCGAATTGGATGATCGCAACGAGAAACTGGGGTATAAGATTCGGGAAGCTCAATTGCAGAAGGTACCCTATATGCTGGTGATCGGAGACCGGGAAGTGAGCGCGGGAGGAATCGCACCACGGCGCCGTGATGGAGTTCAGTTGGAACTCATGTCCCCCGGCGATTTTGCCTCTCTGGTGGAGAGGGAATGTCTTGAGGCCAGCAAGGGCCGAATAGGGCTTGGAATGATGTAGTAGTGGCTGTAGTGACGGGGATTTGTTTTCTGGATCAAGACCATTGAGAAAGGAGGATTTTGTCCTGGATAAGCAAGCAAATGTCAATGAAAAGATCAGGGCTCCCGAGGTTCGCGTGATTGGACAGGATGGTTCGCAACTGGGGATATTGACATTGAAAAAGGCTCTGGAATTGGCCTCTCAGGAAGAGTTGGACCTGGTGGAAGTGGCTCCCAATGCGGAACCGCCTGTCTGCAAGATCATGGATTACGGTAAATTCAAGTACCAGCAAAGCAAAAGAATCCAGGAGGGCAAAAAGAAACAGACCGTCATTCAGGTCAAGGAAGTCAAGGTACGTCCCAAAACGGACGAACATGATATCATGGTAAAAGTTCGCCATGTCAAGCGCTTCCTGGGAGATAAGGACAAGGCGAAAATCGTTGTGGTTTTTCGCGGGCGGGAAATTGCTTATACGGACCAGGGGGCAAAAATTCTCGATCGTTTCATGGAAGAGTTAAAAGAAGACGCGGTCGTTGAGCAGTCTGCCAAAATGGAAGGGCGCAACATGGTCATGATCCTGGCTCCCAAGTCGTGATGAACTGGGAAAAAGTGCTTGACACACTACGTCAAGCTAAATAGATTGCTCACTTCGACCCGGTCTGGGAGACAGAAATACCGGAAAGTCCGGCTGGAGAGACAAGGAAAAACGAAAAAAGAAGAAATATGTTGCATCGAAGCCGAGAACCAAGGCACTGCAACGCGACAAAAAGCGCTTTCAATATAATGTTGAAGGCTTTGTGAGGTTTGACCATGCCTTTTTATATTGGGCATGCAGTTGGCTTTTGTTCGCAAAAGTTAAGAAAAAAGGATTGGGAATGCCTAAAATAAAAACAAACAGGGCGGCAGCCAAGCGTTTCAAAAAGACGGGCACGGGCAAGATTGTGCGGGGCAGAGCCAATAAAAGCCATATTTTGACCAAAAAACCGGCCAAGAGAATGCGACGTCTGCGGCAGACTACTTTGGTGCATAGCACTAATATGAAATCCTTGAACCGCATGATGCCTTACCTATAAAGAAAACTTGTGAGAAGAGTGTAAATCAGGAGTGCATATCCATGTCTAGAGCGAAAAATTCGGTGAAGTCGCGGGAACGCCGCAAGAAAGTGTTGAAGATGGCCAAAGGCTATCGGGGGGGGCGCGGCAAGTTGTTGAGGACCGCCAAGGAAACGGTGGACCGCGCCCTCAAGTTTGCTTACAGAGATCGTAAGGTCAGAAAGCGATCTTTTCGTGCCCTTTGGATTATGAGAATCAATGCTGCTGCACGCCGGCATGACCTCAGTTATTCGAAGTTCATGAACGGACTCAAAAAAGCGAATATCGAAATGGACCGCAAGGTACTTGCCGGATTGGCCATTTCCGACCCTCAGGCTTTTGCCCAACTTGCACAGATTGCGAAAGACGCAGCATAAGGCGTAAAATGGAAGAAGCCATACGAAAGTTGCTGGAGACGGCATCTCGTGAAATCTCTCAGAGCCAGAACGATCTAAAAAACCTGGACAGCATTCGCGTTCGCTATCTTGGTCGAAAAGGCGACCTGGCCCAGTTGTTCAAGCAGCTGGGAAATGCGTCTCCGGAAGACCGGCCTCGTCTGGGCAAGCTGCTCAATGAGGCCAAGGAGGGAATCGAGAAATTCCTGGCGGAAGCCGTCGAGCGGGGAAAAGATCGGTTGCTGGGCCGGGGTAGCCGAATAGACGTCACGGTTCCAGGTCGGCGCCCCCTTCAAGGGCGTCTGCACCCCATTACCCGTACGACCTGTGAAATTGTTAGGATTTTTAGCTGGTTGGGATTTGAAACCGTCGAAGGACCCGAAGTTGAACTCGACTATTATAATTTTGAAGCCCTGAACATTCCCAAGGATCATCCTGCCAGAGATATGCAGGACACATTTTACATATCCGATGATGTTGTACTGCGTACTCATACGTCGCCGATACAGGTGCGGGTCATGGAAAAACGACGCCCACCCATTCGTATCATCGCGCCGGGACGCACCTACCGCTGTGATTCCGATGTAACTCACACGCCCATGTTTCACCAGGTGGAAGGGTTGATGGTGGGTGAAAATATCTCTTTTGGGGATCTCAAAGGAATCCTCACTGTTTTTGTTCATCAGATGTTCGGGGCAGACATCGGGTTGCGCTTCCGACCCAGTTTTTTCCCTTTCACCGAGCCAAGTGCGGAAGTGGACATTCAGTGCGTCATGTGCAAGGGGGATGGTTGCCGTGTGTGCTCTCATACGGGATGGTTGGAAATATTGGGTTCCGGAATGGTGGACCCCGAGGTTTTTAAAATGGTGGGGTACGATCCGGATACCGTTACCGGCTTTGCTTTCGGGATGGGAATCGAGCGTATCGCCATGCTGAAGTTTGGAATCGACGACCTGCGTTTGTTTTATGAAAATGACATTCGGTTTTTGCGGCAGTTTTGAGCTGGTGTTGAGGGTGTGGGGGTACGGTTCCGATTTCGATTTCAGTTACCACGAGGGAGATTACTTTATTCCCTTTGAATGAGGGCTTTTTTAATGCCAGGCTCCTCCAGGAGCAACCGAAGGAGCAAGGATTTTTCCTGCCCGAATTCCTCCATACGTTTTCACTCAAAGATCGAACCGAAAAATTCAAGTATGTCGGGCCTGCATTTGCCGGTCTTGGACCAAATTGAGGCAATTCTCCGCCTCGCTCACGCTTGTGGTATCGTTGAGAGAGGGAGACGAGGGGTTTCATAATGATCATCAGTTTGAACTGGCTTCGGGAATATGTTGATTTTACTTTGTCACTCGATGAGCTTGTCCATCGTCTCACCATGGTGGGGCTCGAGGTAGAAGGGGCCAGTGAGCTGTATCCCTTCTTGAAAGGCGTTATTGTTGGGCGAGTGGAAGAAGTGGGGCCGCACCCGGGTGCCGATCGGCTCAAGCTTTGTAAGGTCAGTGATGGAAATCGATTGCTTTCAATAGTATGCGGTGCGCCGAATGTCCAGGCAGGTCAGACGATTCCGGTAGCCTTGCCGGGAACCCGGCTTGCCGGTGGCGTGACTTTGCATGAGACCAGGATTCGCGGGGAACTTTCCCAGGGAATGATCTGCTCTCGAAGTGAGCTGGGGTTGGGAGATGATCAGGCAGGCATATGGGTTCTTGAAGATGGTCTTCCCTTGGGGACTCCGCTCGGTGATGCATTGGGGATAAACGATACCATAGTGGATGTGAGCATCACTCCCAATCGGGGGGATTGCCTGTCCATCGTGGGCATTGCCAGGGAAGTGGCCGCCATTGCCGGAACCTGTGTCAAGTATCCGAGTCTTGATTTACATGAATCGGGTCCCGACGCCTCTACCCTGGTGTCGGTGGACACCGAGGATGCGGTAGCCTGTCCCAGGTATGCTGCTCGTGTGGTCGAAGGCATTCGGGTCGGTCCCTCACCCGCATGGCTCCAAAAAAAGATAGAGGCGGTCGGTTTGCGCTCCATCAACGCAATTGTGGATGTGACCAACCTCATTCTGATGGAATTGGGACAGCCTCTCCATGCATTTGATCTGGATAAAATACGTGGGAATCGAATTATCGTTCGCAAGGCATCTGAAGGTGAACGCTTCACCACTCTCGACGGCCAGGAGCGATCTCTTCATGATGACACTCTCTTGATCTGTGACGGGGAAGGGCCTGTGGCTATCGCGGGCATCATGGGTGGACTCGATTCGGAAATTACGGAGAACACCACGCGCGTTCTTATCGAGAGTGCCTACTTTCAACCTCTGAGCATTCGGAAGACGGGTAAAAGAATTGGATTGAGGTCCGAGTCCAGCTACAGGTTTGAACGGGGCGTCGATCCGGAAGGGGTGATCCGAGCATTGGACCGTGCCGCCCAATTGATGGCCGAACTAGGAGGAGGGCAGGTGCGCACGGGGCGGGTGGATGTTTATCCTCATCCGATTTCTGTTCCAGAAATCGGATTGCGTGTGGAGCGGACCAACGCCTTTTTGGGGACCGGCCTCGATATTTCGGAGATGGAAAGGGTCTTGAGAAGCATTGAAATGCAGGTGGCACAGGTCGGGCCCGACGTGCTCAAGGTCGTGCCGCCGGCCTTTCGTTCCGACATCACCCGGGAAGTGGATCTCATGGAGGAGGTGGCTCGACTGGTTGGATACGATCATGTGCCCGTTACCTATCCCAAAGGGGAGTTGACCGGAGCCGAGCTTGATCCTCACATGCAGGCACGAGTTGTGACGAGAGGTGCGTTGCAGGCAGCGGGCTTTTATGAGGTCATCAATTATGCGTTCATCAATGAAGATTATCTTCGCAGGCTCGGTTTTGCTCCGGAAGATTCGCTTGTAAATCCCGTCAGGGTTAAAAACCCTCTCAGCGAAGATCAGGGGATAATGCGAACCACGTTGATCCCTGGTGTGCTCCAGGCCGCATCGCGCAACCTGGGCTATCGCAATGAGAACTTGAGACTGTTTGAACTGAGCAAGGTATTTTTGCCTCTGGAAGGCGAATCTCTTCCTCATGAACCCCATCGAGTGGCGGGACTCATGACGGGAAAGCGTGACCCTCACCTTTTGTATGGAACAGACGAAGCGGTAGACTTTGCGGATATAAAAGGGGCAGTGGAAATCGTTTTGAAGCCGTTCAATCTGCCGGATATCGAGTTTTTGGATCGCAATATGCCCCCGTATTTGCATCCCGGGGAATCGAGCATGGTTTGCTGCCGGGGGCAAATTCTAGGGAGCCTTGGAAAGCTGCATCCCAGGGTGGAGGAAGCTTTCGACTTCAAAAAGCCTGTTTTTGTTTTCGAACTCGACTATGACATGCTTTTTGCCATGAGGCAGGAACATCCCTTGTTCACGGCATTACCCAGGTTTCCTTCCGTTGCGCGGGATATTGCCCTGGTGTTGGACGAAACCGTTCCTGTACGCTCCCCGTTGATGTATATGGAAGGATTGGGTGAGTCCCTGCTGGAATGCCTTGAAATATTCGATATCTATCAAAATCCTCAAATTGGTGAGGGAAAGAAGAGCGTGGGGTACCGCCTGGTTTATCGCGCCTCCGACCGGAGTTTGACCGATGAGGAGGTCAATGTGAGGCATGCGGTGTTGGTTGACAAAGTGTGTGCCGAATTCAACGCGATTTTGAGATAAAACCATGCCTTCCCAAGACGGGTTTAGCTCACTAAGTGGAGAGGCCTCCAAAAAGCAGCCTTGTCGAATTTCCTTTACTTTTGGAAATCAAGTGCAAAAAGGGATTTCTTACCATTTTAACGAGAAGGGCATACTGATCCTGTGTGCTCAACCGGCGCCTCTCAAAACCAGGATTAAGTTTCAAATGCGAGTGCCTGAGATGCAAGCCCTTTTAAAACTGGAAGGTGATGTGGTCTGGTCCAACATTCATGGGCACGCGGATTCCACTTCACCCCGTGGGATGGGCGTAAAGTTTTTCAACCTGGATACCGATCAAGAACGGCTGCTCGTTGAAGCGGCAGACCATTATGGCTCCGGTCGGAGCGCTTATGGCTGCTACTTTGAATGATTTTTTGATCTTTCCCCGGTGACCTTTCCCGGCTGATGTCGAAAGAGCGAAGCCGGGCACCTTTCATTTCATTCTCACACGCATTGTCTTGAAATCATCGGTCTGAAAAAGGTGAATACCGTTATGGCAGCACGTCTGGAAATCATGCTGAAGAAGCACTTGTTCGATCCTGAAGGAGCCGGTCTGTGCGCGAAGATTCAGGACTATTTCGGCCGGCGGGTTGAGCGGGTGCGCGTGGCTCATATCCTGACCTTGGATACCGATCTCTCTTCTGAAGAGCTTGAGATGGCAAGGATGGAGCTTTTCACCAATCCTGTTACTCAGGACTCTTCTTTCGAACCTCTGGCCGATGATTTTCACTGGGCCATTTGGGTTGGTTACCGGCCCGGAGTGCGGGACACTGCCGGGAGCGTCGCAGTGGAAGCTATCGAGGATCTTTTGGGGCGCCATCAACCTCCTGAAAGCGCCGTTTACACCTCCAGGCTGTACTTGCTCACAGGCGACGGCCTCCAGCGTGAACAGGTGGAAATCATCGCTCGGGAGCTTCTGGCCAATGACATCATTCAGCAATGGCGTATTTTCCCGGCCTCGGATTGGGATAAAAACGAAGGCATCGGTCTGATTCTCCCCAAGGTGGTTATCGAGCACGTTCCTGCCGTGGAGGAAATTCCCATCCCTTCCGATGAGGCCCTCATGGAGCTGAGCCTTGCGAGAAACTTGGCTCTCGATCCTCGAGACATTCCCGTCATCAGAGACTATTTCAACCGGCCTCAAGTGCTGGAAGCCAGGGCACGTATGGGACTTGCCCTCCCCACGGACGTGGAACTCGAAGCCATTTCCCAGGCTCGGAGCGATCACTGCAATCACAACACTTTCCGGGGTAAATTTCGCTACCATGATGTACGCATGGACAAATCCACCGTGGTGAACAACCTGTTCAAAACGTGCATTCAGGCTCCCACCCTGGCTCTTCAGAGCCAAAACGACTGGGTGGTTTCCGTGCTTTGGGACAACGCCGGGGTAGCCCGTTTTGACGCCGAGCACAATTATTCCATCACGGGGGAGACCCACAACAGCCCTTCCAACATGGAAGCCTACGGAGGTGCTCTCACGGGCATTGTGGGCATCTACCGGGACATCATGGGAACGGGAAAAGGCTCGCGCCTCATCGCCGGATTGTACGGGTATTGCGTCGGGCCCAGGGACTACGCCGGCCAGTTGAAACCTCACCTGCATCCCCGTCGTCTCCTGGACGGTGTCGTGGAAGGGGTGCGGGACGGAGGCAACAAGCACGGGGTACCCACTCCTTTCGGCAACCTCTTTCATCATCCTTCTTTTCTGGGTAAATGCCTGGTTTTCGTGGCTTCCCTGGGCATCATGCCCCAAAAGATACTTGGGGAACCCACGGAACAAAAAAAATGCCGGCCGGGAGACCTCATCATCATGTGCGGTGGTCGTGTGGGTAAGGACGGAATCCATGGTGTCACGGCTTCCAGCGAGAGCTATTCCGAACACACCCCGGCAGGACATGTGCAGATCGGAGACCCTTATACCCAGAAAAAGATGCACGATTTTCTGCTCGAAACCCGTGACGAAGGGCTCATCACCTTCATCACGGACAACGGAGGTGGAGGGCTTTCTTCTTCCATCGGCGAATCGTGTACTTTTGCCGGTGGGGCGCATGTGGAACTGGAAAAAGTGCCCCTCAAGTACGAAGGGCTCGATGTCTGGGAGGTCTGGGTTTCCGAATCTCAGGAACGTATGACGGTGGCCGTCGCACCCGAGCATCTGGATCGCTTCATGGAGCTTTCCCGGGTGCATGATGTGGAAAGCACGGTCATTGGGCGTTACGAGGATACGGGTAAGCTGCACCTGACTTATGAAGGCAAGACTTGTGCCTATCTGGATTTGAGCTTTTTTGCCGAAGATTTTCCCCAGTGGGAATTCGAAGCTCAGTGGATATCTCCCGAACTCAGAGGGTTTTCCGAGCCGGTGCTCTCCGAGCCTTCGGATTACAATGCGCTGCTGCATCAGATGCTGGGGCGTCCCAACATCTGCTCGCGAGAATGGATACAGCGCCAGTACGATCATGAAGTGCAGGGGACCAGCACCATCAAACCCCTGGTGGGGAGGGGACGTGATGTGCCGGGAGATGCCGCAGTTTTGAGGCCGGTGCTCGACAGTTCCAGGGGGTTGGCCATGGCTCAGGCGTTGAACCCAACCTTTTCCGAGATAGATGCCTACCACATGGTGGCGGTGACCATGGATGAGGCATTGAGACGCCTCCTGGCCGTGGGAGCAAAGGTCGATGAAGTGGGAGGGGTAGACAATTTCTGCTGGCCGGGCATTCAATACGATCCGGTGCAAAATCCCGATGGAAAGCTAAAGGCAGCTCACCTGGTCCGGGCCAACTGGGCTCTCAGAGATCTCTGCATGGCTTACGGCATTCCTCTTCTGTCGGGCAAGGACAGCATGTATGTGGATGGCCGTCTTCCGGGAGAGTTCGGCGAGCGTCACAAGGTATCCGGTCTTCCCACCATGCAGTTCACGGCAACGGGGATTGTCGAGGATGTCCACAACTGCCGGACCATGGATGCAAAAATTCCCGGAGACCTCGTCTATGTTCTGGGAATCACAGCCGATGAATTGGGAGGCTCCGAATATTACGAAGCCATGGGATACTGCGGGCTTCAGGTGCCCATGGTACACGCGGAGGAAAATCTGCGGCTCTATAAGGCGGTCGAGCAGACGCTGAAGCGTCGTCTCCTTGCTTCCTGCCGAGGAATTTACAGAGGAGGGCTTGCGGTACACGCCGCCATGGTTGCCTTTGCCGGAGAGCTTGGGATGATCCTTGATTTGCGTCGTGTGCCCTTGGGGCGCAGGGTGTCGAAGATGCCTTTGGATGGTGAAGGCTGCATCCCGATAATTGGTAGTACCGAAGCAATTCCGCAAGGAGCCCTGAGCGACGACAAAGTGCTTTTCAGCGAGTCTCCCGGGCGATTTCTTGTGACCGTGGCTCCCGAGCGACGGGAGGAATTCGAAGCATTGTTTTCCGGGTTACCCATTGGTTTGGTGGGAGAGGTGACCTCTCGGCCTCAACTGGTGATTTTCGGGTCCAATGGAGGCAAACTTGTGGACGAGCCCGTCATGGCTCTCAAGGAATCATGGCAGGGGGGACACCAAAAGGATTTCAGGAGTCGGAAATGAGCGCTGTGCGAGTCCTCGTCTTGACGGGTTTTGGTTTGAATTGTGATTGGGAAACGGCTCATGCTTTCCAGACGGTGGGGGCCGAGGTGGAAAGGGCTCACCTGAATCACCTCATTGCCGGTGTCAAAAAGCTTCGAGATTACCAAGTTTTTGTGGTGGGCGGAGGGTTTTCCTGGGGTGATGACCATGGTGCGGGCGTGATCATGGCCATGAGAATCAAGCACCGACTCCAGGAAGATCTTCTGAAATTTATCGATGATGGAGGGCTGGTGCTGGGGATTTGCAACGGTTTCCAGGTTCTGGTGAATTTGGGGGTTTTGCCGGGTTTCGAGACGGGAAGGCTCCGACGGGAAGTGGCCCTCATCGGTAACGATTGCGGCCGGTTCCGAGACCAATGGGTGAAACTCCTGCCGAATCCGGCTTCTCCCTGTGTATTCACCAAAGACATCGAACCCATGGAGATGCCCATCCGCCACGGAGAAGGAAAATTCTTTGCCGAACCGAACGTTATCGATCGCCTGGTGAATGGAAACCAGGTCATCTTCACTTATGCGAGAGCTTCCGGACAGCCCGCCGAAGGAGAATTTCCCTACAATCCCAACGGATCGATCGGCGACATTGCCGGCATTTGCGATCCAACGGGGCGAGTGGCGGGCCTCATGCCTCATCCCGAAGCCTTCATTCATGGGACCAATCATCCCGACTGGACGTTCATGGAGGAAAAGCTCTTGCGCAAAGGTGAGTCGCTGGACCGGGAAGGGAAGGGGCTGTCCCTTTTTCGCAATGCGGTGCGCCACTTTTCCTGATCCATGTTTTTTTCCCCTGTTGTAAGTCTGCGTCTTAAATTTTTCCCGCCTGATCATTCTGATCATTCGGGGGATGGACAGAACAAGGTGGGTGAAATGCATAAAAAACTACGTCTTGCTGTTCTTCTTTCGGGTAGTGGGACAAACCTCCAGGCCATCCTGGATCGCTCCGCCCGAGGATCGCTCGATGCCGAGGTGGTTGTGACGGCTGCCGACCGTTCCGATGCCTACGGGCTGTATCGTGCAGAAAAAGCCAATGTGCCCACTCGCGTCATCGACTACAGGATTCACATGGAAACGGGACAAAAGGAATGGGAGCGCCTGTCTTTACCGGTAGACCTGAAAGAATTGGACAGAACCCAAAAAATCCTTAAAATTGCAGACCTTTCCGAAAGGCTGAAACGTCTTGCCGGTTTGGTGCTGGCGGAACAGGAAATGATCCGGCAGTTGGACCCTTTTGAACCTGATTATATCATCCTGGCAGGGTTCATGAGGCTCCTCAGTCCCTACTTTCTCAGGCATTACAATCAAGAAAAGTCGTGGAGGGTGGTCAACATTCATCCCGCGCTCCTGCCTGCGTTTCCAGGACGACACGGCTACGAGGATACTTTTGGTTATGGCGTTCGCTGGGGAGGGGTTACGGTTCACTTTGCCGATGAGGGTGAAGATACGGGACCCATTCTGGCTCAGGCCGTGTATCCCGTATGGCCCCACGACCATTTGGGATCCATCAAGAAACGTGGGCTCTCGCTCGAATATGCTGTCTATGGGCAATGCATCAACTGGCTTGCCCGAGGACAATTCCGCATTCAGGAGTCTCCCAACGGGCGTAGCCGGGTACAGATCACCGATCCGGAATATCCGGAAATTTTGAAAAGATGGGTTTCTTCCGCCTTTTCGGATTCCCTTTCAGACGAAACTTGATCAATTTTGCTCACTGTCTTCCGCCTCGTGCGGTTTTGAAAAACCGCTCAAATAGTCCTCCCATTCCACGGGCAACAAATACTTTTTTTTGTCATTGCAGGTTTTGCATGCTGGAATGAGATTTCCCCTGGTGGAGCGGCCGAAGCGAATCAGGGGCACGATATGGTCCATGGTAAGATGGGCCGGCGGCGTGGACTTGCGGCAATAGTGACAGATGCCTTTAGAAATCTGCCTCTGCCACCACTGGGTCTTGCGCAGGGCTCTCGCCTTTTCTTTTTCTCGCCGAATGTGCTCGGGGGGAGCTGTATCCAAAAAAAAAGTGCTCATGAAAAAATATTTCTTTCATTTGAAAAGAGGGTTGGAAAAGGCCTCTCGTTCCAAAACTCCAACTGTTCTCATTCCCAAACTCCGGTTTGGGAATGAGAACAGTTGCACAAAAAAAGGAGCGGCCTTTTCCGTCACATCATTGTCCGGTGTTTTCGGATCTCAAGGCCACGTAAAACGTGTTTTTGTCACGCTTGATGAGAAGAAGAAGGGTATCTCCCTCCTTGATGTCTTTCAGGGCTTGATTGTAATCTCTCAGATTTTGGATTTTTTGACGATTGACTTCCTTGACGACATCTCCTGGCCGGATGCGCGCCTGTCCTGCGGGACCGGCCTGCGTTACATTGGTGATCACCACTCCGGTTTCGTTCACATCCAGTCCGAACCGTCGAGCCATTTCCTGCGTGATGTTTTGGACCGTCAGGCCCCAGGGGGCTTCCTCTTGAGTGATTTCCGGCGTTTCCTCTTCGTCGGGCAAGGTTCCCAGAGTTATACGGATGTTTTTTTTCTTGCCGTCACGGAGAATTTCCAGCTTTACCTGGGAATCCGGGGGTGTCGCGGCCACCATTCTCGATAGCCCGTTGGCGTCTTCAACTATCTTGCCTTCAAATTTTACCACCACGTCCCCACGTTCCAGGTCCGATTTGTCTGCCGGGGCTCCCGAAACGATGTCCGAAACGATGACTCCCTTGGTTTCCTTGATCCCAAAAGATTCCGCCAATTCCGGAGTAATATCCTGGATCATGACTCCGAGCCAGCCGCGCACCACCTTTCCAACCTTCAACTGGGGGATGAGGGTGTCGGCCACATTGACCGGGATGGCAAAACCGATGCCCTGTCCCTGGGCTACGATGGCCGTATTGATGCCCACCACTTCACCGTTCATGTTGAAAAGAGGCCCACCACTGTTGCCGGGATTGATTGCGGCATCGGTTTGGATGAAATCATCATAAGGTCCTGCTCCGATGATTCGCCCCTTGGCGCTCACGATGCCGGCGGTAACCGTGTTGCCGAGACCGAAAGGATTGCCCACGGCCATGACCCAGTCTCCCACACGAAGGGTATCCGAGTTGCCCAGAGTGGCGGGTTTGGGAAAGTCTCCGTCCGGCTTGACCCGAATCAGGGCCAGATCGGTCTTGGGATCACGACCGACCACCGTGGCCTCATATTCCTTGCCGTTCACGGTTTTGATCTTGATTTCGTCGGCCTTTTCCACCACGTGGTTATTGGTGATGATCAGACCTTCCTTGTCGATGATGAATCCGGAACCCAAGGCCGTTCGGGTACGACTCTGCCCTTGCGGCATTTCTCCGCCGAAAAATCTTCGGAAAAACTCATCCCCGAAAAACTCCCGAAAGGGAGACTGAGGGCCGAAAAAAGGTTGCATGGGTGATTCTCTGACCACCTGGGTCGTAGAGATATTCACTACCGCATGATTCACCTGTTCTGCCAGTTCCGCAAAAGAATGGGGAGCTTGAGTTCTCAAACCGCTCAAGAATCCTTGGGCGAAAACCATGCTGGAAGGTATAAAAAAAACAGCCAAAAGCGTAAAAAACAGTGATGTGAACTTTCGAGAGGATGATCTTTCTCTTACCGGTTTCATTTGGAACCCTTTCAAAATGAAGTTGACAAACAAGAAATCCAGTCGCGGCAACAGCTGCTTTCATTTCTCAGGCATACGCTGGTTCTTTGGTTTTCTGCATTACGGACTTAAACTCCCTTTTTCGAGCATAATTTTTCAGGGTGATGTAGCCACTGGATAGGGACTTGTAAAGAGCCTCCGCACCTTGATAATTACTTAGAGTGATCACCATGTTGATTTTGATTTTATCCTGTCTGTCCAGGTGCGATTCAATTTTTTCGATCTCCATGAGGTCCGAAACGCAAGATAGGTTTTGCATTAAGGAGCCCATGGTTTCGTTAAACACGTCGATATGAAATACTGCCTTTTGCGGCCAGGGAGAGGATTTATCCCAAACCACGTTGAAAATTTGCCGCGGCTCGAGAAAGTATCGGTCGTGAAGGTCGACACAACTTTCGTGATGAAGGGTGATCCCCCGCTCGCTGGTGGTCGCTACCAGGTGGTCCTGACCGGGAAAGGGATTACAGCATCGCGCAAACTTATGAATGGCCCGGTCCAGTTGATGGATGGCAATATGTTTTCTCTGTTTTCCAGGCGTTTGAGGGGGGGGAATTTCCTCCGACTCGCCTTCTCCGTCCATATCATTGTTACGGGGTGCCAGGTGTTTCAGGTAATAGGTGATCAGTCCTGGATTTAGAATGTCCTGGCCTATGCGGATATAAATATCCTGGATGTCTTTAATGCCAAGCACTTCCATCATGTAACCGGCGCTTTCCTCGTTGAGCACGCCCGAGGTCAGGCCATGACTTACAAGTTCCTGCGCAAGAATCTGCCGCCCCACATCCAGGGCGTGGTGAGATCGTTTTTTTTGCAGCTGCCTGTTGAGGGCTGTTCGGGCTTTGGGGGTCTTGCAGAGTTCCTCCATGTCCGGGTCCACATCCAGGGGTTCTGAAGACGTGATGATTTCCACCGTATCCCCCTCTTTGAGGATTTGTTGAGGCTCTGCCCATTCGTGATTGACCATGGCGCCTTCGCAGTGATCACCAAGGTCGGAATGGATTTTGTACGCGAAATCCAGAACGGCACTGTCCTTGGGCAGAAAAAAGATATCCCCATTGGGAGAATAAACAAAGATTTCTTCTGCCGCTGAAAATTTGATGAGGGCTTTCCGCTGGGCCCCAACTCCTCCATATTCTCCAATGCTTCTGAGTAATTCACTGACTTCCTGCCAGTGTTCGTCGGTCATGGGGGTTTGAGAATCCCATTCTCCCACAATGCCGTAGGCTGCCCAGAAGTCCATTTCCGGGGTGCGGATTTTCACTAGGAAGTTCTGCCCCTTCAAATGAATCCTGACATGGAGGCTTTGGTAGCCGTTGTTTTTTGGATTGGCGATGAAGTCCCGAATGGTCCTGGGAATGGGGGGGAAAGTGGTGCAGATGACACCCAATGCGTTGTAGCAGCTCAAAACGTCCTGAGTGTCTAAAATGATGGCGAAATCCACGTAGTTTTCCGGGTAGTTCTGGTCAAGAGTGCGTTTGAGAGGGTCGTAGTAACTTCCCAGTCCTTTGGGACGAGGACGTATGCTGACACGGAGACCGGCTTCCTGAAAGGCATTCTGGAGTAATTCCTCTATTTCCAGTACTTGGGAAGTGCTGCGGGTTTGCTTGATCTGCTGGAGGATTTTTTTACTTTTCTTGGGGTACAAATAGGAGAGGGCCAGGTGGTAAAGTTCTCGCTTGAGGGAAAACATATTGAAGCGTCCGGCAATGGGGGCGTAGACTTCCAGAGTTTCCTGTGCGATTCTTTGCCTTTTGGACATGGGCAAGAAGTGAAGGGTTCGAAGGTTGTGCAGCCTGTCCGACAGCTTTATGATCAGTACACCGAGGCGGCGACTGGCCGTTAAAAAAATTTTGCTATGGGTCAGATCCTTGAGGCTTGCCTTGTCCATTTGACTGCGTGTTAGCTTTGTGCAGCCGTCCACAAGTTCGGCAACCGTTGCTCCGAATCGTTTTTGAATATCTTGCAACTCGATGTCGGGAATGTCCTCGACAACATCGTGCAGCAGGGCCGCCGATAAAAGAATCGGATCACGAAATCCCAGTTCTCTAACCATGATCTCGACAACACTGCACGGGTGACTGATGTAAGGGGCTCCGGATTTTCGAACCTGCCCATGGTGAAGCGCATGTGCAAAATCAAGGGCGTCAAAAAAAATCCGGTTGTTTTCCTGTGCAGGTTCCAGGTAACTCCCGATTCGAGCCTTGTACCCCTGGATATCGAAAGTGTGGCGATCCCGCCCTTTGACGGATGCCGGATGGAAATTCGTATGGACTGATTTCGCACTTAAAAAATGGATCACAATGGCCTCTACTGTATGGAATCCCGTTGTTGCACGATTGACATACTCGATCTTCCCATGGGGATCAAGCCGGATAGTACAACCCTGTATTATCCATTATAAGAGATGTTCTTTCGGTTAACAAGTTTCGAAAAGAGAGTTTAGGCTTGACAGTGAGGAAGAATTCTTTTATCGTGCTGGGACGTTTGGGGGATCGTCCAGCGGCAGGACTGCAGACTCTGGATCTGCCTACCTAGGTTCGAATCCTAGTCCCCCAGCCATTTTCTGGTCCCATCGTCTAGCGGTCTAGGATACTGGCCTCTCACGCCAGAGACACGGGTTCGAGTCCCGTTGGGACTACCAGAAAAAAGCAGAAAGGGTTGGGCTATCCCAGCCCTTTTTTTTGTTTGACTCTTCAAAAACAAGCATGTCCTTTTATATCCTGCTAAAGTCGTTGTTTTTTTCGCTCAATTCCAATGTAACTCAAATACTTGGCTGGAGGAATGAATGAAAAATCCTGAGATGGGGGTATGCAAACTGGTGCGGTTGGGAGTTGTTTTTGTGACGACATTGATCCTGGTGGGATGCCAAACCCTGTCCGCCCCTACGGGGAGACTGCTGTCTCCTGAAGCGCGACTGGTGTTGAGCGAAGACCAGGTGTATTCCAACTCCTGGTCCACCCGAGATTTGCGCCTGAACTACCGGCTGGCCATGGAAGGCAGTACGGTGAATTTTGAAGGAGCCATCTTTTTTGAAAGTCCCATCAAATACAATTTTTCCTTCCTCGATCGTTTCCACCTGGCGGTGATTTTTGCCGATGAGGCAGGAAACATTTTAGACATGCGGGGGCTTATCTGTTCCATCCATTCCGACCTGGAAGCTCCTCACGCTTTTTACGGCAGTTTTCCCGTTTCTCCAGCAGTCCATTACTATGCATTCAGTTACAACATACGGGCTTTGGAGAAAGGCTCTGTCGATGGGGGCGGCTGGTCGGACTTTTTCTATTACCCCGTGCGATGATCGTCATCCGGGCAAAGCCTTCATGATGTATTTGAAGGCATCGAGGGCAAACATGGCGGCGAAGAGAAGTAGGCCGATCCCCAGAGCCTTGAGGGTGTAAACGTAGGCGGTGGTGGCGAACAGGTTCTTGACGCGCTCCACGAGGAAGGCGATGGTGATTTTCGAGCAAACGATGCAAACGTAAAAGGACAGGAGAAAAGCGAAAACATGGTGTGCTCCCCCCTGGAGTGCCTTGAGGAGGATGGGGCTGCCCACGGAAGCCCAAAAAATATAAGGGTGGGGATTGAGGAAATTGGCCGTGATTCCTTTGATGATCGATGACGGTGCGGACGATTCACCGGAGAGGTGCAGGGGTTGGGCTTTCAGGTTTTCCATGCCGAGATGGACCAGGTAACAGGCACCCATGAAAGACAATGCGCCCAGCAGGATATCCATGTCCTGGAAAGTGTTCAAAAGGAACACCGCCGCCAGAATGATGGGCGCATCCGTGATCAGGGGAGTCAGGGAAACCTTGACGCCTTCCCGGCGCCCGAACCTGATCGTTTGTGAGATCACGAGCATGAGCAGGGGGCCGGGTGATATCCCGGCGGTGATGCCCAGAACCGTGCCGGTGAGGATGAGGTATTCGATGCTCATGGGCGATTTTTCTCTTTCAGCAAGTCGGCAAATCCGTGTGTCGGTAGGTCGGATATCCATTCAAGCATTGGCACTTGCTTCCTCCCGGGTCAGCAGCAGGTAAAGACACGGCACCACCAACTGGGAGATGACAGTTGAGGTGAGCAGGCCGAAGATGATGGCGTTGCAAAGGGGCATCCACATGGGGTTGCTCAGGGCCAGGGGAATCAGACCCACCACCGTGGTGAGAGTCGTGCCCACGATGGGCCGCAGGCGGTCTGCGGCTCCCCTCGCAGCGGCTTCTCGCACGCTCATTCCGTCCGCGCGGTGATGGTTCATGGTTTCCACCATGACGATGGCATTGTTGACCACGATGCCCACCAGGGAGATCAGCCCCACCATGGCCGGGAAGGAAAAGGGAATCCAGGCCAGGAAAAAGCCTCCGAGGGTGCCGATCAACCCGAACGGCAGGGTGATCATGATGATCAGGGGCTGGAGCAGGGACACGAACTGGATGGCCAGCAGGGCGAAGACCAGGAACACGGCCATGGCCAGCATGCGCCCGGCGGAAGCGTAGGTTTCCGCTGCGGCTTCAGCCTCCCCCGCAAAGTGAAAATCATACCCGGCGGGCCAGTCCTGTCGAAGGGCTTCCAGGGTCGGGTGCAGATCGGCCAGAATTTCATTCACGGTGCGGTGCTCCGTGCGAGCCATGATCGTGACCACTCGTCGGGCGTCCTTGTGGGTGATGCTCTGGGGAGCCTCGCCGATCACGGGAGTCATCACGGCCAGAGCGGCCACGGTTTCTCCGTTGGGGCGAAACGGGCGGATCATGAGCAACTCCTCCAGGCTGGTGGGACCACCGGAATTGCCTCTCCGGGAGGGCCAGGCCAACCCCATGCGCATCTCCAGGTCTTCCTCGGTGCCGGGCATGGGAAACTTGCCGATTTCCTCGTCCGTCATGGCAAAGCGTACCTGTGCGGCCAGTTCCCGCTGATCGATCTCGAAAAAGTCCAGAGCCTCCCTGTTGGGCAGCAGCTTGATGTCCAGGCGCGGCGGTCCCAGGTTGTCCCGCACGTCCGTGGCTCCCGGCACGGCCCTCAGGGCATCCGTGACCTGCATGGCTATCCGGCGCAGGTGGTCCATGTCCGAACCCGTAATTTCCACCTGGATGGGGTCTTCGGTGGTGGAGCCTCCCGTCTGGGGCGTCAGGATCAGGGTCGCGCCGGGGGTGTTGCGCAGGGCCTGCTCGAGTTCCGTGCGCAGGGCGGGCAGATACTCGAAGGCCAGGTGCTCACGCTGCTCCAAAGATTTGAAGATACACGAAAAACCGATGAAATTGGCATCCTCGAAGGGCAGCAGCATTTCTCCCAGGGAGTTGCGGGATAGGGGACTCTTTTGGCCCGTGAATCGAACCACGCTTTCCAGATAGGGTTTCGATCTCAGAATGTCGCCCAGTTCACGGGCCACCTGGTGCGAAGTGTCCAGAGTGGTGCCGGGAGCCAGTTCCACGGCGATTCCCAGGTTGCGTCCGTCGGCCTTGGGATAGAGCAGGCTGGGCAGCAAACTGAAGGCCAGTACGGAGACCACGAACAGTCCGGTCGCGGCACCGGTCCAGGCCAGGGCCACGGGGCGACTGCGCAGGGTGGTACGCAGGCTCCAGGCGGACAGCGTTGTGGAAAGGCGTTCGGTAAGAACATCCATGCGGGATTTTTTGTAGCCTTCCCGAACATCGGGGAAAACCGCCCGGGACAGAGGCACGTCCACAAACAGGGCCACCAGCAGGCTGATCACCAGGCAGCAAATGGCCGTGACCGGAATGATGCGTATGAAGGCTCCGTCAATGCCTCCGATGCCAAACAGGGGAGCCATGGCCAGGATGGTCGTGGCCTGTCCCGCGAAGGCGGGCATGGCGTAGGTCTTGACCGTGCGCAGGGCGGCCTGGGCAAAGGACAGCCGCTGAACGTAGATGCCTTCGTGCATGCCCTCCATCATCAGGATGAACACGTCCACCAGCAGTCCCAGGGCGATGACCATGCCGATGATCACCAGTTCGTTGAGGGAGTAGCCCATGAAGTTGAGCACGGCCAGGGCACCCAGAAACGTCAGGGGGATGGACAGGCCGGCCACGAGGGCTTCCCGCCAGGAGAGCATCACCAGGAGCACCAGGAACACGCAGAGCATGGCCTGCCAACCGTTGGTGAAGACTTCGCTCAGCCGTTCCCAGATGTATTCGGACTGGTCCGAGGTGAAACTGTAGGACACACCGTGGGGGATGGCCGTGGTGTGCATGGCTTCCTCGAGTACGTCTCCGGCCCTCTGAATGGCCAGCACCGTGTCCACCCCCGGAATCTTGATGATGGACAGGTCGATGGACGGTTCGAACGGCGCTCCCAGACGGCTGAAGGCCACGCGGGTCTTTTCCCGCTCCAGGTCGCGCCGTACCGAGGCGATTTCCCCCAGTCGGACCACCCGGCCCGAAGCCAGCCTGGATACGGGCAGGTTTTCCAGGTCGCGCACATCCCGAAAGCGGCCGTACAGCGTCAGGGTCGCCCCTGCCTGGTCGCTTTCCAGGCGGTCCCAGGGCATGTCCAGGTGAGCCGCCTGGATTTTTTCCCGCACTCGGGTGGGAGAAATACCCAGGGAAACCAGCCGGGCGGGATCGAGCCGGATCAGGACCACCTCTTTGCGTCGGCCCCCCAGTTCCACCCGTTTCACTCCGGGGATGCGCTCCAGGCGTTCCTTGAGGGTCCAGGCGGCCTGGCCCAGCAGCGCCATGTCCACATTCCCGTACAAGGCCACGGTGGCGATGGGCGTGTCATCCACGGACACCTGCTCGATTCTGGGCTTTTTGGCTTCCCGGGGCAGGTGAGGTTCGGCGTCCCGGACCTTGTCCCGCAAAGCCTGCATGGCTTCGGTCAGGTTGCTTTCCGCAGTGAATTCAACGGCAATCACTGAAAGGGAATTGAAGGACGCGCTGCGCAGGCGCTTGAGGCCCTTGATGGACTTGAGCTGCTTTTCGATTTCCCCGGTGACCAGCTTTTCGATGGTTTCCGGGTCCGCGCCGGGCCATTCGGTCTGCACCGTGGCCTGGGGCATGGCCAGGTCCGGGGTGGCCTCCTTGACGATGGAGCCGTAGGCCATCAGCCCCGAGACTCCCAGTAGAAAGGTCAGGAGGATGCCGAAAATGGGGCGCACGAAAAAGAAGCGAGCCAGTGCGGATGGCTGTTGCGGCTGTTGGAAATGGGCAGGGGTGGGAGCTTCGCTCATGGCTTTGTCTCCCGGGGAATCTCATCCGGGAAGGAAACAATCTCCACGACATCCACCGGCGCGCCATCGCTCAGGCCGTGCCGTCCGTCCGTGACCAGCAGTACGCCGGGTGCCACCCCCGATGCGATTTCCTGCACCGTCAGCCCGGCAATGCCCTCGACCACGGCCCTTTGAGCCACCGTTCCCGTCTTTTCGTCCACCTCCAGAACAAAAGGTCGGTTCTGCCGATAGATGAATACATCGAAGGGAGCCTGCAGAGCCTCTGCTTTTTCACGAGCGACGATCCAGCAGGCCACGAACATTCCATCCCGGATCAGGCCGCCTGCATGGCTCGTGCGCACCTTGACCTGTATGGAGCGCCCACTGGGACTGATGGACGGGCTGACGGAAAAGACCGTGGCCGGAATAATGCCCGATTCCAGGAGTCGCACTGCGGGATCGTGGGGCGCTTCTTCCTGGGGTCCTACCTGCGGGTCTTCCCGTGATTCCGCCTCCTGCGGCGCGGAATCGTCCCGGACGGGCGCCCCAATAGCCGCGAGCCGTCGTTCCGTTTCCGCATCGGGCACGCGCAGGGGATCGAGCATGATCACAGCCTTCTGATCCGGCCGGATTTGCAGCCCCTCGAAGGCCGGCAGGTCCATGGTCACTTCCATGACTTCCGGGTCGATCACCAGCAGAGGGATGGACCGGATGGCCGCTTCCTCGCTGCTCACATCCACCAGGTTGGGAGCGAAAAAATCACCCTCACTGATGTTCACCTGGGTCAGGATGCCGTCGAAAGGCGCGTAGATACTGTTGCGCTCCAGGAGCAGATGGTGCTGTTCCACCCGGGCCAGGGCGGCGTCCACTCCGGCGTGGGCGGCGTCCAGGTCGGCCTTGGCGGAGGCTACAGCACCGGCTGCGGCTTTGAGGTTGGCCTGGGAGGTGTCCAGCTCCTGCCGGGAAACGGCGTTGGCTTTGTGTAAGGCGCTGTTTCGGGCGTAGGTTTTCTCGGCGAGCTGGAGCTGCGCTTCGGCTTGATGGACACGGGCCTGGGCCGCCTGAGCCTGCCGGCGGCTTTCGTTGATTCCGGCCTGGGCCACGGTGAGCTGCTCAACCTGAACGCGACTGTCCAGGGAGGCCAGAAGCTCGCCGAGCCGCTCTCCTGGACCGGGACCGGCAACCCGGTCTCCGGCCCGGATGGGCTGGCCGTCTTCATTGGTCTTCAGAAAAGTGACCTTGCCGCTGCCTTCAAAGGTCAGGAAATTGCGGCGCACGGATCGAGCCGTACCCTGGCCGAAGATGAAAGATTGCACCGGTCCCGTTTGGACACGTACCGCCCGCACCGGCGCCGGGGGGCGCGTTGCGGCCGCCAGGGTGGCTTTGTCGCCGGCCGCATCCCGGACCCGCTTCACGGCAAGTCCTCCCACGGCCAGGACCAGGGCCAGCGCCCCGGCAAGAACAAGCAACCGCTTTCCTTTCCATGACGACATGACGAACCTCTCTCTTTTGGAAATCGCACCTGGGTACAACTGAGCGCAAGTAACGGAAATGTAGAGCCGGCTTCAAAGGGGCCGGGATCGCCTTACCTGTGCATGGCGTCCAGTTCTTTCAATAGTTCCGCAGCCCAGGCGTTGAATGCCTCTTCTACATGGCCCCACCTGGTAAAGCCCTTGTGGATTTTGAGATCGATGGGTGTGGCTACTTTTCGGTCGGTGACGGCCGCCAGGCGCTCGTTGCTCAGGGAGTCCAAAAATTCCGCTTCGATAGATGCCTCGCCCATGTCAACGGGAATCATCAACGCCGCCATGCTGACCACGTTCATCAACGGGCTGGCAGGCTTGATATCCGTGATGGCCGCCCGGATGCGCATCACATCGGGTCCGGGTTGATCCACTATCGGGTAGGCAGGACCGATCGTCTTGACCACGGTGTTGCGCAAGGTATCGGTCAGCTTCTTCAATTCGTCCACATGGATTTCCCGGTTCCGGGATTGAGGATGTAAATAGACCACCACGGGATCGATCATCAGTTTGGTGTAGCGCCGCCAGTTCACCCCCGGCTTTTCCCAAAACGAGCGTGACGAATCCGCCGGGTCCGGCACAAGAGTGATATCGCTTCCCAGGAAGCCGGAAGCGGGGGGGTGGGTCGTGGCGCAACCGAAGGCACTCACCAGAAATAGAATCAATAACGGCAGCAAAAAAACTTTTCTCATAAAAGACATGGTACACCTCCCTGATAGAAAGACATCGAACCACAGACATTCAGCTTCATATAAGCGTAACTTTCTAAGCTGTTTACATACTAAGCTGTTTACATATCAAAGATGGCGGCATTACGCCAATTTATTTATACCTCATCTGATATTGATGGTCGAAGATACTTCGGTTGCGATGCAAAATAAAAAAATTTCGTGTGTAACCTTTTCTGCCTTGCTCACGACTGGATGTTTAAGGCGTTGGATCGGTTCTTTCGCCAAAGGCATGAACGGGAAGTAAAACCAAAAGGAATGCACAAGAAGGAGTGGAAAATGAAAATCATGAAATCCATGGGGGCTGTTTTAACGGTGCTGCTCTTTACTTTCGTTGTCATGGGAAGCGCGGAAGCCAGGCGTGGTGAAGGGCAGGGGCGACCGGGGGGCTACGGTGATGGCGGACCGGGATTGGGATGTCCTCATCCGCGCATGCTCGACAGGCTTGACCTGACCAAGGAGCAGAAGCAGAAAGTGGCCGCCATTCTCAAAGAGCATCGGGAAGCCATAGGCAAGAACCAGCAGGCCATGATGGAAGCAAGAACCGCTCTGAGAACCGCCATGACGGCAGATGATCTTTCCGAGGCGGCAGTAAGAGAAGCGGCAGTGGCCAAAGGTAAGCAGATGGAAGAATCGGCGGTTCTCTCTGCCGGGATATTGCGTGAGGTGAGGCAGGTCTTGACGCCTGAGCAGAAAAAAATGATGCTGCAGATGCGTGAAGGACGAAGGGGAAAAGGAAGGCATTCTCCCGAAGACAGGCTTGAATCCAGGCTTTCGGGTCTCGACAAGTGGATTGAAGAGAACAGCAAATAATGGATAACTCAGGGGGAGAGCCGCTCGTGCTCTCCCCGATTCCTTCACCATGCTCATTGGGAACGGGGGCAGCCGGCTGTGGGCAGTTGGGAGCAGCAATGGTTTCGATCATGACCCGTCCGAGCCATGAACCGCAGGACTCAGACATCATCGGCCGGATTCTGGATGGGGATGTCAACGCTTTCGAACTGCTGGTGAATCGCTACAAAGCGCTGGTGTTCGGCATCGTCCTCAAGCATGTGCCTTCTGATCGAGCCGATGATGTGGCACAGGAAGCCTTCATCGAGATTTATCGTTCCCTGGGTTCTTACGCACAAAAAAGTCCTTTCAGCCACTGGCTTTCAAAGATCACCGTGAGATGCTGCTACGACTACTGGCGTCAACAGCGCAAGAACAACGAAACAAACATCGGAAGTTTGTCGGAAGATGCCGCGCAATGGATTGATTTCACTCTTTCGGATCAGTCTCATGAGGCGTTCGAGCGTCAGACGGCAGGCCGGGAAGCCGGGGAGGTGTTGGCCCATGCAATGGCACACCTCTCGGCGAAAGACCGGATGGTTCTGACCCTGGTTCATCTCGATGGGTATTCCATCAAGGAAGCCGCAGATTTGTTAGGGTGGACCCAGCTCAATGTCAAGGTCCGTGCCCACAGGTCCAGGGGGAAGCTGCGGAAAATTATTTCGGAATTGCTGGATGATAGGCGGGGGAGAGCATGAAACAGCGGGAAAAAGACAGCAAAAAACTGGAGGAAGCGCTCATTCGCTTTCATCGGCGCCCCGTGGAGCCCCAAATCGGGTCCTTTTGGGAGGCGCGGTTGATGGCGCGTATTCGTGGGGAAAAAAAGGAAGAATGGCGGTCTTCTTTCGAAAACGCTTCTCCGATTGCTGGAACGGTCTGGCGATTTGCCGTGTTGACCAGCCTTACGGCCGTTGTGCTGGCGGTATACGCATCGGGGTTGAGCGTCGAGAGCCACTACCAGGTAGCGGAGTTGATCCTCGATGATCCAAGCGGTTTGGATTTTGCCCTGTTGCTTGAGACCCTGTAATTCCTGTAATTAAGGAGGAGGTATGTCCCGATGAAAAAGGTGACTTTATGGGTAGGACTTCTGACGCTTTTTCTTTCGGGAATGGCTATCGGGGGGTTGGGAGTTTGGGTCGTGTCGGAGCGCAAGGCCATGGACCCGGTGACGCGGAGCAGGTACAATGCCCCTGAAATCATCGTGGGAAGGCTCACTCGGGAGTTGAATTTGGATGAAAGCCAGCAAAAGAAAATTACCGAAATCGTTCGCGAGGCTCATGAGGAGTTGAAGGTTCTACGGCAGCGCATCCGACCGGAAATGGATGAGATTGTACAGAAGAGCAGAAAGCGCATGATGACCGAGCTTTCTCCTCCTCAACAGAAAAAGCTGGAAGCTTTTTTCGAGAGGCTTGAAGAAAAGAGAGTCCGACGCTATCATGAAAATCGTGGGCGGGACAGGCCCAATGCCCCCTGTCGGTGAGCCTGCACGGAGGCAACAGCATATCATAAGAAAGGTATTGTAGTTTTGGCTGAACAGCGAAAGAGCAGAACCTGCCCCTTGTGTCATAGTTCCGGGATACGTTCTTTCGTGCAGGTGCGAGCCTCTCGCTATTTCCGCTGCGAGACCTGTCGATTGACCTACCTGGCTCCCGATCAGCGTTTGACTCCCGAAGAAGAGTTCGAGCGTTACAAGCTACACCGCAACGATCCCACCGACGAAAGATACCGCGCCTTTCTGCGCCGCCTGGCCGATCCGCTCCTGGAACGTATCGAAGCGGGAGCCCGAGGGCTGGACTATGGGTGCGGTCCGGCCCCGGTCCTTTCGCTCATCTTTCAGGAGCACGGTCATGAAATGTATTGCCATGATCCCTTTTTTACTCCACATGAAGAAGTGCTCTCCCATTCCTATGATTTCATCACGTGCTCGGAAACCGCCGAGCATTTCTTTTTTCCCGGACAGGAATTTGATAGGCTGAACCGCATGCTGCGCCCCCATGGTTGGCTTGGAGTCATGACTCAGTTTCAGGAGGACGACAGTGCTTTCCCCAACTGGCATTATATCCGGGACCCCACCCATGTGTGCTTCTATCACCGTGAAACCATGGAGTGGATCGCTGAAAGCCATCACTGGAATCTGGATTTCCCCGGCAAAAATGTTGCTCTGTTTTACAAGTGTGCTTGACGGTTCGGGTGGATAACGTCTAAATGAAGATGATCGGGAAACGCTTGCAGTGGGTTGCATTTCCCACTGCCTGAAGTTCAATGACAGTTCCAGCGAAACGAAAAGGCACCTCATGATTGTGGCCCATTGTGTTTTTCCACTCCGAACGAATCAAGCCCGTTTGGGAGGTGATGTGTGAACGTATCCGCCGGCACCGCTTCACCCCTCATCCTGATAGTGGATGACGAACAGGTCAACCGCTTATTGCTTGAATCCATACTGAAGAAAACCGGTTTCCAAACGCTTTCCGTATCCTCTGGGGAAGCATGTCTGGAGGCTGCCAAAGCCTGCGGCCCAAGCCTTATTCTGTTGGACATCATGATGCCGGGTCTGGATGGCTTCAGTACCTGTGAGCGGCTCAAGAGTCGGCAGGAAACCCGGGACATCCCGGTAATCTTTCTTTCTGCTTTGAAGGAAGTTGCACAGAAAACCAAAGGGTTTGCAAGCGGCGGCGTGGATTATGTGAGCAAACCCTTCGATGCCGCAGAATTGCTTGCACGGGTCAATCTTCACCTCACACTGCACTCCCAGGAAATTCAGCTTCGCCAGTATGCGGAAAAACTGGAGAACATGGTCGAGGATCGGACCAGCGAGTTGAGCGAAGCCAAGCAGGAACTCCAGCGCAACTACGATATGCAGACCGCTCTAAACCAGTTGTTGCAAATTGCCTTACAGGATTTGCCCCTGCCCAGTCTGCTCCAACAATGTCTGGAAAGCATTTTGAGCATACCGTGGCTGGTTTTGCAAAACCGTGGCAGCATTTATCTGCGCGAGAAGGATGGAGATATTTTCCACATGGCAGCCCAGAGCAATTTACCGCAGGGTATCCTGGAATGGTGTTCCACCATCACATCGGGTATGTGCGCCTGCGGTCGGGCCATTCGGGAAGAGTCCATTCTACTGGTTCGGGACGAGGACCTGCCGAGTGAACGTGCGCGGAAAATTCC
This sequence comes from uncultured Syntrophobacteraceae bacterium, assembly GCA_964603955.1. Lineage (GTDB taxonomy): Bacteria > Desulfobacterota > Syntrophobacteria > Syntrophobacterales > Syntrophobacteraceae > SLCH01. The sequence goes on from CAZRWT010000023.1 coordinate 42,140, forward strand.
CCGTCCCCATAGTCATATCTGTGTTCCCATCAAGTCCGAAGTCATGCTGGTGGCCCTGCTCAATCTCCATGTGGAAAACAATCATATTTTGACTTCCCAGGAAAAAGAGTTTTTACAGGCGGCGGCCAATACCTTGATGCAGATGATCCTTTACAGACAGGCTGAGGAAAAAATATTATATCATCTCCTTCACGAGCCTTTGACCAACCTGCCCAATCGTGCCGCCCTGCTGGAAAGGCTCAAGACGGAAACCCATCATTTACAGGTCGATCCGGATTATAAATTCGCCCTGATCTTGTTGAACATGGACCGGTTCACCAGCTTCAATGAAAGTTTCGATTACCAGTTGGGCGACAACCTGATCACGTCCATCGCATCGAGGCTGCTTGACCTTTGCCGACCGGACGAAGAACTTTTGCACCTTGGGGGGGATTCTTTTGCTATTTTGCTCAGGAACATGAAAGATCTGGATGGTGCCATGCGAGTGGCCGGGTATGCTCTGGAGACTGTACGGCAGCCTTATCAAATCGATGGACAACTCTTGCAGGCTACGGCCAGTGCAGGGGTTGTTCTTTCCAGTGTTCAATTTCAAAAAAGTGATGACATCCTTCGCTATGCGGATACTGCTGTTCATCAGGCCAAAAGCAGGGGACGGGATCGATTCGAGATTTTCAATCAGCAAATGCACTGGAAAGCCAGGCAGGTCATGCAGACTTTCATGGACTTGCGTCAAGCCATGGATCGAAAGGAATTCGTGCTCTTTTACCAGCCCATTGTCAGTATCGAACATGGGCGGGCCATAGGGGTCGAAGCCCTGGTGCGCTGGATGCATCCTACTCGAGGGCTTGTCAGTCCCGGTGAGTTCATACCCATTGCCGAGGAGACGGGGTTGATCCTGCCTTTGGGCCAATGGATACTGGAAAAAGCCTGCACGGACCTGGAAAATTTTACCACTCGACGGGGTCTGGACGAAAAAGTGATGCTCAGCGTGAATCTTTCCGCCAAGCAGTTCGCTCAGCACGACCTCTTTGAGCAGGTAGAGGCCATCCTCAAACGCACACACTTTCCTCCTCTCCTGCTGAAATTGGAAATTACGGAGAGCGTGGTCATGGAAAATGCGGAAGTGGCTGTACGGATTCTGGAAAAGCTCAAAAAGCTGAATGTGAGAGTCTCCATTGACGATTTTGGTACCGGTTATTCCTCCCTGTCTTATTTGCACCGGTTTCCCGTAGACGTTCTCAAAGTGGATCGTTCCTTTGTCCGACAGATGCATCTTAGGGGAGACAACCTGGAAATCGTTAGGACCATTGTCACCCTTGCTCACACCTTGAGCATGGAAGTGGTCGCCGAGGGGGCTGAGACAGAGGAAGAAGTCGCCATGCTTGCGGAACTGGGGTGCGAATATGTACAGGGCTACTATTTTGCCAAACCCATGCCCCTGGAAGAGCTGTACGAAAGCTCCTTGTTTTTGAGTTCCTCTCCGCTGCGGTGACTTGCAAAAAATGAAGCCTCTCGTTCCCGGGCTCCGGTTTGGGAATGAGAGGCATAAAGTTGCGTTGTAGGGATAACCCCCGTATACTCCCTACATGCTTGTAGTGGTCCGGTTCATGGCCGACTCCCCGCAGTCACATAACTTATTTCACCGCTTTCATGGGTTGGCCGCAACAGATCAGTTCTCCTCCTCCCACCTTTTTTACCTCTACCTCGTTTCCACACAGATCGCATTTGTAAATTTCGCCTACCTTCATCGTTTTGTCTCCTTTCATACTGTTTTACCCTAAGGCCCTGGTTTGTAATTTTGAGAGTTCACCAGCGGCTCACTCTCGACAATAATTACAAGATAATACCATAGACAGACAAGAGCAACATCACGGCAAAGAATCGGCAAATATTCAGTTCCTACGCCATATCCGGAAGTTATTGCCCTGGCTGCGGCCATTAAATTACAAGTACCAAAAAGTATGGGCTTATACCTACAACGCAATTTGGGTGATTTGAAAAAATAAGGCATCTAAACGATGTGCAACTTTCTTGTTCCCAAGCTCAAGCTTGGGAACATACTTGCCCGAAAGCCCCAGCTTCCCGTTTCAGAGCTTTCTGTGGCTGAGTGGAAGCCGGAGCTTCCACAATAAAG
>CAZRWT010000024.1:0-43022 GCA_964603955.1 uncultured Syntrophobacteraceae bacterium
GAATCCTCGGCCTTCAGGCCGGGGAGGATGTCAAACAATGGCCTTTACAGGCATGCCACATGCATGTTAAGTATGAACCGATTCTAATATATGAATTTAACTATTGTTTTTTAAGTCTGGATTATTTTAACCTTCCTGTGCCTCCAACAGGTGGACAATCAGGATACGGCAGAAGATGAACCATTCGAAAAAATGGCTGAAGGGAGTTTTGCTGGCTGTCGCCTTAGGATTGACCATCGTTTTCCTGATGGGATTGTGGCGAGGGAAAACAGCTCACAAACCACAAACGCCTCTCAACCGTTCCATGGATTCCGAAGCGGAAATGAAACTCACGGACATGGAATACATGGAAATGCAGGATGGGCGTCACATGTGGACATTGAACGCCGCCGAAGCCGATTACTTCCAGGAAGAACAAAAATCCTTGCTCAAAGAGGTGCGCTTGATTCTCTTCCTGGCAGATGGAAGAGAAATACTACTGGAAAGCGACTGGGGAATGCTCCATGCGGGCAGCAAGGATATCGAACTTTGGAATTCGGTGACGGCACGTCTCCCTGAAGGGTACCGGCTCATGACCGATCGTGCGGAATATGATCACGAACAGCAAGCAATAAGCTCTTCCAGTGAAATTTACCTTTCGGGGCCGGACCTGCAAATGAAAGGGAAAGACTGGGAATATCGCATCCAGGAGCACCGGGGTTCGGTCAAAGCGGGCGTTGAAGCCTCTTTTTCGCTCGCCCATCCCGGCAAACCCCAAAAACAGTGAGGTAAAAGTCTCATGCACATTCATTCTATGGTATGGAAAAAAAGAATTTGGGGCACCGCAGGGTTGTGGACTGTCCTGTTTTTCCTTTCACTGTGGGGTATTCAGGTGAACGCTGCCGATCAAAAGGTGTCCGGAGCCGCATCAGGCCCTATGATGCCTCACGGCGACAGCCCTCTCCATATCACCAGCGATCGCATGGATGTGGACCAAACGGACAGGACCATACTGTTCCAGGGACATGTGGTGGTTCGGCAGGACAACATGACCATAACCGGACATTCCATCAGGGTCTTCGTGGCATCGGGTGCCACCATTTCAAACCAGGCGGAAGGCGGGGGCATGATGGATCAAATCGACCGCATTGAAGTCGAGGGAGATGTGGTCATATCCCAAGAGGACAAAACGGCCATGGCGGATCGAGCCGTCTATTATCACAAGGAGCAGAAAATTGTTCTCATGGGCAACCCAAAGGCCATTCAGGGGCAGAACACCATTGAAGGACAACTCATCACGCTTTTCCTTAAAGAGGGCAGAAGCGTGGTGGAAGGCGGCTCCCAAACCCCGGTGAAAGCAGTGTTGCACCCCAATCGACAAGGAGAATAAGGATTGACCTTGGAAGTATCCAGGCTCGAGGTGAAGAACCTTCTCAAAACTTATTCGGGACGCAAGGTCGTGGACCACGTAGACCTGGAAGTTCGCAAAGGGCGAATCGTGGGACTCCTTGGACCCAATGGGGCTGGGAAATCCACGACTTTTTACAGCATTGTGGGCATCATTCAACCCGATGCGGGAATGGTGCTGCTCAATGGGGAGAAAATCAACGAACTCCCCATGTACATGAGAGCGCGTAAAGGCATCACGTACCTGTCCCAAGAGCCGTCTATCTTCCGCAAATTGACCGTTGAAAAGAATCTCATGGCCATACTGGAAACTCTCAACCTGACCCGCGAGGAGCAACGACAACGCATGCAGGAACTTCTCGATGATCTCAACATCACCCACCTGGCAGGCAATATGGGCGACAGGCTATCGGGTGGAGAGCGTCGTCGAGTGGAAATCTGCCGGGCTCTGGTCACATGGCCTCAATTCATTCTCCTGGACGAACCTTTTGCGGGCATCGATCCCATAGCGGTCCTGGAAATCCAGGGGCTCATTCATTCTCTCAAAGAGCGGGGTATCGGGGTACTCATTTCAGACCACAATGTTCGGGAAACCTTGAAGGTATGTGACTGGGCTTACATCATGCACCAGGGGAAAATTCTGGAAAAAGGAGAGCCCAAGACCATTGCGGCCAGCGATTTGGCCAGGAAAACGTACCTGGGTGATCAATTCAGTTTATCATAGCGGGAAACGAAATCATGGCAGCTTTTGAGCTCCGACAACAAATCAAACTATCCCAGCAACTGGTCATGACACCGCAGTTGCAACAGGCGATCAAGCTACTCCAGCTATCCAGGATGGAACTCCTCGAGGCCATCAATCAGGAAATCGAGGAAAACCCCACCCTGGAAGAGGAAACTCAGGAAGAAGTCACCGCGAGCGAGGAGTTGGAGCTACAAGAATCTTCTTCCCACGAGGAAGTATATGAAGATGTCGAGATCAAAGAGAACATCCGAGAAGACTTCGACTGGGAAGGATACCTGGACGAATACAGCTCGGGCAGCCCGGTGGTTGTGGAGCATGACCCCAACCAGGAGCAAACTCCTTACGATCATCGCCTGACACCTTCCACCACCCTGGAAGACCACCTCACCTGGCAGCTGCGCTTTTCCGACATGACTGATCGGGAAAAGGAAATCGGTGCCTTCATCCTGGGCAACCTGAATGTGTCAGGCTACCTGGACGCCACCATGGAGGAAATTTCGGAAATGGCCCAGGCCACGGAAGACGAGGTGAAAAGTGTCCTGAAGAAAATCCAGCAATTCGATCCCGTGGGAGTCGCATCGAGAAGCCCCAAAGAGTGTCTTTTGATCCAGGCGCGCCATTTGCACCCGGAAAACAAACTGGTTCTCCAGATCATAGAACACCATCTGCACGACCTGGAAAACAAAAACTACCAGGCCCTCGTTCGATCCCTCAAGCAATCGCCCCAGGACATTAAAGCGGCCATCGACATCATCCTGACCCTCGACCCACATCCCGGAAGCGCCTACAATACCGAATCGGTGGAGTATGTGAGTCCCGACATTTATGTGTTAAAGGTGGACGGGGAACTTGTGGTGGTTCTCAATGAAGACGGCATGCCCAAGCTACGCGTGAGTTCCTATTATAAGGAGGCTCTGGCTCAGGATACGCCTTTACCGCCGGAAACCAAAGATTACATCCAAAATAAACTGAGATCGGCAGCCTGGCTCATCAAGAGCATACATCAGCGCCAGAGGACGCTTTACAAGGTATCTGAAAGCATAGTGAAATTGCAGGGGGAGTTTTTTGAAAAAGGGGTTTCTCACCTCAAACCCATGGTTCTCCGGGACGTGGCCGAAGATGTCGGCATGCACGAATCCACTATCAGTCGCGTCACTTCCAACAAGTACATGCACACGCCGCATGGCATTTTTGAGTTGAAATATTTCTTCAACAGCTCCATAAATAGCGTCTATGGTGAGGCGGTGGCATCGGAAAGCGTGAAGGAGCGGATTCGCCGGATCATCAAGGAAGAGCCGCCCAAAAAGCCTTTCAGCGATAAGGATATTGTACTGATGCTGAAAAAGGAAAACATAGACGTCGCGCGTCGAACCGTGGCCAAGTACCGAGAGATGATGGGCATTCTTCCTTCGAGCAAAAGGAAGAAAGCTTCATGGGGAACTTGATTCCCGCAAGGTGGAATATTTCCTAAACCTGTTTCTAAACTCCCTCTCTGGGAGTTTTCGTGCATTTGAAGCCGGTGCCGGGACAGCATGGGGCAGGGTTCGGCCTGTCGGCGCATCATGCGATGTTTCCAGGCAGCACAATATGGGCTTTCAGCAAATCACCGATGGAGGATGGTCAAGATGCAGATCAACGTGACATTCCGTCATATTGAACCTTCTGTTTCCCTGAGAGAATATGCAGAGGAGAAGCTCTCCCGCATCAAGAAGTATTTAAAAGAGCCCATCGAGGCCCATGTGGTGCTCAAGGTGGAAAAGTTCCGCCATACGGCTGAAGCTTCCATGGATGCCAACGGGGTTAGACTCAAAGGCTCCGAAGAAACCGAGGACATGTACTCGGCCATCGACATGCTCGCCGACACGCTGGAAGCTCAGGCCAAAAAGAGCAAGGAAAAGGCATCTCAAAAGAAAGGGGGGGCTCCGGGAAGGTTCGTTGCCGATGGTGGTCTCTTTCCCCAGAAAAACTCCGAGGGCGTGGAAGAGGACGGTCAGCCCAGAATTATCCGCACGGAACAGATGTTTCCCAAGCCCATGGACATTGATGAAGCAGCCATGCAGTTGACCCTTTCCAACGGGGAGTTCATGGTGTTCACCAACCGTCGTTCGAACCGCGTGAATGTTCTCTACAGGCGTAAAGACGGGCATTATGGTCTCATCGAGACCATTTCCTGAAAACCACCCATGCGGCCCCGCCAGGGAAGAGGAAATATGAAAATCCAGGATATACTCGATGAAAAATCCATCATACCCGAGCTTAAAGGCCAAACCAAGAAGCAGGTTTTGGAGGAGCTTCTGGATACGATCCTGAGAATCAAGCCCCAACTGGATCGTGATCGCCTGATGGACATTCTTCTCGAGCGGGAACGCCTCGGGTCCACCGGTATTGGAGACGGCATTGCCATTCCTCACGGAAAAACCAGGGAGTTGGACCAATTGATGCTTTCCTTCGGGAGGTCATCCAGAGGGGTTGACTTCGAATCCATGGATGGACAACCCGTGCATCTTTTCTTTTTACTGGTGGCTCCTGAGAATTGTGCGGGAATCCACCTGAGAGCTCTTGCCAGAATCGCGAGATTGCTCAAAAACTCCACCGTGCGCAAAAAACTCGGTTCCGTACAGGGAAGAGCCGATATCTTCCAGGTGATACAACACGAAGACGAAGAGTTTTAGCCCGCGGGGCTCAGCTTATTATCCGACTCAATCCTTTTTTCTCCCACTTAAGGATACATACGGCATGACAGAGGGCAAACCACATGTAGTGGTCGTGACGGGGCTTTCAGGCTCGGGGAAAAGCACCGCCATCAATGCGTTTGAAGATCTTGGTTACTTTTGTATCGACAATCTGCCCGTCCCCCTGCTCCCCGCTTTTCTGTCTCTGGTGGAAAAGGACATGCCCGACATCCAAAAGATTGCCCTGGGCATCGATATTCGTGAGCGCAAATTCCTCAAAGACTATGATTTAATCTTCAAGGACCTGGAAAGCCAGGGCTACCGGCAGGAAATCATCTTTTTGGAAGCTTCCACGGAGATTCTTCAGAGGCGCTACAGCCAGACCAGGAGAACGCACCCCATTGGTACGGTCGACATGCCTCTCGTGGATGCCATCCAGCATGAGCGAAATCAATTGCAGGCTTTACGAAGCCGCGCCACGCGTATCATCGATACGGGCGCCCTTTCCGTCCACCAACTCAAAGCCTTCGTCACTCAATTCTACGCCCTCCTTGACGCAAAGGAGATGTTGAGTATTCTTGTACTGTCTTTTGGTTTCAAATACGGAATTCCCTTTGAGGCAGACGTGGTGATGGACGTGCGCTTCCTCCCCAACCCCTATTTCATTGAAGAGCTCAAAGAACTCGATGGATGCACAAAGGAGGTGTCTTCCTGGGTACTGCACAGAGAGGGCACCCAAGAATTCATTGACGATTTTAGTAAATTGTTTTTTAAACTTCTCCCCAAGTACATGGATGAGGGCAAACGATACCTCACTCTGGCTCTGGGGTGTACGGGAGGCAAGCACCGATCCGTGGCCATTGCCAACGAAATGGCCGATAGAATGGCCGAACAAGGTTACTTTGTGAACGTCTTTCACCGTGACATATACAACGAATGAGGACATGTGAGTTCCATGAACAAGAACCAGGGAGTCATTGGCATAATCGCAGTGTCCCATTGCCGCCTGGCCCAGGAAATGTTGCAAGTCGCGGAACTCATCATGGGGCCCCTGGAGGCCTGCCGGGCCATGAGCTTTCAGGCGGATCAGGGCATCGAGGACATGACGCGCCGCATGAAGGAAGCCATCAAGGAACTTGACCAGGGCAAAGGGGTGATCGTGCTCACGGACCTGTTCGGCGGAACCCCCGCCAACATCAGCCTTTCCTTTATGGGACCCGATGTTGAAGTTGTATGCGGCATGAACGTACCCATGCTCATTAAACTTGCAAGCTGCCGGGACACGATTTCTCTCGGTGAAGCCGCCCGTGAAGCCAAGGAATACGGGCGTCGCCATATCGCTCTGGCAAGCGAAGTTTTATCCAGGACAACCAGGAGCCACCAGGGGTAAAGCGGGTGGAATTCGGTACCCCGAAACCGAACAAAGTATTTTTTCTTCATCGGTTCACCCCTCAAACCCACAATATCAGCGAGCACCCAGGCCATCGACAAGGAAACGCCCCGTCCAAATTTGATCATTGTTCCCATGCAGCCACGTCATGTTCCCATTGTGGCTCGGATGGAGCGAGCAAGCCACCTCGACCCCTGGTCCGAAAAGGCATTCATCGAGGAACTCAGCCTGCCCCAATCGAACACTCTGGTGGTTGTGGCCGAATCTTGCACACGAAATGCTTCCTCCGGAAAAAGACACCCTTTCCCTTTGGCCGATCAGGATTTAATCCAGGAAGAGGAAATCTTCGGTTACCTGTGTTTCTGGCATGTTGCCGATGAAGTCCAAATTCTGAACATCACCGTCGCACATTCCCAGCGCGGCAAGGGCATTGGTCGCCGCCTCATGGATTACGCATTGAGGCGCGCAAATGAGTTGGGAGCTCGAATGGTCATGTTGGAAGTGCGTAAAAGCAACACGACTGCCCGGGAACTCTACACAAAGGCAGGGTTTAGAATGGTTGGCGAAAGACCCGATTACTACGGAGCCGTCAAAGAACCGGCGCTGATCATGAGAAAAGACCTGGGTGAAAAAATCGTGCCCTGAAAGGGGGCATTGCGACAAAGGCGTATATTCGAATTCATACCATAAAATGAGGAAGTGAAAATGTTCAGCATCCCTGAGCCCGACATCATTCAATCGGAAGCCCTCAACAAAAACATGGACTTGACCAACATCGAAGTAGTGGTTCCCCTGCTGTTTGAAGTGCTCCGGGAAGCCGTGAAGGGTTATGCGGGAAAAGAACAGCAGGCACGAGAACTCCTCATCGAATATCATCATAAGTATGTCAACTGGGAATACGTCATCAAGGAGACATGGCGCTACGCTACAAACAACGTACATCTATACAAAAAACACCCCCTCAACGGTATCGTGGTTTTTCTGCTCTCCCATATCCTCTTGGAAGCTCTCAAACAAGCTGAGCGGAGCGAAACACGCAACCAGGCCGCCGACCACCTGCTGAGCTTCTGGATGAAAATGGTGGACGATTTGGGTGAGAATCTCTCCCAACCTCTTCCCCCCGGTTTGGAAATCAGGGAGCTCGGCCTTTATCCCGAAAAAATTTGCCATTGCCACGAGGGTATTCTCCGTTATTATCTGGAAGAGATGTTCCAACTCCCGGAAGCACCTTTCGAGCACATCATGTGCAGTTATTACCAGCTGAAAAAATTGGGCAAAAAGCTGCTCCGTATCTGGCCCAAATCGGAATCTTTTTCTGAGGCTCGAGCTCTTTTCCGGCGCACTTACGCGGACACCTGTACTTTCTGGCTAAACCGGGAAGACCCATGCCGCTGGCTGCATGAACGGTTTCCAGCCCTGGAAAATCAGCCCCGATGGTCGGAAAGATGTTCACCACTGAGTCACGACTCTTTTCGTAAAACTTTGAGCTATATACAACAGGAAATAGATTCTCTGGAAGATCATATCGAGGCTGTCGAGCGCCTGGTGGAATTGCAGGACTTCCAGGAAACCGTCAAGGTATATTCCAAACTTCCCGGTGAACTCCAGGCTTTTGAAGACCGCAAAGAGCCGGCTCACATGAGCATGCTCATGCGCTTGAAAATCATGGAAGTAAGAGGATTGGAAAGCATCCATGAAGAAATGCTTCGCGGCATCAACCATGCCATGGCCGAATCACTCCAGCAGGAACAGGGAGAACAACTTCAAGCTTTTTTGAAAAAAATACTTGAAATCCTCGGCAATTGCCTGCGCAATTACCCCGAAGCGGCTTTGCAGATCATTCGCACCATGGGATTTGAGGTGGTGGAGACAAAAGATTCCAGGCTCATAGAGTTTTTTCTCCGGCGCATCATTCAAATGGGCTTCGAGACACCCCAGTTGGGAGGAGTGAGCCAGACCTGGCAAATCGAGGTCAACCCGGCCCACCTCCCCAATATTCGTATCTGGCTCGATATCATCAAGAAGAATCCTTTGCGCGCCAAAATTCTACTTTCAGCGCTTATCGTGAATCTTTCGTTGGGAGGCATTTACATACGGGACACGGATTTATTCCAAAAGGATGTGAGCCACCTGCTCCATGCTCCCATCGGGCCTGTCTACAACCTGGTAAAACAGCTGGCCAAGCTCTTTCCCGTATATTTCAATCAAATCGGCGCAGAAGGTCAACTGAGAGCCGTTTCCACGGATGTGGACGAAATCACGGGGAGGAGCGACCGACTCATTCATTTCTTGCGCAAGCAAAGCCATGTGGAAAGCAACAACGTAGTGGTATCGTTTATCGAAGCCATCGTGGAATTCTGGCGCACGCTCGATAAAACCAGGCTCAAAGACCTGGTTCCCGCGGAAATTTACCCGGAAATTACAACTGAAGGCCCGTTGGTGGCGGAAGTACACAGCATCATGAAAGCCATATTCAAAACCCCTACGGTGAATCATGTGAAAGACTTGTTGGAGGTTTCCGAATCAGAAATCAGGGCCATTATTGAAAAAGAAGAAGGTGTTTCCCAACGGGAAAAAAGGCGAGTTTTCCTCCTCATTCAATTTTATCAACTGCTACATGAAAAATATGCCCTAAGCTTCAAAGATATCCATGTTCATTTGCAAAGAGCCGCTACCATGGGTCTGCCCGACCCCACCAGGCTGATCGCGGTTCTCGAGCATGAAGACCCCATGAGAAAGCTCACTATAATACTGGACTACCTTCTCGAACTCAAAGAGGTCATCCTGCGCCCCTCCGACTTGCAATTCCTGGAAAATATTTACTACAAGCGTCACATCGCCGTGGACATTCCGTCCATGTATGGGAGTTACAACGAGCACAAATTCGATGCCCTGGGCCTCACCTTCCGTCTGGAAAACCTGGCCAACGTGCTTTTCGAGGAGATCATTTATTCTTTCAACCTGAGCTTTATCACTCGAGCAACTTTTTTCAGGATTGCCGAATTCTTGCCCCTGTTCACAAAAGCCCTGGCCATTGACGGCATCACTTCCAATCGCCTGGAGCGGCAGGCGGAGCTTTTCGAGAAAGCCCTCGAGGTCCGACGCTTTTCCCATTCTCAATACATCGACATTTTCATGGGCTTTTCCGAGGCCATCAAGCAGATCATTCAGGCCAATTATCATTCCGTCCACGAGGAAAACCTCGACCACATCACCAAACAGTTGGGCAAAGACCATCTTCTTTGTAAATATCGCAAAGAGTATCAGAAAGAATCGGATACGATGCGCAGCCATAGAGTTTCCGAGAGCTTCCTCCGGGACCTCATTGCCCGGACTTTCGGCCTTCAGTACTTTGATCACTTCATCGGCAGCATTCTCACTACCCTTGCCACCCAGAGGGAGATGTTGAATACGGAAAAACTCGATCTTCTCCTGAGCTACGATCCGGAAAAGACGGTCACCACCGTGGACAACCCCAATCCCCTGACCTACGACCTCATCCATATGGGCAACAAAGGCTATACCCTGGCCAATCTTCACGCCATCGGCATCAAAACCCCGCCTGCTTTTGCCATCACGACCGAGTACTTCAGGTGTCGAAATGTTATCGAGAGCTTGAGCCAGTCCAATCGTGACTTCAGAGAGCGGGTCATGGAGCACATTCACAAGCTCGAGAAAAAAACGGGGCGGGGCTTCGGACATCCCGGAAACGCCTTGCTCCTGTCCGTACGTAGCGGTTCGGCCGTTTCCATGCCCGGCATGATGAATACGTTTCTCAATGTGGGCATTAATGAAGACGTGGTGGAGGGTCTCATTCGACAGACGGGTGAAAAGTGGTTCGCATGGGACAACTATCGAAGATTCATCCAATCCTGGGGCATGTCTTTCGGCATGCAAAGGGATGTGTTCGACGCCATCATGAGCAAGAAGAAAGATTTTTATGGACGGCGTGTCAAAAGGGATTTCAGTCCCGATGAAATCCAGGAAGCGGCGTTGGAATACAAAAAGGCCCTCGTCGACCACAATGTAAGGTTTTCCGATTCCCCGGAGGAGCAGCTTTTCACTGCTATTCGCAAAGTAGTGGAGTCTTGGTACTCCCCCAAGGCCGAAACATACAGGGAAATCATGGGCCTGTCGGAGAACTGGGGCACGGCGGTCACCATCCAGGCCATGGTTTTCGGAAACCTGGACGAGCATTCGGGAGCCGGGGTGATGTTCACCCACAACCCGCGAACCGCCGAAGACGAAGTGGATATTGTGGGGGATTTCACCATGGGCAACCAGGGGGAAGATGTGGTGGGAGGGTTGGTCAGCACCATGCCCCTTTCGGAAAAGCAAAGGGTTTCGGAAGGAAGACGCAACGACGAGCACTCCCTGGAAACCCTGTTTCCAAAGGTTTACAATCGATTGGTAAGCATTGCCCGGGAACTGACCTATGGCCGACACTGGTCACCCCAGGAAGTGGAATTTACTTTTCAGGGCAGGGAAGAAGAGGGAGTTTATGTACTCCAATCCCGCAACATGGTGACCCGCGTTCGGCGCACCTATCCTGTCTTCAAGCGCACAGCGGACCTTGAAGCTTCTTACGTGGGCAGCGGCATCGGTGTCAGCGGTGGAGCCATCTCGGGCATGACCGCTTTCGATCTGGAAACCATCCATCGGATGCGCCTGGAAAACCCGGGACAAAACATCATCCTGATCCGCCTGGACACAGTGCCCGACGACATTCACGAAATTTCCATCACCGACGGTATCTTAACGGGCAAGGGCGGTGCGACTTCCCATGCCGCCATCGTGGCTCATCGGCTGGAAAAGACCTGCGTGGTAGGCTTTTCCAAGATGAAGGTTAACGAAGGCAGGCGGACCTGCGTGATCGTGGGACCCGATCTCCTAGAACACGAGCTTCGGTCGGGAGACCTCATTTCCATAGATGGACGCAGTGGGGCCATTCATCTCGGACTACACCCCACGGAAAAAATAGACATGCTCAGCTGAAAAACACAGGCTTAGCCGCCACCCCATGGAAGTCGGGAGGAAAAGAGCCCTCTCTCCTTTCGACTTCCCTCCCTCGACTCTCTATTTAACCTCCACTCCGTAATTTCAGTTCTTGCATTGCTCCTTCAAATGGCCTACTTTTTATAGAACCGCGCCGTGAGTTGTGTTCCGTCATGCTTTCAATACAAACCATTTCTCACGAGGTAAGCTTCAAACCACGTCGAAAAATATCTTACAAACACATCCCATAACAAATGATTGGGGGAGGCCTTATGAGTGAGCGTGATCAAATGGTACCCATGAAACTGGGGATCAACGGTCTGGGACGTATCGCCAAACTGAGTATCTGGCACCATATCGAACGTAAATACTTTTCCGAACTGGTCATCAACATCGGCCGCCAGGTGGGAACGGGCCTGCAGGACATCGCGAGCTTCATCGAAAGAGATTCCACCTATGGCGCCTTGCACAATTATCTTTATGGATGCCGGGCGGAACGGCTCATCCGGGAACTCGATGAAAAAAACGGCACCATGCGAATCGACGGAGTCAAGGTCACCTGCCTGCGGGAGGCCAGAAATCCGGCTCAAATAGCCTGGCACAAAAACGGAGTCGAACTGGTGGTTGATGCCACGGGAGCGTTCCTCGACCCAACGGTTCCCGCCGACAGCCCCAAAGGTTCCGTAAGAGGTCACCTGGCGGCGGGCGCCAAAAAGGTCATTGTTTCAGCCCCGTTCAAAATCAAGGACAAGGCCATGGAAATGCCCGCCGATGCCGTAACCACGGTCATGGGCATCAACGATGCCGACTACGATCCGAAAAAACACTGCATCATTTCCAATGCATCCTGCACCACCACATGCCTGTCCTACATGGTGAAGCCCCTGCTGGATTACTTTGGTTCCCAGCGCATTCTTTCCGCATCCATGACCACCGTTCACGCGGCAACCAGCACCCAACAAGTTCTGGATAGATCGCCCAAAAGCGGTGTGACCGACTTGAGAAAAAACCGTTCAGTATTCAACAACATCATCCTCACCAGCACCGGAGCAGCCAAAGCTTTGAGCCTGGTCATACCCGAAATGAAGCAAATCGGTTTCATTGCCGAATCGGTGCGCATCCCCGTGACCACGGGTTCGCTCATCATACTGGTCATGATGATTCAGGACGAAAGTATGCGCAATCCCATCAACCGTGAAAAGATCAACGATATCTACAAAAATGCCGTATCCCACTATCCCGGCTACCTGGTGTACTCCGAGGAGCAAAACGTCTCTGCGGACATCATCGGCCTGCCGAGGGCGGCGGCGGTCATCGAGGGGCATGAAAACCATACCCGCACTTCGGCGGTGCGCATCCCCATGGACACCGTCATAGGTGCATACGAATACCTGAAAACGTTGGGTGACGGCGCATCGACGGCTTCGCTGGATGTCACCCGTATCGATGATGCAAAAAAACAGTCGTCCGAAGTCATGAAAGACAAAGTGCTCGAGATTCCGGTGACCCAGGCCGTCATCTATGGATGGTACGACAACGAACTGGGAAGCTACACCAACATGCTGGGAGACCGAACGGTCAGTATTGCCGAAATGTTGTGATCCTGGGGATGAAACACAGGGGAAAACTGAATCGTATTTTTTAATCTAACCACCATAATTACTTATAAGGAGAAACTCATGTCAGTACGAGTAGCGATCAACGGTTTTGGCCGCATAGGGCGAACCATTTTCAAGGCGCTGGTACAGCGCGAGATTCCCGTGGATGTGGTCGCGATCAACGACCTGGCATCTCCAAGTGACCTTGCCTACCTTTTGAAATACGATTCCGTCCATGGGACCTGGCCCCACGAGATAACTGCGGGAGAAGGAGAACTGCTCATCGACGGCAAGCCTCTCAAATGCCTCAAGGTGAAAGACCCGGCCGAATCCCCCTGGCATGAATTGAAGGTAGATATTGTCGTGGAGAGCACGGGGCTTTTCGCCGATAAAGAAAGCTGCCGAAAACACCTCAATGCAGGAGCGAGAAAAGTCATTTTATCGGCTCCGGGTAAAGGCATGGATGCCACCTTCGTCATTGGAGTCAATGAGGGGAACTATGACCCGAGAAATCACCACATCATTTCCAATGCATCCTGCACCACCAACTGCCTGGCTCCCATAGCCGCCCTGCTCCATGACCGGTTCGTCATCGAGCACGGTCTCATGACCACCATCCATGCCTATACCCTGGACCAGCGCCTGCTGGATGCCCTGCATAAAGACAAGCGTCGAGCAAGAGCCGCCGCGCTTTCCATGATTCCAACCACCACGGGGGCAGCCAGGGCAGTGGCCGAGGTCATCCCCGAACTCAAGGGCAAGCTGGACGGCGTGGCCATTCGCGTTCCCACCCCCAATGTATCGTTGGTGGACCTTGCGGCGCGCGTGGGCCGTGACGTGACCGTTGAAGAAGTGAACACGGTCCTCAGGGAAGCGGCCGAAGGCCCCCTCAAGGGCATCCTCAATTATGTCACCGAGGACCTGGTATCCGTGGACTTCAATCACACGCCCTATTCATCGAGCGTCGACTCCAAGCTCACCAACGTCATTGGAGGCAGGCTGGTCAAAATCTTCAGTTGGTACGACAACGAATACGGCTATTCCAGTCGGCTGGCCGATCTCACTCACATGGTGGCCAAATCCCTGTAAACGGCCAACCTCTTATAATTTATAGACAGGAGACCCCATAACCACGGGCTTGAAGCAAAAAGACCAGGGAGGTTCAGGCATGAAAAATCTCGACGGGATTGATGTCCATGAAAAACGTGTGTTGATCAGGGTCGATTTCAACGTCCCTTTAAGCAAGGATGGAGCCGTTCAAGATGACCTTAGGATTCGTGCGGTACTTCCAAGCATCCAAAAAGTCCTCGATGGGGGCGGCAGGCTCATTCTGGCCTCCCACCTGGGCAGACCCAAAGGTAAGGTGGTACAGGACTTTTCCCTCGAACCCGTGGCTGCTTACCTTGCGAACCTCCTGAACCGCCCAGTGGCCATGGCTCCCGATTGCGTGGGCGAGAAAGTCACCAAACTGGTTTCCAATCTCAAATCGGGGGAGGTGCTTCTTCTGGAAAACCTTCGTTTTCATCCGGAAGAGGAAAAAAATGACGAGGCTTTCTCAAAGCAACTGGCGGAGTTGTGTGACATTTACGTAAACGATGCCTTTGCCGTTTCCCACCGAGCCCACGCCTCCGTTCACGGCGTCACCCGATTTGTCCCCCAATGCGCCGCCGGGTACCAGATGGAAAAGGAACTGCTCTATTTCCGACAGGCCATGGAGGAACCCCAGCGTCCTCTTGCCATGATCGTGGGGGGAGCCAAGGTATCGAGCAAAATCGGACTGCTGGATCAGTTGCTGGAAAAAGCGGATCACCTCATCATCGGCGGGGCCATGGCCAACACCTTTCTAAAGGCACAGGGAAAAAAAGTGGGACGCTCCCTGGTGGAAGACGATTTTCTGGACAAAGCGCTCGGTCTTTTGGAAGCGGCAGAAAAAAAAGGGATCAAGGTACTCCTTCCCGTGGATGCCGTGGTGGCTCCCGGACTGGAAAACCCGGAACTTACACGTCAGGTCACCGTGGACCAGGTTCCCGACGACATGCAGGTTCTGGATGTGGGACCCAAATCCATCCAGGAGATGGAGGAAGTCCTGAGCCGGTGCGCCACCATCGTTTGGAACGGTCCGCTGGGGGCTTTCGAAACCCGACCATTCCACGAAGGAACCTTTGCCTTGGCCCGTTTTCTTGGCGGATCAAAAGCCCTTACCGTGGTGGGCGGTGGTGATTCGGCTGCCGCGGTACGTCAGGCGGGCATGGAGCACAAGGTGAGCTATGTTTCCACGGGAGGTGGCGCTTTCCTGGAAATGATGGAAGGGAAAATCCTGCCCGGAGTACAGGCTCTTTTCCGGTGCATGGAAAAATCTTGAATACGCTACAGGCTTTTTCAATGAATTGAACCCGAACCACCCAAACAGAATACAGAGTAAGGAGAACCATGGAAGCGCGCATTCCAATGATTGCAGCCAACTGGAAAATGTACAAAACCATCGGCGAGGCCATCTCCTTTGTGGTGCGGTTACAAAGTGAGCTGGGCGTCGTACAGAACAGGGAAGTGGTCATCGCTCCACCTTTCACGGCCCTTCATGCCGTGCGGCAGGTGCTGAGCGTCCCCGGCTTCAAGACGGCAGCCCAAAATTGCCACTGGGAAGAAAAAGGTGCATTTACGGGCGAAATATCCACAAAAATGATTCAGGATGCGGGATGTTGTTACGTCATTGTCGGCCATTCGGAACGCCGCCATGTTTTCGGGGAAACAAACGAAGAAACGTCCAAAAAGGTACGGGCTGTCTTCGATCGGGAACTCATTCCCATACTTTGCGTGGGGGAAAAGCTGGACCAGCGCGAGGCGGGCAAGACTTTCGACGTGGTTTCCTCCCAAATCGCAGCCGTAGCGGCTGTTCTGAGCAAGGAAGAGTCCGGAAAGCTTGTTTTGGCCTACGAGCCCGTTTGGGCCATCGGCACGGGCAAAACGGCCACGCCGGATCAGGCTCAGGAGGTACACCGTTTCATTCGAGACAAGTATGCGTCTCTGTTTGACAAAGAAGTTGCAAACGGCTTGAGAATATTGTATGGAGGTTCGGTTAAACCGGACAATGTGGATGCCTTGATGTCCCAAAAGGATATCGACGGCATGTTGGTCGGCGGTGCGAGTCTTGAAGTTGCATCATTCAAACGCATCGTTCAATTCCAGACTTAAGGGAAACAAGCAAGATAATGTATACTTTTCTCATTGTCATTCACACACTGGCCTGCCTGGCCCTCATCACAATCGTGCTCCTCCAAAAAGGTAAAGGAGCAGACATGGGTGCCGCCTTCGGAGGAGCTTCTCAAACCCTTTTCGGCGGCTCCGGCGGCTCCACCTTCATGGGAAAGCTCACTACGGGAGCGGCGGTGCTGTTCATGCTCACATGTCTCAGCCTTTCTTACTTCACCATCAAGCCTGGTGCCCAATCCCTGATGGACCAGGTGGAAGTGGAAATGGAGGCGGAAATTCCCGTTCACAAGGGTCCGGCCATCCCAGACCCCAGCCCTATCAGGCCGGTAACCGAGCAGCCACCGGAAGCAGCAGTTGAACCGGAAGCGGAGATGGTGCCGGAATCACCTGCCGCAGCGCTTGATCACGGTGCCGACGTGGCGCAAGAATCCCCCGAACCGATTATGGATTCGGATGTGGAAGAAGCTCAGGGTCAATCCGCCATCCCATCCGTGGAGACGGACACGCCGGCAGAGACCGCCGATGAAGCGCATCAACCTTGAAAACTATCAGTAGGCCTGCATCCGGAAAAAGTTGTATTTTTGACTTGCAATGTACGGAAAATCGGTTATAGTGGCCTTCGTTTTTGCCGAAGTGGTGGAACATGGTAGACACGCCATCTTGAGGGGGTGGTGGGGAGACCCGTGCCGGTTCGAGTCCGGCCTTCGGCACCATGGACTGAAAAAGGGCATAGTCTCAAAGGGCTATGCCCTTTCTATTTTGGCCGATTGCGTATGGTTGCGAATCAAGAATGTTGACGGGTTGTGTTTTGTGAAAGGGACTGCCCGGGATCGCTGCGTCCCACATTTTTTGACACTATCAGTCTCGCGCTATTTGAATTTCAACATGAATGGTACCCGTTTCGAGTTTCAGATTTCGGGTTTAAAGCTCCCGGCTCTGGTTTCGGCTGAAATATACAGGTATCTTAAACAAACAAGTCTTTTGCGGCCAGCTCCAGCCCAATGGCATCAATAGAGAGAACTTCGTTTCCCTCATATGAATCGACAACCCCAATCCGACCTTGAGAGAATGCATACTTGTCGACGAGCTCGTTCTCCGGGTCCACCAGAAAATACTCCAAGACCCCGAATCTGCGATAGAGCTTCATTTTCTTGTTGCGGTCCTTCTTCCCGGTGGTTGGAGACAGTACTTCGAATACCACATCCGGAACGCCGAACAGTCCCTCCTTTCGGATCTTCGATTGATCACAGACGATGAACACATCTGGTTGCACCACGTTATCCTCAGCCAGGATGACATCCGCTGGGGCAACATATACTCGGCAATAATGTTTTTTTGTGTCCAGGTAGTTACCCAGTAGGCGGCCTAGATTGAGCACGATCTCTTGATGTCTCATCGACGGAGCAGGAGTCATGTCATAGATCTGTCCATCGATAATTTCACAGCGTAAATCCTCCGGAAAGCCTTTGTAATCCTCATACGTGTAGGAATCCTGGTTCGGTACGGGATACGCAGCCATCTTTTATGCTCCTGTTTCAGGTTTCGAGTTTATATTTATTTCCAAAATCACCTTAAGCCGTGATCCGGTCGGATCACGGCTTTTTTTTCGTACCATTCTCTTCACAGCTTTTCAGCCAAAAATGCTTTGGTTTCCTTTACTCCCCACCCTTGGTGGGGTCCGTCACCCTTCCCATGAAAAGAATGCTTCCCGTCCGGTTTTCCTTGATGAGGAAAAGGAAGGGGCGGTCGGCACGGAACACGGGGGGAGGAGCAGGCATGCTCGTGGATCGGATGCCCACGGCGGTGGCTGCAGCAGCTTCCGTGCCTTCTTCGTTCACTTCCACGAAGGCTTTGTGGATGACGACCCCGATATAGAGCGAACCTTGCCCGCCGTCCATGCCTGAAAAATCGGCCCGCGACTCGACGAAGGCATCGATCATGCCCATGGACGCGAGGATATCGTCAAGCCTGAAGCTGGAAGCCATCTTGAACCTGGGGAGGAAAACCTCGACTTCCCTGGGATACGCAGCCTTTTGACAATCCTGGAGCATGGCGGGAGTGAGATCGGCCTCCAGGCGCTCCAGCCCCCCCGCTTCGGGGAGCAGCACCAGCATGGAAATGTCCCGGCCCTCGTAAGGCAACTCCAGGACTTGCACGGACCCCAGTCGTCCATAAGGAAATCGACCTTTCCGAGCCATAAAGGGAGCCTGC
Organism: uncultured Syntrophobacteraceae bacterium; assembly: GCA_964603955.1. Taxonomy (GTDB): domain Bacteria; phylum Desulfobacterota; class Syntrophobacteria; order Syntrophobacterales; family Syntrophobacteraceae; genus SLCH01. The sequence continues at coordinate 18,208 of CAZRWT010000024.1, forward strand.
ACGGTCTCTCCGAGAGCCTTGTGAAAAGGAGCTTCCCGGGTACTTTCGACCTGGAACCGGCTTTCCCAGTGTCCCTTGAAATAGATGGCGTTGGCCAGCACCAGGCGGGTCAAGGGGTCCAGAACACCCGGACCAATGAGGTTTTTGATCCTGTCCTGTGTTTTGTCTTCCACCCATCGGTTTATTGTCCGTCGCGAACTTTCGGTATCGGATTTGTAATCCAGGGGAGTGACGAGCACCCCGTAATGTTCTTTGACCAGGGACAGGTAATCCTCCAAGAGGGGATAGTCCTTTTGAGGCCACAGGGAATTGGCCGTGCTCAAGGTGATGTGCCCCTTTTCCTGTATTCCGTCGAGTACCCTTTCAAGTCGAGCGAAGGCCCCATGAAGGTGGTCCTGCCCAAGGGTAAACTTCAGTGCTTCCGCCATCTGCTTTTCCGTATCACCTCGTGCTCCGGCGTAGGTCATGGCCAGTGCCGTGGAAATGCTGTAGGGGGAAAAGAAAAGGTTGCCTTCCGTGGCGGAAAGTTTCCGGTAAGCATCGAGGGCAAAGGCGGTGTTGCCCTCGACGAGAACCTGGACGGACGACTCATCCCCACGGACCGCCGAGGAAAAAATCACCGACAGCGACAGCACAAACACCACAATGGACAATACATACCTGGCTCCGTTATTATTCATGGCGCTCTCCCCTGCTAAAGTTAACAATGTCGATTTGTATTAAAGCATGAAACGGATGGTAAGGCCCATGAAAACGGTAACGCCTCCTGAAGAAAGGCCACGGTCCACGACCGAAACCCACATGCCGGGCAATCCCAAAGCAAGAAAGCGCCTGTTTGTCACGGCAGGGATCGTGTGCCTGGCCATCAGCCTTTTCACCATGCTGGGAAAGCCTGCTATCGAGCGATTTCTCCTATCCATGGAAAAAGAAAAAGCCCTGGCACTGCTGACCAGGGCACTGGCACTGGTGATCCTGCTCCTGATTCCGCCGGGCCTCGTCATGCTCAACATGGCGCGCAAAACCCTGCGCGAGGGCCGCTTCCCCCCTGCTGACGCCTGGGTCATCAGCGACACGGTCATCCACCGGGGCAGGCGAGCCCGAATGATCGCCGGAGCAATCATCATTCTGGGCCTCGCCTTGATCGCCCTCAGCGTAGGGGCTGCTTACTTTGCCTGTTACATTTTGCCGGCAAACTTGATGCAGCACGGTTGCGCGTAAGCAACGACAGCGAGAAAGCAGGTGGAAATCCGGTATGCATTCCCACGCTGGAGCTATCCCTCACACCGCCTCGTGCTTGCCGCGATAAATGAGGTAGTACACCACGGGAATGACGATGAGGGTGAAGGCCGTCGAGGCGAACAGCCCGAAGATGAGCGCCCACGCCAGCCCGGAAAAAATGGGGTCCAGAGTGATGGGCCAGGCTCCCAGGGCCGTGGTGGCCGCGGTGAGGACGATGGGGCGCAGGCGCACTGCCCCGCTTTCGAGGATGGCTTCCCGGAAGGGGAGGCCATCTTTGACCGCCCCGTCGATGAATTCGATGAGCACGATGGAGTTGCGCACCACGATGCCTCCCAGGGCGATCATGCCGATCATGCTGGTGGCTGTGAAAAACACCAGGCTTTCATAGCCCCCGATGGCCTGGCTGCTCACCAGGTTCAAGAGCCAAAAGCCGGGCATGATGCCGATGAGGGTCAGGGGAATGGCCATCATGATGATGACGGGCAGGGAATAGGACCCCGTCTGGATGATCAGCAACAGGTAAATGCCGATGAGGGCCACTCCGAAGGCAATCCCCAGGTCTCGAAACACCTGCACGGTGATGTGCCATTCCCCCTCGCCTGTCCAAACGGCCCGGGTTCCTTCGGGGAGGGGCTCCCTTTTCAAACGGGACTGGATGTCGAGAATGGCTTCCACGGGAGCCTGCCCGGCCAGTTCCCCGAAAACATACACGAGCCGCTCCAGGTTCTTGTGATAGATGGTCTGCTCCTCGGGTCCCGTCACGAAACGCCCAAGCTCGCCCAGTTCCACCATGGCCCCGTCCGCCGCCTTGACCGTCAACCGCGCCAGTTCTTCAGCCCCCGACCGCTTTTCTCTCGGCAAAATCAGGTTGATGCGCAAGGGTTCCCGTTCATCGGGCAGATGCACCGTGGCCGCCGAAACGCCGCTCAGAGCCAGCCGCAAGGTCCGGGTGATCTGTTCGGGCATGATCCCGTGGAGGCCACTCTTTTCCCGGTCGATGACAAAATCCAGGCGGTCCCGCCGGGCTTCCACCGTGTCGTCCACATCCACCACGTTGGGTTCTTCTTCCATGATGCGCCGCACGTGAGCCGCAGCGTCCATCAGTTCCCGGTAGGTTTTGTCGGGAGTGCCGTAGATTTCGGCGGCCAGGGTGGCGATGACGGGAGGCCCGGGCGGGGTTTCCACCACCTTGAGAGCCACGTCGTGGGCCAGGGCGATCTGCTGGAGGTCCCGACGCAGGCGCAGGACGATTTCGTGGCTCTGCTGCCGGCGTTCTTCCTTGGCCGCCAGGTTGACGCGGATGTCCGCCATGTGGCTTCCATGCCTCAGGTAATACTGGCGCACAAGACCGTTGAAATCCATGGGAGACGCCGTGCCCACGTAAGACACGAAGTGCGTCACTTCGGGCACCGTGCGCAGGTAGTCCTCGAAAGCCCGCACCACCCGGTCCGTGGCTTCGAGGGTGGTGCCCTCATTCATGTCCAGGACGATCTGGAATTCGCTCTTGTTGTCGAAGGGCAGCATCTTGAGGGGCACCATGCGAAAGGCGGCCAGGGAAGCGGAAGCCACAAGGAGCAGCACCATACCCCCCAGCAGCAGGGTGCTCGAACGCCGAGATTCGAGAAAAGGCGACAAGGCCCGGCGGTAAGTGTTTTTCACCCATGGCGCCGTCGCTCCGCCCTGCCCTCCTTCTTCCGGCGCGGGAGAACCGGCGCCGTTGTTCCCCATTTTTTTGAGCAGGTGATAGGCCAGCCAGGGAACGATGACGAGAGCGTTCACGGTGGAAAAGATCACGGCCAGGGGGACGTTGACGGCCATGGGGGCCATGTAGGGTCCCATCATGCCCGTGATGAAAAACATGGGGGTGAAACACACGATGATGGCCAGGGTGGAAAGGAGCACCGGGGGCAGCACTTCGTTGACCGCAAAGAGGGTGGCCTCGAGGACCTTTCTTTTTTTCTCGAGGATGTGGCGCTGAATGTTGTCCACGTTGGTGATGGGGTCGTCCACCACCAGGCCCAGGGAGAGGATGAGGGCGAAAAGGGTCACTCGATTGATGGTGTAGCCCGAAAGGTAGTTGACGAACAGGGCCATGGCGAAGGTGAGGGGCACCGTCACGCCCACCACCAGCCCTTCCCTCCAGCCCATGGTGAAGATGATGAGTCCCACCACGGTGATGATGGCGAAGGCCAGGGAGGTGAGCAGGTCGTCCACCTTTTGCTGGGCCGTTTCTCCATAGTTGCGGGTCACTTCCACTTGCACCCCGTAAGGGATGATGTCTTCCCGCAGTTCTTCCAGCCTCCGGAGTATGTTGTCCGCCACCTGGACGGCGTTGGTGCCCTTCTTCTTGGCCAGAGCCAGGGTCACGGCGGGATATTCGAGCCGTTCCGCCGCCTGCCCCTGCCGCAGCAGGTAGCCGTGGGAAAAGCCGATGCGTGTGTAGCAGGACGCTTCCTGGGGACCGTCCAGGACCGTGGCGATGTCCGCCACGTGGATGGGACGTCCTTCATGGGCCCCTACCACCACCCGCTCGACGTCTTTTCTCGAAGTGAGAAAGGCGTCCGATATGACGGTCAATTCACGATTTTCGCGGGAAAAGGTTCCGGCGGTGACGGAAACGTCCGTTCCTTCGAGTGCCCGCAGCACCTGGAGGGCGGACACGGAAAATCCCGTCATGCGCTCGGGATCGAGTTCCACCCGGATTTCCCGCTTGCGCCCCCCGACGATATCCGTGCGGGAAATGTCCTCGATGCTTTCGAGGCGGGCCAGAAGTTCGCCGCCCATGCGTTGGAGTTCATGGTCGTCGTAGCGGTCGGAATACAGGGTGAGGTTGACAATGGGCACGTCATCGATTTCCACGGGCTTGATGACCCAGCCCTCGACTCCAGGGGGAACCTCGTCCATGTTCATGCTGATCTTGTTGTGGAGGCGCACGAGGGATTCGATGAGATCCTGCCCCACGAAAAAGCGCACCGTTACCACGGCCATGTCCCGACGGGACATGGAATAGACGTACTCGACCCCGTCGATTTGCCACAGGAGGCGTTCGAGGGGAGTGGCCACCAGCTTTTCCACTTCTTCGGCGCCGGCACCGGGAAATTGCACGAAGACATTGGCCAGGGGCACGACGATCTGGGGGTCTTCCTCCCGAGGCGTCATGATCACGGAGGCGATGCCCACCACCACGGCAAAGACCATGAGGAGCACCGGCACCTGGGAGGTGATGAATTTTTGTACGAGGGAACCCGTAAGGCCGAGGGAGGGATTGTTTTCAGGATTCATGGGCCCCTCCGCCCGGCGTCCTCTCCAGGTGCGTCGTTGGGTGTGTCGTTCTTCCCGGACGACACGTCATCCCGGCGGTTTTCATGAGGCTCGGGAGAATCCGCATTTTCTCCACGGACGAGAGCCACCTTTTCATTGCCGTGAAGGCCCGAGAGGACTTCCACCTGGCCCTGGATTTCCCGGCCGGTCTTGACGAAGATGTCGAACCAGTGCCCGTCTTCCTCCACGCGAACCACTTCCATCTGCCCGATGCGGCGGATCGCTTCCCGAGGCACCAGGATGACGTCTCTTTCATCCAGGGGGACATGGAGCCGGGCGAACATACCCGGCAGCAGTCCTTCCCGGGGGGGAACCGACACTTTCACCAGGAAGGAACGAGTGGAAGGGTCTCCCGAGGGGACGATTTCCCGCACGGTACCTTCGAGGACGACATCGAGTGCATCTACATGGACGGGGAGACGGTCGTCCCTGGCGATCCGTGCGATGAGTCCCTCGCGCACACGGGCTTCCAGCTGGAGAGATTGGGGAGAATCGAGCACCAGGAGAGGTTTTCCCGGCAGGGCCATGTCGCCGGGGTCCACCATGCGCCGGGCGACCCGGCCCTCGTGCGGCGCCTTGAGGATCGTATGGTCTAGAGCCACCATGGCTTCTTCCTCGAACTTCACGGCCCGCTCGACTTCCGCGCCCGCTGCTTCCACAGCCTTTGCTGCTTCCCCCACCGCCCCTCGAGCACTGCCGTAAGCCGCCTCGACCCGCTCGAGTTCCTGGCGAGTGGCCGCTTCCTGCTCGAAGTAGCTCTTGACCCGGTCCCGGCGGGACCGAACTTCCTCGTGGAGGGCCTGGGCCCCCGTGAGAGCTTCCCGAACCCGTTCCTGGTGAGCGCGGGCTCCCCGGACAGCTTCCCGAGCCTGGCTCACCCGCGACTGGAACTCACGGCTGTCCAGTTGCACCAGCAAGTCTCCCTCCAACACCAGGTCCCCCTCGCGCACGGCAACAAACAAAATGCGACCGCTCACCTGGGGGGCAATGGAAACTTCCGTGCGGGCACGAACGACCCCCACCGCTTCGTAAACCTGGGGAACACCCCGCATCACGGCCACGACGATGCGTTCCGGCGAAGGGGGCGTTTTTTCTCCATGAACGGTTCCCGGCCTGATGAGCCCCACGCGAAAAGTGCCCGCCATGTAGAGCATGGAAGTCACGAGCATGAGACTCCCTATGAGAGTGACCACGATCCTGGTTTTTTTTGTTATGACCGCCATGAGATGTTCCCAGGTGATGCCGGCTGCTCACCCATTTTCTAATGCCGGGTTCCCGACTGTTGCGCCTGTTGCACCAGTTGCTTACGTAGTTCCTGGTAGTCCTTTCGCAGGATCGAGCTGGATCGCAAAATATTCTCCAAGTATTCATGTTCCTTTGGGGAAATAAAACGCAAGCCTATCAAATCCGTTCGCCCGTTTATGATGGCCCCCGCCGGCACCAGGAGGTGCGATTGCAAAGTAGCTCGCATGACCATCGCTCCCATGCCGATCCATACCGAATCTTCAAGGGTGGCGCAATAAACGGCACATCGCATGGCCAGAAAACACTTGGAACCTATGGTGGAAGGACCGTGGACTATGGCGCCGTGACCCAAGGAAGACTTGGGGCCGATGACGACGGAAGATCCCCCATGGCTGTGTATGATGGCTCCATCTTGCACAGAGGCTTCCTCCTCGATGACGATGGGCTGAACCTTCCCGTCCGCCCCTCGCTCGTCGGCTCGAATGACCGCCAGGGGCCCGATAAAAACATTTGGACCGATATGGACATTGCCGATGATCTGAGCCGATGGATCGATGAGAGCACTGGAATGCACCTGGGGATAATCACCAGCGAGATTACGGCGAATATTTCTGGTCATATAAGGCATTGTTAGTCCTCCACAAATCGAGTTATGTATGATGGTTTTTCTGAGCACCGACCCGGGTGGTATGGCTCTGGAAATCATAATCCACGAGCAGGGACGTCTGGACGGAATCCCCCACTCGCCTGGTGGAGATGAAGTCGATATGGTGCGTTTTTCCGTCAAAATCCGAAAAAGTGATGCGTTGCCCATCCTGAAAGCCTCCACGACGGAACCAGACTTCCGTGGGAAGCATCCACGTTTTTCCGAATTTGTACTCGAACTTGAAATACTCCACCGCGTCCCGTGGAAACTGAAGGTAGAGGCACAAATCTTCTTCGGTAACGGGATGGTTGATCTTGCCCTGAAGCTCCTTACTCCTGCTTTCCAAATCTTCATCGGGCAATGTGGAAATGCCTCCTTCCTCCTCCAATATCCGACGCCATTTCCTTCCATCCTTACGATTGTGTTCCAGGACTTTTTCATAAATCCAGTCTTGGGGCCTGTAAATGGGGAAAGGCCCATAGCGCCCCAAGAGCAGGCGTTTTAAATCATCGGTGGGATTATTGTATCTGCCGTGCAAGACATTGTTCACCGCCGTGGTCCAGAAAATCTGGCTGCCCGGAGTTACCGAACAGATGTTTCCCAGTTCTTTGTTCACTTCGATGAGGTCGCTCAAAACGTCGTGAATTCTTTCCAGAAGCCCTACGCGCTCCGCCTGTTCGAAAGCAATGTTGGCCGCCCCACCCGCCAGCTTATGACGCTTCACCGTGGGGTCGAAACCGTGGTAGGGCGATTCGAAGCGCTCATAAACCCGCTTTTCCCTGCGCAAAATATCCGATGTGTCCACAAGGGGCTGTATTTTGAGCCCGGGGGCCGGCACGCCATAATCGTTGAGCGTCTGGATGCAGCTCAATGCCGGAGCCTGACTGTAAATGCCCCCCCCTCCATGGTCGGAAGCTTCCACGATCTTGACCCCTTCCGTAACGGCCGCCACCATGCGTCCCAGATCGTTTCCATCCGTGTTGTGCCCGTGATATTCCAGGAGCAATTGGGGAAATCTCGATCGAATGGCCGCCACCAGTTCTCCGATGCGCCTGGGAGTCCCCAGGGCCGAATGGTTCTTGATGGAGAGAATGATGTCTTCCCCCATGGCGGAAAGGATTTCGTCCACTTTGTTCAAATAATAGTCGTTGGTGTATCCGTAACCGGTGTTGAAGCAGATGGAAGGCATGAGCACTTTCCCGGCCTTTTTCACTTCTTCGGCGACCACCACAAGATTGGGCACATAGTTGAGGAAATCGTAGATACGCCATACGTCCACATAGCGGGAAAAGAGGCGCACGGCCATGCGAAGCACGTTGTCCGGGTAAGGACGGTAGCCGAAAAGATTCCTTCCACGGCAAACCGTTTGGAGAAGGGTGCGGGGCATGGCCTTGCGAATGAGTCGGAGTTTTTCGAAGGGATTGATTTGTTTTCGCATGAGGTCCACATGGACGGAAGCCCCCCCCGAAGCTTCGAAAGCAAAGTAGCCGACTTCGTCACGATAGGGAGCCACTTTCAAAGTGGTGTTGGGCATGATACGGCATTTGAAATCCGACTGGGAAAGGTCCCTTTCATTGTTGGTGATGAAGTATCCTGGGGTACGCCGCAGGCAATCTAAAATTTCGCGGCTGGACATCTGTGGGGTGATTCTTTCAAAATCAGCCATGGGCATGAGCTCCTCGTTGAGAAGTGTAGCTGGATATGGGGGAACGGCTTGTGAAAAAGCCGATTGAAAAAACATGAGCCCCAAAAATCATGAAAACGCCCTGATGGGCGTAAGTCTCTCCCCGACACTCACAATTCGGCATATGGGTTGTGACCGTGTGCGTTGATCTCGGCCACGAGAGCTGCCAGTCTATCCATCTCCGGCACGTCTTCTTCATAATCGAGCAAGTTGGGATGGGTCTCGATATAGGATGTATCGAAATTTTGGGCAAGAAAATCGGGGTCTTTCATGATTTGTTTGTAAAATGGGATGGTGGTCTTGACTCCGGCGATGATAAAGCCGTTCAGCACCCGATTCAGGCGTTGCACCGCCTCGTTCCAGGTAAACCCATAAACGGTGAGCTTTGTCAGCATGGAATCATAGTACCTGGGAATCTCGTACCCCTGGTAAACGGCACCGTCCAAACGGGTTCCATGGCCGCCTGGAGCCTGATAAATCTGCACCAAACCGGGACTGGCCATGAAATTGTTCTTGGGATCCTCGGCATTGATTCTCAACTCGATGGAACACCCCCGAAAGACGATGTCTTCCTGTTTGAAAGCGATGGGCTCACCCGCTGCAATGCGGATTTGCTCACGCACAATGTCCACTCCGGTGACCATTTCCGTCACCGTGTGTTCCACCTGAATCCTGGTGTTCACCTCCAGGAAATAGTAGCGATCATCCTCATCCAGCAAAAACTCGACCGTTCCCGCATTGAGATAGCCGCACGCCCTGGAAGCCTTGACGGCCGTTTCACAAATTTCATCGAGAAGCGCCTTGGGCAGATCGGCAGGCGCGATTTCGATCATCTTCTGATGACGTCTCTGAATGGAGCAGTTCCTTGTGCCCAGGTGGATGGTGTTGCCGTGGCCGTCCGCAAGGATCTGCACTTCCAGGTGGCGGGGACGCATCAGGCCTTTTTCGAGATAAACGGAATCGTTGCCGAAGGCCATGCGCGCCTCGGATCTGGCAGTTTTTATGTTTTTGATCAACTCGTTCTCATTGCCGGAAAGGCGTATGCCTCGACCTCCCCCCCCCGCGACGGCTTTGACCATGATGGGAAAACCATGTTCTTTCGCAAAGGCCACAGCCGCCTTTTCCCCTTCTTCTCCTTCCGGGAGAACCGGAGTCCCGGGAATGGACGGGATTTTGGCTTCATCCATGATGCGCCGGGCAATCACCTTGCTCCCCATGTCACTGATGACCTGGGGAGGAGGCCCGATAAAGACCAGGCCCGCTGCCGTACACTCCTTGGAAAAATTCGGGTTTTCCGCGAGAAACCCGTAACCGGGGTGGATCGCCTGAGCCCCCGAACTCAGCGCCGCCTGGATGATGCGGTCGATGTTGAGGTAGTCTTTTCTAGGACCCGAGCCGATACAAACGGCTTCGTCGGCCTTCATGATATGCATGGCCGTCCTGTCGGTTTCTTCATAAACAGCCACGGTCTTGAGTCCCAATTCCTGGGCGGACCTCATGATACGAATTGCAATTTCCCCTCTGTTGGCCACCAGTATTTTGTCAAACATAATCAGCACCCACTCTCCGAAAAAGAAAGGAACATCCAAAGGCCGACTCATTGAAAAAACAGATTCCCACCAAACTCATACTTATGCTCGAAGTTTTTTACCACAACCTAAGAACGAAGGGCAAATGATTGATCCCCAGCCTCGGCAAAACAACATAATAACCTGAAAAAACTGAAGAAGAAGCACTGCTATATACTAAAATATCCCAGGGATGCGGCCACCTGGGCACCGGAACGTTTGAAGTCGTAAAGGGCGGCCGTTTCAGCCACCCGGAGGGCATTCCTGGTCAATTCCACATCCAGGTAGCGCACGATGTCGGCCGAACCTTTTTCATACTCGATCCGCACCAGTCTGAAAGCTTCCTCCGCCTGGGCTCTCGCCCTGCGGCTCACATCGAGCCTGGATCGAGCCTCCTCGTAGCCATAATAGGCCTGCCTGACATCGAACTCCACGGCCTGAACGATTTTACGATCCATGGCCTCGATCCGGGCCAGACGGGCTCGAGCCCGGTCAACCCTGGCGCGGGTGCTCAGCCCGGTGAAAATATCCCAGGTCATGAGAACCCCTACGGTCCAGTTGCCCCGATCGGCATCATAGCGCATGTTTTCATCGGCCATGTAAGCTCTGGCATGCAGGTCCACCGTGGGCAAGTAGGCGGCCCGCTCCATCGCCACTCCCATGCGAGCGGAAACAGCCTCCTGCCTTACCTTGAGGAGTTCTGGGCGCCGGGTCAGGGCCATTTCGACAGCTTCCTCGATGTCGGATGGAACGACGGGAGGTGTCCATGAATCGTCCAAAAGCTCCAGGTGCGGCCGCCCCTGCACCCCGAGAATATGCTTCAACGCCGCCAGGGCAAGCCGATGGCGATTCACGGCCCGGATGTGTTCTTCCCGAGTCTGGGCCAGGCGCACTTCCACGGAAAGCAGTTCGGACTTGAGAGCACTTCCCCCTTCGTAAAATACTCGAACAGTATGCAGTTGAGACTCGACGGTCTTTATGGATTGCTCGACGATTTCCACATGGTCACGAGCCGCCAGCACATCGAAATATGCGCCGATAACAGAGGCCGTCAGCTCGTTACGCACAGCATCCCGGTCCAACTCCCGGATCTCCAGCCCTTTGCGGGCCATGCGCTCTCGAAGAACGTCGCTGCCCCCCTTAAACAGGTTGAGACGTGCGGCCATGCCGCTTTCAAAATTTTGAAAGGTACCCGGGTCGTTGAAATCAAAATCCATGAGGGGCAGACGACGTTGGTCCAACCGTTTGAAGGCGTGAACGGAAGGGGCGTCGGCATGCGTGTATTCCGTATAGAGTTGAAGGGAGGGTTGGAATGCGGAACGGGCTTCCATTACCATGGCCCGTGATTCCTGAATCCGGGCTGCGGCCATTTCCATATCCGCATTATTGGCAAATGCCAGGGCAACGGCATCGTTAATACCCGCCAGAACGACAGCATGGGCCTCCAGGGGAGATGGAGGAGCGTCGTTCTCCCGCCATGAGGCGTGGAAGTGAAAACGATCCTCGCCTTCGGGAAACCTATCAGTGCTCCCCGCAGCGGACATGGCGGACATGAAGGACGGAATCAAAAGAAACAAGGCGGCCCCTATGAGCCCACAGGCATGAGAAAGCCTCCAATTCATAACTCCATCCCTCCCAGGAAACTTTTCTGATGCCCCTGGCAAATTTGTCGGTCGATCTTCCCCCTTCGACTACAAAGGCCTGACAGGCACCAGGAGAATTATTGTTTTTTCTACCTTTCCTGTCCTTGTTCATGATAATAACAATGGCATTTGCGTGTCACTTCCCTGCTCAGTCCACGGTACTCTTGCCGGAGCAGAAAATTGGACTGGAGTATCCCGTCCATGTACTCGATTTCTTTAGCTGAAACATAGCGTAGTCCTTTCAGGTCCGATCTGCTCGTGATGACACTGCCCGCCGGCACACGAATGTGAGATTCCAATGTGGTTCTCATAACCACTGCATTTACCCCTACCCAGACGGAATCTTCAATGGTGGCACGGTAAATGGCGCACCGCATGGCCAAAAAACATTTGGCACCGATGGTGCAAGGCCCATGCACAACCGCCCCCTGGGCCACGGTGGTTTGGACCCCGACAACCACGGAAGAACCACCATGGCTGTGCAGGATGGCCCCATCCTGGAGGCTGGCTTCTTCCTCGATGATGATGGGATGTATTTTTCCATCAGGCCCTCTCTTGTCGGCACGAATCACGGCCATGGGTCCCACATATACGTCTCTGGCAATGTGAACCTTGCCGATGATTTGAGCCGATGGGTCAATGTAAGCGGTAGGATGCACATGTGGACAATCACCTGCGAAGTTCGGGCGGATGTTAGCGAATGAGTGTTCCATGAGATAAACCTCCAGAAATCAGATTGAGAGTGTAATTGCCGAAAACGAGGTTACCCGTCCTTTTTCCAGACTGGAGTCAAAACCAACCTGGAAGGAAGCCTCTCTTACATAGTATATGAAAAGTGATATATCTGTCAGGCAATAATCACAACAAAAATATGAAATGCGACATTGGATGCTGTATAAAAATTGCCTCCCCATCGAACAATGCCGCATTTATGGAGGTGGTGAGCAAAAAATAATCAATTCAAAATACTTGTTTTTTAGAGTATTGATAACGCATAAAGTTCAATACAAACAGCAAGACTTCCTTGTGCAGATGAAAAAACGGCATGGAGTCCCGACTGTCTGGATTTTTGCTCAACTTTCGGCGTTAAAACGCCCAGGGAAGGACGAGGGTAAGGGTGAATGGGAAGGTAAGAAAATATAAGAGGCTCCCTAAAAAGTTTTGCATCCAATGGAAGAACGACAGCCTTGAATTCGATGACATCACCCTGGATATTTGCCCTGGGGGCGTTTTTATCGTCTCCAATCAAAAGATTCCACCCGGCACCGTTTTTGATCTGAAGATCGTCATCAGCCACGAATATTCTGTAAGTTGCCGGGGCAAGGTGGCCTGGGTCAATCACGGCCAGCTGCCCCACTATCCTCCCGGATTCGGTGTAGAATTTCTCGACTTGCCCGAAGATATCACTCTGTGGCTGTTGCAGCTATGCCACGAAAACGAACAGGAAGAATGATATTGCACCGACAAATCATCGGTTCATTACGAACCTTATTGGCTTTCCTTCCAAGAAGGGTTTTGCTATTTTGCCGGAGTCCGCGCAGCAGTGAGAACTCTGAGCGAATCCACAGACCCATGGAACTGTGTACGGGGAGAAAAGAAACTTGATTTTCGTCGCTCGTAAACGATTTTGGTTTGCCGCCGTCCTTGGTTTATCCATTCTTTTTTACACCATTCGGCAGGCAGATTTTAAACAACTGGCCCACAGCATTGGAGAGATCAACCCGATGTGGGCCGCAGCCATGATCCTGGCCGGTATTTTGAGCTACTTCTGCATCGGTGCGGTGCTACACACCTTATTAAAAAACACGGGACAGCACATACCATTTTCTTCGAGCCTTAGAATATCCCTGATTTCCTGCACCCTCAATTACCTGATGGCTATCGGGGGACTGAGCGGCATAGCGGCCAAGGTTTATCTCCTGTCCAAAGAAAAAATTCCCCCGAGTAAGACCCTCTCCATCTCCATGGTACATGGATTCCTGACCAACACGGTGGCGGTCCTGTTTGTATATCTGGGATTCTTTTTTCTTTACAGTGAATACAAAATGAACGCCCGCGAAATGGAACTGGGGATCATTATCCTTGTCATCGCATTCCTGCTCACCTGGATCACCATTCAGACCATCGTTCACGAGTCTTTCCGAAAAGGGCTCTGGCAGCTCATCATGCGCCTGACAACTTTCATCTCCCTAAAAATGAAACGGCCATCATGGCTCAACAGGGATAGAGCGGAAACCTTCTTCAACAACTTCAATGAAAGCATGAACCTTCTGCTCAAGAACTTCCGTCACCTCTGGACCCCCGCTTTTTTTGCCCTTCTCGACTGGATACTCATGTTCGTCTGCCTGAAGTTCGCTTTCATGGCTGTCCACTATCCCGTTGACAACAGCACCCTGCTCGTGGGGTTTTCCGTAGGCATTTTTGCAGGACTTTTCAGCATCACACCGGCATCTATAGGTCTGATGGAAGGCTCCATGGCCGGAGCCTTTTTCCTCATGGGTCTGGATTATGACCTGGCGCTCCTGGCCACCCTGCTTTACCGTCTCGCCTATTTCTTCCTTCCAATCATGGTAAGCGTTTTTTTCTACCGACACTTTTTCAAACAGCCGGCCCAGGAAAAAACTCAGGTGGTTTCAGAAAATGAACCGACCGCATGAAAAATGCTAATGCATAACACAACCGACTCATTTTTTACGCAGGAACCCCTTGGAGCGGCCGCATAAGCCCCTTCAGGAATCCTCGGCCTTCAGGCCGGGGAGGATGTCAATGTCACCACTTGCCGGCACCCGCTCTTTATTCATCACTTCCCGCCTCCATTGTTCGATGGCACGTCTCATGTGATGGCGGTGCGCCTGGGAGCCTCCCAGGCCTTTGCGGCCGAAATGAAAGTTGATCTCCACAAAAACCGGAGGCCCGGAGTCGGGAAACATAAGATCGAAGCCGGCCACATGAATGGTTGCCCGGCGGCAAAAATCGAGAACAGCCCGACACCCTTTTCCCTGGATATCCGGGTCGGAATGATGATCAAGACTGCCGCCCCTGCATACGTTGTTATAGAAGGAGCCGTCGCCCACACGGAAATAGGAGACGACATGACTTCCATATGCCACAACCCGGAGATCCCGTCCGCCATGATGCACCCAGCGCTGCAACAGAGCGGGCTCGTTTTCCTTGAGCTTCCCCAGGTACTTTTGAAGCTCTCCCGGATTATGAACGGGAAAAACCGCGACGCCCCCTCCCCCCGAATCCCCTTTGAGCACCAATGGGTAGCTCCACGAAATTTCCCCCCGACGAGAAACTTCGAGGAGGACGGAAGGAGAAGGGAACAGAAGGCTCTCGGGATGCCTCACCCCCAGTTGCCTGAAAAGCCTGATCTGGCTGCACTTGCCCCGGTAAAGATAGCGGGATTCGAGCCTCGGGAACCAATCCGCCGCGTGGCGGGTGATGGAAGCATAGCGGGTGGGAGTCAGGTAGACAGGCAGGATCACCCCCACGGCACCGCCGATGAGCGACACCAACCGGGGGTCTTCCAGGGAGGAAAAGGGTGGAACATTTTCTTCCGCGCGAACTTGCGGATCGAACGATACGAAATAGCCGGGGCTCATACACAAGTGTCCTTTTCTCCTGTAACGTCTTTTCCCGATTTATCCCTTTGACACGATATTCTCTCACTGAGTATAGTGCCGAGTCACTAATATAAAGAAAATGGAGAATGAATGAAAACACTGCTATTGAATCCACCTTCTTTTGAAAACTTTGACGGCGGTGCCGGTTCCCGGTGGCCCGCACGCCGTGAAATACGATCTTTCTGGTATCCCACCTGGCTCGCCTATCCGGCTGGGCTCATCAAGGAAAGTCGCCTGGTCGATGCGGGGCCTCATGGAATCACGCCTCAGGAGACCATCGAGATTGCCAAGGACTATGAATTCATGGTGGTTTTCACCAGCACACCCGGATTCGCGAACGACCTGCGCCTGACCGAGATGATCAAGGATGTCAATCCCGGTATAAAGGCAGCTTTCGTGGGACCTCACGTGAGTGTCATGCCCGAGGAATCCCTGAAGGCCGGGGCGGCCATCGACTTCGTGGTGCGCAAGGAATTCGATTATGCCGTAGCCGAATTTGCCTGGGGAAAACCCCTGGAAGAAATCCTGGGAATCAGCTTCAGGAAAAACGGGCGGGTGGTGCATACCCCCGACCGCCCTCCCCTCGATGACCTGGATTCCCTTCCCCTGGCGGTGGACATTTACAAGCGAGACCTGGACATCACCAAATACAACATCCCCTTCCTGGGCCATCCCTACCTCTCGTTTTACACATCGAGAGGATGTCCGGCCCGGTGCTGCTTTTGCCTGTGGCCTCAAACCTTCAGCGGGCACAAGTGGCGCACGCGATCACCGGCCAACGCAGCGGCCGAGGCAAAACGCGCTTTCGAACTTTTTCCCAACTTGAAAGAAATCTTTTTCGATGACGACACCTTCGCCTGGGGCAAGGAAAGAACCCTGGCCGTGTGCAAAGAACTCAAGCCCATGAAGCTCAACTGGTCGTGCAACTGCCGCGTGCATGCCGACTATGAAACGCTCAAGGGAATGAAAGAAGCCGGTTGCCGTCTCCTGGTCGTCGGATTCGAATCGGGCAACGCGCAAATCCTCAAAAACGTGAGCAAGGGTGCCACCATCGAGCAAGCCTTGCGCTTCATGAAAAACTGCCGCGAGCTGGGCCTGGTCGTCCATGGGGATTACATCATCGGCCTGCCGGGGGAAACCCACGAGACCATCCGGGAAACCATGAAATTCGCCGAGCGGCTGGACACGGAAACCATCCAGGTTTCGGTGGCGCATCCCTTTCCGGGCACCGAACTCTACGAATATTTCAAAAACCACGGCTGCCTCACCAATGACGCCATGCTCGACGAAGGGGGCCACCAGCTGCCCAATTTTCGCTATCCGGGCCTGAGCCGGCAGGAAATCGTGGCGGCGGTGGAAGATTTCTACGGCCGTTACTATTTTCGCCCCAAGGTCGTCTATCGCATCCTGCGCCGGGCCATGTTCAACAAAGATGATCGAATGAGGCTCTACAAGGAAGCACGGGATTATCTCGAACTGCGGGCCAAGCGGAGGAAATTCACCCAGGGCAAAATGAGTGTTTGACGGGTCCGCGCCATGAAACAACTCCGGATCATCACCAATGCCGACGATTTCGGTTTTTCCAGGGAAGTGAACGCCGCCGTGGTGGAGGCTCATCGCTTCGGGACGCTTACATCATGCAGCCTCATGGTGGCCGAGGACTCCGCGTCCGAAGCCGTCTCCCTGGCGAAGTCCCTCCCACGGCTGTCGGTGGGCATCCACCTGGTGACGGTCCTGGGCAAGTCCGTTCTGCCCCACAAGGAAATCCCTTCCCTGGTGGACCACAATGGACGCTTTCCCAGTGACCCCACGGCAACGGGCATCAAGTACGCTTTCTCATCCGGGGCAAAAAAAGAGCTGAAAAGGGAGTTGAACGCCCAGGTGGAAGCGTTCCTTGCCACGGGGCTCACGCCGACACATATGGACAGTCACCTGCACATGCACATCCACCCCGTTATTTTTGAAATAGCCCTGGAACTGGCGGTGCGCCACGGCATCGGCTGCATGAGAGTGCCCCAGGACCGTTTGGAACCGGCTCTCAAGCACGACCCGACGCGGAAAACGGCCAAGGCGGCATCGGCGCTGATTTTTCAATGCCTCGCCCATCGCATGAAATCCAGGCTGAAAGAAAAAAACATTCGCTTCACCGAAAGGGTTTACGGTCATTTCATGACAGGAAAAATGAACGAACAGTATGTTCTTTCACTGCTTGAAGGTCTTCCCCGGGAAACCGCCGAAATCTATTTCCATCCAGCCTTGCACGCTCCCTCGGCAAGCTTAATCCCGGAGAAGCCCCAGGGGCTCAAGGAACATGAAATCCTTATGAGCACTGCCTTTAAAAACAAGATCAAAGAACAAAATATAGATTTGATAAGCTACCGTGAACTGGAAAGGGAAAGATGAAAACCACCATCGTGCTTGCAGTGGCCATACTGGCCCAATCCATCGGCAATGTGGCTCTGAGCAGAGGGATGAAAATGGTTTCCGGGGGAGCCAATGAGGCTGCGGATTTTTCCATCGGCATGATTTTTCAGGCCATGCAGACCCCTTCCATATGGATCGGCATTTTATTGCTGATCCTTTTTTTCGCCATGTTCAGCCTGTCCCTCACCTGGGCGGACCTTAGCTTTGTCTTGCCCGTGATCTCCCTCAGCTACATCCTCAATGTGGCCATGGCGCATCAATTTCTCGGGGAACACGTTTCTCAAACCCGATGGGCGGGAACCCTGCTCATTTGCCTGGGAGTCATTCTCGTGGCCAGGTCAACCCGCTCCCAAAAGAACAATCATCCTTTAGCCCTCGAACATGAGACCCGTCCCTCCCAACCCTGACCACACACCTCATGCAGGAGGCAAACATCTACTCATGGATCCCATCACTTTCATCATGATCGCCATCATCGTGCTTTCCAATGCAGCGGGAGATGTCCTCATCACGCGGGGCATGAAAACAATAGGAGAAGTAACATCCTTTAATCCTCAAGCCCTTTTGCGGTTGGGTAAAAAGGTTATCAGCAACAGAGATTTCATCCTGGGAATCTTCTGCCTGGCCGTCAGCTTCTTTTCTTTCATTACGGTCCTGGCCTGGGCTGAAATGAGCTTTGTCGTGCCCGCTACCTCCGTGGTTTATGTGGTCACGGTGCTCGGAGCCAAATTTTTCCTCAAGGAACACATCAACGGACTCCGCTGGGCGGGTACGGTGATCGTTTGCCTGGGGGTAGTGCTCGTCTGCCTGCCCTGATGGGCTCATTCATTCAGTAGCCGTGAAGTTTTGCATTTGCCCTGCAACCACAGGACAATGCCTGCTGCCACAATCTTTTTTCACCCTAAAATGGGACGCCACTCCATGCTTGCTTCCCTGATCGGCTATTTTTTCGCAGGTCTAACCGCGGCATCCATCCTCTATTGCCTGGTCACTTTCCACGCCGCCCGACGGTTCATGACCCGGCATTCCCCTGCCCTTCCCCACTCATCGCCTCCCGCCACCATCCTGATTCCTCTTTGCGGCACGGACTTCAACGCCTACGACAACTATGCTTCCTTCTGCCGTCTGAAGTACCCGCAATACCAGATCGTATTCGGCGTGCAGAACCCACAGGACAGTTCCATACCGGTGGTGCGGAAAATCATGACCGACTTTCCTGATGCGGACATCACTCTCGTCATTTCGTCGGTATCCGTGGGTGAAAACCCTAAAGTGAACAATTTGAGCAACATGATCGGCAAAGCCAGGTACCCCTGGCTTGTGTTCGTGGACAGCGACATGCAGGTACACGAAGACTATTTGCAAAAAATCATCCCTTCCCAGGATGATGCTCAAATGGGCCTGGCCACCTGCCTGTACCGGGCAGGCACGGCTCCGAACCTGCCTGCGAAACTGGAAGCATTGGGCATCGCAACGGATTTTGCCCAGGGAGTCATGATGGCGAATTTCATCGAAGGCATCAGTTTTGCCTTTGGAGCCACCATTGTGATCCATAAAGAAAAGCTCCGGGCATTGGGAGGAATGCAGACCATCGCCCCTTATCTGGCCGACGATTACATGATGGGCCATCTCCTGTGGAAGATGGGCTATAAGATCGAGCTGCTCCCTCATGTGGTGGAAACCAATCTGCCCGCATCCACCTTCGGTGAAATGATCCGGCATCAAATCCGATGGGCTCGAGGCATACGAGCCGGCCGTCCCCTGGGCTACACGGCGTCCATCATCACCCACACTCTACCCCTGGCACTTCTGAACGCTTTGTACCATGGAGGAGATTGGCCGGGCCTGCTATTACTTGGCTTTGGCGCGGCGGTACGCTTCAGCGCTGCCTGGATGGTGGGAGTCAAGGCGCTGGGAGACAGAACGACCAGAAACCACTTTTATCTCTTGCCCATGAGGGATTGCCTGGGCTTTTTCATCTGGTGCATGAGCATTTGGGGCAGAAAAGTGGAATGGCGAGGACGAACGTATAAAATTTTCGAGGATGGAAAGATCAAGCCGGCCTGAAGTAGCCGTCATCCGGGCGAACCCGGATTGAATTGATTTTTCCGATGCAATCCGGTCATTACAGCCGACTCAAGGCACTGTGGTTGAGTGAGTCGGAGCATGTAGGGCCATGGTCCCCCGGCAGACGTTTCCCAGGCTCTTGCGTGGAAACGTCTGCCGGAGTTGATCATTACCGTTATGCAGGTATGCAGACACGGTCGGACTTAGCCTTCATCGGCCGTTATGGCCTGCTTTTGAGTCCGCATTCTTTTTATCAGTTCATTCAAGGAACCTGCCCGGATTGCTCGTCCGAAACTATTCTTGTAGTTGTTCACAATGCTCACTCCATCGATTTCCACGTCCTCGATGAGCCAGTGGCCACCCTTTTGGGACAGGGAATACTCCACGGGAATGTGCTCGCTGATGCGCATGATGGTGGTGGGAACCCTTACTATCCCATCAGTCCGAACAGCAGGTCCGTAATCGATGTTTTCCTCCACAAGGAAATTGAGCACCATCCGGGTATAGGAATCCTGAAACAGAACGATGAACAAATCCTTGAATTCATTTCGCTGCTGAACAGAAGCCGTATTCCAGTGTTCTCCGAGAGAATTCCTGGCCATCACTTCCGAATGAAAGTTGTCGGCAATGAGTTCCCGGACAAGACGGGCACGCTCCCGGCGGTGTTCGTCTCCAAAGAGGTCCGGATCTGTCTGAATTTCCATGGCCCGCTCCAACACTTCCTTCACCTTCGATGCGGCTCCCTCGACTTCTCCCTTGGCCGACAAAGGCATAGCCAGAAAAACAGGTAAGAATAACAAGATCATCCAGGAACATAAACGAAGTTTCAACATATCAGACTCCTTCATGAGAGAGTGAGATGAAATAATTTTTTGGATTGAAGAGGATATCGGACAGTAGATTGACATAATTTAAAACCCGCCCATTATAACGGATATTTTCATCCCGGCCACAATCTCTAAAGGTTGCGATTCAGCAACCGACAACCGGCAGGGGTGTATTGCGTCACGGCATTGCGTCCATTTTGCTTGGAATGATAAAGGGCGATATCTGCTTCATGAATCATCTGGAGATAATTTGTTATGTCGTCTCGTAACTGAACAACGCCCATGCTGATGGTGACCACTATTTCAAGATCATGGCAACGGGTCATCATTTTTTCAATAATGACCCTGATCTCCTGGGCAAGGATCGATGCATTTTCCAAATCGGTCTCGGGCAGGAGCAATATGAACTCCTCTCCCCCATATCGCCCTAAAATATCGGAAGACCGCAATCGCAATTGAACGGTTTTCGCCAAATTTTTCAGCACTTCATCTCCAGCCAGGTGGCCGTGGACGTCGTTAACCTGTTTGAACTTGTCGATGTCGAAAAATACGACGGAAAACACATTGCCATAGCGCCTGGCCTTGTTGAATTCAAGATCGATTTGATTTTCCACATAAGCACGGTTGTACAAGCCGGTAAGGTAGTCATGATTGGTCATTTGCTCGAGGGTTTTGTTGATGTCATGAATCTCCGCAATCTTCATCCGGGAAATCACCACATCGGTCATGTCGTGGATGGTTATGCAGACATGCACATCCCCCGTTTCTGCATCTTTTACAGGAATGAAGGTACAATCCTGATGCATGAATTCAATATTTTCAGCCTTCATCATGCTGTTGTGCTTGAAACGAAACAGATAGGGCTTCTGGGTCCATGAGATGAAAGAGTAATTCTTTATGAGCCTGACGCTTCTCAGCTTCAGCTCCATCCATTGTTTGGGCAGATAAGGAAAGGCTTCGAACAGGTTTTTCCCCACCAGTTCATGAGCAGGAATACCACTGTACTTCGCCATGAACTGATTCCATAGAAGCACCCGGTTCTCTCCATCCAGGACAGCCACACCGATATTGACATGATCAACAATATTTTGGAGGGTATTTATGCTATCAATCGACATGTTCAGTTATCTTATAATTCCGCCAGGAGATTATCCAGGGATTGACTGATTGCCTTAATGGCAGCCTCGGAAAAGAAAATCAGCAGATCGCTCCTGAAGGACTTATTTTTCAGATTGAAGGTTATTTTGGAAAGCAGGGTGTAATCCCATTTTAAATTCCCTCTTTTGAAGAGGTCATAGACCACGTTTCTGAGTTCTCTGTTTTCAGAAAGCAATTCAGGAGAAGAAAATGTCATCCCCTGCTTGAAGAGCTGTTCGGAAATGCTGTTCAGACATGCCCCCACTATTAGATTGGTCAGCTCCAGCATGAAGTCCAGCTCTTCAAACGTATCCACCTGATCCGAAAAACCCAGAATTTCAGAGAAGCTTTGTCGGGTTTCATTATTGAAAACCACGATGGCTTCGCCCTCTACCAAAGATGTATTGTGAAATGTCTGCCTGAAAAAGTTGATCCTTTCGGTTTCAGTGAACACACTTTCTTCAAGGACTTTTCTAGCCACATTTTCCGCCTCGACCACCAAAATCTCAGGGACGGATAAATCCACAAAGGATTTCAGGATTATGGCGAGGTCCTTGCCGGCCTGTCCCATGGCAAGATTGACCACTTCCTTGAGCATATCGTGTTGATCTTCAGTAAGATGAATGGATGTCATAATATACCTGCGCTCTTTAGAATTTCAGTCAACGGCTCCAGGTTCAAAGGACGCTCCTTTGGGATATATCCCATGGCACCAAGCTCTTTGACCATCTTTTCCGCTTCCGGCTGAATGTCTGCTGTCAAAACAATAATATTGGCCTTGATTCCTTTTGCTTTAAGGTCTTCCAGCACTTCATAACCGTTTTTTTCGGGCATGGTGAGGTCAAGAAAAACCAGATCGTATGTGTTCGAGTAGAGACATTCCAGAGCCTCATTGCCGTTGCCGGCTTCCGCCATGGTCAGTTCCCGATCCTTGAAAAACGAGGAAATCTCCTTGGCAATCATTTTCCGCAAAATCTTCGAATCATCTACCAGTAAAATGGACAGGCTCATACATCGGATCCCTTCGTTATGAGAGGGCTGACAGGAAATCAACTTTTAGACCAACATCATGTATCAGTTATGATGGCCCGAGTCAAGAATGTTCAATAGTGATTATTTAATATAAGAAGTTGTTTTTTCTTATTTTTTACTTAAAAGCATCCGTCTCCCGGCTAACTCGTGGTAGCCGGCAACGTACAAAACTCCACATCGAGCCGGGTCAAAACCGCTTTACCACGAACGGTCAGGTCCGTGATGAAACGAAACTGCTGACGTGGATCCAGGGGGTAGGCCCTCAAACGATAGTGCGTCCCCCAAGGTTTTTCCTGCACAACAACCACGACGGGCTTGTTGATTTGCAGATAGGGGCTGGTCAGTGCCACATCCTGGAGAGCCTGACGGACCTGGGCGGCATCATGACGAGGGTGCAAGTAAAAATCCGTCACACACTGAAGGCTGGGACTTCCACTGTTGGCATTGAAGATGAGTTCATTCCAAATTTTCAAGTGAGGAATGGAAACCACCGTGTCATCCGGTGTAACAATGCGCACGGTCCTCATGCCTACATGGATCACCTCACCGTAAGTGCCGTTCACTTCGATCCAATCTCCATTGCGATAAGGCATCTCCCCCACGGCCACAATACCGGCAATCAGACTGCTTGTATAATCCTTCAGCGCAAATCCCACGGCAAGGCCGACGGCACTGAAAAGAGCGATCATGTTTTGCAGGGTGGGCTCGACAACCAGGGGAATGCAAAGCACAAAGGCGACAATGATGGTCAGCAGGCGCAGTACGGACTCTCCGGCCAACAGAAGAAGGCGACGCCTGCCGTGCGTGCGATTGGCAATCCATGGAATCACCCTGCGAACGACAATGATCAGCAATGCCGCAAAAAAAATGATGCTGAAAAGCTGCAGCAAGGTATCCATTGTAAAGGGTTTGAAGATTTGCGAAGCCTTGACATCCCCGATCGTATCCATAAGAATAAACTTTCAAAATGCATCCGTCAAAAAATCACGGGCATGGAGAAATCGCCGTACCACGGCATATCCCAGAGCACTGACCGTCCAACAATCGTCGTCGTTCGGAGTCACGAGTTCACAGCCTTTGAGCCGCAGCAAAAGGGACATGACACGACTGCGGGACAAGGGTAAAAGCTCGGATAGAGCATCCACGGGAAGACCATTGTGCAAAAGCAGCCCATGCAGCACGAAGGCCATGTCTTCATCCGCTTCCATGGGCATGGACGGGTCGGCGATATCTGCGGCAAGCCATATCACATCCGAATCTTTCCCTTGTTTTCCCAAAACCTCACCTTCATTTTTTTCGGCGGCCGCATTTCCCCCTTCATCGGGTTCGGAGCGCAAACGGCGGCGCCAGTACGTCCAGGCCGTCCCCGGATTGCCCCGGCAATGTGCCGCGAGCTGTTTCAGCTCTCTGCTGATTGTGTACCCACCACCGTCCATTTCCTCAAACGATGGGATCACCCGGTTTCCATTCCCGGCATTGCGAAAGCAAATCTGTTCCTGCATACCAGCCTCGGCCAGATGAAAAAAAAAGCGGGTCAACTTCTCGCCGTCAAAGGCCTGGAGGGTGAGTGCCCGGGGCTGGGCGACAGGCCAGACCCTCTGTATATAGGCCCACGCCCAACTGTCACAACCGATCAGTCCCTTTCCCAACGATCCACGTGCAGCCCGTTCCAGAAAGTCGCGAACAAGCCCAAGCCCCTGGGCATGGCGCAGGTAGCAGTGCTCCAGGTGGGGAAGAACCCACGGACGTCCTCGAATCGGCCATTGATCCAACCACCCCGGATCACCGCTCAATATCTCCGAATGAGTAGGAGGAACCACCATATCCGCGCCATGAACGGCAGCCCATTTTTCTATTGTTTCGCCGTGACCGCACCAGGGCTGCCCGATCACAAAAAGCACGGACAGGTCTGAAGTTTTTTCCTCGATCCATCCCTGAAGCGCATTATCGAGACCCAGCGCAGCCTGCCCCCAATCGATGGGAGGAACCAGGTTTTCCAATCGAACCTGGGGCAACATGCGCAAATCCGCTTCAGACCTGGCGGGCGTCATCGAATCATCCTGATTACGACGAAAAAACTGTTTCAGGACAATCCACTTTTTTACGGCCGAACTCAACCCGACAAAGCCGGGCACCAGGTAGTCATCTGGGGGCACAAACTCCCAAAGTACGGCAACAGAATTGTCCACAAGTGAAACCTCCACGATCAATCGGACCTCACGGCATTCAAAAAGTGCAGGTGTTTTTCATAGTGATCGACAATATCGGTAATGATCTGCTCTTTGGTCCACCCCATCAGGTCTTGACATCCTCCCCGGCCTGAAGGCCGAGGATTCCTGGAACGGCTTATGCGGCC
>CAZRWT010000025.1:0-42978 GCA_964603955.1 uncultured Syntrophobacteraceae bacterium
GGAAAGCGCCTTATATCCCCGCCCTGAAGAGACGGGGCTTTACGGCGCAGCGGGGAAATGCCGTGAAACAGGCCCGGAACCTTCCGTTCAACGACTTCAAGGAAGCATGCGCAGGGGTAGGCCGTCGGCCACGAGGAAGCCCTGTCGGGTGGGAGTCAGTCTTTCACCTTTGCGGACCACGAGGCCGGATTGTTCGAGCTCCCTTGCAGCGGCCTGCATGTGAGCATCCCTCTCCACCAACTGCAGATCAATGCCCCGCCTGGTTCTGAATCCGAAATAGAGGGTTTCCAGGAGCAGTTGATCGGGATCGAGCGATTCTTCGCCTTCCACGGGAAGCTTTCCCGCGTTCAGGAGAGAACAGTAGCTGCGCACGGAACGTACGTTCCACCAGCGTCTGCCGTCGAGAAAAGAGTGAGCGCCGGGGCCGAGCCCCAGGTAATTCACATGCTTCCAGTACTTGGTGTTGTGACGGGACAGGAGTCCTTGCGAACGTGCGAAGTTGGAGATTTCGTAGTGGACATACCCTTGTTTTTCCAGGAATCGGGATGTGACCAGAAAAAAACGCCGCTGGTCTTCCTCGTGGGGAAGGGACACCTTCCCCCGTGCTTCCCAGCGGCCCAGGGCCGTGTCTTTTTCCACCGTGAGCTGATAGCAGGAAAGGTGTTCGGGTTCGAACTCCAGGACGCGCTTCAGGGAAAAAAGCCAGTGGGAAAGGGTCTGGCCGGGCAGGCCGTACATGAGGTCCACGCTCAGGTTGGTGAAGCCTGCACGGCGGATGTGCTCCAAAGCCCGCTCCGCTTCCCGGGCCGTGTGGCGGCGCCGGAGAAACGCGACTTCTTCTTCCCGTAAAGACTGCACACCCACACTGACGCGGTTGATGCCCAGGGTTTTCCAGGTGCGCGACTTTTCCGCCGTGACGTCGTCCGGATTGACTTCCAGGGTGATTTCACAGGAAGGGGAAAAGGTGAAAGCGATTCGGAGAAAGGTGAAGACTTCCGAAAGCTGATCCGAACTAAGGATGGAAGGGGTACCTCCTCCCAGGTAGAGGGTGTCGAAAGTCTGAAAAAAGTTTCGGTACAGTCTTGCTTCTTGATCAAGGCACCGGACCCATTCACGAGTCCAGTGCGGAGATGTCACGGAATAGAAATCGCAATAAGGGCACTTGGTCCGGCAGAAGGGTACATGGATATAAAGGCCGGGCTCTTCCATTGGGCCAGGGTGTGCGGACATCACTCTTCATTGGTCCGCAGTACGGCCACGAAGGCGCCCTGGGGGATTTCCACCGCCCCCACCATCTTCATGCGAAGCTTGCCTTTTTTCTGCTTTTCCAGTAGTTTACGCTTGCGGCTGATGTCGCCGCCGTAGCACTTGGCCGTCACGTCTTTGCGGAAGGCGGAGATGGTGGACCGGGCGATGATCTTGCCCCCAATGGCCCCCTGGATGGCGATTTTGAACTGGTGGCGGGGAATCTCCTCCTTGAGCCGGTCGCACACCTGCACGCCCCATTCCCTGGCCCTTTCCTTGTGGACCACCATGGACAGGGCGTCCACCTTTTCTCCGTTGACCAGGATGTCGAGCTTCACCAGTTCGCCCTCCCGGTAGTCCGTCAGGTCGTAGTCGAAGGAGCCGTAGCCCTGGGTGACCGTTTTCAGCCGGTCGTAAAAGTCGTAGATGACTTCCGCCAGGGGCATGTCCAGGATCACCTCGACGCGACCGGGGCTCGGGTAGTTCATGCGGGGATTGCCGGCGCGCCGTTCCATGCAAAGCTTCATGACCGCCCCGATGTAGCGTTCGGGAATGATGATGGATGCCTTGATGAAGGGTTCCATGGCCGTTTTGATCTTCTGCTGGTCCGGATAGTATTGGGGGTTGTCAACGACCACCGTGGAGCCGTCGTCGAGCGTGAACCGGTATTGTACGCTGGGGACGGTCATGATGATGGACTGATCGTATTCGCGTTCGAGCCGTTCCTGAACGATTTCCAGGTGCAGCAGTCCCAGGAAACCGCACCGGAAACCCTGGCCCAGGGCCACGGAAGAATCCTTCTGGTATTCCAGGGAAGCGTCGTTGAGCTTGTACTTGGCCAGGGAATCGGCCAGGGACAGGTAGTCGTCGGAAGAGATGGGGTAGATGGACGAAAACACCACGGGCTTGGCTTCCTTGAAGCCGGGCAGAGGAGCATCCGCAGGTTTGGCGTCCAGAGTGATGGTGTCCCCCACTCGAGTGTCGCTCACTGTTTTCACACCCGAAATGATGTAGCCCACCTGCCCGGCGGCGAGCACCTTCCGGGCTTCCCGTTGAAGGCGAAACGCTCCCACCTCTTCCACCTTGTAGGTGGCGTTGTTGTGCATGAAGCGGATGACGTCTCCGGGACGAACGGCTCCCTCGAAGACGCGGCAGCTCACGATGGTGCCCCGGTACGGGTCGTAGTGAGCGTCGAAGATGAGGGCTCTCAGGCGGTTGCTTTCAGCATCCCCGGGAGGGGGAATCCGGGCAATGATGGCTTCGAAGATGTCGTCGATGCCGATGCCTTCCTTGGCCGAACAGAGGATGGCGTCGTCCGAATCGAGCCCCAGTTCCGTTTCGATCTGCTCCTTGACCATTTCCACATCTGCCGAGGGCAGGTCGATTTTGTTGATGACGGGAATGATGACCAGGTTGTGTTCCATGGCCGCGTAGAGGTTGGCCAGGGTCTGGGCCTGCACGCCTTGGGAGGCGTCCACCAGCAGGAGGACTCCTTCGCAGGAGGCCAGCGCCCGGGAAACTTCGTAGGAAAAATCCACGTGCCCCGGGGTGTCGATGAGGTTGATGTCGTATTCCTTCCCGTCTCTGGCGGGGTAACGCAAGGACACGGTGTTGCTCTTGATGGTGATGCCCCGCTCCCTTTCGATGTCCATGGTGTCGAGCATCTGGTTTCGAAATTCTCTGTCGGACACCATGTGTACGTGCTGGATCATGCGGTCGGCAAGAGTGGACTTGCCATGGTCGATGTGGGCAATGATGCTGAAATTTCGTATATTTTGCATATTCCTGGGCTCTCGTCCTTTTCACCGGTTTATTGTGGTGCTCAAAATAGCCTTTTACTCTACCCGATTCCAACTTTCGGGTAAACCATTAAGTATCCTTTTAAAAACAATGAGCATGGAAATATTTGTTCTGTCTTTCGGAGCACGAAAAAAAATTGTTGACTCTTTGTAGTGTCAGGTGTAAATCACAGTAAACTGACTGACGGCTCAGTGAAATTGTGCATAAAGGGACATACGATCGGAGTTGATGCTGGATGCGGATTTGCCCATTCAGCTTTTTGACCGTGATGGAATGATGGAAAAAAAACGAAAAAAAAACAAAGACGGCCACACTCGAAAAGAAGCCATTCTGGAAACAGCCACTCAGTTTTTTGCCGAAAAAGGCTTCAACAACACGGCCATCGGCGATATTGCCAGAATGATCGATGTGGCTGACGGCACCATATTTTATCACTACAAGACAAAAGAAGACCTTTTTGTGGCGGTGCTGGAAAATTTCAAGGAAATCCTGATTCAGGAAGCCCAAAATTATCTGGAACAGCACGAGTTTTCCAGCGGCCTGGAGATGGTTGAAGGCTTGATCAATTTCTACCTCAATCTGGCCGATCGAATGGAGGACCGATTTCTTCTGCTCCATTCTCACTTTCCCTACAAACTGGCTGAAGATAATGCCAGTTGTCGCCGCCACCTGGAAGATATTTACGTTTTTTTTACCGGTCATTTTGAAACGGCCATCATCAGGGGGCAAAAGGACGGTTCCATTCGCCGAACATCGGCTCGTAAAATGGCCATGATTCTCTTTACCATAGTGGACGGCCTGGTGAGGCTTGGAACCTATCACCTTTACCAGCCAGGGGCGTTGCGAGAGGAGTTGCTGGCTTCTTGTCGCCGTATGTTGGATGCGTGATCATGCGACAAATGCCGCCTCCATGGTGCTCCCGCCCCTTGTGTCGCACCGCAATGCCCGGCAGTATCGAATTTCGACGGGTTTCACGATGAGTGGGTATCTGGACTGGCAGGGGAAAGTATTTGAGGACTGATCGATAACCGCGAGGGATGCTTTTATGAATACGACGGAGCAACAACAGCTCGCTGGGGCTGGATTGGCGGTGTTTAGCGGTGATTATTGCGGGGCCGAGGAACTGGTGGCTGTTCTGCAAAGAGCGACGGGTTTGCGCCCTGTCGGTGAAGGGGAGTTGACCTCTGCCGCGGTGAGTCTCAGCGGTCTGGTTGCTGTGGAGATCGAGAGAGCTTTTTCCCCAAAAACGTCGGTGTTTGACAAATTTACCCATGAAAAGGGACGGGCTCTCGCCTGGCTGCGTTTGGCCCTGGCGGAAATGCTGGTTGAGGATTCACGGCTGTTACTGATGGGCTTTCCCGGTTTGCTGGTGCCTCGGGAAATTACTCACTTCCTTCGAGTCTGCCTGATCGCTGAATTGTCGCACCGGGTTCGAAGGCTCGTAGGACATGAGGGAGTTGGGGATCGCGAAGCCCGCCGCAGGATTGCGGCTTCCGATGCGGCCAAAGGCCGTTGGACCGCGACTCTTTTTGGCCGGGAGGATCCCTGGGATGCGAATCTCTACGATTTGCTGATTCCTTTGCATCAGACCGATGCTTCTCAGGCAGTGGAACTGATCGGCAAGCAACTGGCCGGGAAAGCCGTTCAACCTACTGTCGAGTCCAGGCAGGCAATGGATGACTTTCTTCTGGCTGCACGGGCTGCGGTGGCCCTGGTTCGTGCAGGGCATGATGGTGAGGTCAAAGCGGCAGGTGGGGCCATTACCGTATCCATGCGCCGGAAAGTTTTGATGTTCAAGCAGTTGAAGGAGGAAATGCAAGCCATACTCCATGCCCTGCCTGGTGTTTCCACTGTGGAGGTGGTGGGTGGGAATGGGCGTTCCGGGGACATCTACCACAAGCATAATATTGCGACTCCGTCCAAAGTTCTCTTGGTGGATGACGAGCGAGAGTTTGTACAGACTCTTTCCGAGCGATTGCTGTTTCGGGAAGTGGGAACTGCCGTGGCCTACGACGGTCAGTCGGCCCTGGAAATGTTGA
This sequence comes from uncultured Syntrophobacteraceae bacterium, assembly GCA_964603955.1. GTDB lineage: Bacteria > Desulfobacterota > Syntrophobacteria > Syntrophobacterales > Syntrophobacteraceae > SLCH01. The sequence goes on from CAZRWT010000025.1 coordinate 5,085, forward strand.
TTGACGATGAACCGGATGTGCTGGTCCTCGACCTCAAGATGCCGGGAATGGATGGAATCGAAGTTTTGCGGCGGGTTAAAAAAATCCGGCCGGACGTCGAAGTCATCATTCTCACCGGTCACGGTTCGGAAGAAGACCGCCGGGTATGCATGGATCTGGGAGCTCTGGCCTATCTGCACAAACCGGTGGATATTGAACTCTTGAGCGCCAGGTTGCAGGAAGCCCACGACTTGGTGCGTGCCCGGCGACAAAAATGAGCAAGATCCTTTCACTCAAGCCCACTTTTTGGGAACGAAGCGACGACGAAGATGAACGTCTCTATCTCGATTTTCGGCGGATATGGAGACGGGCGGTCTTGTTGATGCTCTGTGTGGCCCTGCTGCCGTTGTTGTTTCTGGCTTACTTTGATCATCGAATCACGCGGCAATACAATGAAAACGAAATCGTTCTGCGTACCAATCGCCTGGTTTCCAATACCGAGCGAACCGTGTCTTTTTTTCTTCAGGAGCGTGAAGCGGTCCTGCGATTTGTGGCCGGTGACTTTACTTTTGACGAACTCAACGATGATGACCGGCTGACCCGGATTCTCAATAATCTGAATGCCTCCATCGGCGGACTTGTCGACCTGGGGCTTTTCAATTCCGATGGTCGTCAGATTCGCTATATCGGCCCTTATGCCCTCAAGGATCTCGATTATCAGCAGGAACCCTGGTTCAACGAGGTGGTGACTGTCGGTAGCCATATCAGTGATGTCTATCTTGGGTTCAGGGATGAACCGCACATCGTGATCGCGGTCAAACAGGAAAGTGCCGACGGCTCCTTTTTTGTTTTACGGGCGACTTTGAACACCGACTGGTTTCACGCACAACTGGCTCATATCAAAAAAGGGGGGTTAAAAGACTCCTTCCTGATCAACCTGGAAGGCGTTTTGCAAACGCCCTCTCTGCTCTATGGACAGGTTTTGGAGCCTTTTCCCCTGGGGGTCCCTCAGTACTCCGAGGAGCCTCGCGTGGTGGTGACCCGTGATCGATTGGGAAAGGATATCTCCCATGGATACAGTAAGGTTCCGGGGTTGCATGAACTGCAGGTGGTGGAATGGGGGGTTTTTCGCCACATCATCATGGGTTATGCCTATATTCCCCATTCACCTTTCATTCTGGTGACCATTGGAGAACGGAGTGAAATGCTGCAGGACTGGCAGAAGACCCGCGTATTGATGCTCATTTTTTTGGCAGTGGTTTCGTTTTTGATCATCCTGGTGATTCCGGGAGTGGCCACCAGTCTGGTCAACGACATTCACCGTGCCCAACGGGAACGGGCGGTGGCTCTGAACCAGGCGGCTCAGGCCAACAAGCTGGCATCCCTGGGGCGCCTGGCTGCCGGCGTGGCCCACGAAATCAACAATCCCCTGGCTATCATCAATGAAAAAGCCGGGTTGATGGGCGACCTGTTGGCTTACACTCCGGAAACGGAACCGCAGCCACGGGACAAGCTGCTGGCGCTGGTGGACTCGATCCACAAGGCGGTGAATCGTTGTTCGGGGATTACGCGCCGGCTGCTTGGTTTTGCCCGGCCCGGAGCCATGCGGATGGAACCGGTCCGATTGAGAGATGTGATTGCCGAAGTTCTAGAGTTTTACAGCAAGGAAGCGGAATACCGCAGTATCGAAATTAAAGTGGAAATTGATTCGGATCTTCCTGAGATTTTAAGCAACAGCAATAGTTTGCAGCAGGTATTTCTCAATCTGGTAGGCAATGCTTTTGCGGCCATGTCCAATGGGGGATGTTTGAGCATCACTGGAGTCAGGTCGGATCGAAAGCATTTGCTTGTGACGGTTGCCGACAATGGCCATGGGATCAGTGAGGCCGATTTGAAGAAAATATTCGAACCTTTCTTTTCCACTCGGTTTCTCAAGGGTGGATCGGGCCTGGGATTGTTCGTCACCTACGGCCTGGTTCATGAACTGGGAGGGAATATCATGGTGGAAAGTACGGAAGGCGTCGGTACTAAGTTTTTTGTCACTTTGCCTTTGAAAAAAGCAAAATCAGAGGAGTCGATAACGGAAGGAAATGGGAATGCGAATTCTATTGGTTGATGATGAAGAAGAACTGGTTTCCGCCATGGCTGAAAGATTGGCCTTGCGAGGAATGAATGTGGACTGGGCCGTTACCGCGGAAAAAGCGATGGATATGGTCCGGAAAGTGGAATACGAAGTGGCTGTGATCGACATTAAAATGCCGAAGGTCAGTGGGCTCGAGCTCAAGAAGGAGATGGAATCCATACGGCCTGATCTACGCTTTATTTTCATGAGCGGTCACAGTTCCGCGGATGTTCTCGAAGACACCAAAGGAGAATTGAGCGATTCCGGTTACTACCTGCTCAAGCCGGTGGATATCAACCAGTTGGCGGCCAGGATCAAGGATTTGATAGCTCTCAAGGATTCATGAAGAATGGTTCATTCTTTGTCACCATGTTTGGTGTTCATATTGAGGGAACATGAGCAGGGCGAGGCAATTTCGGTTGAAACAACAAGAGCTTGTGAGATGGGTTTTATGCCCCGTAGGAACGGAGGGTAAAGGCTTGGGGGAACATGAGATGACAGAAGAGTTGGATTTGCCCGTGGTGTGGGACATCCGTTTTTTTGGAACGGTGACGGCTTCCATTTCCCATGAAATCAAGAACGTGCTGACCATCATCAATGAAACCTCCGGTCTGCTCGATGATTTCGCTCTAAAGGCTCAACTTACGGAAGGTGAGCTGGACCCGGCCCGAGCGAGGGATACGGCTGCCGCTATCGCTCGCCATGTGCGGCGTGCCGACGGAATCGTACGAAATCTCAACCGCTTTGCTCATAGTGCGGATCGGAGCCGGGAAAGCATCGATCTGCTCGATCTGCTTGAACTTTTTGTCGCTCTGGCTGGTCGTTTGGCTGCCAACCGAGGGGCACGATTACAGCTTGCGGCCGAGGGCGATGCCGTAAATGTGGTTACGGCACCTTTTTCCTTACTACATTTGCTTTGGCGATGCCTGGAGTTTGCCCTGGTCACTTTAAAAGCGGTGGACAATTTGCATCTGGTCGTTTCCGACGCGGTCCGGGGAGAGGATGGCGGATGCAGGGTCGAGTTGATCTGGGAGACTCGTGGTGAAAACGTGATCGATCCATCTGTGGAGTTTCCCGGACCGATCGAAAACGAGCTTTTGGAACGTTTGCCTGGGCTGAGTCGCTTATGGCTGGAAAAGGATAGAATTTTACTTTTGCTGAAGTAAAAGCCAGGGAAGGTTGATCAAAATAGGTTTGCCGTGTTTTTTCACGGATAATGTTGAACACTCATGCAAAGGAGAAAAACCATGGGAGAAAAAATTTTGCTGATCGATGATGAGGCTGAATTTGTGGAAACTTTGGCTGCTCGGATGCGGAACCGCGACATGGAGGTGAACACGGCTTTCTCCGCAATCGAGGCTCTGGATCGTGATGATGTGGATACTTATGATGCCATCGTTTTGGATCTTCAGATGCCGGAGATGGACGGCCTGGCAGCCCTGGAGAAGCTCAAGCAACGCAACCCCAAGCTCCAGGTGATCCTGCTTACCGGTAAAGCGACTGTCGAAAAGGGCGTGCAGGCCATGAAGAAGGGGGCTTTGGACTTGCTGGAAAAGCCGGCCGACATCGAGGAACTGACCCGCAAGATCAAAGAAGCGGGCAGCAGGAAAATGGTGCTGGTAAGGGAGGAGAGTGAGGCTAAAATCAAGGAGATCATGGTCAGTAAAGCCTGGTAGGGCCGGTTTGGTATTCGAAAAATTTTTGGAAGAAAAATAAGCCGTTTTTATGTTTGTCGTGCCCTGGCGGGCATGAGCTCAATAGGAAATTTTTAAAAAGGAGGAGCGGTTGTGCTTTTTTTTTGGGGCGGCAAAAAATTGACTGATCACTCAGTTATGGGATTAGTGGAAATGTGCGGCTCCCGGTTCATCCACAATGGTTGTTTGTTGAACAGCTCAAACTCACAATGTTCACTCGTACATGAAGGAGGATTTTAACCATGAGTGCATTCAAGGAAGCTGGTCGGTTCATGATGCATGGTGCCAGGGCTCATGCCGAATGGGAAAAGAAAGTGTCGGATCGTATCCTGGGCGATCCCAGGCGATTGGCCATTCTAGGATTGCTGCTTTTGCCCATAATCCTTGGAGGCGTAGCCTGGGCTGATGAAATCGTGGCCGCCCTGCCGCCTATTCTCGGGGGTAAAATGGCTTATAGCCCCGCTTTCTACACTTCGCTCATATTTTTTGCCTCTATCGGCGTCGGCATGGGGGCCGGCCTGATCACCGGCTGCATTGGTGCGGGCGGCGGATTCATCATTGCTCCGGCCCTCATGAGCGCCGGGGTCAAGGGGATCATGGCGGTGGGTACCGACCTGTTTCATATCTTCGCCAAGGCGATCATGGGCAGTGTGCTGCATCGCAAACTGGGCAACATTTCAGTCTCTCTGGCTGTTACCTTTCTGATAGGGGCGATCGCCGGGGCCACCATCGGCGGATTCATCAACCGGACCCTTTATGAACTCAATCCGGTGCTTAGTGACGCATTTATCACCACCGTTTACGTCTTCATGTTGGGTTTTCTCGGTTTTTACGCATTGAGCGATTTTCTCAAGTCACGAAGAAAAGTTGCTTCCATTCCCGCCCGCGGCAGGGAAGCGGAAAGCATGACCAACTTTTCTCAAAAGCTGCAAAACATCAATATTCCCCCCATGATTCATTTTGATCAGGGTGTGGTACCCGGCGGGCGTAAAATATCGGCTTTGTTTTTGGTGCTCAGCGGTGCGCTGGTGGGCCTGGCGGCGGCCATCATGGGTGTGGGCGGCGGTTTTCTCACCTTCCCGATCTTTGTCTATCTCCTTGGAGTGTCTTCTTCCACCACGGTGGGAACGGATATTTTTCAGATCATTTTCACTGCGGGTTATGCCGGTTTGAGCCAGTACGCCATCTACGGCTTCATTTTTTACACCCTGGCCATGGGGATGCTCCTGGGATCGCTCGTCGGCATTCAGATCGGTTCGGTGGTTACCAAGGTGGTACCCGGTACCACCATTCGGGGCTTTTATGCGGTGGCGGTTCTTTCGGGCTTCGTCAACCGGTTTTTTGCCTTGCCGCGTAAACTGGCCGCCATGGGGTACCTCGGCATCAGTGACCGAACCGGATATATTCTGGAGCAGGTCGGAATTTATCTCTTTTTTGTGGTCATTACCATATTTTCAGTTTGGGTTATCACCACTTTCGTCACCAATCTCAAAACCTTGAAGGTGGATCACTCCACCCATGCGGATCATGCATAAGGAGGGCACGACAATGATTCACAACAAGAAGGAATTCGGCCTGGGACTGGTGCTTTTCATCGGGTTCTGGGTGTTGTTCGCAATCCTGATGTCGCCGATCTTTGCGGGCAAAAATCTGCTGGATTACATGGATAACCTTTATAATTCCATTTCCAAGAAGTCGGCCTACTACATTCCGGGAGCCAGAGAAAATGCCGCCCGCTTTGACGGAAAGGAGATCACCTTCACGGTCAAGGCCAAAGATCTGAGCCAGGCGGATCGTACCAGGAGAAACTTCGAGCTGATCGGTGCTCAGGTCATGGTCGAGGATACTGCGGTGAAGGTGACCGGCGACATGGGGCATATGCTTGGCGTCATTCTTGACGATGCGGATTTTATGTATGAAAACGACGGTGAAACGGTTGCCGAAAGGTATGGAATGCATGAGCGTCTGGTGCTTTATGACTGGTGGAATGCTCTGAAAACGGGACAGGACGATCTCAATCACCAACACCTGTTTGCCGAGGGCAAAGTCTTCTACGATGTAATGACCCGCGGGGTGGAGCCCGCTTATAACTATTATCAAATCGAAGCTGAGTCCATCGGCAACAAGCTGGGAATCGTGGTCATATCCCTGGCCGGATATGTCGTCTATACCCTTTGGTTCGGATTTGCCATCCTCTTCATGTTCGAGGGATGGGGAGTTAAGCTGGAACACTGAGGTGTAATTGTTTGACGGACTGATATCGGGCTTGATTTTCATGGTGATGTGTGGGTGAATTATGAGGGGATGGCCCGATTCAGTCCTTGATCTTTTGGAGAACTTCCCTGCTGTTTTGTGGGCACGATTGGATGGTGGAGGCTTGGGAGTGGAAGATGAAAAGCCTGTTTGATCGCATCAAGGAAAGGTTGGGTTTGGTAAAGCCGCGACCGGTGGAGGACAGCGCCGAATTACGAGCGGCTTTTCGCCGTCAATACCGTAATTTCCGCTCCCTGCTCACCGCCAATAACAACGCTCTCGAGTTGATGGCCGAAATTGAGCAGGCTCTGGAAGGGGGACGCCCCTTCAGCATGGCTTTCGTTCGCGGGCATTGTACGGCGTTGGGAGCCAATGTGCTGAAAATGATCACCTTGCTCCAGGCTTTGGGGGGAGAGCGTTACCAAAGGGTACTCCCGCCCTTTCGGAAAATTACTGAAGAGCTGGAGAAGATTTTGAATCGAGAGCCGCAGGTGGTGGGGCACAAGTTTGTACTGCCCCTTGCCGAGCTGGATCGTCACCTGGCTGACCAGGTGGGGGAGAAAATGGCCAATCTGGGGGAAATTCGTAATCGGATCGGTCTCCCCACTCCCGACGGTTTTGTCATAACGGCAGCGGCTACTCGTCACTTTTTTGCCTTCCACGACCTGATGACCGAGATCAACCGCCGTATCACCGGCCTGGATAGGGAGTCTGTCGCCGATGTTTATGCCGTGGCCGCCGCTATCGAGCAGTTGATCGTACAGGCTCCCCTGCCTGCCGATCTCGAAGCGGAAATTTTTGACCATTATATCCAACTCGTTGGAAATCATGAGGAAAAGCCTCTGGTGGCCATGCGCTCCAGTGCTCTGGGCGAGGACAGCAGTCGCAGTTCGTTTGCCGGAATGTATCGCTCTCGACTTAATGTGGATGGTCCCAACTTGCTTCATGCTTACAAGGAAGTCGTGGCTGGTAAGTATCGCCCCCGTGCCATGACCTATCGTTTGCAGCGCGGTTTCAACCACCAGGACATCATCATGTGTGTCGGTTGTCTGGTTATGGTGGACGGTCTGGTCAGCGGGGTCATGTACAGTCGTCCGCCGGATTATGCCCGTGGTGAATGGGTACAGATCAGCGCTGCCGGTGGGCTGGCCGATAAGGTGGTCAGTGGTCGAGGTGCCGTTCGCTGCTTCCGGGTGAGTCGACATCCGCCCCATTGGCTGATGGTGCCGGAGTCCCATGATTTCAACGCTTCCGAGCATTTTGCCGTGGAGTTTCCAGCAATTGGTGATGATTCGCCGGCTTCCGAGTCGCTCGAGGAACTGTTGAGCCGGGAGCATCTGGCTGAACTGGCCGCCATAGCTGTTCGCCTGGAAGAACATTTTGGTGCTCCTCAGGATATCGAATGGTCTTTAGGACGTGATGGGCGGATTTACTTGCTGCAATCCCGACCTATCGGTGGGGTGGAACTGAGTGAAGCCGTAGAGGAAGTCCGAAGGCTCAAAAGCCCTGGAAATGATGCTCAAAGTCCTCTTAATGGTTCGGCAGAGGGAGTGCTGTTGCGTGGTGGAATCGGCGTTGCTCCCGGGGTGGGGTGTGGACCGGTTTATAAGGTTCATGAGGAAAGTGACTTACTGCGGTTTCCCAAGGGGGCTGTTTTGGTGGTCGTCCATCCGTTGCCGGAGTGGGCGGTGGTTTTGTCTCGAGCGGCAGCCGTGGTGAGCGAAACGGGAGAAAGTGCCGCTCATCTGGCCACGGTGGCTCGCGAGTTTGGAATTCCCGCCATTTTTGGGTTGGAAGGTGCGGCCTCGAAGCTGCCGACCGGAATGGAAATCACCGTGGATGCCGTCGGGCTTCGGGTGTACGACGGTCGTCGCGAGGATTTGCTGTCCCTGGCTCCCCCGCCGCCAAAGCTCATGATCGGCAGTCCGGTCCATAAAGTTTTGAGCGAAGCTTCCGCCCTTATCAGACCCCTCAACCTTTTGGATCCCAACTCTCCTTTTTTTCGACCTTCAAATTGTCGCACTTTGCACGACATCACTCGTTACTGTCATGAAAAGGCCGTGGCGGAAATGTTCACTTTCGGCTCACGCCACGGCTTTGCGGCCGGAGCAGCCAAGCAACTGGTTGTGGAATCACCCTACAACTGGTGGATCATCGACCTTGAAGACGGCTTTTCGCCCGAGCATGATCTCAATGACCCCTTCATTCGCCTGGAGCACATTGTTTCCAGGCCCATGCTGGCCATATGGGAGGGCATGATCGCTTTTCCCTGGAAAGGGCCCCCACCTGTCAATCTCAGAGGCTTCGGTTCCATCCTTTTTCGTTCGACCATGAATCCGGAGTTGGTGCCGGCGGTGCGTTCCAACTATAAAGCTCGCAGTTATTTTTTGATTTCTCGAAATTTTTGTAACTTGAGCATTCGTTTGGGTTATCATTTTGCTCTGGTCGAGAGTCATATTTCGGACCTGCGCACCGAGAACTATGTCAGTTTTCAGTTCAAGGGCGGAGCGGCCGACGACCTCCGGCGCCTGCTGCGCATCGAGTTGATTGCCGAGGTGTTGGAAGATTACAATTTTCGGGTAGTCCGTAAGGAAGATACGCTCACCGCCCGTTTGGAGAAGAAGGAGGTGCCTTTTCTTTTGAAGCGTCTCAAGGTTTTGGGCTATCTCTTGATCCACACCCGCCAGATCGATATGGTCATGGAGGATCGGAGCATGGTCGACTATTATCATCGCAAAACCCAGGCCGACCTGGAAATCTTGCTGCAACAATATATGTAACTGACAAGTAATCGCTCACCGAGGGGGCTTGACGATGGCTGAACCGCTGCAACTGCTCATTGTGGATGATGAAAGAGACTTCCTCGAAATGCTCACTCAACGTCTTCGACTTCGAGGATTCAAGGTCCTTACGGCTGAAAATTGTACCGAGGCACTGGGTGTTCTTGCCGCGGAGCCCATCCAGGTGGTGATTCTCGATGTGATGCTACCGGATATCAACGGCCTGGAGTGTTTGAAGCTGATTAAAAAGGAGTTTCCCGGAACCGGGGTCGTCATGCTCAGCGGCCATGCCTGTATCAGTGCAGGCATGCGTGGGATCGAGTTTGGAGCCAGTGATTACTGTCTCAAGCCGGTAGAAATTGTTGAATTGGTGGAGAAACTCCACATTGCCCATGCCGAAGCCAGTGGTTGCTGAAAAAGGTAACATTGCGGAAGCTTTGCCGATTGACTTTTACGCCATGTGCAACTTTCTTGTCCCCAAGCTCCTGCTTGGGAACACACTTGCCCGGAAGCTCCGGCTTCCCGTTTCGAAGCAGGTGGAAGCTGGAGCTTTCACAATAATAAAGGCGTTCTCAAGCTGGAGCTTGGGAACGAGAGGGCTTGTCAAAGGGGGCATCAAAAAGTTGCACATGAGGTTTTTGGTTTCTTTGTCCTTTGGGACTGATCGAGGTCAATTCTTTATGGACATGGGAGTTTTGCCATAGTAAGAAAACGTCTGTTCTTCGGCACCGGTCTTGATTTCGCGTGCGGAGAAGACTCTCTAATTGGTTGAAACGATCAGGAAAAACCCAAATCAAGGAGGATAACTTCATGAAGTGTGTTCGGCTCGGTATGGCACTCATGCTGATCGCTCTCGTTTCTGCATGTACCATGAAGCAAACCGTGCCTCTACCCGGCAAATGGCAGAATGTGAACACGGGACGGGTCATCGAATTTACCAATGACGGCATGATGTTCAGCACTGTGGACGGCAAGACCAACCAGTTGGGTTATAGACTTCTGGACAACAAAAAAATTCAGTTTTTTGTGGGAGATATGACCTTTGGTGTTGTTGAATTGCATGTGGAGCGTGGCAGGCTCACACTTGTGGATGCCGAAGGGTACAAACATCACTATGAAAAAATTCGCTGAGGTGTTGCCAGGTGATTGCATCCCCTTTTCAAATGAAGGTCCGGTATGGATGAGCAAAGACTGGAAAAAGACCTGGCGGAAGCTCTGACCAATGGGTGGAGCATTGTTCCCACAGGGGCCGGTTTTCTTGTGGTTTCCAATTGGGTATGGCCCAATGGAGATCCCATAGAAATTCATGTGCGTCGTGTGGGAGAAAGCGAGAAGCTCTTTTTAACCACCGACGGTGGTGAGCTGTTCAACTGCCTCTACATGGAAGGGCTGGATTTTACGAAAGAGACCCGGATCCTTGAGGTGGTGGAGCGGCTTGCTGAGAACCATGGTACAAAACTCGTCGATTATCAGATCGCCAGAGGGTCGCATGACGAAAACCTCGGAGAAAGTATTCGCAATGTGCTGGAAGCCGTCAAGGAAATTTCTTTTTACCTCTGGCATCGGCTTGGAGATGGTGCGATCCGGCACTGACTGATGAATTTACTAATAGCCACCATAAAAAACGGCCACCTCGGTAAGAAAGGTGGCCGTTTTTTATGGTGGCTATTGTGGCAGGGTGATTTCCAGGACCAGATGCCCCGCATCTTTCCTGCGCAGCCTCACCAGCCCCTGGTGCTTGTGTATGATCATTTTGGCCAGAGGAAGGTCCAGCTTTTTGGTCCTTTCGGATTGAACCGTAAAGGGGTAAAAAAAGTGCTCCACATCGTCGTCGGAAACACATGCTCCACGGATGAGAAGTTCCAGTTGAACGGAGCGATCTCCCATGTAGCTGCGAATTTCCAGCTTGCTTCCAGCCTGGCAGATATAGAGCATTCCTTTGAGGATATTGTCTATTGCGGATTTAAACAAAACGGGGTCAAGGAGAACGGTTGGGAGGTTCCGGGCCAGCCTCGCATCGAACATCACACAGTTATCGTCAAAGAGTTCTCGAAGTTCCTGAAGACTTTGGCTGACCAGTTCATTGATGGAGTGACGCTCCGGTAAAATTTCAAAAGGCTTTAAGTATGCGATTGTTTTTTCTAGTATTTTTTCCAGACGAGCCACTTCTTGCACGATGATTTGCACTTTTTCCTTGTTGGGGTCGCCGTCGACCAGTCCTTTGAGCAACCTCCGTGCGAATCCTCCTGCCGCCACCAGAGGGTTGCGGATTTCGTGGGCTAGCCTGGCTGAGATTTCATTGAGTGTGCGCAGTTCCTCCGTTTGAATGATCTGCTTTTGAAGGCAGTGCCGTTCGGTCACATCCATGAGAAAACCATCGACGATTTCTACCCTTCCATTTTCATCGAAGATGGGCAAGGCACGGTCCATGACGAAGATCAGTTTTCCCGAAGCATCCTTGATTCTGTATTCAACTTTGAGCTCATCGCCTTCCTTGAGGCACCGGTCCATGAGGGGCCAGACTCTCGGGCGGTCTTCCTCCCACACTTTTTCCTTCCAGAAATTGGGATTGTTGAGCACATCCTTGAAGCTGACGCCCAATACTTCTTCCACGTAGTGATTGATAAAAATGGTCTTGCCGTTTCCCAAAATCCGGTAAACCACCAGGGGAACGTTTTCCACGAGGGTTCTGAATTTTTCTTCCGATTCGCGCAGGGCTCGGGTGCGGGAATGTACCATTTCCTCGAGGTTTTCCGTATATTCCTGGATTTTGAAGTGGGATTTCTGTAGGGAAATGAGCATTTCTTCCAGGGCTTTCGCCAACACGAGCAACTCCCCTTTGGGGGAAGTGGTGAGGGGGGTGACCGCCTCCCCTCGGGATATCTGACGTGCGAAAGTGACCATCTCTCCTATGGGACGCGTGAAGTAACCACTGATGAAATAGATGGCTCCAACGGATAGAACCATCCCGATGATGCCGAGGCCCCACATGATGTTTCGGTAGTATTGGATGACCTCAAGGGTTTGAGACCTTTCCGCACACAGTTCCACCAGGGCGAGTTTACTGCCGTTGAAGTCCTTTACCATGCCCACCAGTACGGCGTATGGAGTGCCGTCGATGACCCGGTTCACGATGACCGGCTCTTCATTGCGGTAAACCATGTCGTAGGCCGGGTCTTCTCGAAAGATTGGAGTGGGGAAGGTGGTGGCGAAGCTTTCGAACCCCTTGCCCAATTCATCCAGCTGAAGAAGGGAAGCTTCGATACCGAACTGCTTCTGTAACTCCTGAACGAAGATGAGTCCAAAGTTGAATCCCACTTCCACCGTGCCCACGAGATTGCCTTTGTGGAATACGGGGGCAACTCCCCGTATTCCGTGTCCTGTCAGCCCTGTTTCCAAACCATAGGTTTCTTTTTGCATGCGCAGAGTGTTCCGGATAGTTGCCCGGTAATGAAGATCGTCTCCGTATTCATAGAGGCGGTGCAGGCGAAGAAACATCTGGGGGGCCGGGGTGTGAAAATTGAACTGTGCGATCCCGTAAGTGTTTTTCATGAAAACATAGGATGGATAAGCCAGTTCGATGAGCCTTGCTCGGTCCCGGTCCGCCATGGCTGCCGCAACTTCGGGGTTGCGGGCGAAATTCGAGGCTACGCTGACGGCCCAGCGGCCCTGTAAGTTGATGTTGTGTTCGAGGGCCTGACCATAGCCGAAGAGCTTGTCATGCTCTTCCTGGCGGATGAGAGCTTTCTGGCTCATGAGTGCCAGTAGCACAAGAGTTACCGTGCCGATGAATGCAAGGATAAAAAAGGGAACGATCAGGCGGTAGCGAAGGGGTACGTCACGGAGAAGTATCATAACTATGCCGCTCCTTAAATATTAGAGAGGCGATTCCATCATAAAAGATCGACGGCCTTTTAAGGGGCCGTCGATGTCGTGAGCTTCCAGTCTCCTTAATTCTCGCTTTCCTTTTGCATATACTCAAGACTTTTTCTCAGTCTTTTTAAAACATTCTCTTTTCCAAGTACTGCCATCAGCTCAAAAAGCCCGGGGCTGACCGTTCCTCCGGTCAGGGAGACTCGGATCGGTTGGGCAACCTTCCCGAATTTCATGTCCAGATCATGCACGATCACCTGCTCGAACACTTTTTCCAGAGCCGTTTCATCAAAGTCGCTCATGGCTTCGATGGCGGTGATAAGCCTGACAAAAGGGTCGATCATGGGCGATTTGAGAAATTTTCTCGCTGCGGCTTCATCATACTGTATGTCTTCAACCATGTAATACTTCATGCTCTCGGCCATTTCCACCAGGGTTTTGGATCTCTGTTGGAGAGTGCGTACCCCTTGGGCGATGTACTGCGGCTCCCTTGGTGGGTAGTCGAGGGCCTGCAGGCAAGGTTCGAGGAGAGGCACCAAATCGTCTGGGTCCGACTCCTTGATGTAGTGAGCATTGAGCCAGAGCAGCTTTTCGGGGTTGTAAACTCCGGCGGACTTGCCGATGCTCTCCAGGTTGAATTTTTCGATGAGTTCCTCGATACTAAAAATTTCCTGGTCCCCATGAGACCATCCCAGTCGCACCAGGTAGTTGATGAGGCTCTGAGGCAGGTAACCCATCTCTTTGTAGGCCATGACGGAAGTCGCTCCATGGCGCTTGGACATGCGGGAGCGGTCCTGTCCCAGTATCATGGGTACATGGCCGAATTGGGGCAAGGTCTCACCCAGTGCCTGGTAAATGAGGATCTGCCGGGGGGTGTTGTTCACGTGGTCATCTCCACGGATTACATGAGTGACATTCATGGAGATATCATCGACCACCACCGCGAAGTTGTAAGTGGGGATGCCGTCACTTCTCCGGAGAACCAGGTCGTCCAGTTCCGCGTTTTCAAAAATGATGGGGCCTTTGATGAGATCTTTAAGCACGGTGGTTCCGGAATCAGGGGCACGGAACCGCACGACGCTCTTGGAGCCGGGAGGGACATTGCGGGTTCGGCAGCGACCGTCGTACTTGGGTTTTCGGCCTTCGGCCATGGCGGCTTTCCTGCGTGCGTCCAGGTCTTCCGGTGAACAGTCGCAGTGGTAGGCATGACCCGTGTCGAGCAATCGCTGCAAATATTCGTTGTAAAGATCGAAACGTTCGGTTTGATAGTAGGGCCCCTCGTCCCAGTCCATTCCAAGCCATTCCATGGCATCAAGGATGGCCCGGATGGATTCGTCGGTGGAGCGGATTCGATCCGTGTCTTCGATTCTCAAAATGAAAGAGCCCCCATGACGGCGGGCGAAAAGCCAATTGAACAGAGCAGTCCTTGCTCCTCCAATGTGGAGGTAGCCTGTGGGACTTGGGGCGAATCTCGTGATGACTCTTTCCATGTAGACGATTCTCCTGTAGATGTATCGCTCGCACTTCCACCGTGGGTTTCACATGGGGTGAGCCCTTCGTGTGCGGCAAAATAATTGAAGTTTCAAAAAATGAAAGAAGAACAGCACTCATAGCACACCCCACAGGCATGAAAAAACAAATAAATGAAAAAAGTATGGAATTTGAAACTTGCAGTTCTTTCAGTCATCTGACAGTATATGCAACGTTTTTTTGTGCAACGGGAAAATCCGGGTCGCAACACAATCCCCAAAGGATTTTTCTTTGCCGTGTAAGTCTGGTGGATGCAAGGCCGGGTCGTACGGTGCTACCCTTCCATAAAAAAGGAAGATGACAATGAAAACTTTTTTTCGCCTTTCCCTTTGTATTGTTACTGTGCTGGTCCTGGTTGCCTGTGGAAGTACGAAACAGGAAGTGGTTTTGGAGCCTGCCACGCCTTCCGTTGTCGGAGTAAAAATGTGGGTGTCCGATGTGTCCAACAAAACGGGAGACCTTTTTGATGTGGATGTGATCGGTTCCATGTGGAGCGCCCTTGACGCATCCCTTTACGAAAGGGGGCTCCTGTGGAATGGAGAACCGGAGGTGAAGCCTCTGGAACTGCGGGCTGAAATCCTGGAGTATCAAAAAGGTAACTTTTTTTTACGAAATGTTCTTCCAAACTGGGGTAAATCAACTATCGAGGCACGTTGTGTCGTTATGGACGGCGACATGGTGATTGCTTCATTGGATACAAGCCAGACCATCACTTTGGGGCAAGGATCATTCAAGACCAATGCTTGGAGGGAGGTCTTCAAGCTTGCTGCGGAGGATTTCGTTATCCGTATTATTGCCCAATTTTAGGGGAAACATGATCCGAGTTCTCTCGAAATGTCTTGACAGCATGCCTTCACTTTCTATACTAAACATTTTTCGAAAATAGACCCATGGCAGAGGAGAACCATGCGCTTGCGAGTTGATGAGATACCTGATTCAGGGCGTTTTCTCCACTATGAATGGGGGCAGGAAAATCTGTCGCGGTTTCTGCCGCCTGATGATCCATTTGAGCTTCGAGCGTACCGGCCGATCCGGGTGGATATTGAATTACAAAAGCATCCTGATCATGTGAAAATCGATGGAAAGATCACGGGTTTTCTCCAGGTGGCTTGCCATAGGTGCCTTGCGGATTTTTCCTTTGCTTTGGATGAAGTGATAGATTTGAGCATGGTTTGTGAGGACGAAGCTCCCCAGCAGGAGGAGACGGAGTTGGAAGGGGATGAACTCCGGTTGGTTTTTTTTGATGGGGAGGTTATCGAAGTGGACCATCTCGTTGCAGAGCAGGTATTCCTTGCGCTCCCTTTTAAAGTGCTATGCTCTGAAGATTGTCGGGGGCTTTGTCCCGGTTGTGGTGTAAACCTCAATGAAGAAGACTGCAGGTGTTTCAGGGATTCGACATCTTCAGTTTTTCGCAAGTTGGAAGTGGTGAAGAAGAAGCTACCGCCCCAGCCCCTGTAATGAAGGGGGGGGAAAGACTCAAAAGCTTTGATGTGGTAGGCGGCTTGTTTTGAGTTTTTGAAGAGATTTTTTCAAGGAGATTGAAAAATGGCAGTTCCCAAACGTAAAGTGTCCAAAGCGCGCCGTGACAAGCGCAACGCTCACAGAGCCTTGCCCCTGCCGGCCTTATCCCGCTGCCCTCAGTGCAATGAGCAACGGCTTCCCCATCGTGTATGCCCGGGTTGCGGCAATTATAAAGGTCGTGTGATCAAGGGATTTGAAAGCGAATAGGGTGCATGCGGATGTTTCTCGCGCTCCATGGCCGGAAAATACTTTCGTTGTCGGACCCATAATTGGCCGGGCTTTATGTGGGGCTCCCCCAAGGGAGCCTCCCTTCATTCATTGGCATATTTGTTGGGAGCCGCGGAAGGCAGCATCACCTGCGCAAGGGATTTTTTGCCCTCACCCCGGGACGTTGAAAGCCGACAGGTATTCCCCGCCATCGAAAAACTCGAAGGCGAATGAGGAGAAATCACTGTGGACTACTTCTTGACCGAAGAACAAAAAATGATCCAGGAACTGGCGTACCAGATTGCCAGGGAAAAGATCAGACCCGCTAAGGCGGAACTGGACGAGGGAGAGGAATTTCCCTGGGAAATCATCAAGGTATTGGCTCAGGCAGATCTTTTCGGCCTCTATATTCCTGAAGAATATGGAGGGATGGGCGGCGGCATTTTCAACAACTGCCTGGCGATCGAGCAGCTTGCCAGAGAATGCATCGGTATCGCCACTTCTTTTGCCGCCAGCGGCCTGGGGGCATATCCCATTCTTCTGCATGCCGGTGAAGAGCTGAAACGGAAATATTTGCCTGAAATTGCCGCTGGGAAGAGGCTTGCTGCCTTTGGTGTCACGGAATCGGGAGCCGGCAGTGATGTTTCCGGCATTCAGACCACTGCGGTCAAAGACGGCGACTACTATATCATCAACGGCACCAAGCAGTGGATCACCAACGGGGGTGATGCGGAAATCTATTCGGTGTTGGCCATCACGGATCGCAAAAAAGGTCCTCGAGGGGCTACTTTCTTTGTGGTGGAAAAGGGTGATCCCGGATTTTCTTTTGGAAAGAAGGAAAAAAAAATGGGCATTCGAGCTTCTTCCACCCGCGAGCTGGTTTTCCAGGACTGCCGTATACACAAGGATCGTATGATCGGAAGAGAAGGCACGGGCTTTATCGCGGCCATGAAGACTTTCGATAAATCCCGCCCCGGTATCGGCGCTCTGGGTGTGGGGCTCGCGCAGGGAGCCCTCGACATCTCCGTCGAATATGCTCGCAAGCGTGTTCAGTTCGGCAAACCCATCATCGGCTTCCAGGCCATCCAGCACAAGCTGGCCAACATGGCGACCAAAACGGAGGCATCCCGAGCCCTGATTTATTCCATTTCCCGGTACATGGATACGGAGCCCCCTGAAGTGAGCAAGCTTGCGGCCATGTGCAAAATGTTTGCAGGGGATGTGGCCATGGAAGTGGCCATAGAAGCCGTCCAGGTTCTCGGGGGATATGGGTACATGCAGGATTACCCGGTGGAAAAGATGATGCGCGATGCCAAGATTCTTCAGATTTACGAAGGCACTAACGAGATTCAGCGCAACATCATCGGCCAGGAACTGAACAAGGAATATGGGCGTAAGAAAGACACCTTTTTCTAATTCTCACCCGAGGAAAAGGACGTATAAATGCACATTGCCGTTTGTATCAAACAAGTACCCGACACCAAAAATGTCCGTATAGACCCCGACACCCACACCCTGGTGCGACAGGGTGTGGAGAGCATTGTCAATCCCTTCGACCTTTTTGCCGTGGAAGCCGCTTTGCAAATCAAGGATGTCAATGGGGCCAAAATCACCGTGATTACCATGGGGCCGCCCCAGGCGTCCGAGGCTCTCAGGGATGTCATGTCCCGGGGAGTCGATGATGCGGTTTTATTGAGTGATCGTGCTTTTGCGGGTTCCGACACCTGGGCCACGTCCACCACCCTTGCTGCTGCCATCCGGAAGCTCGGCGATGTGGATATCGTTTTGTGCGGTAAACAGGCCATCGATGGAGATACGGCGCAGGTGGGGCCCGAGACGGCCACGCTTCTGGACATGCCTTACGCCACCTTCGTCAAAAAAATCGATCTTTTGGACACAAACAGCCTCAAGGTCGCGCGACAGACGGATGAAGGTGCGGAAGTGTGGAAAATACCCACTCCTTGCTTATTGACGGTGATCAAAGAGGTTGGGGAACCGCGCATGCCTTCGCTCCGTCACAAAATGCGCGCCAAAAAGGCCGATATTCCCACCTGGAATGCGGCGGACCTCGGCCTTGCTCCGGAAACCGTGGGACTTGCGGGCTCCTTCACTCAAGTGGTCCGCGTCTTCAGCCCCCCGGTGCGCGGGAACCGCATTCTTATCCAGGGAACCGTCGCCGAGCAGGCGGAGCAACTTTACCAATTATTGAAGGAAGCCAAGGTGCCCGGCATATGAAAGTGATCGTTGACCGTCAAAAGTGTACAGTCTGCGGGGTTTGCGTGGACGCGTGCCCCTTTGGGGCTCTTTCGCTTCATGAGACCCTGCTCGATGTGTCCGATGAGTGTACCCTGTGCGGCATGTGTGTGGATGCCTGTGAGTTCGGGGCACTTTCCCTGCCGGAAGTGGGTTCCGGAGTGTCGGAGGATCTGGCTGCCTACAAGGGAATCTGGGTTTTTGCCGAATGGCGTGACGGAACCGTCCACAAAGTGAGCCATGAACTTCTCAGTGCCGGAAGGGCGCTGGCGGACAAGAAAGGCATCGACCTCGCCGCGGTTCTTTTGGGCCACAATCTGGACTCTTCCGCATACCAGGAACTCATCGCACATGGCGCAGATGTGGTGTATGTCGTGGACCACCCCGAGCTGGCTCGATTCCGCGATGAAACCTACTCGCAGGTGGTCGTGGAACTTGCCCGCAGGAATAAGCCGGAAATCATCCTGGCGGGGGCCACGAGCATGGGGAGGTCTTTCATCCCCCGTGTCGCGGCTCTGCTCGAAACCGGACTCACCGCGGATTGCACCGAACTCGATATGAGCGAAGAGGGGCTGCTGCTTCAAACTCGCCCTGCCTTTGGCGGCAACGTCATGGCGACCATCATTTGCCCTCACAGCCGTCCCCAGATGGCCACCGTGCGCCCCAAGGTCATGAAAATGGTGAAAAACGAAGGCCGTCAGGGAAAAGTGGAAACGGTATCCTTGCCCGAAGCCTGCTTCAGGAGTCGTATCGAGGTGCTGGAGGTGCTCACCGAAACCGATCAGACCGCAAAGCTTACGGAAGCGGATGTCATTGTTTCGGGAGGACGCGGGTTGCGCAAAGGCGAAAACTTTGCTCTCGTAGAGGAGTTATCCAGGCTGTTCAACGGGGCTGTGGGCGCATCGAGGGGAGCGGTGGAAGAGGGCTGGATGCCGCCGTCGCACCAGGTGGGCCAGACGGGCCGTACAGTGGCTCCGACCCTTTATGTGGCCGTCGGCATTGCAGGGGCCATCCAGCACGTGGTGGGCATGCAGGGTTCCAGGTTCATCGTGGCGGTGAACAAAGACCCTGAGGCTCCCATTTTCGATATCGCCACACATGGGGTGGTGGCCGACCTGTTCGATTTTATTCCGGCATTCATAAAAAAAATCAAATTGGAACAGGGGTTGGCCTGAGAACCTGTACTTCAGGGGGGAGTATGAGTGAAAAAAGAGTCGTTGTGGTTACGGGAGCCAGTCGGGGGATCGGCCGAGCCACGGCCGTGGCCCTGGCCGCACCCGGAGTCGATGTGATCATCAACTACAATTCCAATCCCGATGCGGCGCAACAGACCGCGAGCGCGGTGGAAGCCAGGGGCGGTGTGCCTCATCTGCATCCGTTCAATATTTCGAGTTTCGAGGCCGTGAAGGCGGCATTCAAGGAAATCACCAAGGCTTACGGGAGGCTGGATGTTTTGGTGAACAATGCGGGTATCACTCGGGACAATCTCCTGGCTCTCATGAAGGAAGACGAATGGGATGTGGTGATCGACACCAATCTCAAGGGAGCTTTTCTGTGCTCTCAGGCCGTGGTCAAGACCATGATGCGCCAGAGATACGGTCGCATAGTCAATGTCACCTCCGTAGTGGGAGTCGTCGGAAATGCGGGACAGGTCAACTATGCCTCGGCCAAAGCCGGTATCATCGGCTTGACGAGGTCTATGGCCCGTGAGCTGGTTTCAAGAAACATCACGGTCAATGCCGTGGCTCCCGGATACATCGAAACGGACATGACCCAGGAATTGCCTGAAAAAGCACGGGAGCTTCTTTTGGGTCAGATTCCCGCAGGGCGTATCGGCGCTCCTGAAGAGATCGCGGCAGCCGTTGCCTTTTTGGCTTCGGATGCTGCATCGTATATCACCGGACAGGTTCTGCACGTGAATGGGGGAATGTTCATGGGTTGATCCTCATCGGCAATTTTTTTGCCGCTGGGAAAACTGCCTGAACCCTTCGGAATCGGCTGTATCCGCCTCATCCGCATTAATGATGGGAGAAATTCATGGTAATCAAACCACCTCGTCGAGTTGTCATCACGGGAATGGGCCTTTTGACTCCCGTGGGAATAGACGTTGCCGGGAACTGGTCCAACCTGCTGGCTGGAAAATCCGGCATTGGGGTCATCACCGGCTTCGACCCCAGTGACTCCGCTACGCAAATTGCCGGTGAAGTCAAAAATTATCGTCCGGAGGAGTTCATCCCCAAGAAGGATCTGCGCAAGATGGACCCGTTCCTCCAACTGGCTCTCGGAGCTTCCCGGCAGGCTTTCGCCGACAGCGGGCTCACCGTCACCGACGAACTGTCTCCCAGGATTGGAGTCTATATGGGATGTGGCCTGGGGGGGTTGAACACCATCGAGGAGACGCACAAGACTCTTTTGGCGAGCGGAGCCAAACGTGTGAGTCCCTTTTTCATTCCCATGCTCATCGGCAACATGGCGTCGGGGCTCATTTCCATCCAGCACAATGCCAGGGGGCCCAACCTGGCCGTGCAGACCGCCTGTGCCGCCGGAACCCACGCGGTGGGACAAGCTTTTCACATGATTCGTAACGGACTTGCGGATGCCATGGCCACGGGTGGGGTCGAGTCCGTGGTGACGCCTCTTTGTATCGCGGGCTTCAATGCCATGAGGGCGCTTTCCACGCGCAACCATGAGCCGGAGAAGGCATCGCGCCCTTTTGAAAGAGACCGAGACGGTTTTGTACTGGGTGAAGGTTGTGCCGTCATTATCCTGGAAGAGGTCGAGATGGCTCTTCGGCGAGAAGCCGATATCTATGCGGAAATCATCGGCTTCGGTGCTTCGGGGGATGCCTTTCATATGGCGGCGCCTGCCCCCGATGGGGAAGGGGCCGTGCGCTGTATGCAGGCAGCATTGGATGATGCGGGTGTTGCACCGGAGGAAGTTCAATACATCAACGCTCACGGTACCTCCACGGACCTCAACGACAAGTATGAAACTCAAGCCATCAGAACCGTTTTTGGGGATCATGCCTACAAAATGGGAGTGAGTTCGACCAAGTCCATGACGGGGCACCTTTTGGGAGCCGCCGGAGGGGTGGAAGCGGCCTATACCGCTCTTACTCTCAAACACCAGGTCATGCCCCCGACCATCAACTATGATAATCCCGATCCGGATTGCGATTTGGATTATGTTCCCAATGAGGCGCGTAAGGCGGATATTGAAGTTGCCCTGTCCAATTCCTTTGGATTTGGGGGAACCAATGGGACTTTGGTTTTTAGAAGGTGGTCCGGGCGATAAAAAAGAAAACCGGTACCATGGAAGGCACGGAAAAACACGGAAGAACGCAGAGAGTGCTTTGAATCGGCTGGAGGGTTATGAAGATCATTGTCGGGTGTGACCACGGGGGCTATGAACTCAAGGAGAAGATACTATCCCGTCTGCAGGCCCTTGGCCATGAGGTCGAGGACATCGGAACGCATGGCAGCGATTCGGTGGATTACCCCCCGTATGCCCTCGAAGTCGCGAGGGCTGTGGCGGCCGGTAAGGCCGACAGGGGTATTCTTGTTTGCGGCAGCGGTATCGGCATGTGCATGACGGCCAATCGCGTTGCCGGTGTGAGGGCGGCTCAGGTTTCCGAGCCTTTTTCCGCCAGGATGAGTCGTCGCCACAACGACAGCAATGTTCTTTGCCTTGGAGGACGTTTTCTGGGTTGGGACATGGCCATGGAAATCCTGGAGGTGTGGCTCGACGAACCCTTCGAAGGAGGGCGCCACCAGAGGCGGGTGAGGATGATCGACGATTTATCTCCCGCAACGAAAGGTTCTCAAACCGATTGAAGAGAAAAGCTCAAAGCTTCCACTCCTCGGCTTTCCAGCTCTTCAACTTTCTTTTCGATCAACATTCCACCAACCCTCGAGGGTTGAGCCAAATGAAAGGTAAAGGGAATGTCCCACATTGAGCAAATAGATCCTGAAGTTGCCCGGCTCATTGCCTTGGAAGCCGAACGCCAGAAGACGAAGCTCGAGCTGATCGCTTCGGAAAATTTTGTGAGCGACGCCGTGCGTGAGGCTCAGGGGTCCGTTTTGACCAACAAATATGCGGAAGGTTATCCCGGGAAAAGATATTATGGCGGTTGCGAGTTTGTGGACTCCATTGAAACTCTGGCCCAGGAACGGGCCAAAAAGCTTTTTGGTGCCACTCATGTGAACGTGCAGCCCCATTCGGGTTCTCAGGCCAACATGGCTGTTTACTTTTCGGTCCTCAAACCGGGAGATACCATCCTGGGCATGGACTTGCGGCAGGGGGGGCATCTCACCCACGGTAGCCCCGTGAGCTTTTCGGGCAGGCTTTTCAATGTCGTATCCTATGGCGTGAAGGAAGATACGGAAACCATCGATTACGATCAGCTACGAGCTTTAGCCAGGGAGCATCGTCCCAAGATGATCATCGCGGGAGCCAGCGCTTACCCGAGGATCATCGACTTTGCCAAGTTTCGCGAGATCGCCCAGGAGGCGGAAGCCTACCTGATGGTGGATATAGCCCATATCGCGGGGCTGGTGTGTGCGGGAGTTCATCCCAGCCCCGTTCCTCACGCTCATTTCGTTACCTCCACCACCCACAAGACCCTTCGGGGTCCCCGTGGAGGGCTTATCATTGCCGGAGAGGAGCACGCGAGAGCCGTCAACAGCCAGATTTTTCCCGGCATCCAGGGTGGTCCCCTCATGCACGTCATCGCGGCCAAGGCAGTAGCCTTTCAGGAAGCATTGCAGCCTTCTTTCGTCGAGTACCAGGAGCGCATTGTGGCCAACAGTCGCGCCATGGCCGCCGAGCTTGTGCAATACGGCTACAGGCTGGTGTCGGGAGGCACGGACAATCACCTCATGTTGGTGAACCTGACTCCCCAGGGGCTCACGGGCAAGGTTGCCGAAGAAGCGTTGGGCCTGGCGGGTGTAACCGTGAACAAAAACGCCATTCCCTTCGATCCCCAAAAGCCTCAGGTCACCAGCGGTATTCGCCTGGGTACGGCCGCGTTGTCCACTCGGGGTATGAAGCCCCAGGATATGAAAACCGTGGCGGCCTTCATCCACCGCGCTTTACAGTCGGTGGGCGATGAGAAAAAGCTTGCTGCCGTCAAGGCCGAAGTGGCGGAATTCTGCTCCACGTTTCCCCTTTTCAGCACCGGGCAGTGATGGTGTGAAGTGGGGCAAGGGATCGATTCAATGGACCCGGAAAACGGGCTCGATCATGAGTACATGCGGCAGGCTCTCGAACTGGCCGGGAAGGGGTTGGGGCACACCAGCCCTAACCCCATGGTGGGTGCCGTGGTCGTTCGAAACGGGGCTGTGGTGGGGAAGGGACGGCATGAGCGTGTGGGGGGTCCCCATGCGGAAATCAACGCTTTGCGGGATGCCGGGGAGGCTACCGCAGGCGCGGTGCTCTATGTTACACTTGAACCCTGCAATCATTTCGGGCGTACTCCCCCCTGTACGAGAGCCATTCTGGAAGCCCGAATCCGCCGGGTGGTCATAGGCATGATGGATCCCAACCCTCGTGTGGAAGGGGGAGGAGCTCGCTTTCTGGAAGAAAACGGGGTGTCGGTTACTCGTCGTGTCCTGGAAGAAGAATGTCGCCTTTTGAACCAGGCTTTCATCAAACATGTGACCACGGGGTTGCCCTACGTCACCCTCAAGATCGCCGCTACCCTGGATGGGCGCATCGCCACGCGCACGGGAGATTCCCGCTGGATCACCAATGAAAGTTCAAGGGCTTTTGTGCATCGCCTCCGTGCCGCTCTCGATGGTATTCTCGTAGGGATTGGGACGGCCCTGGCCGATGATCCGCAGCTCACGGCGCGCCTTCCTGCTTCCGCTCCTGTGCGTCAGCCTGTGCGCATTGTGCTTGACAGTACTTTGCGGCTTTCCCTGACCAGCCGATTGGTCCAAACGGCTGGAGAAATCCCCCTTTGGGTTGCTTGCGGCATGGATGCACCGGCAGACGGGGAAAAACGCCTGCGGGATATGGGGGCAAAGGTGCTGCGCCTACCTCTCAAGGAGAGCCGTATCGATTTGCGAGCTCTCCTTGAAGTTTTGGGCAACTCCTCGTTGAACAGTGTCCTGGTGGAAGGTGGTAGTCGGGTTCATGGGGCCTTTTTGGATGAAGGGCTTGCTGACGATTTTCATTTCTTTTTTGCACCCAAGATCTTGGGAGATTTGGAAGCCGTGCCCATGATCGCGGGAGGGATTCGAGAAAAAATGTCCCAGGCCATCGCGGCCTATGGTATGAAAGTTCAGGCTTTTGGCGAAGACATCATGCTTTCGGGCAAATTTCGAGATCGTATTTTCTAGGACGGAGCACCATGTTTACAGGCCTTGTGGAGGGTACCGGCATTTTCCTTCGGACAGATCACGGCGGGACTGACACCTGTATGGTGATCAAAGCCGATTTTCCCATGGGGCGGATTGTACTCGGTGAAAGCATTGCCGTGGACGGTGCGTGTCTCACTGTCACCACTTTTCAGGGAAATGTATTTTTCGTGGACGTTTCGGCAGAAACTCTTCGCCGCACCACATTGGGCAAGAAGCGACCGGGATCCCGGGTGAACATCGAGAGAGCCCTGCGGCTGGGGGATCGCCTGGGGGGGCACCTGGTGAGCGGCCATGTGGATGCTGTCGGGCGGCTTGCGGAACGAGTGAGGGAAGGCAAGTCATGGCGCCTTTCCTTTCATGTGCCCCGTGAACTCGATCGCTATATTATCGAAAAGGGGTCCATCGCCATAAATGGGATCAGCCTCACGGTCAACGGCTGCCGTGAGGGGATGTTTCATGTAAACATCATTCCCCATACGGCGGGGGCGACCACTATCGATGACCTGCAAGCAGGCGACGAGGTCAACATTGAGACGGACCTCATGGGCAAATATGTGGAGAAGATGGTCCTTGCCTGGAAGCCCGGCGGGGCTGCCGAGGATCGAAAGGAGGGTTCCCACAAGGGGGCCATAGATCTTGAGTTTCTTGCCAGGCACGGATTTTCCTGAGAAGCAAAAAGCTGTGATTCAGCATTATGGGCCCTGTGGCCCTTCAATTTCGTGTTAAGAAGGAGCGACAATAACATGTCTGTGGCATCCATCCCAGAAGCCTTGGAAGATATTCGAAAAGGCAAAATGGTCATTCTCGTCGACGACGAGGACCGAGAAAATGAAGGTGATTTGTGCATGGCCGCCGAACTGACCACACCCGAAGCCGTGAACTTCATGGCTCGATACGGCCGTGGCCTGATCTGCCTTTCCATGACTCCCGAATGGATCGAGCATCTCGATCTTCCCATGATGGTGAGCCATAACCGTTCCCCCTACCAGACGGCCTTCACGGTTTCCATCGAAGCCCGTGAGGGCGTTTCCACGGGCATTAGCGCGGCGGATAGGGCACACACCATTCTGACTGCCATTCGAGATGACGCAAAGCCTCGGGACCTGGTGAGTCCCGGTCATATTTTCCCACTGAGAGCCAGAAAGGGCGGGGTTCTGGTACGCACCGGCCAGACGGAAGGATCAGTGGATCTGGCTCGACTGGCCGGTCTCAAGCCGGCGGGTGTTATCTGCGAAATCATGAAAGACGATGGGACCATGGCGCGTATGCCGGACCTGCTGGAGTTCGCCCGGGAACACGATCTCAAGATCGTCACCGTTGCGGACATCATCAACTACCGAATGCAGCATGAAATGTTTGTGCGCAGGGCTGCCGTCACTTCCCTGCCCACATCTTTCGGCAAGGAATTTCAGCTCATTGTCTATACCAACGACATCGATGAATACAGCCACCTCGCTCTGGTCAAGGGAGAAATTTCCCCCGAAGATGAAGTACTGGTCCGGGTTCATTCGGAATGTCTCACGGGAGATGTCTTCGGTTCCATGCGCTGTGACTGTGGTAGTCAGCTGCGGGCGGCCATGGCTCGAATCGAGCAGGAAGGTAAGGGAGTGCTCCTCTACATGCGCAACCATGAGGGGCGAGGAATCGGGATCGTCAACAAGATCAAGGCCTATGCCCTCCAGGAGCAGGGCATGGATACGGTGGAGGCCAACAAGGCTCTGGGCTTTGAGGACGATCTGCGTGATTACGGCATTGGAGCCCAGATGCTGGTGGATCTGGGGGTGAGGAAAATGCGCCTTCTCACTAACAATCCCAAGAAAATACGGGGGCTTCAAGGCTACGGTATCACCGTTACCGAGCGAGTACCTCTGGAAATACCGCCCAATGATTGCAATGTGTCCTATCTCAAAACCAAATGCACCAAAATGGGGCATATGATGGCCTGTTTTGCGGATAAAGAGGATTGAGTCCATGAAAGTCTATGAGGGGAAGCTGCTGGCACAAAATTTCCGCTTCGGCATCATCGTGAGTCGCTTCAACGATTTCATCGGAGAGCGCCTGGTGGGTGGGGCTCTGGATGCTCTCAAGCGCTGTGGGGCACGGGAGGAAGACATCGATATTTTCAAAGTTCCAGGGGCTTTTGAAATCCCTCTCGTGGCCAAAAAACTGGCGGGAGGCGGTCGTTACGACGCCGTCATCTGCCTGGGAGCGGTTATCCGTGGATCTACGCCTCACTTTGACTATGTCGCCAATGAAGTATCCAAGGGCATTGCCTCGGCGAGCATGGAAACGGGCGTACCCATTCTTTTCGGAGTTCTCACCACGGATACCCTCGAGCAGGCCATCGAGAGGGCCGGTTCCAAGGCGGGCAACAAAGGCTGGGAAGCGGCCATGGGAGCCATTGAGATGATTGGCTTGCTGCAACAATTGCCTGAGTGATTACGGGGGGCCGACCTGCCTTTTACGGCTAATTTTGAAAAATCTTCCAGGGGTGGTCGAGCCGCCCCTGTTTCCTCATATGGATATGGCCTTGAAAAACAAAGTTGGGATCCGCAGGCGTGCCCGTGAAATGGCTCTGCAAATCCTCTACCAGATGGAAGTGTCTCAGTTACCGCCCGAGGATGCCGTTTCTCTCTACTATGAGATCTTTTCCGGCGAAGAGGAACTGGAGTTCCATGCTCCCATGGGGGCGAGGCCATTCGCGGAGGAACTGGTCTACGGTGTCGAGTTGAATCAACAGGAGATCGATCGGATGCTTGCCAGGAGTTCACAGCACTGGAGGGTCGAGAGGATGACCATCATCGATCGGAATATCCTGCGGATTGCCCTTTTTGAAATGTTGCGTTTGAACGATATTCCGCACAAAGTATCCATCAACGAGGCCATCGAAATTGCCAAATCATTTGGTACTGAAGATTCGGGAGCCTTTATCAACGGCATTCTGGATCATGTTTATTCAGAAATGAAAAGTGTTACGTGATGGGTCTCATGGATTCATGTAATGTAAACGAGGGCAAGATGCCCTCGCTTTAAAAACCTTGCCCCATATCCTTCTTTGCATGCATCATTGCTTGATTTCTTCTTTTGTGCTTATTCTACGGCTTCCGTGGTGGATATTTTCCCCCAAAATTCATGCGCCGACGGCTACGGCAGCGAACATCTCCACGGTCTCTTCCGATTGTATCAGCCGGTCCACATCGAGGAGAATGGTGACCCCTTCCTTGAGTTTGGCCATGCCAAGGATCATTCTCTTATCAAATGATGATCCAAAAGAGGGGGTGGCTTCTACCTGGTCGTCGCGTATGTTTAGAACTTCGGAGACCGAATCGACGATGATGCCCGTCAGGGCAGAGCCGCCGACCCCGGACACTTCCACGATGATGATACAGGTTCGGGCCGTATATGGGGTTTCTTCCATGGCGAATTTCAGTCGCAGGTCCATCACTGGGATCACCTTGCCTCGAAGGTTGATCACGCCTTTGAAAAAGGTGGGCATTTGGGGCAGTTGATGAATCTCCATCAGGCCGATGATTTCCTTGACATCGAGAATGCCGATTCCGTAGCTTTCATTGGCCAGGCTGAAAATCAGATACTTACCCGCATGGCTGGAAAGGGCCTGTTTTTCCTTGATATCCTGAAGTTTCATTACCGCGCCGCGCGTGCTTTTTCCTCCCGCTGCTCTTTGTAATTCCCCGGCATTACATGCTTCATCGGCAAACCTGGTGTCCACAAAAGCATTCAGGTTGATGGGCCGACCAATCTCCATCTTGTTGACCATATAATCCTGGATGGTTTCCAGGTCTTTTTTGACCGGGTAGAGGTCGTCGTATACGATTCCATTGGGATCGGCGAGAACTGTTTTTAGCAGAGCGGGCTGGAGCCCTATATTTCCCTGGGGGTCCAGAAATTTTACTGCAACCCGGGCGGTTTCGTCGATGTCGTCCTTGATCGACCGGCCGACTTTGACCAGCAGGTTGGTGAATTCCTGGATTGCCTGGGAGTACTTTTGGATGATTTCGTCACGAAAAACCACGACACAGCAGGGGTGGTTTTCCCATATTTCACTGGACAAAAACTGCCTTTCGGCAATTCCTGTGGCAATGGCCCTCGATCCTATGGGTTCGGCCACCATGAAGCCGCAGGCATCGGGATTGTCACGCAGGAATTCCGGCATGGCCACCGGGGGAACGACATCGAAGAGCATATTGACTGCTTCTTTACCCGCGACACCGGGTTTGAGGTTCATTTGGGTGAAATACATGTGGGCAAGCATGTTGTGAATGGACATTTTATGAGGGATATAGAATGTCTTGTGTTTAAAAAACTGCTGGTAGGGTTTCATGTAATGACCCTGGCGGTTGCGCACGCAAATGCTGCCGTTGCGGTGTGCAAACAGGATCAATTTGAGCGGGACATCGTAGCTGAACAGGTCCATGGCTATGGGGGCCAATACGAAAGCTCCATCGACTTCGCCATTTTCCAGGGCGGCCTGCACTGGGTTCCAACCCGCCATGCAAAGGGTTTCGAGGGAAAAATGAGCGGGTTTTTCTCTTTTGGTGTCGATCCAATGTTTCAACATTCCCAGAGCCAGGTGATCGGTGATCTGGATATGAGCTATCTTTAGATGCACTTTTCCTTCGCTCGAAACTTTCGGACCTTTTTCTACCTTGGGTACCTGTTTTTTTTCGATCCCAAAGGCTTCTTCCATGGCGCTTTTTAGATCGTCCGGGGTGAAAGGCTTTGCCACCACACCATTGGCCCCGCTCTCCAGGGCTTTGGCCACGTATTTCTTGTCGCCATGTCCGGTGGCCATTAGAAAAGGGATTTTCTTGAACTTGTCGTGGCTGCGCATCCACTGTAACAGCTCCAGGCCATCCATGTTGGGCATGGACCAATCGCTGATAACGAGATCGATATCCTTTTCCGATTCCAATTTGGCAATGGCTTCCCGACCGTCGCCAACTTCGATAATGTTGCTGAAGCCCACCTGATTCAGAATCTTGGCTTCCATTTTTCGCATGGTGGCGGTATCTTCCACCAGTAAAATTTTAATGGCGGTGTCCATTGACATGAAACCCCCTTCTTATGATGTCCTGTTCTATTTCGGCTCTTGTTTTCCAATAATAAATAGTTGTGTAGAATATCAAAAACATGGTTGTGGTCAAAGGCTTATTTCCTTGGGAAGCAGAGGGCGATTGAGGTTTGTTGGGGCAACGGATATAAAACCATAAAATATGCCGGGCTCTATGCCCGGCATATTTTATGGTGGATATCAATTCATGGCATGAGTATATTTTGAAAACAGCCATTTTTTGTGAAAAGGATTCTCAAAGATGAAATTCGGTTACAGCACCAGCGTTTTCCGTTTAAAATCTCTGCAGGAGGCCATCGATGGAATCGCTCGGGCGGGTTTTGAGGCTTTGGAGCTGATTGCCGATCGCCCTCATGTTTTTCCCGAAGATATGACTGCCTCGAGAGTAACGGATTTGAATCGATGTCTGGCTGAAAAAAAACTGAAGGTTACCAACCTGAACAGCGCCCTGGTGACAGCCTATGGGGAAAAGTGTAGCCCGTCTTGGATAGATCCGGATCTTCTTGAACGGGACAGGCGTGTCCATTATACTCTGGCCTGTCTTCGCCTGGCTGCCGCAATGGGAATTCCCAACGTCTCCACCGACACAGGTCCCGGCAATGCTCCGGCCGGCGGTTCGAGTAATGCTCCAACTTCCCCCGGCATTTCGGAACGGTATGGTTTGTACATGGAAGAAATGAGTCGCATCCTTCCCGTGGCAAAGAAGTTGTCGGTGCGGCTGCTTATCCAGCCCGAACCGGACGGCCTGGTCAGGTCTTCCGATGATGCCCTGAAAGTGTTGAGGGTTTTGAAAAAGGAGCACGATTTTGTGGGAATCAATTTTGATGCGGGACATTTTTATTGTGTTGGGGAAGATCCTTGTACGGCCTTCAAGGCTCTTCGCCGACACATCTATCATGTGAGTCTGGCGGATGTGCCGCTCAATCGCAGTCATCGACACATTCAACTGGGAGAAGGAGGACTCGATATTCAAGAATTTCTCGAATGTCTTCATGCCCTCGATTACACAGGGTATGTCACCATAAAGTTGGATTGTTACGATCAGAGAACGGAAGAAATTGCCGTCGCTTCCGCCAAATATCTTCGAGATCACGATTTGTTCTTTGAGTCTTCCGAATGAAACGGAAAGCGAAACACCCCGGAATAACAAAACCCGACAGGAACAAAAACCTGCCGGGTTTTGTTATGTACTTTTATAGGTATAGTTCGCCCGGTGAATCAATGGTTGCTCAAAGACTTCAATGCCGCGATACGCTGATCAAGGGGAGGATGGCTCATGAAGAGCGCCTTCCAATCGCGTCCTTCGGACTTGTTATTGATGCCGAAGGCGGCCATTTGCTCGGGAAGGGGCTCGCTCATGCTCCTCTTGAGTTTTTCCAGTGCGGAGATCATTTTGCCCGTTCCGGCCAGTTCGGCCCCGCCGTAATCCGCTCGGAACTCACGCTGCCTGCTGAACCACATGACAATGGCGCTGGCCAGAATGCCGAAGACGATTTGTGCGACGATGCTGGTGACAAAAAAACCGATGCCGTGTCCTTCTTCGTTTTTGAGGATCACCCGGTCCACGAAATGTCCCACAAGCCTCGATACAAAGATGACGAAGGTGTTCACCACTCCCTGGATAAGCGTCAAGGTCACCATATCGCCATTGGCCACGTGGCTTACTTCGTGGGCCAAAACCGCCTCGATTTCATCCTGGTTCATGGTTCTTAAAAGACCGGTGCTCACGGCCACGAGAGCATTGTTTTTGCTCATACCCGTTGCAAAGGCGTTGGGAGCCGGCGAATCAAAAATGCCCACTTCCGGCATTCCGATTCCCGCCTGCTGTGCCTGCTTCCTCACGGTCTCGACCAGCCAGGCTTCCGCGTGGTTTCGAGGGGTTTGGATGATCTCGGTTCCCGTGAGACGTTTGGCCATCCATTTGGAAATGGCCAGGGATATGAATGATCCCCCAAAACCGAACACGGCGGCAAACACAAGAAGATTACCATAATCGATTCCCACTCGTTGCTCGTCCAGGATACCGCTGACCCCCAGAAGGCGGAGTACCACCGACAGAACAACCAGTACCGCGATGTTGGTTGCCAAAAATAAAAAGATTCTTTTCATGACTTTGATTCCTCCACGTTTTTGCATTACGACAATGCGTTGTTTTCGATTTTGAAACACCTTACCAAACAAGGTATATGATAAACAAACTTTATAACATGTCAATATGTTTCGTATTCTTCTTTCTTTGCGCCGGCTTGCCCCTTTCAATTCGGGCGACAAACTTTTGGTATGGTTTAAAATTTAAAGACGTATGCCTTCCTGATCCGAACACGACACCCGGTTGCACCACGAACGGTAACGGGGATTTTCGGCCATCAGTTCAAGGTGACGGCCTTGGGCGACAATTCGCCCGCCCTCCAAAAAGATTACCCGGTCCATGAGATGAAGGTCCGTGAGGCGGTGTGTGATCCAGAGGACCGTGCGGTATCGGGTCACTTGCATGAGGGAATCCACCAGTTTCCGTTCCGTTTTCCGGTCCAGACCTTCAGTGGGTTCGTCGAGTACCCATATGGGCGCGTCCCTGAGGATGGCTCGAGCCAGGGTCACCCGCCGGGCCTGGCCTGCGGAGATCAGCTGTCCCGACTCTCCCAGCCAGGTGTCCAGCCCTTTAGGGAGTTTTTCCACGAAAGACCCGAGTCGTGCCGTGTTCAAGGCTCGGAGCAAATCTTCTTCTTTTGCTTCAGGCTGTCCCAGAAGCAAGTTCTCCCTGATAGTGGCCGCAAAAAGGTGAGCTTCCTGAGAAAGAGTCACTACATGGCGGCGCAGGCTTTCTTCACTCAAAGAGCGGATGTCCACGCCGCCAAGAGAAATCCTTCCTTCCGCCGCGTCGAAAAATCTTACGAGCAGGTGGGCCAGGGATGACTTGCCCGCACCGCTCTCACCGATGACGGCGGTTCTCTGCCCCTGAGGAATGTGCAGCGTGATTCCATCAAGCACCTGGGGCTGTTCCGGCCCGTAGCTAAAAGAAACATTTTGGAAGCGGACGGAAAAGTTGCTGGGTTCCGCAAGGTTTTGGGGGGGGAATTGCACGGCAACCGGGATTTCCAACAGTTCTCGGAGTCTCAGTGCCGCCTCACGCACTCTCCCCACCATGAGGTATGCGGAGGGGAGGGGGAAAACGGCATCGAATGAGGCGAGTACCATGAGCACCAACCCTGCCGTAATGGCTCCTGCCGGCCTTTCTTCAGCCACTTCTCCCGAGATGACCATGAGTAGGGACAGGATTGCGATACCGGCGAATATATGGATAGCGGCCGTCGCCGCTCCCCGTACTGAAGCCATTTTTCTTTGGCAGTCCACGAGAGAGGTGTGGCAGTGCAGGATGGCGCTTCGGTGACCCCGTACGCCTCCAAAAACCGTGAGTTCCGCCATCCCCTGAAGTCCTTCTACCAATCGGGTGCGAAGGTTTGTCCATTGTCGAGTCAGTTCTTCTCCCATGCTCATGCCTTTCTTTGTCGTGAAAAGCGAAGTCGTGCATGCTGCGAGCATGAGAAGTCCCAAGGTGTAAAAGGCTGCCGGGAGATGAAAAATCGCCAGGATGCCGAAACTGAGCAAACAGGTCAACAGAGCTACGACACTCGGGGATAGGATGCGCAGGTACACCTGGTCCAGGGTATCGATGTCGGCCACGGCACGGTGGAGGATATCTCCGCGTCGAAAAAGCCGGAGGTCTCCGGGAGCCAGGGGCTCCATGCCGGTATAAAACCGGACACGCAGGGTTTCCAGTATGCGGAAAGTGGCGTCATGGTTCAGCACACGTTCGCCGTAGCGGCAAGCCGTTCTCAGGAGCGCGAAAAGGCGGAGCCCCACCCCCGGCAGGAAATAGTTGAAAGCATGGGCAGTGGTGGGAGCCAGCCCGGCCAACGCCGAAGCGGAAATGAACCATCCCGAAAGGGTCATGAGCCCCACTGTTGAGGCTGCGGCCAGGAGCCCCAGGCCCGTGCCCATGGCCATGGCGAGGCCGTGACGGCGCGTGAGGTTCTGCGGCAATTCCATGAGTTCCTTATCCTTGCCCATGTTTTTTCACCTTCTATTCAGTATCCGGAGATGCGACCATGCGTTGAAAGAAGCCTTGGGTTTCCAGGAGTTCTTCGTAAGAACCATGTTCGATGATTTTTCCCCGGTGCATGACATGAATGTGGTCTACCCGGTGAATGTGCGCCAGTCGATGGGTGACCAGCACCACGGTGCATTGTCCTCGCAAGGTTTCCAGTGTCCGAAAAACGGAAGCTTCCGTATGAGTGTCCAACCCGGCGGTAGGCTCATCGAGCAGCAACAGGGGCGGTTTTTGGAGGATGGCTCGCGCAAGGGCCAGTCGCTGAGCCTGGCCTCTCGAAAGTCCTGCGCCTTTCTCTGCCACGGCGCTTTGAAGGCCGTGGGGGAGTTGTCGGGCAAAATCGAGTACTTTAGCGGATCGAGCCGCTTCCATAACTTCCTCGTCTTTTATATCGGTTCGCCCCATGACGATATTGTCATGGAGGGTGCCCTGAAAAATACAGGGGTTCTGGCCGATCCAGCCTACCCGGCTTCTCCAGTAATCGGGGTCCATAGCGTGAAGCGGGGTGCCGTTAACGAGGATATCCCCGCCATCCGGCTTGATGAAACCCAGGAGAAGGTTCAGAATGGTACTTTTGCCCGCGCCGCTTCCTCCCACCACGGCGGTGAAGGAGCCGGGGTGTACTTCCATGTCGAGCTTTTTCAACGCAGCTTCCCGTTCTCCATCGTGGGCAAAACACAGGTCCCGACATCGAATGCCGATACCACCCTTTAAAATGGGGCGTGCCTTGTCCCAGATCGGTGCCGGCATGGGAGATTCCAGTATGGACCGGATTTTTTCCGCAGCGGCCAGAGCCTGTGCTCTTGCATGATAGTGGGTGCCCAGTTCCCTCAGGGGCTGATAGTATTCCGGGGCAAGGAGGAGGATGAAAAGCCCGTCGGCCAGGGAAAGTCCTCTGCCGTAAGTGCCGAAATCGAGGTAGCCCAGGTAGCTCATGCCCAGATAAATGGCCACCATGGCGATGGCCAGGGAGGCGAAAAATTCCAGAACGGCGGAAGACAGAAAAGCCACCCGGAGTACTTGCATGGTGTGACGGCGGTACTGGACGCCCGTCCGGGCGATGCGCTCTCCTTCGCTTTTGCTACGCCCGAAAAGCTTGAGGGTGGTGATTCCTTGAAGTGCATCCAGAAAGTGAGCGCTCAAGCGGGCCAGGGACTGGAAGTGCCGTCGGCTGATGCTTTCCGCTCCAATTCCTACCAGGATGGTGAACAAAGGGATGAGGGGGCCTGTGACGAGGAGCAGTACGCCTGCCGTCCAACTCACGGTGAAGACCGCCGTGGCTACGGACAGAGGGATCAGCACCGCAAGGGCCAGTTGGGGTACGAACAGGGCATAGTAATCATGGAGAGCCTCGACCTGTTCCATGAGGACCGTCGAGAGGGCTCCGGTCTGTTCACGGTGCATGAAGGCCGGTCCTCTGGAGTTCATGGCGTCAAGGAGTTGCATGCGGACTGCCGTTCGAGCCCGAGCCCCACCCCGGAAAGCGCTGATTTCGCGCGCCCAGGCCAGGACGGCCCGCAATAGAACGGCAAAAGCCAGGCTCAAGAGCTCTCCAGTGAAAACCACCAGGGGAAGATTGCTCATTATGATGCCGTGTAAAACCCTTGCAAGTAGAAAAAACTGCGTTACAGTCATTACGCAATGCGCCCATCCCAGGGCCACCGTGGTTGCCATGGGCTTCCAGAAAGGGAGGCCCACCCGGTTGAGGAGCTGTATGTTTTTCGATGTCGATGTCGGCATGGGAAATCGTTTATCCGGGTCTGTAATCTTGAGAGCAAGGCATGAAGAAAGCCAATTTAAGTGTGCTGTCCGGGAAGATCTGCTTGCGCGCTCCTTATAGCGGCAATTCATATCAATGGCAATCGGCTCGTCCATAAGCGTTGGGAATTCAAGAGGCATCCGGCCGACAAACCAAAGATATGGGAAGGAAAATCCGGTTTGTTTGTGACGGCATAATTTTATCCTGAAAATCCTGGTAATCCTGGCTATACTGAACCAGACTCATAAGAGAGAGCCGTCGAAGATGTTCATGTCAGCCCCCTGTTTTAAGGAGTCTTTGCAATGTGGTGCGGTACCCTGTTGGTTGTGATTTTGTTGATCTTGTCTCCCGTATATGCAGTCCGCGCGGACACTGAACCTGACTTCAGCGTGGAAAGAGGCCTGTTTCTGGTTGCTGAGAGTGCTTTGCGCGATGGTGATGACCAGACCTATCAAACCACCCGTGAAGCCCTGGACCATTACCCCCTGGTGCAATATCTGGATTATCGCTTTTTGACCCGCGATCTCCGTGCGGCTGATCCCAATGCTGTTGCCCGCTTTCTGGAAGATTATCCGGAAGGCCCTCTGGCGCGTACTCTGCGTAACCGTTACCTGGATTACCTGGGCAAAGAAAAAAAATGGTCCGACTATCTGCTTTTTGCCGGTGATCCCGATTTGCTGAGTACCGAACGTCAATGCTTTTATCGCCGGTCCTTGCTCCAAACCGGTCAACGAATCGCCGCTGTTGCCGGGGTGGAAAGCCTCTGGTTGCATGGGCAACCCAGGCCCAATGCCTGTGATCCCTTATTTGATGCCTGGCGCTCAGAAAATGGTTTGACTTCCGAATTGGCCTGGCAGCGCTTCGAACTGGCTATTGATTCGGATCAATTGGGGCTGGCTCGTTATCTGTGCCGTTATCTGTCCGAGAGCGATCGAATATGGGCAGATCGCTGGCTGGAGCTGGAAGGGAATCCGGAGTACGTGACCCGTGTCGGATTTACCGCTGATGCCCACCGTTCAGCAGGCACCATGCTCGAGCGGGCCTTTGTGCGCATGGTACCCCATAACCTGGATGCCGCCGTAAGTGCCTGGGAAACTCACGGTCGGCGCCTGCGACTCAGCGATGAGAGTGGGCATCGTATTCAGAATGCCATTGCCCTGCGTCTGGCCTTGCGCGGGCGCGACGAGGCACTGCCCTTCATGGCCCGTATGCCGGATGCCGCTTTCGATGACACTTTGCGCCAATGGCAGTTGCGGGCTGCGTTGCGTGCCCGTGACTGGCAGGCGGTGATTACCGCGACACAGGGCATGGACGGGGATGTCTCCGAACAGGCCTCGGCACACTACTGGCGGGGCCGTGCCCTGGAACAACTGGGGCAATCCGATGCCGCAGAGGCGGCCTACCGTATCGCGGCCACCGAGCGTAATTTTCATGGCTTCCTGGCGGCGGATCGCCTGGGGCAGTCCTACCGGATCGGCCATGAGCCCCTGGCCATTCCGGCCGATATCCTGGAAAAGGTGGCAAACCAGCCCGCTATACTGCGCATGCGTGAACTGGTCTTGCTGGAACGGTACTCCGAGGCCCGGCAGGAGTGGTCTCATATTATCGATAAGTTTCCCCCACAGGAACAGGAGGCTGCCGCACATCTGTTTGCCCGGTGGGGCTGGCATGACCGTGCCATTTTCACCGTGGCCCGAGCCGGTAGCTGGGGTGACATCGACCTGCGTTTCCCCCTGGCCTTCACCGACTTGATTGCGGCAGGGGCCCGGCGTCAGGGCATTGATCCGGCCTGGGCCATGGCGGTTGCCCGCCAGGAAAGCGCATTCCTGCATGATGTTCGTTCCAGTGCGGGTGCCTTGGGCATTATGCAGATCATGCCGGCTACCGGGCGCTCCATTGCTTCTGCCGTAGGCGTACGGATTCTCAGCGATCGCGATATCCTCGATCCGGAAAACAATGCCCGCATGGGAACCTATTACCTGCGCCGCAACCTGGACAACTTTGGCGGCCATTCCCTGCTTTCCACTGCGGCCTATAACGCAGGGGCGCACCGGGTACGCTCCTGGTTGCCCGATTCAGGAGCCATGGATCCGGATATTTGGGCGGAGCTGATTCCGTTCCGGGAAACCCGTGATTACGTGCAGCGCGTCTTTGCCTATCGTATTATCTATGCCGTACGCCTGGGTATGCCTCCAATGTCTCTGTCCTCCTTGCTCTATCCGGTCACACCGCAAGCCCAGCTGGCTCAGGCCCGTCATGACCACCTGGTCAGGTTGAGTGTTGCAAATCCTCAACCGGCAGTACGCGGGTTCTGTGATGCCCCCGGCTATACGCTGAAGCGCTGTCTGCCGCCTTCTCCCC
>CAZRWT010000026.1:0-42953 GCA_964603955.1 uncultured Syntrophobacteraceae bacterium
GGACACTTCTGTGGAAATTGTCTCTTTACGGGAAAAATTTCTTTCGAATGATCCCTGTTGCCCCCCGCATCTTCATGCACCGCCGTGATGCCTCGGAGCCTGAAGTTGACAGGCTCCGAGGCGGAAGCGATGCACAGGTTCGGTCACATCGCGTGTTCGACAAAACCCGATCCCGATCCTTGCTCGATCACCTTCCCGGCTCGTGGCGTGCCAGTATGGAGAGGCGTTCCGCCGCGTCGGGATGCCCGGCGGCTCCGGCCTGTTCATACCACCGGCGCGCTTTTGCCCAATTGCCGTCCCGGTGGTACGCAATGCCCAGTTGGAGCATGGCTTCCCGGTCGCCTGCTTCAGCTTTTGGCAGCCAGTGGAAGGGGTGGGTTGTCGGCCAGCGGGGTGGAGCGGCCTGCCCACCAAAGAGATTGGCTTCGGGTTCAATGGGTACAAGGTCGAGGCCTTCCAGACGCATGCCTGCGGCCCACTCTGCTGCCTGGATGATCTCCTCCAGTGGACGGGGATCATTGAGAAAGGAAATGTCCCACAGGTGGATGGCATTGGCACTTGACAAAATGGCAATGGTGCTACCGTCCGGAGATAATACGACGCTGCCGAAAGGATTTGCCTCCAGTTCTGCGGTTAGTCTGCCCGTAGCCGCATTCGTCAGTCGGATGGTGGGATCAGAACGAACTCCAAATTTTGCTTGCGATATGATGGTGCTGCCGTCCGATGAAAATAACACTGTGGAGACAGCCCCAAATGAATGTCCCTCCAGTAGAGCGGTTTGTTTGCCAGTGGCCACATCCCACAGGCGGATGGTGTTGTCATTTGACCCCGAGGCGATGGTGCGACCGTCTGGGGAAAAAGCCACACTTTCGACACGTTCCGTATGCCCCTCCAACAGAGCGGTTTGCTTGCCCGTGGCCACATCCCACAGGCGAATGGTATGGTCAGGTGAGAAAATCCGTTCCGACCGGGAGGCGATGGTGCGCCCGTCCGGTGAAAAGGCCACGCTGGTGACCAAATCCGTATGCCCCTCCAGCACGGCGGTTTGCTTGCACGTGGCCACATCCCACAGGCGGATGGTCTTGTCATAAGACCCGGAGGCGATGGTGCGACCGTCCGGTGAAAAGGCCACGCTGGTGACTTCGCCCACATGCCCCTCTAACAGAGCGGTTTGTTTGCCCTTAGCCACATCCCACAAGCGGATGGTTTTGTCCAATGCCCCCGAGGCGATGGTGCGACCATCCGGAGAAAAAACCACGCTGGTGTTCCCATTCGTATGCCCCTCCAGCACAGCGGTTTGCTTGCCCGTGGCCACATCCCACAGGCGGATGGTTTTGTCCAATGACCTTGAGGCAAGGGTCCGG
This sequence comes from uncultured Syntrophobacteraceae bacterium, assembly GCA_964603955.1. Classification (GTDB taxonomy): domain Bacteria; phylum Desulfobacterota; class Syntrophobacteria; order Syntrophobacterales; family Syntrophobacteraceae; genus SLCH01. The sequence continues at coordinate 1,365 of CAZRWT010000026.1, forward strand.
CCGTCCGGAGAAAAGGCCACGCTGTCGACCCCATTTGTGTGCCCCTCCAGCACGACGTTTTGTCTTCGCGTTGCCACATCCCACAGGTGGATGGTGTTATCATCACTCCTTGCCCCCATGGCAATGGTGTGACCGTTTGGAGAAAAGGCAATGCATTCGATATAAAGCCTATGATGCCCCTTCAGTACGGCAGTTTGTCTTTTCGTTGACACATCCCAGAGATGGATGGTTTTGTTGTCCCCAATATCTGTTCGTCCTCCCCCAACGGCAATAGTGCGACCGTCCGGCGAGAAGGCCAGGCTGGACGAATAGCCTTGGGGAATTGATTCCGATAGCCTCTTTAGGACGGCCGTTTGTTTGCCGGTTACCGTATCCCACAGACGGATGGCGTCGCTCCCCACAGTGGCAAGGGTGCGGCCGTCAGGACAAAAGGCCAGGCTTTCGACCCAGCTCTTATGTCCTTGCAGCAGGGCCGTTTGCGTGCCTGTCGTCACATCCCACAGGCGAATGGTATTATCATTCGATCCTGAGGCAATGATGCGTCCGTCAGGAGAAAAGGCTACTTTATTGACACTACCCGTATGCCCTTGCAGCACGACAGTTTGTTTTCCAGTTGCCGCATCCCAAAGGCGAACGGTATCGTCAAAAGTCCTAAAGGAAACAAATGCCTCTAATCCCGAGGCGGAGGCAACTGTGCGACCATCTGGTGAAAAGGCCACGCTGTTGACAACATCCGTATGCCCCTTCAGTACTGCGGTTTGTGTTCCCGTTTCAGTATCCCACAGGCTAATGGTGTTATCAAATGACCCCGAAGATGCAATCCTGCGACCGTCCGGTGAAAAGGCCAAGCTGTCGACATTTTCCGTATGGCCCACCAAAATAACAGTTTGCTTTCCAGTTGCCGCATCCCAAAGGCGGATGGTGCTGTCTTCTGACCCCGAGGCGATGGTGCGACCGTCAGGTGAAAAGGCCACGCTGTTGACAACATCCGTATGCCCCTTCAGTACTGCGGTTTGTGTTCCCATTGCCGCATCCCAAAGACGGATGGTCTTGTCCCTCGACCCCGATGCAAGGGTACGACCGTCCGGAGAAAAAACCACGCTGGTGACCGTTTGCTCATGCGTAGTAGCCGATGCAAATGAAATATATGGATAAATCGGATGATTATTGAGGATAAGGCTGTTGGCCCTGGCTTTTTCCTCCGGATTGAGTTTATGCAAGGCATGCAACGCAAAGACCCGTCCACCATTATAATTCTGGGCGGCAATTTCCTGCTCCGCCCGCAGGATGTAGGCCAGACCCACATTGTGGTCGGCTCGCCTCAGCTCGCGGAGGGCTTCCTCGGTTTTGTGTTCGGCAATCTCCGCATGATCTTCCGCCCGTTTCGTTTGTTCCTGGGCAACCTTTGTCTGCTGCCAGGCAACCCCGCCCGCGATCACCGCCAGCAGCGCCAGCCCCAGAAACACTCCACTGGCCATCTGGTACAGCCGCAGGCGCTTTTTGCGGCGGGTTTCGTGATGCTTCGTGGAGCGGGCGATGAAGTCGAGCTGTTCGGGCGTCAGTTCATCTCGCCAGTCCTTTTCCAATGCCTGGGCGTCGGCCAGGGGCTTGCCTTCGGGCAGGAGGAAATCGTCGGGCTTTTTGCCGGGGGAGTCCCGCTCGTTTTCCTCCTTCCAGCGGCCCAGGGCGCTTTCCAGGCGAGTCCGGGCGTGCAGGAATTCGCGGGCGTTTTCCAGCCAGTCCGTGAGCCGGGGCCACGACTGGATCAGGGCTTCGTGGGCAAGACGAACGACCACGTCCGTGCCCGGCTCGGCCTTGGTGGAAATCAGCAGCCGTTCTCGAACAAAGGCTTCCACGGCGCGCTTCATGTCGAACCGGTCGTCCGGGAGGTCGTCTCCGTACAGGGGCTTGCCGGTGAACTGACGGTCCTCGCCGATGGTCGTCAAAGCTCGAAACAGCCGGGGGACTCCTTTGTGTCCCGTGTCCTCGGGCAGGCTCCGCCACACTTCTTCGGCCCGTTTGCCCAAAGCCCCTTCCACGCCTCCCAGGGATTCGTAAAAGGCGAAGGTCAGGCGACGGCCGTCCCCCCGATTTTCGTACAGTTCCCGCAGAGTGTATTGCAGCAGGGGCAGGGCTTCGGGGTGCTTGATGGCGTCGTTGAGGATGCGCTGGTCCAGGCGCTCGCCCGTTCGAGCGTCCTCCTCGAATTCGAGTCCGGCCAGCCAGGCCGGTTCGGTGATGACCCTCTGGATGTGTCCTTCGCGCAGGGGCAACACGTCGTACTGGCCTGCGCCTTCCTTGAGTCCGACCCATTCCGGGTATTTCTGGAGCTTGCCGTAAAAGTCCCCGCGCATGGTGGCCAGGACCCACACCTGGCCGCTCGATGCCAGGGCTTCCACGGCCAGGGCGAAGCGCTGTACGGCGTCCGGAGTGATGGCCGGGTGCGTGAACAGCTCCTCGAGCTGGTCCACCAGCAACACCAGGCGAATGCCCTCGCCGTCGTTTCCGGCGGCTTTGCGCACGGCCGGTCGCACAACCAGCTTGACCGCACCCCGGGGATTTTCTTCGAGGGCTTCGGCCAGGTCCCCCAGGCTCTGTTCATCCACCAGCAATTCGGGCAGAGCCGTGGGGCCGGCCAGGATTCGGGCCAGTCCCAGCATGAGATTCTCAGCATGTTCCCCGGGCGTCATGACGGCATGGCGGCATCGAGTGATATTGGGATCATAGCGCCGGATGGCCGGAATCACGCCCGCACGAGCCAGGGAAGATTTGCCGCTCCCACTGGCTCCCAGCAGCAACACGAAGGCCCGGCCGGTCTCCGCCTGGCGCTCCAGGGCCACCTGCACATCGGCGATTTCCTGCTCCCGGCCGAAAAAGATGTCCTCGTGCTCCACGTCGAAGACTTCCAGACCCCGGTAGGGAGCGCCTTGCTCCACGATGTCCCAACCTGCGGCCAGGTCTCGTTTTTCCCTCAGGATTTCATCGAGCTTTTCCTTGAGATGCACCCGCAGCCGGTGGGAAAAGGTGTTGGGATTTTCAAAGGTGGTGTAGGCCCGCTTGTTGGTGCCGTCCTCGGGATCGTAAAAATGCTCCCGAATGAATTCCCTGGCCATGCGGCTCTGCTCGAGGGCTTCCTGCATGGCGTCCGTGGGCTTGTCCAGGAGCTGCTTTTTGAACGCCGCGTCGTCATCTCGAAAGTAGGCCAGGATCGAGGGCCGGTCGGAAATGCCCCGCTGCTTGGCTTCCGCACGGGCCGCCAGCATCAGGTCGAATTCCCGTTCGGTGCCGGAACGGTACCGGGTACCGTCCTCGCGCAGCACTTGCTTGCCCAATGGCGAACCCAGTCGGGACCAGAGGATGAACACGGCGATGTCGATGCCCTGCTTCCGGTCCAGGATGATTTCGATGCCCTGCTGAAAGGGAGCGTCCACCTCCAGGGGCATTTCCTCCCACAATACCGGAACCAGCTCGAGCCTGCCCACATAGTGCCGTTGCAGGCGCCGGATGACTTCCTTGGCCTTTTCCCGCTCCTCGGCCACGTCACCGGGGGAGGAAATGAAAATGCGAATGGTTTTCATGGTACTCCTTTTCTGTTCGAGTTTTCATTCGAGTCTTCAAACAAGAGCGTTGAAATTCCATATTCTGCAAATAGCCGCTTTTTCAAGCTGAAACCTTACGATGAATGCGCTCCTTTCTCAAATGAAAATCGAATGATCGGAAGCGGGGACTGAAATATCGGCCATTCTCCTCGTTACCAGGCTGCAACCATGGAGCGAAAGAACCTTCGTTCCATCGGGCAACATGGCTCCAACTCCCTTCGAGGCCATCCCCTGCGCTCGGGAGCAAGCCCAACTGCTCCCGCCCTTTACTCGCCCCCTCTCCCTCGCTCCACCCGCCTTGACCGCTTTTCCAGCGGCGTTCTATAATGCGGATCGGTGGGATCACCAACGCAACCTCGCCCTGGTCCACCGGTCGCCGGTTTCACTGGGGCGGACCCGGCTCATGCCCCACGATCAGGTTTCACGGGTACTCAAGGAGTCTGAATATGGAAAAAATCAAAAGAATACCCTATGGAAAGGGAGATTTCGAAGCAGTAAATTATGAAAACAGGTACTATGCCGACAAAACCATGTATATTCCCCTGATGGAAAAGACGGATCATATTTTCCTGATCCGGCCCGGGAGGTTCGGCAAGACCTTGTTCATGTCCATGCTGCAATCCTATTACGATATACTCAAGGAGCATCAATTCAACGATTTTTTCCGTGATACCTGGATTCTGGACAATCCGACTCCCGAGCGGGCGCGGTACATGGTCCTGGACTTCAACTTTTCCGTCGTTACCAAGGACAAGGATAAGGTTCAGGAGGATTTCAACAAGTACTGCATGCTAAAAATCGAGCATTTCATCTCCAAATACGGACGCCGTATTGTACTTCATGGAAAATGCCCTCGATTCCCAAGTGATGGTCAAACACCTCATCGACGACAACCTGCGCATGGATTACGGCAAGCTGCGGCACTTGATCGTTCTGGACCAGGAATTGAACGGGAATTTCAGCCGGTTGAAAGAGATCATCGAAAATGGGGGCATCGTCTCGGACATCGCCAAAAGTTTTCCCTATGAAAAGCTGGTCGATTCGCGCAACTTCGTTTCCCTGCTGTATTTTTTCGGGCTGCTGACCTTCAAGGGCGAACAAATGCAAGGGGACCCGGTGCTGACCATTCCCAACGAGAGCATCCGGTCCATGATGTACGAGTACATCCGCGAGTCCTACTGGGATACGGACGTGTTCGCAGTAGATATGTATTTGCTGCGGGAGCGATTCCGCAAACTGGCCTATGAAGGAGACTTCAAGCCGGTTTTCGAGTTCCTGGCCGGGGAGATCAACCGCCAGACCCGCGTGCGGGACTACATCCAGGGGGAAAAGGTGATCCAGACCTTTTTTCTGGCCTACTTCGGGATTTGCGACTTTTATCTTTCCCTTTCGGAAGAAGAACTCAACAAAGGTTATGCGGACATTGTGCTCAAACCGTTTTGCATCAAATACCGGGACATTCGATACGCCTACCTGCTCGAGTTCAAGTATACTCAGAACGGCTGAAAACTGGACTTTTGAAAAACCTGGATCACCAAAGCAAATGCGGGTGTCCCACACTGTGAAAAGTCCAATTCTGAGCCGTTTCGAGTATACATCCTCGGGACCAAGGATCAGCGCGAACTGGAGCGGGAACTGCGGGAGAAAATCCGCAAGAGCCGGGAGCAACTCACCCGGTATGGCGAGGATGCGGAGCTTGCAAAGATGCTTTCTCTGGCCCCCTACGGACAGGTGCGGCTGAAAAAGGCCATCATCGTATTTCACGGCTGGGAGCCGGCGTATATGGAGGAAGTGACCGGGGAGTCCGAACACGGAGAATCCGAAAATGCATGAGAACGGTTCATGCTGATATTGTCCTTAGTTCAAGGACACGAATCAGCAATTCAGGGACACGGAGCGCATCCTCAAGGAGCAAATGCTGGAAACCAAGAACCTGATTCATTCTCAATCCAAGGAGATCACTCGCCTGGAACGCCTGTTCACCAGCCAGTGGGGCCGACTGATCGAGTCCCTGGTCGAGGGCGACCTGATCAACATGCTGAAAAACTTCGGCCTGGACGTGGAAAGGACTTCCACACGGCTCAAAGGACGCACTATCGAGGGAATGAATTTCGAGTTCGACATCCTGGCCCACGACGGGGACATCCTGGTGATCGTGGAAGTGAAGACCACGTTGCGCCCCGAAGACGTCAACGATTTCATCGAAAAGCTCGATCACTTCAAGGAGTGGGTGCCCCTGGGGTGATGAAAATGTTGGCAAATGATAAGTACATGTGACAACAGAATGTTGCTGAATTTTGTTCCAGAGTCGGTGCGAAGTGCGGGGTGCGAAAAAGCAAAGTGCAGGGTGCGCTTTTACTCGCCCCTAACCCCTCGCCTCTTGCCCCTTGTGCGGAACAAAAGCAGCACGAAATTTCAACAACGATATCCACGGATTTTCATCATCCCAGCAACAAGTTATCGATCAACGATGAGTTCATCGGCGGGCGGCTTTATCCGCCCGTCCGGTGCAACGCCGGGTTAGGTGCTTTTTTCATTATATTTGTGAAAAGTTAACGACTTTTAAACCCTCTACTCTTGAAAAATGTTCTTCATTTGCTGTAAATATTGGAATGTTGTGTTCAAGGCAAATAGAAGCTATTAAAACATCTTTCACTCCGATGTCTTTATTTCGACTTATCAAATCAGAATGCAAGCGTGCCGCTCGCTTTGCCGAAGCATGATTCAATGGAAGGATGGTCATTATTCCTAAAAGCGCCTCTTCACCTATTTCTTTATTTGCACGTGCAACGCCGAAAAGAAGTTCATAAACTGTAATTGCCGTAACACAACTCACATAATTCTTTACAGCTTTTTCAATAGCGGATGCAAAAGGCTCACGTCCTTTGAGATAGCGAATAAGCACATCTGTATCTAAGCAGAGTCTTGAGTTCTCCATGAATCCCAGGCCTTATCAAGAAATTCTATTGCTTTATCAAATCCATCATCTTCGCTCAATGCACCCCGTAAAGCAATAAACTGGTTAAGGGAAGATAAACGCAATGTTTTTCCCTCAATAAGCATTTTAACCTCATCACCGTCATTCAGGTTTAAATTTTTCATTAACCAACCAGGAAGTGAGATTATATTTTCATTGATACTTTTAACAATAGTTGTCATTTTAATTACCTCTGTTATAAGCAAACTACAATAATTTTTTTAAAACAGATTTTGCTATATTGCTTATTTCTTCTGCGTAAAAAGAACTATAAGGAGTTTTCCAATTCCCCTGATAACCATCAACTCTTATTGAACCATTATATAATGATAATGTCATTGCAACACCGCACATAAAATCAGCGATTGCAATAGCATTTTCATCTTTTTTGCTGCTCATTCCCCCACAAAGTCTATTGATGCCTATTGGTACATGAAAATATCATTAGACAGCTTCAGGAAAGCATATAAGTAGGGCGTCTAAAAATGGCCTTTTGGGGCCAATTTCAGTGCCTGGAATTTGTCCCTCTATCCACCATACTGATCACAGGGCATGCTACGAACAGATCAGCATGTCGGCTTCTTTCACACCAGGGGCGAGGGATTAGGGGCGAGGGGCGAGGAAAAGGGCAAAATGCAGAGGTGAGGGGTGAGTTCAAGATTTTACATGCCGGACTTCCCGGCACAACCCGCTATCTTGAGTTTCAAAGAACCCGTGTTCTAGTTCTGAACCGTCTTGTCTGCCCGTGGACCTTCGGGTTGTGAACTGCGAACACACTAAAAAATTATACAGGATATAGCATTCACAATGCAACGAAAACACACTGGCTGAAGCTGGGCTGATGAAAATCCGTGAATTTATCCGGTAAAATTTCATGCCGGGGTTTGTCCACGAAAAACACTTGAGGGCAGGGGCGAGAAGTCAGGAGACAGGAGTTAGGAGTGAGAAGGTAGAAACCGCACTGAAGAGCAGTGTATAGTGGGAAGTGTGTAGTGGATAGTAAAAAGCAAGATCGACTTCGCACTACCCACTACCCACTACCCACTGGCTTTTACCGCACCCCGGCTGCACCTGACTTCTGTCTTCTGCATTTTGAACCCTGATCTTTTACTCACCCCTCACCCCTCACTCCTGTCTCCTGTTACCGTCGAAATTCCGGGCCTTCCATATCATCGTTTTTTTCCGGCGCGGAGACCCCTTGCTTCAGCCAGGGGAGGAAGCTCTGCCTTTCTTTGAATTAAAAAAGTTCTTGCCGATTCGAGAAGCGTACAGTCTTTCGCCTTGGCCGAAGCATGGACTTCGGCACCGTCCAGCGTTCTAAGCACCTGTACAGAAGCTTTTTTACATTTGGAGCGATCATACCACTCCGTCATTCCCACACGACCTCGCCGGGCGATTGTTTGCCTTCAGGGCTTTGTTTCATGGACTCTCCCGGCTGGTGACGGCCTCCCACACCTTGACCGTGTTGTCTTCACTTCCGCTGACGATGCGCTTGCCGTCCGGGCTGAAAACCACGATTGTGACCCCTTTCGTATGTCCCCTGAGGGTTTGTTGATTCTGATTGAAGGTCGTGAACAGGTAATCGTGTTCCCATCCGCGCAAATCCCAACGTGTCGCGTCCAGAAAATGCCAGGCGGCCCCGACGTTCCCTGTTTCCCACTCTCGTTGGGCCGAAGCAATCTGGCTGGCGTAGAGAAGGGATTCGGCTCGGGTGAGCTGTTGTTGTGCTCTATTTCGTTGTTCCTCGGCATCCCGCCACTGCCAGACCGCAGCGGCACCGCCGATCACCGCCAGCAAGGTCAGCGCCGACAGCCCGACCACCACCGCTCGCCGGACACTTTCGCGGCGTTTGCGGGCGGCATCGAGCCGGGCGAGTTCCCTTTGGATATAGTCGCGCTGGGCCGGGTCGAAGGTGTTGGGGTGTTCGGCAAGGTGGTGGTGGGCGAGGCCGGTGAGGGGGTCGTTTTCGGCCAGGGGGGCGCCTTCGGCCATGCGCGCGGCGATGCGGTCGCGCACACGCAGGCGGTCCCGGTTGGACTCGATCCATTGCACGGCGCGTTCCCAGCGGCGGAGCAGGGCCTCGTGGGCGACGAAGACCTCGCCCCGGTCGGAACTGAGCAACCGGGCGTCGAGGAGGGCTTGGGCGAGTCGGTGCTGTTCGGGCGTGGCGGCCAGGGTGTCCATGGCCGTGCGACGGCGCACGGGGCGGGCTTCGTCGCTATCGTCCAGGGCGACGAGCGCTTGAAATACCGTTCCAAAAGCGGCGCGGACGGTGTCGGGTTGGGCGGCGAAGACCGCTTCGGCATGACGGCCGATGGCCCCTTCAACTCCGCCGAGCTTTTCATAGGCCGCGAAGGTGAGCATGCCTTCCCCGGTGCGGGTTTCGTAGAGCTGGGCCAGGGCGAATTCGATGAGGGGCAGGGCTTCGGGATGGCCCACGGCGTCGTTGAGGATGCGCTGGTCGAGGGATTCTCCCGCCGCGTTTTTCTCGAAGGTCACGCCCGCCAGCATGGCCGGGCCGGTGATGATGCGGTGGATGTCGGACGGTTTGGGCGGCAGCAGGTCCATCTGGCCGCGCTCGCCCTTCATGGCCATGAGCGCGGGGAAATGCCGGCAGCGGTCGTAGAAGTCGCTGCGCACCGTGGACAACACCCAGACGCAGCCGGAAACCGCCAGGGCCTGGAGGGCGCCGAGGAAAACGGCGGCTTCCTCTTCGGTGATGGCTGGATGGGTGAAGAGTTCCTCGAGCTGGTCCACCAGCAGGACGAGCCGAACCGGGCCGCGTCCCCCGGTTCCGGCGCAGGCGCGCTTGAGCAGCAGGGAAAGCGCCTTGCCCCGGCCGTCGCGCAGAACCGCTTCGAGGTCATCGAGGCTTTCATCGTCCCCGCGCAGTTCGGGCAGGTGTTCGAGGAGCATGCGGGCCAGGCCCCGGCAGAGTCCGTCGGCGCATTCACCGGGGGCGAGTACGGCCGTGCGCCACTGGCCGACCGATTCGTCGGGGTTGTCCGATTCCAGCGAGGGCAGAACACCGGCTCGGGCCAGCGAGGATTTTCCCGAGCCGCTGGCGCCGACCACCAGCACGAAGGCGCAGCCGGTTTCGGCCTGGGCGCGCAGCCGTTCGAGGATGTCGCAGACTTCCTCGTCGCGCCCGAAGAAGATCGGCGCGTGCTCGGCCCGGAAGACCTCGAGGCCCCGGTAGGGCGAACCCTCCCAGACGCCGAAGCCCAGTCCGCTGTCCAGGGCGATGCCGTCGAGGATGTTGCGCAGGTGGGTCTTGAGCCGTTCGGCAAAGGAGTTGGGTTCGGGAAAGGTGTGGTAGGCCCGCAGGTTCGTGCCGGTTTCCGTGTCGTGGAATTGCTCGCGGATGAACTGCTCCGCCAGCTTGTGCTGACGCAGCATCTCCTCGATCTCGTTGGTTGATTTCTCCTGCAAAACCGCCTTGAAGCGCCGGTCGTCCTGCCGCACATAGACCAGGATTTCGGGCCGGTTGTCGGGCGATTGCTCACGGGCGGCCAGCATCAGCTCGAACTCGCGCTCCGTGCCCGAGCGGTAGGGCGTACCGTCCGGCCTGGCAATGGCCGCACCCAGCGGCGAACCCAGCCGCGACCAGAGGATGAACACGGCGATGTCGATGGCTTTCTCGCCCTCGAGCACCATGTCGATGCCGCCCTGGAAAGAATTCACCGCCCCCAGGGGCATGTCCTCCCAGAGCACGGATTCGAGGCGCAGCCGTCCGGCGTAACGTTTTTGCAGGCCCTCAACGACCTTGCGCGCCTTGTCCCGCTCGGCGGCCACATCGCCGGGACTGCTGATGAAAATGCGAATGGTTTTCATGGTGCTCCCTCACACTTTGTTGTTCGAGCCTTCATTGGGGTCTTCAAACGAGAACGTTGAAACTCCATATTCTGCAGATTGCCGGATTTTTCAAGACATTCATTCCTTTGCCCCCTCCACGAACACCCGGAACAGGGCTTCCAGTTCGCCCACGCGCGCCGGGTTCACACCTGTGGAGTCGGCGATTTGTTCCAGCGAGAGCGCCCCGGTCTTGATCAGGTTTGCCGCGATGACTTCCTCCCTGGTGAGCCTCAGTTCACCCGGCACCTTCGCCCGGCTCGGTACTTCGAATTCCACGGGAATGATGTGGGTGTGGATGTGTTTGCCCTCGATGACTTCCCTGGTGAACAGGACTTGCCTGTCCGAGTGCAGGCGGCTGAAGACCACATAACGGCCCAGGGTGAGGTTTTCCGAAATGAGGTATTGGGCGAGCTGCGCTTTGCCTTTCTGAAAATAGGTGTGGTCCGTATAGATTTTGGTTTCGATGATGTACGTTTTTTCCTGGTGGCGAATGAGAATGTCGGTGCGGCCCCTGCCCGAGGGCACCTCCACGAACGTCTCACCGCCCAGGCGCTGAATGAAAAAGCTGATGAATCCGTCCAGGGAATAATGCCAGGCCGCTTCCCGAAGGTTTTCCGTATCGAAGGCCCGAAAGCCTCGGCGGCGTATGTAGCGCCGGTATTCGTCCAGGAGGGCGTCCAGGTCGAGATCGCCTTCCGGGGTCACGAACCGGTCGCGCATGTCCTCACGGGTGACGACGTAGTGCTCGCTTTCCCCGTTGATCAGGGGCCGGAAAGCGATGACCAGGGCCTTTTTGTACAAGGGCACCAGAATGTCCGCATTCCCGTTGTCCTTGGCCAACACGCCGTTGGCGAAGAGCCAGGCCATGTCCGGGTCATGGATGGAAAAAGGGACCGGGGTATCGCCGAACAGCAGGTTGAGCATGAACGGCTTTTTCGTCCGCGCCTTCTGCACGATGTTGACGATGTTCTTGTCAAAACGCTCGGTCAGAAAATACTGCTGGGTCGTGTAATAGTGGTCCATGATCACGGGACGGGTCCGGTCCGGGGCAACGCGCTCCACCAAATCCTGACAAATCCCGCAGACCAGCCCGGGCTGTCCCCGGGTGTTTTCATACACCGCCCGGATCACGTCCGCCTCGAAATCCTGGCCGGACTCGGCCTCATACTGCCCAATCAGCTCCCGCACTTCATCGAAGGTGAAATACGGCACCTCCAGTTCATCGGCAATGTTGAACGGCGAAGCATGGGAGACCACCAGTTCCGCGATGGTGCTCACTCCCACCAGGATCAGGGAATGGATCGCCCGGTTGACGGTTTGATGATAGATGTAGCGAAAGGTGTGCATCACTTCGCTGAGGACGCTGTCGGGAAGGCCTTCGAATTCGTCGATGACGAGTACGATGGGTGGTGATGACCGGCGGATGTCGTGCAAAACGTCTTCCAGGTCGAAGGGGTTGGCGATGGATGCTTCGCACGGAACTTGCCGCTCACCAAAGGCGGCGGACAACCGCTTGCCCAATTGTCGGTAGAACTGGTCCTTGGTCGCTGTCTTCAGATTCTCGAGGCTCACCCAAAGGGGCAGGAATCCGCTACGCTCCAACTCGATCAGCAGCAGCTTGAAATACGTGGTCTTGCCCGTCTGCCGAGGTGCGAAAATGGTGAAATACCGTCCTTTGCGCACCTTCTCCAGGCCCTTTTGCATCAGGGCATCGCGAAGCACCGTGTAGTGCAGGGCCGGGTCGCAGGGGCCGCTGGTGTTGAATTCCCTCATGGGTCTTCCTCCCGGTGTTATGGGTCAGGATAAGCTCGATTCGAGCGGTGAAGCCTTTGGACCATGGTGCTCATTTGTTGTTCGAGCCTTCAAACGAGAGCGTTGAAACTCCTTATTCTACAGATTGCCACATTTTTCAAGATTTTCCGGCATGGTTCATTTTTCAAGGAACCGGGGTGCGCGTCACAATGAATGACGGCACTAAAAGTTATGGGCTTTAACAACTGTTACCCCTGTTTTGAACCATGCCCCTCGTCGTTACCAGTCTGGAGTCATGGAACAAAAGAATCTTCGATCCATCGGGTATCACGCCTCTCGCCTCCCAGGCTTGACCGTTTTTCCAGCGACGCTCTATAATGGGGATTGGTAGGATCACCAACGCAAATCCGCCCGAATTCACCGGTTGTATGAAGATACTTACGCCATGTGCAACTTTTGTTTCTTCTCGTTCCCAAGCTCCAGCTTGGGAACGCCTTTATCGTGGAAGCTCCGGCTTCCACCCGGCCACAAAAAGCTCTGAGACGGGAAGCTGGAGCTTCCCGGGCAAGTGTGTTCCCAAGCTGGAGCTTGGGAACAAGAGAGTTGCACATTGTGAATACTTATATTGCCCAAAGGAGGCACATGTCATGAGAGAGACGGTAGAGAGTGTACACATTCCCGATGATATTCGGTTTTTCTTTCAAGAAATCAAGGATATTTATCGGGAGACGGATCAAAAGTTCAGGGATACGAACCAGCAATTCAAAGACACGAACCAGCAATTCAAAGACACGAACCAGCAATTCAAGGATACGAATCAGCAATTCAAGGATACGGAGCGCATTCTCAAGGAGCAAATGCTGGAAACCAGGAACCTGATTCATTCTCAATCCAAGGAGATCACGCGCCTGGAACGCCTGTTCACCAGCCAGTGGGGGCGACTGATCGAGTCCCTGATCGAGGGAGACCTGATCAACATGCTGAAAAACTTCGGCCTCGATGTGGAAAGGACTTCGACTCGGCTGAAAGGACGCACTTCCGGGGGAATGAATTTCGAGTTCGATATCCTGGCCCACGACGGGGACATCTTGGTGATCGTGGAAGTCGAGACCACGTTGCGCCCCGAGGACGTCAATGATTTCATCGAAAAGCTCGAGCGTTTCAAGGAGTGGGTGCCCCTCTACGCAAAAAACACCGTCCACGGCGCGGTGGCCTATTTACAGGCGGATGCGTCCGCCGTGACCATGGCCGAACGTCGAGGCCTGCTCGTGATTCGCGCCACCGGAGATTCGGCGTCCATCGTCAACTCCGGGGGCTTCAAGCCCAGGGCATGGTGAAGCCCCCCGATGGAGCGACTGGTGGGTGTGAATACGGGCAGTTCCGGCGGGTTCAAGCTGAAAAATCCATCCCCATTCGACGATTGCGTTTTTTACCCGGCAACTGTTGGCAATGTAGGGTGGGCACGATAAAGCGTTGTGCCCACCCTATGTCCTCTCCTTGGGAACGAGAAAAGAAATTTGCTAGGGGCTAAGCATAGAAACGATAATCACACCTTCCACACCTGACGCGTACGTAGTACCTTGTGTGCAGGCCGCTGGTCCACCCAATATGTCCGCAACGAGGGCACTGTGTCCAGCCGGAATAGTAAGCCTGGCCTTCCACATCACCGCCCATTTGAGGAGTATCGAGGAGCTGAACAGCTTCTTCCTGATCTTCCTGCTTTTCGCCATCGGGTACCTGGGATTTGCCCAACACCACACTGATTTGTACTGTTTCCTTGCTCATTTTTAGCTCCTTTTTCGTTGAAAATAGTCAATATTCCGGGTCAAGGGTTTTCTACCCACACTTCATGATTCGATGGCACAAGAGGTGAAGACCATTGCCTAAGCATAGAAATTATAGCTACATCTTCCACACCTGACGCGCACATAGTACCTTGTGTGCAAGCCATTGGTCCAGCCAATGTGTCCGCAACGGGGGCACTGTGTCCAGCCGGAATAGTAAGCCTGGCCTTCCACATCACCACCCATTCGGGGAGTTTCGAGAATATAGACACCTTCCTCCTGGTCTTCCTGCTTTTCACCATCGGGCACCTGGGATTTGCCCAACACTACACTGATTTGTACTGTTTCCTTGCTCATCATGCAGCTCCTTTTGCGATGAAATGAATCACACACCGGGTGAAGAATTTCCCACCCACGTTTCACGCTTTGATGTTATAGACGGACAGATCATTTGAAATTGTCTCCTCATGGGAAAAAAAATATCATCCATGAGGAGCTTTTTGTAAAAGTCCAAAAAAATCGTTACCGTGGCAAAAGCCTGGGTCCGGAAAACCCCGTGGAATCCAGATTGCGGATTTCTTCGGAACGACTCAAAGAGACTTTTGCAAGAGGCTCATGCTCATGGGTAACGAATTTGTCCGAAGCGCAATCCATGTGAGGAATACCACGGTGAGCGGGACGGGTACAAATCGTTTTTTTAGCTCGCTCGATGATGTGCGCAGAGACAATTTCAGAACTCCTGTCCGTCTATACGGATAGAAGGTGGTCCGGTCATGGGGCAACGGGATTCCGCAGCCTTATCCGGGACCACTTATTCGGGCGCGGTCGCCTGTCGGTGTGTACGGTGGGGACCGCGCCTTTCCCAAGGCATTTCATCTCGCTCATTGGAGTAATGGCGAGCCCCTTTACACAAATGGACAATATAAATGGAGGATATTTTATGCAGTCCGTAATCGACCCGGCATGGCACAATCGTCAGATCGAGCTTTACGCAGTGGAGCGTGAGCAGTATGCGGCTTACGCCGCAGTTCTTGAAAAAATCATGAATGCGGCCCGACATGCCTATGCTCCGATGGGCATCGTGAAGGTGCGCACCAAAACTCTTTCGAGCTTTGCGGAAAAAGTCGTGCGCAAGTTTCCCAAATATAATGATCCCGTACACCAGTTCACCGATTTGTGCGGGGCCAAAATCATCACCCAGACTCAGGTGGAAGTGGACCGGATGGTTCAGTTCATCAAGAAGTCCTTCGATGTTGACGAGGAAAACAGCGTGGACAAGCTGCAAGCCCTGGGAGCATCGAGATTCGGTTATGCTGCCGTTCATCTTATCGTCCAGCTTCCCCGGTCGGGTGAGGGGCGGGTGATGGGGGTCGAGCTTCCCGAGGGCCTGGTCCGGCTGGGGTTGAAAGCGGAGGTCCAGGTGATGACCATGTTGCAGCATGCCTGGGCATCCATTGTCCATGACAGCCTGTACAAGAACATGTTCGTTCCGCCGCCCCAGTGGCATCGGGAGATGAACCGGCTTGCCGCCACATTGGAAGAAACCGATGTGTCTTTTGCACGCTTTGTGGGTCGGTTGAGCGATTATGCCGCCAATCACGGAGCTTACCTGCCGGGGGAGAGGCGTCGTGCGGAAATCGACACTCTGACCCTGGTCCTGGAAAAGGAGCCCGAGGAGGATCAAAAATCGAGGCACGCTCTGCGTATTGCCGCCATTTACAAGGCTTTCCAGGATTGGAGAGGCATGGTGGAAGTGCTGACTCCCTTTTCCCGGGGGGACGATCCCCGGTTATGGCGTGAACTGGGTTATGCGATGTGCCGGGCGATCAGAAACGAGCCCCGGATGTACGATTACCGGGAGGGAGTCGAGCTTCTCGAAAAGGCTCTCGAAAAAGACCCCCTCGATGCCCAGACCCATGCATGCATGGCCTGGGCTTTGCTCCACGGAGGGCGGACCGAGGAGGCCCACAGGGCTCGCGAGCACCTGTCGAGCGCCTACGAACTCAAGCCTTCGGACCCCTATTATTTGAATGCGTACCTGGAAAATCAAATCCTGAGCCACAACGCCCTGGAGCATATTTCCCTGATGCGCCCGACCATCCTCAAGGCCATCGACACCTGCCGGGCTCACGCCGATGTCAAAATCGAAATTCCCTGCGCTTACTTCACCATGGGCCGGTTCTACCTGCTTTTGAACATGGTTCACGAAAGTCTGAGCGCCTACCTGAACGCTTTGAGCCTGTGCCTTTGCGAGCAGGACTCCGCCCATGAAGAGCACCTCCAGGAAGAACTCAATTTCCTGCACCGTCTCGGCGGCAAGTTTTCCCATATTCAAAACATTCTGTCCGGGTTCGATTCCTGCCTGCGCCTGCTGACCATCGCCTGGTTCATCAAGGCCCGGCATTGGGCCGGTGGGCACGCACCCGCCTGTGGGTGCCAGGACAGCCCCTCTCCGACCCTCGATACCGACACAAGAGGTCGTCACTGGCTGGAGCGAGCGCGCAGACAGCTTCAGGCGCTCAAGACCGCCGACGCCGCCTACCGGTTCCCCGTCGTCATCGTGGCCGGTTCCTGCGCGAGTGCCGAGGAGGCGTCCATCGATGCCTATCGCCCCACGGTCCTGAATGCTTTCCGCCACTACGAAGGGCTGATCTTTTCCGGCGGAACGGAAAGCGGTGTAAGCGGCCTCGTGGGAAGCCTCATGGCCCCCCGGGAAACTCCTGAACCTTCAAAGCCCATGGAGCCGACCGGGTCCCAACCCACTGTGCAAACCATCGCCTACCTGCCCCGTTACATGCCCGGTCATGTGCGCTACGATCCTCGCTACAGCAGGCGTATATTCACTCAAGGCATGGATTTCAGCGCCCTCGAGTCCTTGCAAATGTGGATCGACCTCCTGGCCTGCGGTGTCGATCCACAAGGGGTCAAGCTCCTTGGAATCGGCGGCGGGGCCATTTCGGACTTCGAATACAGGCTGGCCATCCTGCTGGGTGCCCGGGTGGGCCTCATACAGGGAAGTGGTCGGGCGGCCGACGCTCTTTTGAGCGAGCCCGAGTGGTTTTCGAGCCCCCGGTTGGTGCCCCTGGTCAACGATCCCATGACCATCAACGCCTTCATCGCCGAGCCGCAAATATCCATCGACCCGGACAAGATCGAGGAAATGGCCGGCAAGGCCCACGAGTCCTACCGACAGGAAAGGCTCAAGAAGCTTCCCGACATATATTTCCAGTTTGAACCCAGCTTGAAGCCCTGGGATGAGCTGGACCCGGGATTGCAACACTCCAATCGCCATCAGACCCGGTATTGTGTGGAGATTTTGCGCCAGGTGGGCTTCAACACGGAACCTGCCGGGGAAGCTTTCGTCGATCCGGGCTTCACCATCGAGGAAGTGGAGCGCATGGCCGAGATGGAGCACGGTCGCTGGAACGTGGAACGGGCTATCGAGGGGTGGAAGTATGGAAAGGAAAAGAATGTGACCCAAAAAATCACCCCCTACCTGGTGCCGTGGCAGGTGCTCGATGATGCAATCAGGGAATACGACCGAGAAGCCGTTCTCAAGTGGCCCGGGCAGCTCTGGGCTGTGGGCTTGCAGGTCGTCAGGCAATGAACTTCCACACCATCCAGATCGTCAGGATGTGCCACACATTGTCGATCACGATGGACGACCAGGGGGAGCAGGGGCCCGTGCGAAACCCTTGCTGCCCCGCAAAATCCATCCACCACTTCACGATCTCGGTGCGGTCCAGCAAAAAATGGGAAGCCGAAAGGATCGCAAATGCCCACAGACCCCATCCGGCGAACAGGCAGACGGATGCGGACCACAAAAAGGAATGCACCAGGCATGCTGAGGACGATGTTTTCTTATTGTGGGCCATCCAGTCGTTCTGGAGCAGATAATCGCCCACCAGATGGCCCACGAGGGCCGAAGTCAGCGACATGAAATCACCTCCCGTTCCGGGTTGAAAGTGCCCGTGGGCATTTATGGTCCATCACCGTCAAGTGTATTGCAATTATTCTTTCATCTCGATCCTACAAGCCGGAAAAATCCGCATTGTCGAAAACGAGGGTGGGGGCTCGCCATGTTGAAAACTCGTTGGGGTCGTTGCCGATGGCCTTCAGGGATTGCATCAGCTCGAGATAATTGCTCGATACGACCATCTCCGATACCGGCCCGGCGAGCTGTCCTTCGTGGATTTCGTGGCCTATGATCCCGTAGCTGAAGTCTCCGGTGGCCGGGTTGGAGTCTCCACCGAGAAATCCTGTGACGTAAATTCCCTTTTGCACGGATGCAATCAGTTCCTGCGGGCTTTGGGAACCGAGGGAGAGGATCACGTTGGAGGGCCATCCGGTGGTGAGTTCGAGGTTCAGTTTATTGCCGTAATATGAATCGATCAGGTAGTTTTTCAAGACTCCACGGTCGATAATCGGTCGTCTCACCGCCTTGATACCTTCCCCGTCGAAGAATCGGCTGCCCATGGCCCGGGGGATCAAGGGATCATCCAGGAGGGTGAAGAGGGGGGTGGCGATGGGTTTGTTTTGCTTTCCTTCCAGAAAAGACTGCTTTTGCCACAAGGCTCCCCCGCTGAGGGCTTCCAGGATCGGGATGAGCATCTGAGGGGTCTGGGTGTTTTTGAGGACCATGGTCATCCTGGCGGAGGGGATTTTTCGAGCGCCGAGCCTGGATTCCACCTGGCGGACAGCTTCCCCGGAAACCTGTTCAGGTTTCCACAAATCACTGAAATGACAGGCGTAAACATAGTGTGAAGCCTCGGGTTTTCGTCCGTCGGGCTCGGCCACGGCAACATTGATCCCCATTCCGACCATGGTCGTCTCGCCAATATTGGAAAACCCGTTGGAAGCCCTCATGGCGCTCAAGGCCCGCTCGTTCCAGAAGCTTCCGGTGACGGACAAAAGCCCCGGATTTGTGTCGTAGGCGCTGGAGACCAGGCGGTCCAGCAGTTCCGTTTTCATATGGACGGACATGGATGGGAGGGAAGGGTCCACCTGGTCCAGGTCCTGGTGGCGCTGGTTCCCCGGGTACAGCCCGGGGTCGGGCAGCCTGCGGTCGGGGTCCTTTTCCAGGTGGGCAGTGATGGACACCGCCTTTTCCAGGAAAGCCCCGAGGCGCTCCTCGTGGAGGTCACTGGTGGAGTGGACCGAATACCGGTCTTTTAGAAACACTTCCACGAACAGTGATGTTTCCACCGATTCGGTCATGTTCTCGATAGTGCCGTCCCGTTGGGAAACGGCAAACTTTTCACAGGCCCTCAAGGAAGAGCGCACCGCGTCCGCCCCCAGGGCTCGGGCTTTTTTTTCCACCCATTCCAGTTTTTTCTCGTACCGGTTCTTTTGCATGGCGTACACATCAAACCTTTCCGAAGCCGAGGGCTTCGTTTTTCTATGGGCAAGTTAGAGTGTAACCGGGTGCTCAAAGCCGCATCGGGCGCACTCGATGACATAGCGGCCCGGCGCATGAGCGTCCGGAAGGCACAGGGGGTCGTTGCAGTTGGGACAATGGTGCGACAGGCCGGGCATGGACTGGCCCATGACATCCGCCGTTTCCATGGAGCAGGCATCCATCCGGACATCCACCAGTTTCTTGACGCTTTTGGGACGCAGCCACTGTCCGGCCTCGTACAACTGCATGTAGAGAGAGGGTTTTTGGCGTAGCTCGTCGGGTGTTCCCACGGAGGTGAATTTGCCTTTTTCGAGACAGCAAACCCGGTCGGCCACCTGGTGTACAAAGCTGATGTCGTGGTCCACCAGGAGGACGGTGCGTCCTTCACACACCTGGCGCAGGATGTGGGCGATTTCCCGGCGCTTGATGAGGTCAACTCCCGTGGTGGGCTCGTCGATGAGCAACACCCTGGAGTCGGCCAGGAGGATGCGGCTGACGGCCAGGAGGCGGCTCTGGCCCCCGGAAAGCTCCTTGGAGCCGATTTCGCGCGGGATGATGTAGTCCAGGGGCGTGAAGGCATCGGGATTTTTCCCCGTGAGGGCCGAAATGACTCTGACCCTGGCCTCCCTTTTGACCTTCTCCTCCCACGATTCACCCACGGGGGGATTGCGCAACTCGAAGATTTTTTTCTCCAGCACCTCCCATATGCCCGTGCGACGGCAGGCCGCCTCCATTTCCTCGTCCGTCGCATGGGCCCGCGCCAGTTGAAAATTGGCTCGTACCGTGTCGTTGATCCACATGGGAAACTGAGACAGCTTCACCACCTGCCGGCGTAGACTGCTCAGGGTCACCTCGGAAATGTCCTGCTCGCCCACCCGAATGCGCCCGCCCTGCGGGTCGAAGAGGCGTGCGACCAGGTTGAGCAGAGACGACTTGCCCCCGCCCGACATGGCCACGATGGCGGTGGTCCTCCCCTCATCGAAAACATGGGTCAGATCGTCAAAAATCTTGTTCCCATCGGAGTTATAGGAGAACACCACTCCATCGAGGGCCACCGAACCGATGGTGGGCGAGAGGTCCGTGGCCCCTTCCCGCTCCTTGATTTCCGGCTCGGCTTCCAGAACTTCGATGACCTGCTCGACCTGGGGCCAGGAGAGGCTGATGCTGGTGAAGAACGTGATGATGTTCTGGAAGGGCTCGACCACCTTGGGCACAAAGTAGTACAGGCCCAAAATGGCCCCCAGGTTGGAAGCGTCCACAAAGAATATCCCGTACACGAGAAACATCGTCTGGAGCAGGTCCGGCGTGGCCACCTGGGCCATGTTGGCTCTCTCGAAGGTCATGGCGGCGGCAATGTTGCTCTGCATGTAGCTTTTGAGGCGCATGGCGAAGCTTTTACTGCGCTGGGCCTGAGCCCCCATGAGTTGCACCTCGAGGGGCTTGACGGCCGAGTTGTCGAATTCGTTCATGAGGTCCACTTCGCGGCGCAACTGCTCTTCGGATGCCCTGCGAATGCGCTTGGCGAACCACCATCCCATGAGGGGCAGGACAAAGAGGAGGGCCACGAGGAAAAGCCTGGCCTCGGCCGGCCCCTTGAGTTCCCGCAGGTGGATGCTCAAAAAGTAAAATCCCATCAGGAGAGAAATGCCCTGGATAAGGGGGAAGGAGATCAGTTCGGCGAAGATTTCCTGCGCTTGAGAGGAAAAGCCCGTGACGGTCATTCGAGTCTTGGACGAGTCGTTTTGGGAATGATAGGAGGGGCCCAGGTTGAGCAGTTTGTCGTGCAGTTCGAGCTGGAGCTTCTCCTGCATGGTGTTGTTGGTCTTGAGGGTGAGCCACCTGGCGGCGTAGCGCAGGAAGAGGATGGTCATGCCGAGGACGGCGAAAACGATGGTGGCCACCTTGACGTCATCGGGGAGCAAGAGGGAGAAAAAGCCCGTTTCGCCCGAGATGTCCCGCGCAGCTTCCTCGTTCGAGCCGCCGCGACTGAGGCTCGATAATATGGTGGTGAGCAGGTGCATGTTGTATTGGGTGACGATGGTCACGGCGGCGGCCAGGGCCGTGTTGGCAAGGAAAAGCCCCAGCACGGCCGATACCACGCGCTTTGCCCAGAGGAAGAGTTTTCCGTAGGGGACGGGCTTTTGGTACTGATGCGGCTCCATGCCGGGGAAAAGCTTCTTTCCCTCCCCCTCGGGCATGTCTTCCGGGGGGGGATCGTCCATTTTGGGTGGGGGGGCAAAGGATTTGTCGTGGGACATGGGTGTCACTCCTTCAAATGGTGCGTCCCCGAGATCATTTCGAGGAGGACTCGATGATCTGCATGGCGTTGAGCGCCGCTTTCACCTCGACTCCGAGTATATTGGGAAAGGCCTCGAGCAGCAGGGCGACGATGCCCGTGATGTGGGGGGCGGCGAAGCTGGTCCCCGTCTGGAGGACGTAGCCGCCCTTGAGTCCCGGCGCTCTGACCTCCGTTCCCCGAGCTTCGTACTGGATGATGTCTTGGGGTCGAAAGCGGTACTTGTACTTGCTGTCGAAACTGCCCCGCTCGATACTGATGACCGATGAAAATATGGCGGGACAGCCCACTTCGCCAAAATTTCTCCTGGACGTGACGATGATGGAGTTTTGGATGAAGGCCTTTTCACAGAGGCTGAAAAGGGGCTGGGCGAATTTTTCTCGAGCCGCAAGGCTCATGTTGATCAGGGGAAACTTCCGGTCCAGCGCCCACTTGAGGCCCTCGATGAGCACATCGGCGGTGCAGGTGTTGTACTCGTTGAGAACCTTGACACTGGTGATCTCCACCTCGGGGGCGATGTCGGCAATGATCCCGGCCACTCCCGTGCCGTGGCCGAAGCTGTCGTAGGAGTCCTCGCCGGGCTTCTCCTCGCACTCGATGCGGTTTCCCCCGAGGGAGCGAACGACGCAGGCTCCCTTGACCCTGCCCTCGAGGTCCGGGTGAGCGGCGTCGATGCCGCTGTCGATGACGGCCACCCGAATCCCTTTGCCGCTCCAATTTCCAATGAGCCACTCGATGCACAGCTCTGGGTTGATGAGGGGGATGGCTCCCGGTCTGTCCGTATCCGATCGGTGTTTCATGGGGTCCCTCCTCTACCATTTCCAGCGGCTGCGGGCCGTCATTTCCACCATCAGGCCGGTCATCCGGTGCAAAAGGGGCAGCAGGTCGTCTCTGCCGGTAGAAAGCTCACCGATGTTTTCGGCTATCTTCAGGAGCAGCAGGTCGCTCTCGCTGCACACGGGAGCCTCGGGGCTGCCGGGGTCCGGAGCCCGTTCCCCCCTGATCAGCTTCATGAGCGCTTCCTCGCGGAGTCGCTGCCGGATCACCTGGGCGGCCAGGTCGGCGAAGAGCCGATATGCGTCCATGTCTCCGGGGGTGAAATGGCCGCCGCTGCGCTTGTTGACGGCGCTCATGGTGCCCACCGCTTCCTGGCCCACAATGAGGGGCGCCGCCAGTACGCTGTGAAAGCTCACGCCGGCCCTCTCATCCGCCGTTCTGTCCATGGGGGTCATGGACTGCACTTCGCCCGAGGCGAAAGCCAGTCCATGCACGGAACCTTCCAGGGGCACCTCGAGGCCCATCACGCCTTCCGCCCCATCCCCGATGGCCGCCCTGAAAACCAGCTTCTTTTTATGATGATCGAAGAGGGTCAGGCCGGCTCCTCCCGCTTCCGTCACGTGCATGGCGCAGTGGAGCACCATATTGATCAGCTCGTCCTCATCGGTCCCGAGGCTGAGTTGCAAAAAGCTTGCGACGGCTCCCAGGGACGGGGCCGAGTGGGTCCCATCGTCCGGACTCGCCCCACGCCCATCGAGCAGCTCCCCGCGCACTCCATCGAGTTCTCGGGACAGCGCTTTCAGACTTTCCGACATCTTTTCCAGTTTTTTCAACGCATCCATGCTCACTCTCTTTTGCTCCTTCTCTCGCGTTTCAAGTAAGAAAATTAAGGCCTCAAGCGTTTCTGCCGCCAACGGTCATGGACGACACCTTGCAAGTGGGCATTCCCAGGGAAACGGGCACGGTCTGCCCATTCTTGCCGCAGTAGCCTCCGTCGTCGGAGAGCTTCAAGTCATTGGCGACCATGGTGATCTTTCCCAAAATATCCGGGCCGTTGCCGATGATGTTGATGTCCTTGATCGGCCGGGTCAGTTTTCCACCCTCGATCAAGTATCCCGATTTCACATAAAAGGTGAAATCCCCGGCACCGATCTCCACCTGCCCCCCCGTGAACCGGTCCACGTAGATGCCCTGCCGGGTACTCCCGATGATCTCCTCGCGGGTATGAGGGCCGTCGAGCATATAAGTGTTGCGCATCCGCGGTGTGGGGGCGTGCTTGTAGGACTGGCGCCTGCCGTTGCCGGTGGGCTCGATGCCGTAATGCCCGGCGCTGATCCGGTCATGGAGGTAGGACTTCAATATTCCGCCCTCCACCAGTACGGTGCGCCGACCGGGAACACCTTCGTCGTCCACGTTGATGGCGCCCCTGTCGTGTGCGACGGTTCCATCGTCAACGATGCTGACAAAGGGCTCGGCCACTTTCTTGCCGATCTTGTCCGCAAAGATGGAAATCCCCTTGCGGTTGAAGTCCGCTTCCATGCCGTGACCGATGGCTTCATGGAGCAGCACGCCCGATGAGCCGGCTCCGAGCACCACGGGCATTTCACCAGCGGGGGCGGGTACGGCGTCAAAGAGGAAAAGGGTGTGCGTGACGGCTTCCTCGGCAAGGCGCAGCAGCCGCTCGTTCGTGTACCAGCTCACACCCTGGCGGGCCGATATTTTGAAATGACCGCTTTCCCGGCGTCCCTTTTTTTCCGCCACGCAGGAGGCGGAGCACGAGGTGGACGGCTGATGGTCCGCAGCCAGCTCTCCGTGGGAAGTGGCCACGAGGATGAAACGTTCTTCGTCCAGCATGGTCATCTGGGTCGATACGATGTGGTGATCGAGCCTGAGCGTTTCCTGGTTCACCAATTGAAGTATTCCAACACGCTGCTCGATGCTCACATCGTTCCAGCTCTCGACGACGGGATAAAAGGACGGAAGGCGGACGGGCTCCAGGGTTCGAGGTCCTTGCCTTCCCGTACCCGATGCAATTCCGGCTGCCGTGCGAGCGACGCGCTGCATGTTTTCCAGGGTGATTTCCTCGGTGAAGGAATAGCCCGTCCTGTCCCCCTTGACCACTCGAGCCCCCATGCCCAGGGAAGCCTGGACGAATGCGCTGTTCACCGCATTGTCTTCCATGGCGGTGACGGTCCTGGTCGTGAGTTCGAAAAACAGGTCCGCATAATCTCCCCCCCTGGATAGAGCCGCATCCAATGTTTTGCGCACCATCTCCTCGTCCACGCCAAAGAGGCGGCAGCCCGCCCGGGTATCCATCGCGGCCGCGCCGACTTGTGGGATACGGCCGGCCATGCCCAAAGACATCCCGGCCAGAACAAGCCCGGTGAAACCATGCTTCAAAAATTCACGACGAGTTAAACCCCGCATCGAACTTCTCCAAAAAAATGAATGATCACCAATGGGACCTCATGCAGACAAAGACGCTCATGCCCAAAAGCGGAGCTGACACGACAGGCAGGTGAAAGGCACGGGATGTCCCGTTTGCAGCTCTTGCCGGCGCCAGAGGGTGGCCGTGCAGCGAGGACATTGCACCCGGTGGGAATGGCTGCTCTGCCCTTCCACATCCCTTTCCCCCTGGTGTGCTTTGACCAAGGGGACACTTTGAACCTCCGCTTCCAACATTTTTCCGTCACGCACCCGGCTTTCACCCGAAGCCGTGTCGATCCGTTCTCTTTGCCCGATCATCTCCGCCCCCTTGTCATGATGAAGCGCGCGCCGCAGTCTCGAGTGAAGACCTGCTCCCCACCCGATCCTTTCGATCCATTTGTTTGAATAGACGGACAGGAGTCTTGAAATTGTTCCGGGAGACTCTCACTCCTGACACACTTTCAGGAAAAAATAGTTTAAGTCGCTGTTTTTGTTGCCATAAAAAATGAACATTCAAATCCACCCCAAATTTTGATGAAACAAGGATTTTGTATGTCCATTTTTCAAAAACGTGTCAGGAGTGACATGATTGCCTTGAAACGACAACTTCTCCAAAGAATACCTGTCCATCTTGATCTCCGACAAATAATCTTGCCGCACTGTATTCTACACAACCTGAAACCGGGGTATCCAATGTACAAGTTGCTGCAAGTTCACCTGTTTTCCGTTTCCATAAGCGCAGGCACCCATCCTGGCAAGCGGTGAAAATCCATGTATTTCCAGGCAAAGCAATGCCGACTAAAGCTCCTGGATGTTGCGGAAAGCGTTTTTGTTCTTTGAACCCTGATTGATCCACGGAAAACAACACCATGTCGCCATTGCCCGTGCCTACGAAAACAGCATCATTCCCGGCAGGCGTTATGACATTGATGCGTGTCCTTTCGATCCTTTCGATCGATGTCCTATGTAGGAGTACCAGGTTTTGGTCGCATACGGCCAATTCTCCTGTCTGAGAACCGGTCACGACCAGCCATTCTTCATTCGTCGATAGTCCGACAGCAGCGGTAATTCGAAAACGGTGTAACTCCAATTTCCTTCGATCTATTTGTGAAAGTTTGGGTAGTGAGAGTACAAATAAGTCGTCCATATCGTTGATGGCCATGATCCGGTCCGTAATCGGGGGCACCAGAAGAGCTTGAATGCATCCCGCCTGTTTTTCGGAAAGGGTGGGTGGGGTCATGGGGTGCGTCATGTCCACAAGTCCGACCATTCCGTCGCCTGCCGCTCCGGCGACAACAAACCGCCCATCGCGAGTAGCCGCCAGTGAGGCAATGTGAGTAGGATGCACGGGAAATCGATATGAGAATTGCCTGTTGCCCATATTGAATAGGGTAACGTGGCCTTTATAGTCGCCGACAGCACCCCATTCACCATGTCGCCCCATTGCGGATGTCAAAGCGCTGATTCGAACGGCTGTCTGATGACCAGTTACGAACTCTGCTTCTGTTGACAAAATTTGTATGTGCGGCGTTTGACGGGCACAAACAAGATAATCCTTATCATGGCCCATCTTGTTCAAAAGCAGGGCATGTACGGCATTTCCTTCCGCAAGGAGCGGCCTGGAAGAAAAGGCGGCATTCTTACCGTCCAAGGCAAAGCGTGTAATCTCTCCCTGCTCGCTTCCGGCGTAAAGAAAAGCATTGTCGGAAGTGAGCGCCAACGCACGAATAGCCCGCGAATTGTCATCTTTTGTTCTGTTGATCTTTATCCATTTGCAATCATTGATTTTATTTAGTAAGCACATCCATATTGTTCCATCGGAACATCCTGCAAAGAGGCGATGGCCATGGGTGGAGAGCAGAAGGCTGCACGCCCGGAAATCAGCTGACCCGTGACGTAAATATTCCAGAGAAACATCGTGTCGGTTGCCCATTTCTATCGTGAATACGCCTCCGAAATCGTCAGCGATACAAATCCTGTCACTATCATAGTTTGCCGTCAACATTCTGCCTCGGCAGGAGCGCAGACAGTATTCCGGGGCAAAGTTGGCCCGATACAAAAATTCCTCTTTTGGAAGCTTCCATGCCAACAGGTCGGTAGATTTTGTTAAAATGAACAAGAAAGAACGGGATATCGTCAGATTTTGGATGCGGGCATTCCCCGGTATGACGTATGACCCGAGCCGGCTCCCATCAGCGCTCCAGAAGGAAATGACACCCTTTCCAGCACCGGTGATCAAATAGTTTCCGCACGAAGAGGCTGCCGTTGCTGCAAGTCTTCCATCTGGAAATTCCACAACTTTGGGTCTGTTATCCATATCTGACAGGTTCCAGAATCTAAGGGTTCCGTCATCGCCTCCCGACACAAGTACGCGACCGCTCAGCAACTGGGTCAGGTATCTCACATCTCCGGTGTGGCCTTCCAGAACGTGCCGCCGTTTTGGTGGCGACGGGGCACAATCGGAATGCTTTTCCAGGCATATCCAAGGTTTTGGAGATATACTCCGCAGCCCGTCCAACAAAGCCTTGATGTTTTCGCTACAATCCGATCCAAGCCGCCAGTGCATCTGGGTGACGAATTCTTCCGGGCGATTGGAAAGAATCCTGGTTGCCTGAAGTATGGCACCGAAAAGGCTTTCCACATCTTTGAACCTGTCCTTCGCCCAAAACAAGGACCGCTCTGCCGTCAAGGAAAAATCTGCCAAAAGTTCATGAATGCCCTGTGTTTGTAGGCGCGAAGTCAGGAAATGAGGATCGAGAAGCAAGGCGGACAGATCGTCCGACATCCCCAATACCGCGAGTTGGTATGGGTATTCGACCAATTTACGGCGAAAATGGGAATCTTGATTGTCAAAAGAATCTGAAATCTTGAAATAGTCCAGCAATTCTTTATGCTTTGTTTTCTTTTCTTCCGCTGTCGGGATTTGCCCGGTGATGAGAGTTCCCAATGTCGGATGCATGAAATCCATCGTTGTCTGCCCCGCTGAACTTCGTTGTCTGAGCAGCGGGGCGATGTCGGCGTGCAACCTGGCCCATGGAGCCACTGGAAGTCGGTTTACATTTCTTGGTGAATCGGGGGATCTCCGAAAGAAGTCGTGCAGTACCGCCTGATCGGAAACTGACGACAGCAGGTCCAGCAACTCGTCTTCCATCAGCCCCTCTCGCGAATCATGAAGAAGCTGGAAAAACTCTCTTATCATGGCGGGACCGTGGTTTTCATCACGTTGCAGGTCGGATATCCAGCTCGACACAATACCCTCAAGACCGTAACCGCATGTTTCTACATCAAAAGACTTCCACCCTCGTGCTCGCAGAAAAGCGATCCTCAAGGAAAGAGGCAGGCCATCCTCAAGGGAGGCGGAGAGGACAGCTTCTCTCTGTGAGGGATTCAGCCTTCTTCCGGCCTGATCGAGCCACATAATGAGACAATTCTCCGCATCCTCGCGATTCATTGGAGTCATTTGGTGAAATAAAGCAAAAGGTTGTAATTCGAGGTGTGTCAGAACCCGGTAAGATATGGATTCTGTTGATAGCAACAGGCGGACATGGGGTGGAAGCATCAAGGGAATCCACGTGATTGATTTAAGAGGGTCGGAATCCGGTAGGAGGTCCAGGCCGTCAAGCACGATAATGAGCGGATTGTTGGGTGGCGAACTGGAAATGCGTTGTTGAAACTCATCGATCCGGCCCCTCGGACCATTGCCCGTGACACTGATTTCCGTACTGTATAATCCGGCAAGTACCGTATTGATGCTTTCAAGGAGTCCTGGACCCGTTGCAGTCATGGCGGACGCACCCACATAGCGTTCAACGACATTCCATCCGAGGTATTCGCGACAAAAGGACGCCGTATTTGCCAGCAATGCCGACTTGCCGATGCCGGGCGGCCCATGGACCACCAAAATGCGCCCTGTTTCCCCCTTGTCAAGAAATGCTTCCAAAACGTTCCTGTCGGCTTTACGGGGGAGGTAGGCAATGCTTCCACCGTCAAATGATCGGACTTCTCTTGCAAACCGCAGATTTTGGTCATCTTCCATTATCCTCATTGGGCAGACATCGAGTTGTCGAATTTCAGACAGGATGACACGCCCCAAGGCAAGGAAAACATCAAGACAAAGGTTCTTGCCCTGCGGAGAAATATCACTCTCCAGCAGGGCAAGACGATCCGGGAAAGATTCGGGCAATTCCCCCAGGTGTTCTGCCGGCGGGTAAGCGATCCCTGTCCAGGGGATTTCATATTCGACAAAGTTTTCGCCAAGCCTGGCTTTCAAACGACCCCGAAGTTCCTCCAAGTGCCTGTACGACAGATTGTCATGCACCGTTTGTGATGACGGACAGGGAAGTGTATCCAGATATTGCCTTGCGGCATCTTCATTTCGAGCCAGTGCGTTCAGATTTACAAACCGGCGGGAAAACGCATAAACATGGCGCTCCGCCTCAACCGCTTGAAGGGCGCCCCAGTAAATCTCCTGATGCGTGGCAGATGCACCATAGCGGATACGTTGATCCGCTGTGAGGTCACATGCGGCAGCCGCCCGGCTCAATGCATCTATCAACTCCTTTTCCGTCGAGCGATTCATAAGAACGAAAACCGGTTCGACGGCATTTTCGTCCAGGCAATAAGAATCATACAGGCACTCCGCCATATCAGGAGTGAGATGCGGTGCAAGCAGAGCAAGCTCATTTGCAGGAATATGCTCGGGCAACGGGCGCCAGCCATAGCGATCACCCAACAAAACCAGGAAATTCGGTCTTGGACTCAGTACCTGGCAACGTTTGAGTTCTTCCAGGCAAATCTGCATGGTGCGGTTCCTGCGGCCGGCCGCTTCGCTGATGCCCCATCGGAGATCGATTGCTTGAAAGCGATATCCGTGGTGAATGCACAAATGGCGTAATACGGGAAAAACCTTCGCCTGCAAGGCATCACGTTCTTCACGGAGATCATTAAAGGTAGAACTGACGAAAACCCGGAACGTCCTCATCTACGCACCTGCACGGAAGTTTTTTACATTTGGAGGCACCACTCCGTCATTCCCGCCAAAAGCATGCGGGAATGATGGGAATCGTTTTATGTACCCATACCGGTAAAATGTTAAAATAATTCTACTTTGGTGCTTAGACCCTCTATGCATCTGTCACTTAACCGTGGCCTGGGTACTGAATTCGGTCAGGCCAAACCTCCGCTTGTGCCGGTATGACGATGGGTGAAAGGCACCATCCGGAAATCTTCCGGGAGCGTATCGGGCAAAGTTTCGTCTGATTGACCTTCACGAACACGACGCACCGCTTCGTCCATAACTTCACTCAAATCCTTCAAATCCTTGAGGGTCTCACCTGATTGCAATATACTTCGTGCGGCATCGATCAACGCCATTCCGGCTGCATTTCCAATGAAGCGAGAGGGAGTGCAAAACATTGAAGCACCGGCCTGTAATATCCTTTCCCGAACGCTCTCCAACCAGGTGAGTTGCTGAATACGAGTCCGTTCACTCACTTCTCCATCGTCAAGGGCCACAAGTGCGATGCGCTTGTTGTCAAAACGATCGGCATCGAGGGCCTGTTGGAGCTTTTGGTCAAATTCTTCACGCGCTCTGTCAGGATTGCGGCCTGCCCGCACGAATAAAACGATGGAATCATCCTTTTCGATGACCAGGTCCTGAAGTTCACTTTCGTTGATAATTTCTGTATCATGCATAGAAAATGTAGAGGCAGACAGTTGCGCAAGATTCACTTCCCCGCGATTTGCCTTTTCCGATACATAAAACCGAAGGTTCTTCGAACGCGCCTGGAGGTTTTGACGAAGCCCGGCACACAAATCCACCGATTCCCCCGGCAAAGCGATCATGGCTCCCTCCGGAAGTTCACGAACTATGCCGTTCAAATCACTGGTATCCACCCACCTGCCGTTGGACAAATAAAGCTGATTTGGAAACTCGGGGTGTTTATGTGCGGTCACCACGAGGTTTTGGTGCGCAACTTCATTGCCGGCTTCCAATGTCATGACCACTCGCTCGTCGGCATAAACCAAAGGAGTTTTTCCGGCGGTCAAAAGGAGATGCTTGGGACCGGTGGTGTCGGTTCGAGCCAACGCGGCTGCAAGCTCGGTTCCGGCGATTGCACGTGCATGGTTTCGGCCGGTCGGGTCGTTGGGGAACAGGCGCAACAACCCGTGTCCGGAAGGACCTTGGACTTGAAATTCATATTCGCCTTGAGGTCGCACATGCAACCCTGTTACCCGGTATGGGCCGACAGTCAGAGGGCTTTCTGCCGATACATCCAATATTTCTCCCGCCGCTGCGCGCTCAAGGACACTGGAAAACCCCGCTGCTGTTTCGCTATCCATGAATCCATCGAGTTCTGCAACGATAGAAACCACGACTTCATCCAGTGTTCGAGGCCTGGCCACCCAGTCGGATTGGCGTTTACCAAAAATCGAGGTACCGAAAAAATCGTCTCCGCTGTACACGCATGCTTTCAGGAGGTTGTCCTGAAGCTCCGAAAACAATTGGACCAGTATGAGACCACGCCATAGTTTTTGTGCCCCCGTGTGGGTCTCTTCGTTTGCACTGCGTACGATATGCTGCATAGTCTCCTTTGCGAGCAATTCGATGGCGTGCTTGTAGCGCCCCATACCCCAATGCAGTTGCACAAGCATTTCCAATGTTCGACGGTTGGGTGCTTCCCGATGATCATTCTGAATTTCAGCAACGGCAGATTGTGCCAACAAACCAGAAACATCGGACAGTTGTACTCGCAGCAGTCGCCTTGCCAGAGCGTCAAAGTCGCCGGTACGGATTTTTTCTACAATTTTTTGTAATTCTCCCAAGGCATTTTCCGATGGATCGGAAAACCATTGCGCGTGCTCCCACGACTGATGGCTCAGGATTTCCATTGTGTCGGAGAGAACATCCAGGAGGGAATTGCGATTTTGCTCCGTACCTGTCTCCACGGACATTCGACGGGCTTGCTGAGCCAGTAAACGACAGCGGGCCTTGAGATGCCAAACGCCATTGTCGTGCTCTCCACCTGGCAGGGCGGCCAGGCGTTTTTCAGCGCGAGCAAAATCCTCTGCCAGATTTTTTATCAGACCGGTAATAGCCTCTTCGTCGCCGAGATCGTCGCCGATTTTTGCGTTGAAATCACGTGGATCGCGGTTTTCGTAAGCAGCGATATCCCGTTCGAGGAGGATCATTCGATGCAGTATGCCGTCGGGAGATCGATATCCCTCCAGTATTCTTCCTGCCTCACCAAGCAGAACGACGGTTTGAAAGACCCGGAGCACCGATCGCTCGCTTCTCCACGCATCGAACCTCGCCTGGGCTTTCGTATAGCCTTCGGACCTCCTCGATATTCTACCACGTTCGAGCATTTCGCTCATAAAGGCATTGTCGATACGCCGTCCATGTTTTTCCAAGCTCTCCGCAAGATTCCCCATGAACTGCTGTTCTTGCTCAGTTTTACCTGACTTTGCCATTTCCTGAAATACCAGTGTAAAGAGTGCGTACTGGTCGGCAAAAGGCCAGGTGCCGTTTTGGAGCTGTTCTTTGATGGAGTTCCACAAGCTGTTGAGATCATCCTCCATTGCTTCATATTCGTCGATTTTGCGACCCCGTTCAATATCCACACTGTCCAGACGATGAGGGGACGTTGGTGCCCAAAAATCCAGGAATGCCTCAGTCAACCGGGCTGCCGCATGCTCGGGGGCTGCGTAAAAAGCAAGCTGAATGTCTGTACCCCATGCATCGAAAGGCAGATGCGCCTTCAAATCATCCATAACTTTGAAAGCATTTTGACCATCCATTTCATCCGCTTTTTCGTAAAGGTCGGCCAAAACAGAGTCCATAGTGGTCTCTGCCAGTTGTGCCGGGCTTTTGATCTCCGAGGCCGCTGCTTCCGCTCGAAATGTCCTGTGATTGCGGTGCAGCCAGGGGGTATCATAACGGACCACTCCCATCGCCGGATCGCGTACACATCGAGTTTCCAGGATGTTGGCCACAAAGACGGGTTGAATGACAAAACCGCCGTTGTTTTCTCGTACCTGGAACACGGTACCTTCGTTGAAAAAAACGAGGGGGTCGATGCCGAACTCCATTGCCTGCCGCCAGATGGATTCCCATGCTGAAATTCGGTAACGGGCACTCCAATCCTCGAAACGCTTCTCCATTTCCTCATCGGTAAAGGCGAGTGACCATCCACGCAACAAAGAATCGATCAGGACGCGGTCGTTGATCGCTTGAAAAACCTTGTCATTGAAGGCATTTCGAGCATCTTCCGCCAGTCGCAGATAAAACATTTGAAGTCGGCGGGCTGCAGCGGCTGTATGCCAGGCATCTCTGATCAGTTCGAGGTTGGTCTTTTTCACTTCCCGTGTTCCTCGCTGCCGTCCGCGTTCGTCAATCTCGGAAACCATTACAGACCTGCTTTCCGACAACCATGCCGACCAGGCAGGGGAAGTTTCAGCAGTTCGACTCCCCGGCATTCTCATTGCCATAGCCAACGAGTTGTACTGAGTGAGTCGTTCCATGGTTTCCACATAGGTGCTTTCGAGCCGTTGCGCGGCAGCCCTGGCGATCTCTTCCATCTCTATGGCCGTCATCGATCGCATCAGGTCTCTCAAAGATTCCCCATCTCCATGTTGGAGGAGTTCTGCCGGCAGCAGAAAACTCACCGCTTTTCCCTGAAAATCGTAATAGGGCAGCAACAAGGTTCCCCTGTGGCCACCAGCGAGTGCGTTCAAGTCCAGAGCATCCTTGCCCGTTGCATAGGCACTCCATGCAGCTACGGCATCGCGAACCGTTTCGATATTTTCGGGATGTCGAAGGGTTGTCGAATCATCTTTAATTTTTAACAGGCCGGTTGCCTTAGCCAGATCATTGAAGTCGCCTACGACGGTTTCCAGAGCACGTATGCGTACGACCAGGTTTTCTAAGAGGCGCCCTGCATCGCTTTGTTCCTGTTCAGACAGATTACGATATACCGACATGCATGCATTGATGGACTCGTTTTCGTTTTGCCAAAAGGCAGCCACAGTTTTTTCCGGTCCAGTCAAAAGCAGGCGAAGCGCACGCCCATCATCCTCGGTGAGTTCGGAAGCTTTTTTCTGGGCAAGGCGGCTCAATGCTTGTTGTCTTTGTACGATTTCGGCGTCTGATGCTTGTATGCCGACGGTCCAGTTGCCGGAAATGGCGGAGCTTAAAGTGGATAAAACATCATGCCTGGCCTTTTCCGCAGCCATTGCTTTCAGTTTTTCCAATTCCAAGAGGCTATCGGCGTCTCCAGATAATCGTGCCAGCATCTCTCCCAAAGCGAGCAATTCAGACTGTTCATGAAGAATAGTTGCTACCGCCGACTCGATCCCTTTGGTGAGTGCGGGATACTTTATCTCAAATGCTTTGATATCTTCCGCAATGCCTTTTTCCAAACCGCTGGTATCTATTACCCCCATGCCTGCTCCCAGAAAAAAGGCAGGGGACTCTATGTTGCCATGGCGTGCAAGACCGAACATGGCGGAGGATGCGGTTCGGCATACAGACGATGCGGCATGTCCTGTTACGGTGAGCAGCTCGCCGGCTCCGGGAGCGTTCCACACAGTAATGTGCGATCCATGAATAGAATGGTCGGGCGCTTGAATCATCTCGGCGAATGTTGCCGGTTGGTCACTACCAAGCACCGGCGGTTCCACCGTGGCGGTGAGTTGTCCTGTACGCATGACCCGCCGCCCGCGTTGAAGCTGCCATGCAAGGGTTCGTTCCAGCATGGGCCGGCGAGCTATGAGTTCAATTCTGAAACTCGCATTTTCCCCGTTCCTGAACAGCGTCGATGAAACCACATCCAAACCCTGTTCTTCGACTGACAGATTAATCTCCAGCCGTTGGGTGCGCTCGTATTCCTGATTGGTGTGAATGAGTAGCTCAACAGTCTCTCCCAATTTCCAACTGTCGGGTTCTCTAACTTCGGCTAAAAACTCGCCCACCGGCCACCGCACATGATTCCACCAAAGCAGACTGCCCATTCCAATCAGAATGATGGCAAAAATACCTGTAACTATACACTTTCTGGTTTTTGAACTCATGAATCCTCCCTCTATTCATTTACATGGTCATTCATTGCAGGAAGAGTACCCGCCTCCGAAATATCACTATCGCCGCCTGTTCCTGGTTTTTTAGAAAACTTGTCTCTCACATTCTCTTCGGTTAGCCTTTCAGTGCCGGATAAAGGTATTATCACAA
Organism: uncultured Syntrophobacteraceae bacterium; assembly: GCA_964603955.1. Lineage (GTDB taxonomy): Bacteria > Desulfobacterota > Syntrophobacteria > Syntrophobacterales > Syntrophobacteraceae > SLCH01. Next base: position 36,458 of record CAZRWT010000026.1, read on the forward strand.
TAGGAACGTCCCTGACGGTTGTTTCAATTTCCAAGAAATAATGTGTATTTATCGACTTTAAAATATTGTAGTCTGAAAATCTTTGATTTATTGCTTCCAGCAACCTTTGCACCATTTGTTCTGCGTCATCCAAGTTCAACTCAGCAAGATGATTGATATATGCTTGAAGCTTTATCTGAAGTTTTTCCATAGATGGAGCAACGGAAGCCTGACTGGCCGATGTGGTATCAAGGGGTACCAAGGCGGGAATAAGTTCAAGCATCAATTCAAGTCCTGTTTCGAGTGAAGTCTGGATTTGCTTTTGTACTTCAAGGATATCTTCATTTTTCTTTTTTAGTTCATCTTGTATTCCAACCAGTATGACGTTCCTATTTTCTAGTTCCTTTTGTATTCCAAGCAGTTCGACATTCCTATTTTTCAGTTCCATTCCTAGCCAGGTGACAGTTGCCAGAACCACCATGATCAGCAAACTCAAGCCGGCCCAGATGCGCTGTTTGCGGCGGGATGCGGCCAGGAGGGCGTTTTGTCGTCGCTGCTCGCGGCCGGTTTTGGCCGGGCCGATGAGTACGTCGTGGATCAGTTCCAGGCGCACCCGCCCCCCCCCGTTCCTCGCGACGCAGGAGGCGGCGGTCAACCAGGGTTTGCAGACCGCTTTCATTCACTCCGGGCAGGAGCAGGGCGTTGTCCAGGGCGCAACTGTCCCGGTGGCCCGTGGCCGTGAGCAGGCGGTCTTCCACGAACTGGCGTATTCCCGGGTGCAGATCGACAAAACCGGAGGCGTAAAACCTGTCGATGATGTCTGCGGCGGTTTGGCCCTGGATCAGGTCCGCTCTGATCTCCGGCAGCCCCAGGCCCAGGCGGTATTCATTGAGTTCGTGGCAGACCAGGGAAAGCAGGGCCGGTTCCACCACCAGGTCGGCCGGGTGGGCAGTCCGATCAAAGCCGCTCCCGGCCACGAACCACACGATTCGATGGGCTGCATCCTCCCGAAGCCGGCCGTTTGCCGCCCGGAGCAGAGCGGCACCGGCCCGGTCTCCGGTCAGGGGCAGCAGGCGCAGGCGATTGGGCATGATGGGCCGGATGATTTCCTTCAACCCGTCGAAATCCGCCAGGTAATCCTCACGGAAGGAAAAGACGACCTTGATGTTCGCCTGGAAGAGGTCCAGTTCGTCCAGGAGTTCGGGGCGGGCCTGGAGGTCGGCCTGCAACGACACTGGGACGCGATTTTCGATGAGATCGCCCAGTTCATGAACCAGGATGGCGCAGCGCTCTCGGCTCCGAGCATCCCGCCGGCCCAGGGTGAACAGCTCCTCGAACTGGTCGAAGACCAGCACCGGAGTCACGGGGCGCCCATGGGGGTTGAGGAACACCGTATCGACCCGGTGCAGGTAGGACCACAGGCTGTCTTGGGGTCTTGGTTTCGGGGCTGCCACATCCTGCTCCGCGCACGCATCGTTCAGGGCCTGCCACGCCTGCTGAAGGAGGGGCGGGGCTTCGGGTTCATGGATCAGGCGGATGGAAACAGGCAAATACCCGGCCCGACGCAAACCGGGAAAGACTCCGGCCTGGAGCAGGGAAGTCTTGCCCAGGCCGGACTGGCCGTAGAGCACTGTCAGGGTTTCCCGCTGGATCATCCGGAGCAGGGCTTCCGATTCCCTTTCTCGGCCATGAAAAAAGGGGTGGGCCTCTTCGGGAAAGGACAGCAGGCCCGGCCACGGGTGTTCGGCGTCGATGATCGGACCGGTTCCGTACATCAGCGACCCTCCTTGTGCGCTTTCATGCTCCAATAGGCCGCGACCACGAGTTCTTGCAGGCGTTGGTCCATCCGGCCTTGCGGAGCGCTTTCAATATGCACTTTGCGGAAAAAAGAAGGAATCTCCCGGCTGGAGAACACCGGCGTGTCGTCAATGACCACCGGAAGCAGGAAGGACAAGGTGCTTCCGGTGAATTCTCGGCTGCGATCCTCGGCCCAGGCCCATTCCTTGCGAAAATACCCGGTACGTTGTTCCGCAGTCCGGGAAAGCACGGCCAGAAACAGGCTGCATCGCCTGATGGCTTCCTCGATGCGCCGGTCGTACTCCGTGCCCCAATCCAGGCGTTCCCGATCCAGCCAGACCGGCAGCCCCAGGGCCTGGAGAGCAGCGGCCATGTGCAGAGCCGCAGTCCGGTCCTCACTGGCATAACTGATGAAAATGCTGCCCGCAGGCATGGCCGGGGCCATGGGGCCGGGATCGGGCTGCGCCTCGCCGTCCCCGGCTTCGGTCCGGACCTCCGCCCAGCGCATGGCCAACTGCTCCACAAAGCTTTCCGCATTGACGGCCAGCACCTGGGTCTCGTTGCTGTAACGGGACAGAAAGATCACCAGGGGATCGCTGCGGCACACGCCGTCATCCACCAGGTATTCATAGCAGGAGCGGTTGTCGGACATTTTACGATTCCTGGCGATGCGCAGGAGGAACCGGCCCAGCCAGTCGGAATACCGCCAACCCAGGAAGAGCAGGTGGCTTTTGCTCAAGGTGTCCAGGAGCCGGGTGGGCTGCCGGGTGGGGTTGTGTAGAGCGGCCACCCATTCCAGAACATCCTCCTCGGCCATGACGTAGTTGGGAAGCACGGACATGCGCCCGAAGAGGTGATAAACCAGGGGAAACTCCAGGTCCGTATCGGGCAGGTCGTTGGCTTTGCCGGGGGTGAAGGCCAGTTCCAGGGTCTTGGTGGCGCCTCCGAAGCGCTCTTGATTGATGGCCCGGGTCAGGAGTCCGTCGGTGCAAAAACTGCCAAAGAGCTGCAAGTCCCGAATGCGGGCCAGGTGCAGCAGAGCCGGAGGAATTTCCACCGGCAGGGCATCGGCCGGCTTGTAGAGTTCGCGATAGGCGTTCTGCCGCCTGGCCCGGGGATTGCCGGCCAGCCAGGCTCCCATGACTTCCGACGGACACACGGCCTCTTCCGTCACAACCACTCCCAGCCGTTGGGCCAGTTTGCGGCCCAGCACTCGCTGATACGGCTCACGCCGCCCTTCATGTTCCACCACCGCCAGCTCCGGCCCCACCAGGGGAACCACCGTGCCGTGCTCCATGTAATCGATCAACTCATCAATGGAACTTTCCAGGTCCATGTTCATCCTCCGGGTATAAAAGATAGGTTGGGGGCACGGGTAAAGAACTGGATTCGGGCGGGCTACGTTCGATCCGCCTCTTGTCCTCCGGCCTCATGCCTTGCAAATTCATCCATGAACCATTGCCGCCACTTGCGGCTTGCCTCCGGCTGCCGGTCGTTTTGGATAAAAATGTCGACATGCGGGAATGACGGATAATCGGTGCCACTCAAAGTGATGAGCTTCCAACAACTGTTGCCCTGTTTTGAACCATGCCCGGATTTGCGCCGGATGCCCTTGTCATGCCCTCCTGCATCGAGTGGGACTTTTGTGGTTTCCATGATGGCCGTGACAACGCTCAGCCCTCCCCCAACCACCGCTCATCGGATGTCCATGCCATGTCGTGCGCCTTGAGAAAATCCAGCGCCCCCTTGGTGAATCCGGTTAGCGAGAACACGATGTTCACGGACTTGGGCACGGGTTCCAATAGCTTCAGCAACTCGATTTTTTTCAGGAATTCCTCGGCTTCTGCCTTGGAATATTTTTTGGTGTCTCGATATTTCACTTCCCCGATGACGGCATATTCCCCTGTCCCGGCCCTGGCGAAAATATCGATGAGCAAATCCCGTTTTTCGATGGGGGATGACCGGTAGGTCCAGACGCTTTCGTAATCGACGAAGCGAAAATCTTCCGGAAGGTTCGCGGTCATGGCTTTGAACGTCTCGTTGTCCCGGAAGGCATGGAAACGGAGCCGATTGATGATGAGAAATTCGGCATAGGCGCCTTTCATGCGGTTCAAGCGGCCGAGCAGTCGGCGGTATTTCTGTTGGTATTCGTCGAGCAGCGCCTTGTATTCGTTGCGTATCTCCTTTTCGTCAAAGGCTTCGATTTCTTCCTGATAAACGCTCCGAAAGACCTTGTCGAAAATGTTGTCCTCCACACCCTGATACTGAAAATTGCTGGTTCCTTCCTCGATGATGTCCCCTTTGACCAGCGCATGGAGCTTTTTCTCCAGTTCGTAATCCGTCATGCCCAGGTCCAGTTTTTCCAAAAGCTCTTTTCGGGTCACCCGGCGTTCCCGGTTTTTGCACAGATACAGGACGATCTTTTTGGCGTTTTGTTCGTTCACCCGGGAAAACACCGAATGCACGTATTCCATCCAGGTGTTCCGGATATTGCCCTTCTTATGGCGGGTTTCATATTCCATGACCGCAAGCAGGCCGTCGGGGGTGGCCAGGTCCGGTTCCCGGCAGGTGGATGTGAACAAGGCGCTGACGTAAAAGGGGTTGCCCTCGCTGAGTTCCCCAATCATCAAGGCGGTTTGTTCGGTTACGGGCATTTCATACATCTGCGCATACTTGAACACCATCTCGATGGTTTCATCCATGGGCATGTTGTCGTAGCCATATTCGATGAACCGTCCCGGCAACATCATCATCAATTCATGGCGCAACCAGCCCACCCAACTGCCGGAGACGATCAACGGAGCGTTCCTGTATTCGGCCGTGCGCATGTAACCGGCGGCAAAATCGCTAGCCCGGCTGGTTTTGTCCTCGTCCCAATAGATTTCACTGTTCAGAAACTGAAATTCGTCGATGATCTGCACAATGCATTCGTTTTGGCGGTCGGCGATGTTCACGGGCGCTTCCCGTACGATATCCCATAGTTGGTCCACACTGCGGCTTCGATATTCGGCCTCGACGCCTTGAATCGACTCCGCCAGATAATCCAAACCTTCCATTTGGACAATTTCCAATGCCTTGGAAAAGTCCGATCTTCTTGCCGCAGTCAGGAGTATGTATTCCGGTTTTCGTGTCTTGAATGCGATGTACTGATAGAGAAATTTCAGATAGAAGTCCCGGCAGAATTCCACCGCCCATTTGCTCCCCTCGCCGAGTTCGTAATAAAACGGAATCACCCCGTCGTTCTTCTCATAAACAAGGTTGTAGAGGCGTTGCAGGAAAGCCGTCTTGCCGGTTTTCCGGCGGGAAACAATAGCAACACTCTTGGAGATTCCCTTTTTGATGCCGTCGATCCATTTGAGAAACCAGTCCAGTTCTTTTTTCCGGCCTGTGAAGAGGTCCGGGTTGCCGATTTTTTCTTTCAGGTATGTTTTCAAGCTCTGTCTCCTTTTGGTTTCCATGTAGCCGGATGTCCATCCGGAATGTTGGCGGCCTTGTTACTGCGCACCAGTTGGACTTTCTCACGGCGCGGCTTTTCCATGGCCGCCAGGTCCGTTTTCCGGGTCCTCGGAAACTCTTCCCCAAGGCGGTATTGCTCTCGGGAGTCTATCGTCTTCCGTAAAGGTCCGGATCATTTCATACACCTCCTGGTCGGCATGATTGTGCCGAAGCATCTTTAGGGAGTTGGTTGGTTTCAATTTACCGTATTTCTTGAACCACAGATGGACACGGATAAACACAGATATTCAGTGGTGATCAATAAAACGGTAATTCAAATGCGACCAACTCCCCTAGATCGTTTCACGGCGCCCCGGCCCGTGCGTATTCACTCGACATGGCCCATTATACCTCAACGATCCTGCCGGATACATGCCTTATGATACGCAGGTGTGTCCACGGCAGGGGAGGGGTGTATTTTCCTCCATGGAAGACGGGAAGCCGGAGCTTCCCGGGCACGTGTGTTCCCAAGCCGGAGCTTGGGAACAAGGAACGCCCCTGCCGTGGAAGAGGGCGACCGGAGCTTGCGAGCAGGGGTATCGGGGTATTTCCGGGTTCCGGCTTGGGAATGAAAGTGTCTTCCCTTCATGGGGCTTTTTCCTGCTCATCCAGCATGGCTTCGATCTTGAGCATGTCGGGATGATCTTGTCCGGCTTCGCGCAGGAGCATGAAATCCATGCGCACCTCACGGTTCCAGGGTTGCCCGTCCCCTTTGAACCGCCCCATGTACAGGGCATGGATGGCGTGGGCCTCCTCGAACCGGTCGTTGAACAGGTGGGCATGGGCGAGCTTCAGCCGGGCATCGTGGGCTTTTTCGTCCTCGAGCAAAGCGGTTGCCTGCATTGCACCTTCGAGAGCTTCCCCATGTTTTCCCAGGAGCATGGCCGACCAGCAAAGCCGTGCATACAGATCGACAAGCTCTCGCCGGGAAAGCCCGCTGTCCAATGCTTCTTGCAAGGATCGAGCGGCAGACTGATAGGCAGCGGCATAATCCCCGGCCAGGGCTTCAAAGGCGGAAATCCAGCCCCTGGCCTGGACATCGAGCTGTCCGGCCTCCTGCAAGTCCAGGAGCAGTTGGAGTCCCTCGCGGGCATGGCGCCGGGACTGTGCCCGGTCGTCCTCCGTAGGAGATTCGGCAATGAGCAGTAGCGCCAGTTTATTGTGCGATACGGCCAGGTCACGGGCATTGCTCGCGCTGGGTTCCCTATCGTAGAGTTCACGGGTC
>CAZRWT010000027.1:0-36864 GCA_964603955.1 uncultured Syntrophobacteraceae bacterium
GGCCGCATAAGCCACTTCAGGAATCCTCGGCCTTCAGGCCGGGGAGGATGTCAAATTTCCGATCCCGAAACATACGAAATCCTGTATATGAACCGGAAACTGGCAGATGCCTTGCCCGGAGACTGCATCGGCAGGAAATGCCACGAGGTGCTGCAAGGAATCGAGGCGCCCTGTGAGTTCTGCACCAATTCCATTATCCTCGAACAAAAACCGGAGCCTTACAAATGGGAACACTATAACTCCAGGCTAGACATGCATTTCGCCATCGTCGACCGCATCATTCAATGGTCGGACGGCAGGGATGTCCGCTTTGAAATGGCTGTCGATATCACCAGCCGCAAGCAAGCCGAGGAGAATAAGGAAAAACTCCAGGCCCAGCTGAACCAGGCCTAAAAGATGGAATCGGTGGGGAGACTGGCGGGGGGAGTGGCTCATGACTTCAACAACATGCTGAGCATCATCCTGGGACATACGGAGATGGCCCTGGAGCTGGTGAGCACGGCCGATCACATCCACAACGATCTGGAGCAAATACAAAATGCCGCCCGGCGATCCGCAGACCTCGTGCGCCAACTCTTGGCCTTCGCCCGCAAGCAGACCATCGCTCCCAAGATGATCGACCTGAACGAAACCATCGAGAACATGCTCAAGATGCTGCAACGCCTCATGGGTGAGAACATCCGGCTGACCTGGAAGCCCGGCAACCGCCTGTGGTCGCTCAAGGTGGACCCCGGCCGGATCGACCAGATACTGGCCAACCTGTGCGTCAATGCACGGGACGCCATTGACGGCGTGGGCAAGGTCACCATCGAAACGAAAAACCGCACCTTCGACGAAAACTACTGTGCGCACCACCCGGACCTCATCCCCGGGGATTACGTGCTCCTCGCCGTGAGCGATAACGGCTGCGGCATGAGTTCCGAGACTCTATCCCATCTCTTCGAACCCTTCTTTACCACCAAGGAGTTGGGCAAAGGTACCGGCCTCGATCTGGCCACTATTTACGGCATCGTCAGGCAAAACAACGGCTTCATCAATGTTTACAGCGAGCCGGAGCAGGGAACGACCTTCAAGATATACCTGCCCCGATATGTGCCCGAAAACCAATCCCCGCCGGAGCAGCTTCCGGTTCAGCCCCTGAAGCGCGGTCATGAAACCATCCTGCTGGTGGAAGACGAGCCGGAGATTCTGAAAATAACCAGGATGATGCTCGAAAGACTGGGATATGCCGTGCTTGCGGCGAACACTCCGGGCGAAGCCGTCCGCCTGGCCGAAGCTCACTCAGAAAAGATTCATCTGCTCATGACCGACGTGATCATGCCGGAAATGAACGGTCGAGACCTGGTAAGGAACCTGGTATCCCTCTACCCTGGGATCCATTGCCTGTTCATGTCCGGTTACACATCCGACCTCATCGCCGGCTACGGCATCCTGGACAACGGCATGCACTTCATCCAAAAACCCTTTTCCATGAAGGATCTGGCGACAAAGGTGCGCGAGGCGCTGGGGAACAACGGGTGAATTGAGGAGGAGATGATGATAATAACGAAACCACGGACTCATGAAGGCATTTCTTCAGGAGGAGCGCCATGAAATATTTCAATACGGCCGGGCCGGTCAATCGCCCGAATCACTACAAAGTGGACCCCCTACATCGGTGGAACCTGGATGAAATCCTGACGCTCATTCGGCAGGAAAAATACTTCATCCTGCACGCGCCGAGACAGACCGGTAAGACCAGTTCCCTCCTGGCCCTGCGGGATTATCTCAATGCCGAAGGGAAATACTTTAGTCTTTATACCAACTTCGAGGTTGCCCAGGCGGCCCGCAATGACATCAAGTCCGGTATCGAGGCCATTGTCGGTGAAATATCGGCCAGGGCGTACGAGGACACAGGGAAGGACGAGATGCCGGACGCCATGCGGGAAATTTTGGAAAAAACGGGGGCCGGGAGCGGTTTGAACGCGGTGTTTTCTTACCTGTCCCGAACCTTTTCCAGGCCGCTGGTCTTACTGATAGATGAGATCGACGCGCTCACGGGCGACACCCTCATATCCGTTTTGCGCCAGATTCGAGCCGGTTATGACCGGAGGCCGTCCAACTTTCCTTCGACCATTATCCTGTGCGGTGTGCACGACATCAAGGATTACCGCATCCATCGCAGCGGCGGGGACATCATCACCGGGGGAAGCGCGTTCAACATCAAGGCCAAATCCTTGCGCCTGGGAAACTTCACGCAGGAGGAAATCCGGGAGCTGTATTTCCAGCACACGCTGGAAACGGGGCAGGTTTTTCACGAGGAATGCTTCGACCTGGTGTGGCGCTACACGAGCGGACAACCCTGGCTGGTGAACGCTCTGGGTAACGAAGTGACGCATGAAATGGAAGAAAACCGCGACCCATCCGTCACCATCACCCCGGGAAAGCTGGAAGAGGCCAAAGAGCGCCTCATTCTCTCTCGCCAGACACACCTTGATCAGCTGACCGACAAACTCACCGAAGATCGGATACGCCGGGTGATCCTGCCCATGATCACCGGAGAGGAAGCCAGAGTACACAAGGACGACGACCAATACTGCATGGACCTCGGACTAATCACGCAAACAAGCAGGGGATTGGTCATATCCAACGACATCTACCGGGAGATCATTCCCCGCGAACTGACCGAGGCGCGGCAACGAACCTTTCAGGCCCGCTTCGCCCCCGACTGGGTGGGCAGGGACGGTCGTATCGACACGGAAGTCATGCTCAACCTTTTCCGGGAATTCTGGATGGAGAATGCGGACATTTGGGCCAGCCACATCAAGGGCTACCAGGAGGCCGCGCCTCAACTGGTGACTCAAGCCTTTCTGCAACGGGTCGTCAACGCCAACGGCTACATCGCCCGGGAATACGCATCGGGAAGGGGACGCACCGACCTGATGATCAAATGGCGTTACGAAGCCGACGGCAAACCCGCCTGGCAAAAAATCGTCATGGAAATCAAGGTCATCGGGGCAAAGCAGGGCTACCAAACGGTCAAGAAGCAGGCCATCGAGCAAACGGCCGCCTATGCCGTCACCTGCGGCGTGAGCGAGGCGCACATCCTCATTTTCGACCGGGACGAAAAGTTCGGGTGGCGGAAAAAAACCTTCAACGATCACGGCGAGCATGACGGCGTCAAGATAAAGATATGGGGATTTTGATAGTGCCGGAACCATTGGAACGGACTCCGGGATCGCCCTGTCCCGGCTCTGAAACCGGGAGAAACGCAGGCCTTCATACCTTCCTATGATCCAAAAAAATATGAATCAAACCTTGAAAAAAAGTGAGGAGTCCATATGACCGACAGCCAGGCGCCACACCAAAAGGCAGAAGCAAAGGCACGGGAAAAAGCCGTCCAGGGACCCGAAGACACGGCGGCCCTCTCACCCGAGGCAATCCGCCGGATGCTCGACGAGCTTCAAGGGCACCAGGCTCGATTGGAAATGCAAAACAAGGAACCGGGCATAACCCTGGCGGAACTAAAGAAAAGCTGGAACCACTATTTCGACCTCTACGATCTGGCTCCCGTAGGCTACTGTATCCTGTCCGAAAAAGGGCTCATCCTGGAAACCAACCTCGCTGCCGCCACCTTACTGGGCACTGCCCGTGAGTCCCTGGTCAAACAACCCCTCACCCGGTTCATTTTCAAGGAAGACCAGGACACTTTCTACCGACGCAGTAAACTGCTCTTCGACACGGCCGCTCCCCAGGAATGCGAGTTGAGGCTGATCAAGGCGGACGGCGAGATATTTTGGGCGCACCTGTCAGGCGTCAAAGGGCAAAGCGAGGACGGCACCCCCACCTGTCGGGTGGTATTGACCGACATCACAGAGCGCAAGCAAACCGAGCAGTATTTGGAGCTGGAAAGGAAAAGATTCTTCAGGCTCCTCGAAGCCTTTCCCGGATTCATTTATCTCCAGGCGCCCGATTATTCCATACGTTACGCCAATAAGTATTTTGTGGAACATTTCGGCTCCACGAAGGGGCGGCTCTGCCACGAGGTGATGTGGGGCAGGAATGAGCCGTGCGATGTGTGCCCGACATTCGATGTTTTCAAGACGGGTACCCCTCAAGAGTGGGAATGGGCGGAAGCCCCCGACGGCAGAACCTACACCATCCATGATTACCCCTTCGTCGATAGCGACGGAACGGCTCTGGTGTTGGAAATTGGTGTGGACATCACCGAGTTCAAGAGGGCAAAGCAGGCACTGCGCCGCGAACGCGATCTCAACCAGCGCTATCTCGACACCACCCAGACCATGATGGTGGCTCTGGACACGGAAGGCCGTATCACCATGATGAATCGCGCCGGGCGCGAACTGCTGGGCTACACCGAGAATGAAATCCTCGGGCGAAACTGGTTCGAGACCTGCCTGCCCCAGCCGGAAGGGATGGAAAAGGTTTATCCGGTTTTCAAGCGCATCATGGCTGGAAATCTGATTTCAGTCGAGTATTTCGAAAACCGTGTCGTCTGTCGGGATGGAACGCAGCGGCTGATAGGCTGGCACAACACGCACCTGAAGGATGGCGAGGGAAAAATCATCGGCACCTTGAGTTCCGGTGAGGACATCACCGAGCGCAAGCGGGTCGAGGAGGAAATTCTTCAGCTTCGGAAGGCTGAGAGCCTGGGACGCATGGCGGGAGCCATCGCCCACCACTACAACAACCTCATGGGGATCGTGCTGGGCTGCCTCGAACTGGCGGCGGACAACCCCTTCGATCCGTCGCTGGTGAAGGACATGGTTTCCGACGCCACCACGGCCACGCTGCGAGCGGCCGAAGTCAGCCGCCTCATGCTGGCATACCTGGGCCAGAGCATCGGAAACCGCAAACCATTGAATCTCTCTGCCCTGTGCCGTGAAATCGTTTCAAAGCGAGCTCCCAGGCTGCCCTCGAATGTGCGGCTCCAGGCCCGGCTTCCCCTTGATGGGCCCGCCATCCTGGCCGACATGGCGCAGATGGAGATGGTTCTGACCAACCTGGTGGTGAATGCAAGCGAGGCCATCGGGGAGGCGGAAGGCGACATCACCATAACGGTCACCGATATTCCCGGCCCGGCCATTCCCATTTCGGGGATCGCTCCTGCGGGTTGGACGCCCAAAGCCGACCACTATGCCTGCCTTTCTGTGAGCGACACGGGTTGCGGCATGGAACCGGGAATAGTGGAAAAGGCCTTCGACCCGTTTTTTTCCACCAAGTTCGCGGGCCGGGGACTGGGGCTCTCGGTGATCCTGGGAATCGTGAAAGCTCATGAAGGCGCGATCGCCGCGGAAAGCCGACTGGGGGAAGGCTCTGCGTTCCGGGTATTTCTACCCATATCGAAAGAAAAGCCTCCCGAGATACAAAAGCCGCCGGCTCTCATGCCCGCACTCGTGAAAGAGTCGGGCTTGCTGGTGCTCATGGTGGACGACGAACCCATGATCCGGGACATGGCCCGGCAAATACTCAATTCCATGGGTCATAAAGTGGTCACGGCGGCCAACGGAACCGAAGCCGTGGACATTTTCCGTCGGCACAAGGATGAAATCCACTGCGTGCTCTGCGACCTGACCATGCCTGGGATGAGCGGCTGGGAAACCCTCAAGGCTCTGCGGCAAATCCGCCCGGACATACCCGTGATCCTGTGCAGCGGATACGACGAAGCCAGTGTCATGGCCCAGGAGCACGAGGAGCAGGCCCAGGTCTTCCTGGGCAAGCCCTATGGCAAGGCGACCCTGGAGGCCGCGCTGGCCAGGGTTTTTGGGCGTTGAGTAAGGCGATTGAAAATCGCTTTTCGCTCAAAATGGCAATAGTTTGAAATGATTAAGAAAAACCTTTAATCATACAGGGAAAGACCGGATAAAGATGGACAAGAGACAATATAAAGGGGGAGCGAGCAGGCCATGAGAAACGACAGAAGAAGATGGCAGAGCGATCCCGTTCAAACTCTGATGGAAGCTCCCACAATGGCCGAATTACTGCGCAAGGACGGCAGCAAACAGGCGGCCCTGGTGATCATTGCCGGAATGGACATGGGTGAGATGATACTCCTTGACCGCCAGGTAACCGTGCTCGGTCGCGACCGGCTGTGCGACTGGGTTATTCGCGACGACGGCATATCGCGCAGGCATGCGGAATTGCGCCGCGATGAAGACGGCGGTTACACCGTGGCGGATCTCGGCAGCACCAACGGGGTCTATATCGCAGACCAAAGGGTCGATCACTACCGGCTGCAGGCCGGTGACAAGATACTGCTGGGGCGCGACACGGTATTGCAGTTCGAACTGCTCGATCCCATTGATGAACAGTTCAGAAAAAAGATGTACGCATCCATGGTCCGTGACGGCCTGACCGGTATTTACAACCGCAAACACTTCGACGAGCGCCTGCTCTACGAGCTTTCTTTTGCCCGGCGCCATGGTCTTCCGGTCAGCCTGCTGTTCTTCGATCTGGATCACTTCAAGAAAATCAACGACATATGGGGTCACCAGATCGGTGACCTGGTCCTCAAGACCATGAGCCGGATGATCGAGGATCGCCTGCGCGGCGAAGACGTTCTGGCCCGTTACGGTGGAGAGGAATTTGCCGTCATTGCCCGCGGCACCGACTTGATGAAAGGAGTGGCTCTCGGCGAGCGCCTGCGCCGTGAGGTTGAGACCCTACGCATCTGTATCCCGGAAAGGGGCTTTATCTCCTTTACCATCAGCATCGGCGTAGCCACCGCATACAGCGAGACATTCATGGAAGCCGCTGAATTGATTGCTCGGGCGGATCATAACCTTTACATAGCCAAGGGAAAGGGCCGCAACCGCGTAGAACCCTCTCTTGGGGAATGCTTACGACTGGAAACTTCCGACACAATTGTGCCACTGCGCGAAGAAGAGCCTTGAGGTAACTTTTTTCAGTCCTTTATCATTTTGGGGTGGTGTGCTATTTATCTTGATTTTAATTGCGGTAGGACATCAACAAAAATTCTATCGTATTTGTTTATATAGTACGGTTGTATGCAAGTAATGAGAATCTGGTAAGCAAGTTCACATCCGGTATGCGTTCCCCACACGGGAGCGTGGGAACGAGGATTCGGGCACCCGGGATTGACCATTGCGGTTATTCACACGCAGCTGTACCGGGTGTGTATCATTTCGGTTTGATTGGAAAAAATAATGAGCCGGTTTCTGAGACAATTGAGCATCACATTCACTGCGGGATGCTTTGGAGCTCTGGTCAGTTCCTCTCTTGCCTGGTACCTGGACAGCATGGGAATTCCTCAGAAATTCGGCGTGGCTCCGGCTCCTGCCTGGAGCCTCTCCTACCTGTACCCCAGGGTCTTATGGGGCGGACTTTGGGGGTGGATTTTCATGGTCCCCATATGGAGAAGTGGGTTTTGGACGGGTGTTTTCAGCCGGGGCATCATCTTGAGCTTCCTCCCCACGGCTTTTCAGCTCTTTTACTTTTTTCCCTTCGTGCTGGGCAAAGGCATGATGGGATTGGAACTGGGAAGCCTCACACCCGTTTTCATCTGCCTGTACAATGCCGTCTGGGGCATCTGTACGGGCTTCTGGCTCTACCTGAGCAAAACTTGAAAGGAAGGGGATAGATCATTGGGATTCACAGTGGCCCTGGGTGGTAAAGGCGGTACCGGTAAGACCACCGTCGCAGGGCTCCTCATTCGGTACATGATTCGGCACGGCATGAAGCCCGTCCTCGCCATTGACGGCGATTCCAACACAAACCTCAACGAAGTCCTGGGGGTATCCGTGGGCACAACCCTCTCCCAGGCTCGCGAAAGTATGAAAACCGATGTCCCCACGGGCATGACCAAGGACATCTACATGGAAATGAAGCTGGAGGAGGCCCTGGTGGAGTCCGACGGATTCGACCTCATCGCCATGGGACAGCCCGAGGGACCCGGTTGCTACTGCGCCGCCAACAACCTGCTGACGGCGCTCATTGAAAAGCTCATCAAAAATTACGATTACCTGGTCATCGACAACGAAGCGGGAATGGAGCATTTCAGCCGCCTGACCCAAAAGGACGTGGACCTCCTCCTGCTGGTTTCCGATCCCAGCCGACGGGGCCTCACGGCTGCCTGCCGCATCGCGGAGCTGGTGGATGCCCTGCCCATCCGGGTGGGAGAAACTTTTCTCATCGTAAACCAGGTCCAGGAACTCCCGGCATCGTGGCCTCGAGAGGTTATCGAGGCATTCGGGGAAAACCGTATCGGGGTGCTTCCCCGAGACGAACTCCTGATCCGCTACGATCAGGAAGGAAAACCCACGGCGGATTTACCCCTCGATGCCCCCACGGTACAGGCGGCGGAAATCCTGTTTCAAAAGCTTTTGAGTAATTTGAGCAAACGATAAGGGAACGACGGACAAACATCGATTCAAACGACTTTCAAGGGAGAAGAAAAATGATCAAGATTCGTCGCGCTCTCATGAGCGTCACGGACAAAACGGGTTTGGTGGAGTTTGCCCGGGGCCTTAAAAGCTTCGACGTTCAGATTCTTTCCACGGGGGGAACCGCCGGGCTCTTGCGTCAAAACGACATCCGGATCATGGAAGTTTCCGACTTCACGGGATTCCCCGAAATGCTGGACGGGAGGGTAAAAACACTGCACCCCAAAATCCACGGCGGCATCCTGGGCATCCGGGAAAATCCCGATCACGTAAAAACCATGTCCGAACACGGCATCGAGCCCATCGACATGGTGGTGGTCAACCTGTACGCTTTTGCCAAAACCGTGCAAAAAACCGGCTGCACCCTGGAAGAGGCCATTGAAAACATCGATATCGGCGGCCCTGCCATGATCCGCGCCGCAGCCAAGAATTCCAGGTACGTTGCCGTGGTGACGGACCCAGGTGATTACACGGCCATTATCGACGAGATGCAAAAGTCCCAGGGACACCTCTCGCGGAAAACCAGTCTCGAACTGGCCTGCAAGGCTTTCTGCCTCACCCATCAATACGACGGAAACATTTGCGACTATCTCAAGAAAGTGATTTCATGAAAGTACTGGTCATCGGCAGTGGAGGAAGGGACCACGCCATTGCCTGGAAATTTGCCCAGAGCGGGCGGGTCCGGCAGGTTTACGTGGCGCACGGCAACGCGGGAATGGAACGGCACGCCCGATGTGTCGATGCAAGAACCATCGAGGAAATGGTTGATTTTGCTGAAAAAGAGCGTATCGATTTGACCTTCGTGGGACCGGAAAAACCTTTGTCCGCAGGCATCGTGGACCTGTTTCAGTCCCGAGGGCTTCCCATCGTGGGCCCCAACCAGAGGGCAAGCCTCCTGGAATCGAGCAAGTGCGACACCAAGACGCTTCTCCGGGAACTGTCCATTCCCGTTCCCGAATTCGCCAATTTTTCCGATCCGGACGCCGCCCGTCGGTACGTGCGCGGCGTGGGATACCCCGTGGTGGTCAAGGCGGACGGCCTGGCTGCCGGCAAAGGGGCTCTGGTTTGTGACGATGTGAAGGATGCAGAGGAAGCCGTCGAGAACATCATGGTGCGGAAAATTTTCGGCGATGCGGGAAATCGTGTAGATATTGAAAAGCGCCTCTACGGTCGCGAACTTTCCTTCTTCTGCTTCACGGACGGCCATCATATCGTCCCCATGGTTGCGGCCCAGGATTACAAGCGCGCCAGAGATGGAGACGAAGGTAAGAATACGGGAGGCATGGGAGCCTATTCCCCTCATCCCTGGCTCACGGACGCGCTGGTCGAGACCGTCATGACCCGGGTGGCGGAGCCTCTCATAAGGGGTTGCCGGGAAAAATACGGATTCCTGTACCAGGGGGTTCTTTACCTGGGACTCATGCTCACGGAAGAAAACAATGAAATCGTACCTCGGGTCCTGGAAATCAACATTCGCCTGGGAGACCCCGAAGCCCAGGTTATTCTGCCCCGCCTGCGCACGGACCTGGTGGATGTGTGCGAAGCCATTCTCCAGGGAAACCTCAAGGACATGAAGCTCGAATGGGACCCTCTCTACCGCTTCTGCCTCATTGCCGTCAGCGGCCCCACCAAGGGGAAAAAAGGGTGGTACAAAGGCTATCCCGATCGTTATAAGATCGGCCTTCCCATCGAAGGAACGGATCGGGTTGACCCGGAGTGTCTTGTTTTCCATTCGGGCACCGGCCGGGACAAAGAGGGGCGGCTGGTGACCACGGGAGGCCGTGTCCTCTGTCTGGTAAGTTCGGGGGAAAGTCTGGAACAGGCACGTGAAACCGCCTATGAAGAAATGAAAAAAATACAATTCGAAGGAATGTATTGCCGCGGCGATATCGGCCTTCAATGACCTCAAAAATAAAATTCTCAAAATAAAGGACCAATGCATGACCTTGGAAAACAAAAACCCCCTGGTCGGTATCCTCATGGGTAGCGATTCGGATTTACCCGTAATGGAAGAAGCATTCAAAACGCTGGATTCTTTCTGCGTGCCTTATGAAGTCCATATTCTCTCGGCCCATCGGTGCCCGGGAGCCACCTCGGAATACGCTCGAACAGCCCGTGACAGGGGCGTCAAGGTGCTCATGGCCGCAGCGGGCATGGCAGCCCACCTGGGTGGCGTGGTGGCTGCGGAAGCCATTCTGCCCGTCATCGGCATTCCCGTTGACGCTTCTCCCCTGGGAGGCCTGGACTCCCTGCTTTCCATCGTTCAGATGCCCCCCGGCATTCCCGTGGCCACCATGGCCATCGGCAAGGCTGGAGCCCGCAACGGAGCCATCCTTGCGGTGCAAATCCTGGCTCTTGGGGACGCTGCCCTGACACAAAAACTCCTGGAGCACAAGAAAGCCATGGCCCAAGAAGTGGTTGTCGAGCGGAATAAAAAGCTGCAAGATTATCTGGCTAAACGGAAATCGTGAGTCTTGAGTGGAGAAAAGGTGCAAGGAACCCTGTGGCAGGTCGATGCCTCCCTGCCTGAACCGGAAATGGTGGAGGTCCTTTCCGAGGCGGCCTCCATCGTACGGATGGGAGGTGTAATCGTTTACCCCACCGAAACTTTTTATGGCCTGGGGGGAAACCCTTTCAACGTATCCGCCATCCAGCGCATTTATGCGATCAAGGGACGGGAGTTTCAAAAACCCCTTCCCTTGATCGCCGACCGTATGGAGTCGGTTCGAAAAGTGGCCGCCGAATGGAGTTCGGAAGCCCTCGAAATGGCGGAACGCTTTTGGCCCGGCCCTCTGACACTGATCCTGTCCCTGACCGGTCTTTTACCCACGTTTGTGCATGGAGGATCGGGAAAAATCGCCATCAGGATTTCGCCGCACCCGGTGGCGAGGGTTTTGGCCGCATTGTGTGGGGGGGTGATCATTTCCACCAGTGCCAACATATCGGGAACCCCCCCCTTTTCCGACCTTAGCCGCACGCCCGTCGAAATGAAAGAAAAAGTGGATGGACTTGTGGATGCGGGGGTTCTATCCGGCAAGCTCCCTTCAACTATTGTAGACGTTACTGTGCGACCTCCTAAGCTCATAAGAGAAGGTGCCGTTCCATGGGAATATGTTACTGCAAGGTAGCATAAGAGGCTATCTGAAAATACTCTCGTTACGCCACGTGCAACTTTCTCGTTCCCAAGCTCCGGATTGGGAACGAGAAGTCAATACGGCGGGAAAAAAAATATAGCCTCAGCGGTTAATAAGATTGTGCATGGAGCATGATGAGAGTACACTCTCTTCATGCGTGAAGTCGGCGCCGTTGGTTGACTTTTCCCTGAAAACAAATGCAGAGTCAAAAAAAGTGTTGAAAACGGTTTTTATCTTTTTTTTCCCGGTCTTCGTCATTTTCATCTTGACACTTTACGGCCTGTCCAAAAGGTGGAAGAAGTTGGCCTCCCAGGGGCCAAGGACCATTCTTACGGGAGGCGGTACCGGAGGCCATGTCAACCCTGCACTGGCTATCGCCGAAGGCATCGGAAATCGGGAACCGAGAACCCGCTTTCTATATGTGGGCGTTAAGGGAAAAGCTGAGAGCGTCATCGTCAACCGTGCAGGCTACCCTATATGTTACGTCGTTTCCGAGGGGTATCCAGGGTTGAAACCTTCTTTATCGACACTACGCTTTCTGATCAAGCTTTCTATTGGAATTTTGCAGTCCATGGTCATTCTCATCAGATTTGCCCCTCGATGGGTGGTGGCCACCGGGGGATATGTGAGCGCTCCCGTAATCGCGGCGGCTCTCATATTGAAATTTTTACGCGTGGGACACGCCAAAATATTTCTGCATGAGCAAAACAGCATTCCAGGGCAACTCAATGCTCTCATGGGCCGATGGGTGGACCGCATGCTCCTGACATTTCCCCAGACTTTGGCTTTTTTTCCTAAAAAAGGTATCCTGGTTGGGTATCCTATTCGGGACTCCATTGTACAGAAACCCATAGAGGAGGCTCAAAGGGCGCTGCCTTTTCAAATTCCGCCCGGCCGAAAAGTGGTTTTTGCCTTTGGAGGATCTCAGGGAGCCCGTACCATCAACCGGGCCATCGTGGACGCCCTTCGCTTTCTTATCCCCCACCGGGACAAAATTTTCATCATCCACGGTATGGGACTCAACAAATCCCCCCAATACGATGCATCCCGAGACACGGAAAAACGTCTCCGGAAAGGGTATAGTCCGGAAGAACTCGAACTCATCTCCTATTTTTATGTTCGCCGGGATTATTTTCATAACATCGGCGATGTCTATTCACTGAGCGATCTCATGGTGTGTCGCAGCGGCGCCGGGAGCCTCAATGAGATATCCCGCCTGGGAAAACCCGTCATTCTGATTCCCAAAGCCAATCTACCCGGTGATCATCAGGTCATGAACGCCAGGGCCATGAAGCATGCGGGAGCCGCTGAAATCCTGTACGAAGACACCGTCGTCGAAGCCGGTATGGTGATCGAGAAGCTTGAAGGGCGCTTGCTTGCCGAACGTATCATGCGTTTGCTTCAAGATGAGAACCTGCTGGAGGAGATGGGGCGGTGCAGCCGGGATTTTTTGAGGCGCCGTGCCGTGGCGCGTATTGTCAGTGAGATATTTGAAGACAGTCTGTACAATAATGGTTCGGGCTATCATGCCGTTCCCTTCAAACCTCTTCTGTCCAACAGTTTGCTCCTCAGGTTCCTCAACCAGGCCCAGGCGCGCAATCCTTCAACCTATGACCCCAACACTCTTTTCGATGATCCTGATGACCTTACTTACTACCGTCATCGGGCCGGAGGGCTTTTAAGCCACCAAAACTGGCAGGACCGCAATCTTGGAGTCAAACTCATCGGTTTGACTTCCTATGGTGAAAAAATTCCCACTCTCCTTCACATGCTTGCCGATCGGACACCCGTATCTCCCATAAAGCGCCTTTTGGGAGGTGATTTCGAACAGGTTGGGTTCATCCGTCGCAATGTTTTGCAGGCTTTGAGAGTGCTCAATCGTTTCGACCCGGAAGTGGAACGACATATTTTCATGGCCCTGGAAGACCCCTATTTCGAAGTCAGGTCTCAGGCATGTATTACCGCATCCCATTTTGGTTTTTTCCTCTCGGGCCAGGAAAGGTGGCTTATCGCAATGGAAAAAAGGTTGAAAGACGAATGCTTCGAAGTGGTTGTGCAGGCAACTCTGGCCATAGGTGAAATCGGCACGGACTTTTCTGCCCTGGAAACCTTGTTGAGGCTCAAGGAATTCCATTACTGGCAGGTGAGAAATGCTGCTCTGAAAAGTATACAGAGACTTCTTCAAAGGAAAATCATTCAGCCATCCCGGGAACTCCTCATGGAAACAAGAACCTTTGTTCTCACTTCGACCGATTTCCGCCCTCACTTTTCCATCAAGGCATCCTATCAAAATATTCATAAATATTGCCTGGATCAGCTTCTCGGGGAACACGACACCGTGGAAATCCCTCTTTTGACGGATAGTACGGCAACCAGGAAGCGTCCATCATGATCTACGAGATTTGCAATTATCTCTTGAGCCTCTCGGATGCTTTTTCCTTTCTCCGACTGGTCAACTACATCACCTTTCGCGCCATCATGGCTGCCTTGACGGCCGTGATCATCTTGTTGGCCTTCAGCCCCCGTTTCATCCTTTTTGTCCACAGACGCTGCCTTCTGGACCAGGTTCGCGAAACAGGCGTGGAATCGGCCTTCGATAAGCGGGGCACTCCCACCATGGGAGGTCTTCTCATCATCGGTTCCGTTCTTGCCTCCATGATTTTTTGGGGCAACTGGCATAATCCTTTTCTACTCTGTTCCATGGCCGGAATGCTATGGTTTGGCTTGCTCGGATTATGGGACGATGTTGCAAAAGTGAAGATGCAAAGTGGAGACCATGGCATGTCCGAGCGAATGAAGCTCCTGCTGCAAGGAGCTTTCGCGGGAGGATTCGCATGGATTGCGGTGGGACCCTGGTCTCCCCTGGGACCCGACCTGGCCACCAAGCTCTATGTTCCCTTTTACAAACATCCTCTCTTGGATATGGGACCCTACGCCTACGGGGTATTCATTTTTTTCTTTGTGATTTTTATATGCAACGCCGTCAACATCACCGACGGACTGGACGGATTGGCCATCACCCCTTCCATTTTTGTACTGGGAGTCCTGGGAATTTTTGCTTACGTGGAGAGCAATCGCATTTACTCTTCCTATCTGCACTACCCTTTTATAAGAGATGCGGGTGAACTGGTCATTTTCGGCGCGGCATTCGTGGGCGCTGGTTTAGGTTTTCTGTGGTACAATGCTTACCCTGCACAGATTTTCATGGGTGACACCGGCTCCCTGGCCATCGGGGGAACCATGGCCGTGGTATCCGTGTTGCTCAAGCAAGAAATGCTCTTTCCCATACTGGGAGGACTTTTCATTGTGGAAGCTCTCACCAGCCAGGTTCAGGATAAAATCGGTGTCAGGTGGCTCGGACGGCGTATCTTTTACAGAGCTCCCCTGCACCACGATCTTCAGCACAAGGGAATCGCGGAAACCAAGGTGGTTATTAGACTTTGGATATTATCCGGAATCCTGGCTCTTATCGCACTTGCCACTTTGAAACTGCGATAGGATGCCGAAGGGATATATCTTCGCCATGGCAGTAGGGGCATCATGCATTCCCACACAGGAGCTTTGTATATCATGAACATTCTTATCCTTGGAGCCGGGGCTTTGGGAAGCCTCATAGGTGCCCGCCTCTCCGCCACGGAAGCTCGTATCGCTCTCTACAGCACCAACGAGCAGCACATGCAGGCCATCCGGGAAAATGGCCTGGTTGTGGAAGAACTGGATGGGACCATGAGCCACTTTACTCTGGAAACCTATAATACCGATAATCTCACGTGCCTCGAACAAAAAACAGACATCGTCATTGTAACGGTAAAGAGTTACGCTACGGATAAAGCCGTCGCGAAAATTCTTCCGATCTGTCGGCCGACGACCCTTTTTCTCACATTACAAAACGGCATTGGAAACTGGGAGTGTATCGCCGACAAAGTAGGACGGGAACGAATCCTTTTGGGCACTACGGCTCAGGGGGCCACCTTTGTAAAAGCCGGGCATATTCGTCATGGAGGCAACGGTCCCACTTTTATCGGCAAACCCAGCGGTTCCCCCACCCCAGGTATAGAAGCCATCGTGAACATTTTTAAAAAAGCCGGTTTGGCCACTCAGTCCAGCGAGCATATGGAATACCTCGTATGGGAAAAGCTCATGGTGAATGTGGGCATCAACGCCATCACGGCCCTCACCAACATTCGTAACGGCATGATTGCGGAACGGGAAGCCGGCCGCGCCCTTTCACGAAACGCTGTCCTGGAAGCCCTCCAGGTAGCCCGTGCAAAGGGCTTTTCCTTCGGGGATGAAGAAAAAATGGTAGAAAAGGTTCTGAGCGTAGCCCGAGCCACCGCGGCCAATCGTTCGTCCATGGGCCAGGATGTGGATCGGAAAAAACGCACGGAAATCGATGCAATCAATGGGGCTATCGTTCATTTTGCTGATGAAGCCTACATTGACGCTCCTGTCAACCGAACCCTCACTCAACTTATCAAAGTGATGGAATCGAGCTATTTGAAGTGTTCCAACTGACCCCATGTATTGGTGGAAGCTGAAAAAGGCAGAAAGGATCATCCAAATGAGCAAAAAAGTAACCGTTCCCGACATCATCGCCTCCAAGGGCAAGCGCAAACTCTCGGAAATCACTACTTACGATTACCCCACCGCCCTTCTAGTGGACCAGGCAGGTATCGATATGGCCCTTGTGGGAGACTCTCTTGCCATGGTCGTCCTGGGTCAGGAAGATACCCTTTCCATAGGCATGACCGAAATGATCCACCACTCTCTAGCTGTCTCCCGGGGAGCTAAAAACTCCCTTGTTATCGCCGACATGCCCTTCATGTCCTATCAGGCCGGCGTGGAACAGGCGGTAACCAATGCGGGGCGGTTGCTCAAAGAGGGGCGGGCCGGAGCCGTCAAGCTCGAGGGAGGCAGCCGCGTGGTGCCTCAAGTGAAAGCCATCGCGGAAGCCGGCATTCCCGTGCAGGGACATCTGGGCCTGACCCCTCAGAGTCTCCAGCAGTTCGGCGGCTTCAAGGTACAGGGAAAGACGGCGGAAGCGGCAAAAAAAATAATCGAAGACGCTCAGGCACTGGAAGACGCGGGCTGTTTCAGTATCGTTCTGGAAGCCATTCCCTCCGCCATCGCCGAGAGAATCACCGAATCCATCAGCATTCCCACTATCGGCATCGGAGCCGGTAAGGCCTGTGACGGCCAGGTGCTGGTCATTCACGACGTGATAGGTCTGTTTGACAGGTTCACCCCCCGTTTTGTAAAGCAATATGCAAAACTTTCGGATTCAATACGGCAGGCTCTGATTCAATATAAGGAAGATGTCGAACAAGGGATATTCCCCGGTCCTGAACACTCCTTCAGTATGAGTGATGAAGAAGTGCGGAAACTGTCAAAAGAATGACAATCACGCATCCAACCTGAAAAAAAACCTCCCAAAAAAGAGGCGATGTAGGGGATACATCGCCTCTTTTTTGGGGCTGGTGTTATTTTAAAATGCGCTGAAGATACTGACCCAAGGCCATGAGAGGAAAACAATTGCGATAGTTTTGGTAGAGGATGTAGAAATGCCGGGGAAACCCTGTGCCGGTGAAGTGCTTTTCTTCCCATGTGCCGTCCGGCTGCTGGGTTTTAATGAGATAGTCAATGCCTTTCCTGACTTCGGGACTGTCCTCCTCACCGCATACGAGCAGCCCCATAAGTGCCCAGGCTGTCTGAGACGGGGTACTCTCACCTTTTCCCCGCAGGGAACCGTCCGAATAAGATTCACAAGTTTCTCCCCAACTCCCGTCAGGTTTCTGATGATCCTTGAGCCAGCGCACGGCTTTTTGAATATAATCGCTCTTGGGGTCTTCACCGATGGAAACCAGTCCTCTAAGCACCGACCAGGTACCGTAAATGTAATTCACACCCCAACGTCCCCACCAACTGCCGTCCTTTTCCTGGAGCCCACGAATGAACCGAATGCCCCGCCGAGCCACCGGGTAGGAGCTTTTAAAACCCATAAGCCCCATGGCCTCGAGAACCCTGCCGCTTACATCGACTGAAGGATCGTCCACCATGGCTTCATGATCGGCAAAGGGAATGCGGTTCAAAATGGTCATGACATTGTCACGATCGAACGCAGCCCACCCCCCGTTGCTGCTCTGCATGCTGATACACCAATCCATGCCCCGTTTAATGACACACTCCATGGCATCATCGCTTTCCAGGCGCATGCGATGAAGAGCCATCAAAACAACGGCCGAATCGTCCACATCGGGATACCTGTTGTTCACAAACTCAAAAGCCCAGCCACCGGGAAGACAACAATTTTTGACCTGCCAGTCGCCCCCTTCGGTGATCTGTTTATTCATGAGCCAGCGAACAGCCTTCCGGAGAGCGGGATGTCCGGCGGGCACGCCTGCTTCCTTGAGTGCCAGTGCCGTGAGTGCCGTATCCCAAACAGGCGAAATACAGGACTGCATGCGCAGCCCTCTCTCATCTTCCATGCAAAAGTCATCTATAGCCTTCAGTCCCTTTTGTAAAATGGGATGATCCAGACCATAACCCAAATAGTAAAGGGCCAGGATGGAATAAAACATGGGAGGCTGAATTCCCCCCCAGTCACCACTTTCTTCCTGATGATCAAGGGTCCAATCCTCCGCAGCCTTGACGGCTCTTTGGCGCAGAGTGGGCAAAGGATTTATCTTGTCGTAAATCTTTGCAATACGATCAAAAAGAAAAAACAACTTATGAATTTTGGATGGAAAACTTCGCTTGATCGTCCCATCGCCATTTTTCACATAAAGCTCCCCGATGGACTTTTCGGGGGTGAGGCTCATGGCCGGCCGAATGGTCATGACAATGGACAGGGGCACAATGGTACCGCGGGCCCAGCTGGAAAACTCGTAAATATTGAAATAAGCCTCGGGAGGTAGCAGGACAAGCTCCACAGGCATCGAGGGGATTTCGTTCCAATCGTACTGGGAAAAAAGAGCCAGCCAGATTTTTGTAAAAACCCGTGCGGCTTCGATTCCCCCCTTGGATAAAATCCAATCCCGTGCTTTTTCCATGACGTGGGACTGAGGATCCTGCCCAAGAAGCTTGAGAGCGAAATAGGCTTCCACCGAGGCACTGATGTTTCCATCATCACCATAATAAAGCCCCCAGTGGCCTTCCTCCCTCTGTTCGTTGAGCAGGTACCCGGCCATGGATTGCTCCTGCTCCGCATTGCGAATTCCCAGCAGGTGCAAGAGCATCACATATTCAGCGGTGATGGTCACGTTGGATTCCAGCTCTTCCCACCAGTATCCATCGGGATGTTGAACATTAAAATACCTGGCACAGGATTTTTCGATCGCCTCTTGAACCTCACCCACGAAATCATTCACCATGGTACCGGCAATGACAGATTCAGGACAGCCGCCGCCATGGCGCTCCCCCAAATGGTTGCGCACTTTACTCTGGTAAAAGTAACGCGAATCCCCAAAGGACTCTCGTTCTTTCCAGTAGTATTCCATTTCGGCCAATCCGGCCAGGCTTCGCATTTTGTTGGTGACAGGATTCATTCTCAGCATCCATGAAGATGGGTTCAAATCAAATGGAACAGACTTCCACCTTGTGGCATAAAGCGAAACCCATATCATCAAAAGTGGCCCCCCCTTGTTGAGGCAGCACTGAATTCTCATCGAATCTTCTTCTAATACAGACTCCCCACAACTCCCATTGTGGTAGGAAAACTTTTTATAGCATTCAAGAGATTTTCTCAAGACATATGAAGGAAACCTCCGTCAAGACACTTAAAAAAATTGTCTTTCAATATTATTTTACTGGGATGATTGAAAAAATAGAGTTAATCAAAGGCTGGTTCTCTTATCCTGCACTCCACAACCGAAGCTGAAACAGTACAAAATGCGGAGGTAAAATTGACCGGTAATCATGTCCTTAAAAGTTCTCGTCAAAACCTGACAAGGCTGCAAAACCATCTCCTCGATTGGTTCGAGCGAAACCAGAGGCTTTTACCCTGGCGGAAAACCTGCTCTCCCTACGAAATCTGGATATCCGAAGTGATGCTCCAGCAAACTCAAGTAAAAACCATTCTGCCCTATTACCAAAGGTGGATGCAAAGATTTCCCGACCTCACTTCCGTGGCAAACGCCTCGGAAGAAGAATTGCTCAAACATTGGGAGGGACTGGGATATTATTCCAGGGTGCGAAACATTCACAAGACAGCAAAAATAATCCTGGAAATGCATGGAGGGGAACTTCCCAACGATGCGTCCGCCATTGGCCGTTTGCCGGGAATCGGCCCTTACACCACGGGGGCCATCATGAGTATCGCATTCAATGAATCGCATGCCGTGGTCGATGGAAACGTGGAAAGAGTCCTGGCACGACTTTTCAACCTCGACAAGCCGGTGAAAAGCAAAGAAGGTCGTCATTTTATCTGGAAGACCGCAAAAAAATTGATCCCGGAAGGAAAAGCAAGGGATTTCAACCAGGCGGTCATGGAGCTGGGGGCACTGGTGTGCCTGCCTCGAACCCCTCTTTGTCACTCATGCCCGTTGAATGCACTGTGCCGAAGCCATCAGCTCGATCTGGTGGAAAAAAGGCCTGTTCCAGGCGAAAAGAAACGCCTGACTCCCCTGGAAGTGTCCGTTGGACTGCTTTTACGCGGCGACCGGATATTCATCCAAAAACGGTCCCCTAACGGCCTGATGCCTCACCTGTGGGAGTTTCCAGGGGGAAAGATACACCGGGGAGAAAGCCCTGAGGCCGCCCTCGTGAGAGAATTTCGTGAAGAACTGGAGGTAGACATTCATCTTCTGAATAAAATTGCGGCCATACGTCATAATTACACCTCTTTTCGTGTGACACTCCATGCATTCTTCTGTGAACTTCTCGTACCTCATGCCGTTCCCAGAATAAAGAGCGCAGTGAAAGGCCTTTGGGTTTCCCGTGAAAGCCTGGAACACCATGCCTTTCCCGCCGCCAACCGCAAACTCATCGACAGGCTTTGAAGCACTTTAACCTTGTGTCTTCCAAGGAAGACCATTAGTATATCTTCAATCGTCGAGATAACTCTTTTAGCTCTTTGACTTTTTTCCCCCAGGTCAGGAGAGGCAATCGCATGGATTTTTCCGGAAAGAAAATTTTTTTATCGTTGCTGGTTCTTTTGATCCTATCAGGTTGTGCGGCATTCCACCCTAAAAAAACTGAAGATTTTTGGGCGAAACTCGAGGGAATCAAGCTAAATGATATCATCAGTACGGACATGGGAAAGCCCATCGGCTTCGCAGCCTTCATCCAACAAGCATCCAAATCCCAAATCGTTTATGTGGGAGAAGTCCATACCTGCCGATTCGATCATGAAGTCCAGCTAAAAGTATTGGAAGGACTCCATGCCGTCAAACCAGTCGTGCTGGCCATGGAAATGTTTCCGAGGGAAAAACAGTCCATTGTGGATCGTTTTTCAAAAGGAGAGTTGAGTGAACAACAGTTCATAGTACAAGTGGATTGGCAAAAAACATGGGGTTACCCTTTTGAACTTTACCAGGACATTCTCCTTTTTGCCCAAAATCGCAAAATTCCCATCCTGGCTCTCAATGCCCCTTCAGACATCATAAAGAAAATCAGCCGGGAAGGCTTCGCTTCATTGACTGCGGAAGAACGACAACGTATCCCGTTGGAGGAAATCCCCAAAGGAGATCCCCTACATCGGCGATTTTTGAAAGAACAATTCGAACATCACAGGCAGTACGGCATCAAGAACTTCGAAAACTTTTATGAAGCACAACTGACGTGGGAAAAAACCATGGCCGCATCTCTTGCCCAGGCTTTAAGCCGCAACGACAAAGAAGTAACCATAGTGGCTCTTATCGGTAAAGGACACATGCATAATGGACTGGGTGTTCCCAAGTGGACGGCAACCCTATTCCCTCACTCCTATAAAATCGTTTTTCCCGTTCCCATCAACTACCCCCGATCCGTAATGGACCCCAACCTTGGAGATTACACCTGGATCACCGACAAGGCAGGAAGTCATCCTTTTCGAAATCGTCTCTGAGTAGCCGATTTCCCATTATGGAACGTCCAGAAAAACAAACCCACAACAACGAAAAACACAGGGAATCGAAAACAAACCATGAAGGTAGAAAACCAGGACCAACAATATTCGGAAAATGAGCTTACCTGGGCCAGTCTATGTCACTTCAGCGCTCTCATGGGACTGGTCTGGTGGGTACCGATTTCCCACAACTGGATACCTGCCGGACACCTTATCGCTCCCCTGGTGATATGGTTGATCAAGAGGGGAACCTCTCCTTATATCGACATCAATGCCAAGGAAGCCCTCAATTTCCAGATGACCGTCACCTTCTACGCACTCATCCTGAGTTTACTGCCCCTGGGCTTTATTTCTACTTACGGGATAACGGCCCTGGCGATTTTTTCCGCCTGCTTCGCAATCAAAGCCGGGGTGTTCGTCAGTAAAGGCAAACCCTTCCGATACCCTCTGATCCCCCTGCGCCTGCTTCGGTAAAAATCATGTCATATTCTAGTGAAAAGCCTGTTCAAAACTTGTTTAAATTGTGCGAAAGGTGTGAATATAAAAGTCGTGATGTTGGGAACAATTCGATGAAATCAAGATTCTTGTCAAGAAAGTATTTAAATAAATTCAAAAAGATAGCTATCTTTTAAACTTTTAGACAACCCTTATTATTATGATTGGTTTTAAAGATTTAAAAAACTAAAAATCATAAAAACCATTTCCAGTAAAATCTGCTTTCCGAAACATTTACGGAAGAATATTGATTTTGCTTGCAGATGGTTTTCTATATGTCCACAACCACCACGGCTTCCCAACCTGTTTCCGTTTCTTCCACACGATATTGATGGAACGTTACAGCCTTGACGTCAACAATCAAATCATGTTTGTTCGAATCAAGCTTTTCCCCTTTCAACATTCCACGGAGCTGTAAATTGGTTTCCACGTGATCTATTTCGAGTTCGAATACTTTGAGGAGAAAGGGTCCGACATCTTTTTGAAAAATGATTTCTTGCAACAGTTCATAGAGAAGCATCTCCATGGTTTCCGATTCAAGATGAATGGGAATAATTATTTGATTGTCGATGGTTTTTAAATCTGTAACCATGACATTTATGAGAGCCTCGGCTGCTGAAATGAACAGTTCTTCGGCAGTGGTACCCCAGGCTTTGAAAGCTGCATCGGCAGTAGCAATATTTTCAATGTATCGGTAGGGCATGGCAAGAACCTGAGAACCATGAAGGTTGATGTCAATGGAATTCGCAAAGTCTCAAACGTTGAACAATATCCGCTTTGTATTGTTCCAATTCTCGACCCATAAAAATGATTTGTGTTTTGTCCGTGGGAAAGTGTTCCAGTTCCATACGTCCCACTACATAATTGAACAGACATTGTTCATGTTGAAAAACAACAAACCCCTTGGCTCTATATAATTCTTTTGGGAATTGAGACACTGTTTTTTCAAAGCAATGTTTGCTGATCGGAGTATCCGAAGTAAAAAGAAAAGATTGGAAGATCGGTTCTCCATGGTGTGTAATATCCTGTGAATGTCTTTCTATATCCAGTCCAAAGAGCAAGTTGGTGTCCACATCGCAGCCCATGGTTTTGAACATGATCGCTTTTGGGTTATGTGTACGCAGAAAAGCCTCCATTTTTCTGATTTCCTCCATGGTAACCAGGTCAATTTTGTTGAGGAGGACGATATCCGCATTGGAAAGATGCGACCTGGTGCTCTGAGCAATGTCGGGATACCTAATGCCGGAATAGGCATCGGCAACATAAACAACGCTGTCCAGCCTTGTTTCTTGCAAGTTGTATTTTACTTCATGTGCAAGATAATCCAGCTTGGTTGTATCGGTTGTTTCTACCACAACGGCATGTGGATAGGTCCTCTCTATTACTGACCGAATCGCAGTTTTAAATTCCTCTTTGAGAGAACAACATAAGCACCCTCCCGGCATCTGTATAACTTCCACATTTCCGCTGCGAATCAAGGTGCCGTCCACGGATATTTCACCAAATTCATTCATGATCACCGCAATGTGTCGATTGGCCGTATTCAGGATGCGTTTCAGTAAAGTTGTTTTACCGCTGCCCATGGAGCCGGTGATAAACATTATTGGAGTTTTGGTTTTCATGGGTTCATTTCATCCTTTGATGTTTCCTATGGGTATCATTCCGGCTATCTTTCGGCTTATGCGAGCCTTTTCCGTGGCTGCCACCACATCATCTATGTTCTTGTAAGCGGCACCGGCTTCTTCGGCCAGGCCGGACAAAGAAGCTGTACGTATGTAAATCCCTCTCTGTTCCATATCCTCAAGAAGTTTTTTTCCTCGGAATTTCTTCTTGGCCTGTTGACGGCTCATGCTGCGCCCGCTGCCGTGAGCCGTGCTGAAAAAACTTTCCTTTCCCTGTTCCACACCGGCCAGGACATAGGAACCGGTTTCCATGCTGCCGCCCAGTATCACGGGTTGTCCTACTTGTTGATAGATAGGGGGGAGATCCGGTGACCCGGGGCCGAGAGCGCGGGTTGCACCTTTTCTATGGACGAGGAGTTCGGTCAATTCGCCGTCAATCCGGTGTTTTTCCAGTTTGGCCGTGTTGTGGGATACATCGTATACTTGGTGCATTCCCAGTTCTTCGGGGCTTTTTCCAAAAACATCAGAAAAGACTTCTCGAATACGATGTGCGATGATCTGCCTGTTGGCAAAGGACATGTTGACGGCACATTTCATGGCCTTGAAATAATCCTGACCTTCTTGCGAATGAAAGGGTGCGCAGGCCAGTTCTCTATCGGGAACCGTCATACCGTATTTTTTTTCCATGACTTTCAGAAACAACGCCAGGTAATCCGACGCCACCTGATGTCCGAACCCCCGGCTGCCGCAATGAAACATGATCACCACTTGATAAGGAATATGAATGCCGAATATCTCGGCTGTCTTTTGATCGTAAATGTTTTCCGGCCGGACCACCTGTATTTCCAGGTAATGATTTCCCGATCCCAAAGTACCGATCTGTTGAAAACCGCGTTCCACAGCCTTGTCGCTTACCTTGGATGCATCAGCTCCAGGAATGCAGCCGTATTCCTCGGTGCGCTCCAGGTCTTCCTCCCAGCCATAGCCATTTTTCAAACACCACCGTGCTCCCTGTTCTACAACCTGGCGAAATTCATTCCTGGACAGCTTTAAAAACCCACTGCCTCCCACGCCTGCGGGGACTCGCTGAAAAAGGCGGTCGATCAGTTTTTTAAGCACTGGTTTTACCTGATCCATGGTGAGCTGTGTCGTCATGAGCCGCATGCCGCAGTTGACGTCAAAACCGATTCCTCCCGGGGATATGACACCTTCCCTGGTATCCATGGCGGCTACTCCGCCGATGGGAAACCCGTATCCCCAGTGGCCGTCGGGCATGCAAAGAGCATAATTGACGATACCGGGTAAAGTGGCCACATTCGTGAGTTGTTGCACGACCCCTTCGTCCATGTTCTTGAGGAGTTGTTCCGTGGCATAAATACGTGCGGGAACACGCATGCCCTTTTTGTAACTGGTGGGAATTTCCCATAGGGCTTCACTTATTTTTTTGCATTCCTTCATAATAGCCATGGTTTCATTCCGGTATGTTGTATGAGTGAAAGTTTTTTAGAGCGACGACATCTCTTTTTTTCAACTATAACGGTAATGTTTAAATTTTGTCCAGAACCCGATTTGAATTTCTAAAGAGTGAATCATCCTGCGGGAAAGGAATCAATTCAAATAATGCTTGACAGCACATGCAACAGCAAATTATTTTATTATTTATTGTTTTCTTAATGGGAGATCAGGCTATGGGTGAGATTTTGCACTCTGGAGCCGGTTTTTTAGGTGTAATGGGAAAAAGCTGTGGGGGGATGCGCTTTGAATTTTGATTCGGGTCGATATCGATTGGGTTATTTTTTTATTTATTATTACTTTCCCATGGGAGGGAAGGCGGTGCTGACCTGCATTTGAGGCAAGATACCCTCAATTTGGATTTACATGAGACGAAAAAGCCGCAGGTTCAGCCTGCGGCTTTTTTTTGTGAGGTAAAAGGGCTGAAAAGCAATTTCAGTACAAGGTAGCAGGGGTTGTCTTGGAGGGTTAAATGTATGGCTAAGGATTTGGAAGAATTAAGAGAAGCTATTGATTTACTGGATATGGAGCTTTTGGGCCTGCTCAATCGACGCATGGAACTGTCAAGAGAGGTGGGCCGGTATAAGGCGGAGCGAGGACTTCCTCTCTTTCATCCCGGAAGGGAAGAAATTATTTATGATCGCTTGAGCAAAAGCAATTCAGGTCCCATAAAAAACGAATCTTTGCGGGCTATTTACCGGGAGATATTTGCAGCGTCACGACTCCTCCAGTATGTCCTCAAGGTAGCTTTCCTTGGGCCGGATTGGACTTACTCGCACATTGCGGCCCTCTCCTTGCACGGGCACTCGGCTCGCTATGTGCCTTGTCTGACTTTGGAAGAAGTTTTCGATGCCCTCCTTAAGGGAAGAGTCCATGAGGCCGTCATTCCCATTGAAAATTCATTGCAGGGAGGAGTGGGGCGCAGCATGGATTTGTTACATGAATGCGATGTACATGTAGCGGGAGAATGCTATCTGGAAGTGGCTCACTATTTGTCCGGCAAAGTGAGTGCCATAGATGATGTAAAAAGAGTTTATGCACATCCTCAGGCCATGGAACAATGTCGCCGTTATACTTTACAGTATTTGAGACATGCGGAGCTTCAGGAAACTTCTTCCACGGCACGGGCGGCCCAAAAGGCTATCGAAGACCCTCAGGGCGCCGCCATATGTAATTTGTATGCGGCGCACCATTATGGGCTTACAGTACTGGCCGAGCGCATAGAGGATCATCCGGGAAACACCACGCGATTTTTGTCCCTTTCCAATCAGGCGACTCCTCCCACAGGAAATGATAAGACATCTCTCCTGTTTGCTGTGTCCGATCAGCCGGGTGCCCTGCACAGTGCCATCGAATCTTTTGCCAGGGCCAGAGTGAATATGACGCGCATCGAGTCGCGTCCCAACCGCATGTTTTCCTGGCAGTATTTGTTTTACGTGGATGTGGAGGGGCATGTGGAGGACGCTTCCGTTCGTTTCGCCATGGAAGATTTGAGAAGACATGTGTCTTTTATGAAGATATTGGGTTCTTATTCCAAGCGTGATCCCAAGAGTCCCATACGGCTGGAAAAGGAAAAATTGAGAACGACCTGACGATTTCGCGGCAAAAAAGGCGGTTGCCATTTTTTACGGGATTCTGTAACTCACAGATTCGAAAAGAATGGTCCGATTCATATTTTTAAAATCTCATTGACAAATGGAAACGCCATGCCCAAGAAAAACATCAAGAAACCTTCCATATGCGGTTGCATGCTCGATTTTTCTCATGAAGAGATCATAAGGCACATGCAGGAAGCCGAGGTGGACCTCATCGAGTGGCGCCTTGACATCCACATTCGCCAACATTCTATCGAAGATGCCCTTTTGGCTTTTTCTCTTTTCTCCAGGCAAAACAGACTTCCTTTTCTGGTTACCAACAGGCCGGCCCGGGAGGGGGGGGCTTTTGACGGAGGGGAACGGCTGCGTATCGAGGTCTTGCAACGTGCGGTGGAGGCGGGGGCTGAATGGGTGGACCTGGAACCCGATGTTCCCGAGAGTGAGATCAACTGGTTCCGTATGAGAAATGTGGGCATACTGATTTCACACCATGAACTGCAGGAAACTCCCTCATTGGATGTCCTGCGGGAGCGTGTGGCTCAAATGGCCGCGCTCAAACCCCATGTCATCAAGATAGCCACTATCGCCAAAGAGCAAGAGGATAACCTGAGAGTTCTTGGATTGATTCCGTGGGCCAGGGATAAATTTGATATCGACATTATCGCTTTCTGCATGGGAGAGCAGGGAAGATGGAGCCGCATTGCCTGCGTGGCCATGGGCAGCCCCTGGACTTATGCCCGGATGCCCGGCCAGACCCAGGCTGCTCCGGGACAACTGCCGGCCGGAAATATGCGGATCATTCTCAAAAACATAGGGATTTTCAGGGATTGACACCATATGATAAAATCCGTTCAGAAAGACCTCTATGCCGTTGTGGGGAATCCTGTCAGTCATAGCCTGAGCCCCCTCATGATGAATGTTGCCTTTGAACATATGCTCCACCCCGCAGTTTATACGGCCTTGCAAATCGATGATCCCCGAGAAGACCTTTTGACTCTCCACAAAGCCGGCTTCAAAGGACTTAGTGTCACGGTTCCCCACAAGGAATGGGCCTTGAAAATGGCCGTACAGGTGGACGAAACCGCGGTGGCCGTCGGGGCGGTCAACACCCTGAAGAGAACGGAAAAAGGGTGGATTGGGTGCAACACGGACTGGATCGGTTCCAATCGGGCCTTTAAGTCGGTATTGGATCTAGAGGGGAAAAAAGCCCTGGTCCTGGGAGCGGGGGGAGCGGCTCGAGCCGTTGTCTACGGCCTCCAAAGGGAAGGTGTTCAAGTAACCATTGCTAACCGAAGTGAAGAGAGGGGAGCTGCTCTGGCGAGGGCTTTTCAATGTCCGTTCCTCTCTTTGAAGGATTTGGGTGATATTCTACCCGATTTATCTTTTGATCTGGTAGCCCAGTGTACTCCCGTGGGGCTTGAAGGTGGTGTATCGACACGGATTGTTCCTTCAGGGTTATTTCGGAAGGGAATGGTCGTGATGGATACGGTTTACCGCCCATTTCATACAGTTTTTGTGCAAGAAGCTTCACAATCCGGTTGTATCGTTGTATCCGGTCTGGAGATGCTCCTTTACCAGGGGGTCGAGCAGCTCAAATACTGGCTGGACCTGCCTGCCGGTGAAGATTTTGTGATTCAAAAAATGAGAGAGACTCTCTACAAGGCGGTGAATGTTCATGAATGAAATTTTGAAGCCCATCCAACGAGCGACGGAAGTTACAGGCGAAGTACGCCTGCCGGGTTCCAAATCCATCACTCACAGAGCTCTGCTCATGGCTGCCCTGGCCGATGGCTCCTGTGAAATTTACAATCCCTTGTTCTCACAGGATACGGAATTTACGGCCAATGCCTTGCGCATGCTCGGCGCCAAGATCAGTTGGGAAAAGGGCAGGGTGATGGTGGACCCTCCCGCCGTGAGGTGGACTCGGCCCGATAAAGCTATTTTTCTCGGAAACAGCGGTACAAGCATGCGTCTTCTTCCGGCAGTGGCGGCTGTTGGGCAGGGGGCCTTTTTGTTTGACGGCACGGCGCGTCTTCGTGAACGTCCTTTGGGGCCGGTTCTGGATGTTTTGGAAAGCCGGGGTGTCGAGTGTCGCTGCATAGGCGAAAAAGGCTTTCTCCCTGTGGAGGTGATCAGCAACGGCCTGCCGGGCGGGGAAGTGTGGGTGGATGCCACTCAAAGCAGTCAATTTCTGTCCGCATTTCTCATTGCGGCTCCCTGCGCGGGGGGAGACATGGTGGTCGGCTGGAAAAACCCCGTGGCATCTTTCCCCTACGTTGCCCTCACTCTTGCCATGATGGAGGAGCTGGGAATACGCTTTGAGTGGATCAACGACCATCAGATCAGAATACCCGCGCCGCAGCCTTACAAACCTTTTCGATACACTGTGGAGGGAGATTGCTCGTCGGCTTCTTACTTTTGGGCCGCAGCAGCCATTACAGGGGGAGATGTGCGAACATATCCCGTTTTTCCTGGGGCTACACAGGGGGATTGCGGCCTGGTTTCAGTTTTCGAGTGCATGGGATGTCGCATTGTCCGGGAAGACGATGGGGTTCGGGTTTTGGGGCCGGAGGCTCTTCTTCCTGTGGACATGGATATGAACAGCATGCCGGATATGGTTCCCACGCTGGCCGTCGTGGCTGCTTTCGCACAGGGCACGAGCCACATTCGCAATGTGGCTCATTTGAGGGTAAAAGAGTCGGATCGGTTGCACGTCGTGGCTCTAGGATTGAAAAAGCTTGGTGTTTCCGTCGAGGAGTTGGAAGACGGTCTTATCATTCATGGAGGAAAGCTGGAATCTCCCCAAGAGCCCCTGCCGGCTCATGACGACCACAGGATTGCCATGGCTTTTGCCTTGGCCGGCCTTCGTGTGGATGGGGTTCAGATACTGGGTGCCGAATCCGTGGCAAAATCTTTTCCGGATTTTTGGCAATTGTTTGATGGGCTGTGTTATCGCCATGAATGAGATGATCAAAAGTTGGATCGCAATTGTTTGCATCATGGAGTAAAGTTCTTTAGAGCGGGTCTTGACAGCCCTGTTAACATATTTAAAGTTGTTTCAATAGAAGTGCATGGGGCACCGGTGCAATGTTGGATAATGGGGTGCTCCCTTTTCAATCATCCTCTGACGAATGTTGGAAAGCGGCATCCGTTTTGTGGGAAAACTTTAAGGAGGAATAATGACGAGTAAGATTAAGCAAGGCGATTACGTGCAGGTACATTACACTGGAAAATTTTCCAATGGGGATACATTCGATTCGAGCAGGGGATCTGATCCGTTGGTAGTTCATATGGGAACGGGGGGAGTCATTCCCGGTTTTGAAAGTGCTTTGCTGGGCATGGGGGAAAAAGAGAAAAAATCTTTTGTTGTAGATGCACAGAAGGGTTATGGTCTGCGTGACGAAAGTCTTCAACGACGCTTCAACCTGTCTGATTTCCCGGGAGATTTCCAGCCGCAAGCAGGGCAGGTGCTTGTTCTTCAAGATTCGGATCAGAATCAGTTTCCGGCTACGGTCAAAGACGTGGATGGAGAAGTGGTGGTCCTTGACTTGAATCACCCCTTGGCAGGCCGCGATTTAACTTTTGATGTAGAGATCGTATCAATCTGTAACGCGCCTCCTACGTCTTCTTGTGGAAGCGGGTGTTCTTGCTCTTGCTCCTGATTTGAACCAGGAGACTGTCTGAAAATCGCTTTTTCATCGGACGATTTTCAGACAGTCTCCAATCATGATAATGACGGCATGGATTTGTTTGTGATCATTACTTATCCCAGGCAATCCATCTTTTTCATTTCAAAGGGAGAATGAAGTAGATGAGGTTGCCGTATTTTTGAGGTTCGCAGCCGAAAACGCCCCCGTGGACTTCCACTACATTTTTAACAAAATTCAAACCATGCCCCGTACCCATCTCCTTCATACCGGAGTTGGCGCGATATCCCCCCTCGAATATTTTTTTTGCATCTTCTTCATTGAGGGGAATGCCTGTAGTGAAGAAGGTGAAGCGCAAACCATGGGTACCTTCCGAAAAATAATTTTGGATAATATCCCTGTTGCATGAAAAAATTTTTATTTTGTTGCCCAGCTGGTCTTCCACTTCCCGGGTGTACTTGATGGCATTGGAAATAATGTTGTCGAACACCTGTGAAATGAGACCCTTGTCCACATAAAGCGTCATTTGATCGTCGGGTACGCCTTTCAGGGCGTTGTCCACGGTGATGTCACGTTTGGCAAACATTTGCTGGTAACGCTCAAACAGGGGTTCCACTATTTCTTTAAGAAAATTACACGTTTGTCTTCTTAATACATAGGTGCCCTTTTCGAAATGGTCTTTCCTCAGCAAAGTTTCAAGAAACAAACTGGTATGCTCGTAATGTTTTGAAAAGGCGTTCCACTCTTCTTCCATCTCGACATTGAGTTCAGCGAGGTGCTTTTTGATGGCTGCCATTCCGGTGCAACAGCCGCCATTGCCATTTTCGTATTCAACAGCTTCGTGGGCACTGATGAAAGCTTCCAACTCATTTTGTAGTTTACGATAAGCTTGCAGACCTTTTTTGAAGCGGATGAGAAACAGTTTGTAGTGCATATTGGGGTTGATGACATTGTGTTCTATGTCGGACAATAGTTGGTTGATGAACTTAAGGTGATTGATGTTTTGTTGTGAGAGAAGTTTTTGGTGTAACTGAAAGCCGATACGATTCGCAAACTTTTCCAAAAAGAACTTCTCATTTTGTTTGATCTGTTCCTTGTTGCATATTTCAAAAAGTCCAAGGATGGAACTCTGAGGTAAAAAAGGCACGGACCAAGTCAAAGCCTGGTTGCCGGGAATGGGATAGACAAGGCTTTCCGTAGTCTCATAAGGATGATCCTTGATTTCCAGTTTGCTGGATTTCCTTTGGTTTTCAGGAACAAGGCCTTCCAGATTGCCGCACACTTTGACCAGATGTGAGCTTTTGGGGTCGAAAACGTAGAGTCTGCTTTCGATGCCCAGGAATTCCCTGGGCACGGCAACACATATCTGGTAGAAGTGATCAATACTTGTGAATTCTTGAGCCAGGTCAAAAAAGGTGGACAGAGCTTCTTCCTGGTAACGCTTGAAATTGTACTTCTCGTAGGTTTGTTTTTTTTGTTGTACCCGCTGCCGGATGTACTGATCGGAACTCGGAGAAAACGATTCTCTTTGAAGGGGTTCCTCCTGATTGGGAATCGAACCGGTGCTTCCAGTCATGAAGATGCTCCACAAAGTCTGGAGGTTTCTGGCAGACAGCAAATATCCGATTGTAGCGTATGGATCATCCGATGTTCCAAAATATTATCGCTTATTGGATAAGTGGATACCATAAGAAAACGCTGCTTGCAGATGTGATTTATTCAAATTCCATTTCATGTTTCAGGTCCCGTTCCAGGAGCTCACTCACAGCTTCCTGGGGATTTTTTTCGCTATAAATTACTTCGTATACTTTACGACAAATGGGCATGTCCACATCCAGTTTTTTGGCCAGATGATAAACGGAGCGAGCTGTTTTGACACCTTCAGCCACCATTTTCATCTCCGATAGGATGGTATCGATCTTCATCCCCTGTCCCAATTTTTTTCCGACGGTACGGTTGCGGCTGAGATCGCCCGTGCAGGTGAGAATGAGATCGCCGATGCCCGCCAAACCCGAAAAAGTCAGGGGACTCGCACCCATGGCGACACCCAGGCGGGATATTTCAGCCAGACCGCGAGTCATGAGAGCGGCTCGCGTATTGTAGCCGAAGTTGAGGCCGTCGCAGGCACCTGCCGCCAGCGCAATGACATTTTTGAGTGCACCGGCCAGTTCGACGCCGATGATATCGAGGCTGGTGTAAACACGAAAATATCTGGTGGAAAACACCTGCTGAACACTTCTGGCGAGTTCCAGGTCATTAGCCGCCAGAGTAATGGCCGTAGGGGCTTTTTGAACCACTTCCTTGGCAAAGGAGGGTCCCGAGAGGCAAAGGTAATGAGCATATTGTGGATGAGGCAGCAGTTCTTTCCAGATTCCCGACATGGTCAGAAGGGTTTCATTTTCAATGCCTTTGGTAGCATTGACCACCACTGCGGATTGCTCCAGGAAAGGCAGCATTTCCATTATCACGTGGCGGTAAACATGGGATGGAACCACCATGACGAGCAGTCGGTGGCCTTTGACCACTTTTTCGAGGTCGTTATGTGCCGTGATGCGCTTGTTCAGTTTATGGCCGGGCAGGTAAACGGTATTCTCAGCCGTTTCTCTCAAGGTTTGGCACAGATCTTTTTCAAAGACCCAAAGATCGACGTCGTGCCCTTTTTCAGCCAACACCTGTGCCAGAGTGGTGCCCCAGCTTCCCGCTCCCAGAACTCCTATAGAACCAGAGATTTCCATCAATCTTCCACCTCTTCTTGTATATTTTCCGATTCCTGAAGTACTTCCAGGTCCACGATCCTTTCAGTTTCATCCAGACCCATGAGTTTTACCCCCTGGGTCACTCGCCCGATTTTTCGAACCTGTTCCGCAGGAATGCGAATCAAACGACCCCTGTCGGTGATCATGAGAATCTGGCTCTCATCGCATACCTGGCGAAATCCAACCACGTTGCCGTTTCGCTCCGTAATACGGAGGTTCATTACTCCCTTACCGCCCCGACTCTGTGGTCTGTAGTCCTCATTTTGAGTGCGCTTGCCAAAACCTTTTTCCGTGACCACCAACATGGATTTTCCGGGTTCTATAATGTCCATGCCCACCAGTTCACTTCCGTCCAGGTTCATGCCGCGCACTCCCCGGCTTACTCTTCCCAGGGGGCGAAATTCCTCTTCGCTGGTCCTGATGGATTTACCTGCCTTGCTCATGAGGAAAAGTTCCTGCTTTCCATCCGTGACCACGACGCTGATCAATTCGTCATCGTCATCGAGTACAATGGCACGGATGCCGTTGGACCTTGGATGAGAGTACGCCGAGAGACTGGTTTTTTTGACCACACCGTTTTTAGTGGCCATGACCGTAAAGTACCCCTCTTTGAATTCCTTGATGGGCAGAATGGTTTGAACCTTTTCCCCGGTTTGCAGGGGAAGAAGGTTCACCATGGCCTTTCCTATGGCTGAAGGACCCACTTCGGGGATTTCATAAACCTTGAGCCAGAAAACCTGGCCCCGGTTGGTGTAAACCAGAAGGTAATCATGAGTGGACGCACTGAACAAGGTGGATACCACATCTTCCTCTCGGGTGCTCATGCCGCTGCGCCCCCTTCCTCCCCTTCTCTGACTCCTGTAAATGGAAAGAGGTGTTCGCTTGATATAACCGGCACGCGAAATGGTGACCACCATTTCTTCTTCTGCGATGAGGTCTGTTATGTGAATCTCTCCCTTGTCGGGAACGATTTCCGTTCTGCGAGCATCGGAAAATTGCTGATCGAGCTCCTGGATTTCCTCACGGATCACCTGGTCCACCAGCGTCGCCGACGAGAGAATTTGACGTAATCTTTCAATTTCTTTCAATAAGTGGTGGTACTCTTCGATAATTTTATCGCGCTCCAGGCCCGTCAGACGCTGTAAGCGCATGTCGAGTATTGACTGGGCCTGTACATCCGTGAGATCGAGCTTTTCCACCAGTCGGCGTTTTGCTTCCGGGGGAGTAGGGGCGGAACGGATCATCTGGATGACTTCATCCAGGTTGTCCAGAGCTTTTTTCAGACCTTCCAAGATGTGAAGGCGCTTTTCCGCCTGTTTCAATTCATACTGGGTGCGCTGGAAAACGATCCGGCGCCGGAATTCGATGAATTGCCGCAAAAGCTGCTTGAGGTTCATCACTTCGGGCTTGTTGTCCACAACCGCCAGCATGATGACTCCGAAGCTGCTTTCCAGGGCCGTTTGCTTGTACAACTGGTTCTCGATGACTTTGGGCTCCTCCCCCTGTTTCAGAGTGAGCACCATTCGCATGCCCTCGCGGTCCGACTCGTCCCGAAGGTCCGAAATTCCCTCGATCTTTTTGTGCTTGACCAGTTCGGCGATTCTTTCGAGCAACCTGGCTTTGTTCACCTGGTAGGGCAGTTCCGTGACGATGAGATGGGTCCTTTTGTTTGATTCTTCCACTTCGACACGGGCTCTCATCTTGACGATGCCCCGTCCCGTTTCGTAGGCATCACGAATGCCTTCCAGCCCGTAGATGAAGCCTCCCGTGGGGAAATCGGGACCGGGAATATGCTTCATGAGTTCACCGATGGTGATATCAGGATCATCAAGGAGAAGCAAAAGTCCTCGGCAAAGCTCTCCCAGGTTGTGAGGAGGAATGTTGGTGGCCATGCCCACGGCGATGCCTGCGGAACCGTTGAGAAGAAGGTTGGGAACACGGCTTGGGAGAACGGTGGGCTCCAGGAGCGAGTTGTCGTAGTTGGGCTGAAAGGTCACTGTTTCTTTTTCGATGTCTCTCAGGAATTCATGTCCCAGTCGGTGCATGCGTACTTCCGTATAACGCATGGCCGCCGGAGGATCACCATCCACGGATCCGAAATTTCCCTGGCCGTTCACGATCAGGTAGCGCATGGAAAAATCTTGTGCCATGCGCACCAGGGCGTCGTAAACCGCTGAATCTCCATGGGGATGATATTTACCGATAACATCACCGACTACACGGGCCGATTTCTTGAACGGCTTATTATGGTCGTTTTTCAATTCGTGCATGGCGTAAAGGATACGTCGATGCACCGGCTTCAGACCGTCCCGGGCATCCGGAATGGCTCGCCCTATGATCACGCTCATGGCGTAATCGAGATACGAAAGTTTGATTTCGTCTTCGATATTGATACTTTTCAGATCCATGGAGCAATTCCTATGATGTTAGATGTCCAGTTCTCGGAAATCCAATGCATTGTACTGGATGAAGTCTCGGCGGGGTTCCACACGGTCTCCCATGAGGGTGGTGAACAACTCGTCCGCCTGGTACTGGTCTTCGATCCTCACCTGGAGGAGCGTGCGTTTTTCCGGATTCATGGTGGTTTCCCAAAGCTGATCCGGGTTCATTTCACCCAAACCCTTGTACCGCTGAATTCCCAGGCCTTTTTTGGCTTCCTCCATGAGATACTGAAATAGATCCCTCGGGTTGTGAAATTCATTTTCCCGATCACTTTCCTTGACCTTGTAGGGTGTGTGGTGAAATATCTCCAGGCTTTCATAGAGATCGGACAGCTTCTTGAATTCCACCGATTCGACCCATTCACGGGGCACGCGAATTCGAACTCGTCCGGTGGAACCCTTTTCCTTCCAAACTTCCATGTCGAAGCCGTTTTCTTCGGTTGCTTCTCCCAAGGGATGGGCTTCATAACCGGCCTTTTGGATATCCGACAAAATGGTGGCCATGATGCCTCCCTCCACGGGAGCAAGCCGGTGAGCACTGATGATCTTCACAATCTCTTCCACCAGGTCTCTGGGTAAACCTTTTTGTACCTGACGATCCAGCAGACTTTCGTATCTGGAAAAGGTTTTCATGAGATGTATCAACCGTTCCGTAGGCAACGGACTTTCCTGCTCCACCAGATAAACTTCTCGTTTGGATACGGCACGGCTCAGGAGAAAGGCTTCCAGGGATTCTTCGTCTTTGAGGTACGTTTCCTGCTTGCCCACGGCTACCCGGTAAAGGGGGGGCTGAGCGATGAAAAGGTTTCCCCTTTCAATGAGTTCGGGCATCATTCTGAAGAAAAAAGTGAGCAGGAGAGTCCGGATGTGCGCTCCGTCCACGTCGGCATCGGTCATGATGATGGTTTTGTGGTAGCGTAGTTTTTCCGGGTTGTACTCGTCCTTGCCCACACCGGTTCCAAGAGCGGAAATCATGGTGCGGATTTCTGCGTTTTCGAGCATTTTATCGAAACGGGCCTTTTCCACATTGAGGATCTTGCCCCGGAGGGGCAGGATGGCCTGATATTTTCGGTCCCGGCCCTGCTTGGCGCTATTATGAACAAACACGCCGCTCGCCAGGGCAAAGTTGTGTGTGCCGGGAACTTCTATATCGTAAACGGCAATACGTTCCGGCAAACGTTCGACCGCGACGATGCGATGATTGTGATGCGCTACGGC
>CAZRWT010000027.1:36964-42322 GCA_964603955.1 uncultured Syntrophobacteraceae bacterium
CGGCGTGTTCTCGGTGCAATGCAAGATGATCTTCCGCCGGTAAGCGCCGAATATTGTCTGGATTGTTATTGCGTTTATTGAAGTCGATGTGATGACAGTGCTCCCCATCCGTTTCTTGATATGTGCCCTGCCGACAATTGTAACGGTCAGCAAGTATGTGCGTAAAAAGCCATGATTCGGAGCGTGGATCCCAGGCCATTTCATAGCCGTTGATAGTGATACCCGGTTCATGGATCTTCGACACTTTACGATAAAGCGGCATCAACGCATCTTCAGGAAGCAA
This sequence comes from uncultured Syntrophobacteraceae bacterium, assembly GCA_964603955.1. Taxonomy (GTDB): domain Bacteria; phylum Desulfobacterota; class Syntrophobacteria; order Syntrophobacterales; family Syntrophobacteraceae; genus SLCH01. Next base: position 37,248 of record CAZRWT010000027.1, read on the forward strand.
TGTGCCGGCGGGTTTGTAGCTTCCATCGCGCAGCATGAACAAATGATCCGGCGTACAGGTAATCGTCTCCCCTGTATCGAGGGTAATCCGTATGACTTCGGCAGCGGTCCGGGTCACACGTGCATTAAGGATTTGTCCCAATCCAATCGTTCCATTTTTTTGAATTGTATAGCAGAAATGGACTTTTCCCTCAGCCTGTTCCTGCACTAGGGCCTCGCAGCTCAATGCCCGCCCGTCAGCTAATGCGATCAATGTATCACCTGCAAAACATCCTCCTGCGGAATCTCCCTCCACGATGAAGATTTCGCTTTTGGAAGGGTCTCGCTCCTGGCAGTCGGCAAGCTTTCCAGGGAGGGAATGATCGCTCAAAACCCCTTTGCGCCGTGTCAGGTCTCGGGCACGCCGAGCAGCCTCTCGGGCTCTGGCTGCTTCCAGGACCTTTTCGAGCACGGCTTTGGTGGTTTTGGGATTTTCTTCGCAAAAAATTCCCAATTTTTCATAAACCAGGTTTTCAACAAGACCCTTCACGTCACTGTTTCCCAGCTTGGTTTTGGTCTGCCCTTCAAACTGGGGCTGGGGCAGCTTGATACTCACAATGCCGGTCAAGCCCTCCCGAACGTCATCACCCGTCAGTTTGTCGAGATCACTTTTGGGCATCTTGTTCTGAACCGCATACTGCTTGATGGAGCGGGTGAGGCCCGCTTTGAAGCCCGCCAGGTGTGCTCCACCTTCCCTGGTGTTGATGTTGTTGGCGAAGGTCAGGATTTTTTCATTGTAGGTCTTGTTGTACTGGATCGCTACTTCAACCTGTATGTCCTGACGCTCCCCCTTGAAGTAAATGATTTCCGAATGGACCGGCTCTTTATTTTTGTTCAGGTAATCCACAAAGGATATAAGTCCGCCTTCGTAGCAGTAACTTCTTTCTTTGATGATCTTGTCATCCACCAGGTCAATGCGGACTCCGGGGTTAAGGAAGGCCAGTTCCCGAAAACGTTGTGCCAGAACGTCGAAACTCATTTCCGTGTCGGTGAAGATGCCGGAATCGGGCTTGAAGGCAATGCGAGTCCCCCGTTTTTGGGTTTCTCCTTTGATGGTCAACGGGGTTATCGGTTCTCCGCGTTCGTAACGCTGATGGTAGATTTTCCCATCCTTGCGAATTTCGACATCGAGCCATTCGCTCAAAGCATTGACCACGGATACTCCCACACCATGGAGTCCACCGGAAACCTTGTATGTACTGGTATCGAACTTGCCCCCTGCGTGCAGCTTGGTCATGACTACCTGGACGGCGGGAATGTTTTCCTTTTCGTGGAGATCCACGGGGATGCCGCGTCCGTTGTCGTCCACAGTGACCGAGTTGTCCTGGTGTATATGAATGCGGATATGGTTGCAGTAGCCTGCCAGAGCCTCGTCGATACTGTTGTCCACCACTTCGTAAACGAGATGATGAAGCCCCTCGGTCGAGACATTGCCGATGTACATGGAAGGACGTTTTCTTACGGCACTGAGCCCCTCCAGAACCGTGATCCTCTGAGCAGTGTACTGGTCTATGGGATTGCTCACATCAATGACCGTTGCTTCCGACATTTAACGAACCTCTGAGATATTTGGATTAATGACAGATTTCCTTCATGTTTTCAGGGCCTTGAAGTCAGGAAACCAAAGAACGGACCTGAAAAATCCAGTGACGAGAAAAATGTTATGCGAAAACAATCAAATATAACATTTTACGATAATTTTTTAAAGGATTTTATCTTGATAAAGACGGATATTCAGAGGGGGGAGAGCTGTGGGCGGAAGACCCTTTGGCAGATGGAACATATTGATGTTTGCCCGTTGGAAATCGTCCTTTTTTCATACAGACCTCAAACGACCATGGGCATTATGAGGCCCAGATAACCCGGGTCTTCGGCATCCAGAAAAACGCCGCCGTGAAACTGGTCCACCCATTCGAACCTTACCTGATCGCTATCGATAACCTGGATGGCTTCCATCACGTAGCGCACATTGAAGGCCACGTTGAATTCTTCACCGTCGTAGTCGATGTCCAGATCATCCGCGGCATTGCCCAGCTCGGAATTATCCGCTTCCAGGTGAAGCAGCCCCGGGGAGATGACAAAGCGAACATAGCGCCATTTCAGGTTGGTCAAAACGGCCACACGTTTCAAAGCCGCAAGAAAGTCATTTCGATTTACAAGGAAAGCAAAAGGCCTTTGGTCGGGGATGATGAGTTGATAATCAGGAAAGCCGGATTCAAGGAGCCGAATGCTCAAAGTCGTATCCCCGGTTTTTACCAACAGGCGATCTTTATGCAAGCCTACGAATACGGTTTCTTCCTTGTCAACAGTTTTAACAATCTCTTGAACCGCTTTTCGGTGAATGACGATTCCTTCACCGAAATCCAACTCCCCCATGGCCTCTCGGGATGTTTCATAGTAACTCAGTCGGTGCCCGTCCGAAGAAACGAAGCGCAACAGACCTTCCCCCACGGGATGACAATAAACACCTGGGACACTGAATGGGTCATTGTCCATGGGAATGCTGTGTATGGTTTTCCCAAAGCAACCCTTAAAAGCCGAGGCGTTGAAGGGCGAAAGCTCGAGTTCCTCATAAAACTTCATTTCGGGAAAGTCTTCCGCCGGGATGGTCGAGAGCTGAAACCGGGCTCTGCCCGATTGTATGAGCAAGCGATTGTTGGGCAGGGTTTCCAGGACGACTTCTTCCGAGGGTAGCTCACGCACCACTTCCAGGAGCTTCCTGGCGGAAACGGTAGTAGTTCCGCGAGTTACTACCTGCGCTTCCATCTGAGTACGCATGCTCAATTCCAGGTCTGTGACGAACAGCTCCAGTAAGTTGTCCTGAGACACCTGGAGAAGCACATTGGACATGATGGGCATGCCGCTCTTTTTTTCAGTTATCGCCTGTACTTTTTGGAGAGTTTGAGAGAGATATCCTTTTTGTGCGGCCAGCTTCATGAGTTACTTTCCCAAAATGATTATTTTATTATGGCAAAATTTTCTTTCTTTCTAAAAAATTTTATATATCTTATATAAAATACATTGTAAATGTCAAAAAGTTTATCGATTTCAATCTTTCATTTTGGTATTTCCTGGTCCAGTTTCTAAAAGTCAGCAAATTGATTTTTATGTTTTTTGTGACTAGAGCGTCGGGTCGTTCATCACGCCCGGCTTTCAAAGAATCCGGAGGTTTATCAGATGGCCTACGATGCAACAAAGCTCCAAGACTGGCAAATATCGGAAGAAGCCGAAAAGAACATGCCCACCCCCATGGAGTGGAAAGACAGATTGGGGCTGCGTGAGGAAGAAGTTCTGCCCATGGGCAGATTATGTAAGTTGGATTTCATGAAGATCATCGAGCGGCTAAAAAATCGTTCCGACGGCAAATACATCGTGGTGACAGCCATCACTCCGACTCCACTGGGTGAAGGTAAAAGCACCACTTCGTGTGGGCTCATGGAAGGTCTCGGAAAGCGTGAAAAGAACGTGGGCGGAGCCTTGCGCCAGCCTTCGGGTGGTCCGACCATGAATGTGAAGGGAACGGCAGCCGGAGGAGGGAATGCCCTTTTAATTCCCATGACCGATTTTTCCCTGGGATTGACCGGCGATATCAACGACATCATGAACGCGCACAATCTTGCCATGGTGGCTCTTACGGCCCGTATGCAACATGAGCGCAATTACAACGATGAGCAACTGGCACGCCTCACCCGTATGCGACGCCTGGACATCGATCCGACTCGCGTGGAAATAAGCTGGGTCATGGACTTTTGCGCCCAGGCCCTGCGCAACATCATCATCGGTATCGGCGGACGGCAGGACGGGTTCATGATGCAGTCGGGATTCAACATTGCCGTGAGTTCGGAGCTCATGGCCATTCTGGCCATTGCCAACGATCTTGCCGATTTGAAAAAACGCTTCAACGAAGTCACCGTGGCCTTCGATAAAAGCGGGAAGGCCGTGACCACGGCCGACCTGGAAGTGGGCAATGCCATGACTGCCTTCATGCGCAATGCCATAAACCCCACGCTGCTTTGCACCGCCGAATACAATCCATGCATGGTGCATGCGGGTCCCTTCGCCAACATCGCCGTGGGACAGTCGTCCATCATCGCGGATCGTATCGGACTCAAAATGTTTGACTATCATGTCACGGAAAGTGGATTTGCAGCGGATATCGGATTCGAAAAATTTTGCAATGTCAAATGTCGTTGCAGTGGCCTGACGCCTAATGTTGCCGTTCTCACCACCACCATCCGGGCCTTGAAAATGCACGGCGGAGGCCCCAGGGTGGTGGCGGGACTGGCGCTTCCTGAAGAATACTCCAGAGAAAATGTGGCGCTTGTGGAAAAAGGCATCGGCAACATGGCCCACCACATCAAAACCATCCGTAAAGCCGGTATCAATCCGGTGGTTTGCATCAATGCCTTTCATAGCGACACCAAGGCGGAAATCGATATGGTACGCAAGTATGCCGAAGCTGCCGGCGCCAGGTGTGCTCTTTCTCACCATTGGGCCAGGGGAGGCGACGGTGCCTTGGAGCTGGCGGATGCCGTTATAGATGCCTGTAACGAGGAAAACAACTTCAACTTTCTTTATCCCATGGAGATGAAGCTCAGAGACAGGGTTGAACTCATTGCCAGGGAAGTCTATGGGGCCAGTGGAGTATCCTGGAGTCCCGAGGCGGAATCCAAAGCGAAGATGTTCGAGTCTGATCCATTATATGACGATTATGCCACCATGATGGTCAAAACACACCTGAGCCTCACTCATGATCCGGCTCTCAAGGGAGTGCCCAGAAGCTGGACATTGCCCGTGCGTGACGTCCTGATCTATTCCGGAGCCAGGTTTTTGTGTCCCTGTGCCGGAGCCATAAGCCTCATGCCGGGAACGGCTTCCAATCCGGCTTTTCGGCGTATCGACGTGGATGTTAAAACCGGGAAGGTGAGCGGGTTGTTTTAGCATTTCGGCATGTTGGGGTTTTGGTTGGAATATTCGAGAAGTTTTCATTATGTAAAATGTGTGGATGATTGTGAAGTAGCGGGATCGCGCCCATCT
>CAZRWT010000028.1:0-39110 GCA_964603955.1 uncultured Syntrophobacteraceae bacterium
TGGGCATGGACGATTACATCCTCGACGATTCCCTCTCCACACCGGAACGCTTCGACGGTCTCGCCAGCCTGGGAGCCATTTTCCTTGCGGTGATCCTCGTGGGCTTCGCGGCCAATTTCCTCCAGGTGTTGGCCCTCGAATGGACCGGCCAGAAGATCATGCACTCCCTGCGACAGGCCCTCTTCGACCACGTGACACAGTTGAATCTTTCCTTCTTCCACGCCCATCCCGTGGGACGCCTGGTGACGCGCCTCACCAACGACATTCAGAACATGTACGAAATGTTCACGTCCGTCATCGTCACTCTTTTCAACGACGGCGTGCGCCTGGTAGGCATCCTGGCCATCATGTTCTGGATGAATTGGCGCCTCACCCTGGTCCTGTGCGTCATCTTTCCGCCCATGGTCCTCATCACTGTGCTGTTCGGGCGCTTGAGCCGGGAAGCGTTCCGCACCATCCGCAAGCACCTGGCGGAAATCAACGCCTACATCCAGGAAGCGGTTTCGGGCATGTCCGTGATCCAGATATTTCTCCGGGAAAAGGACACCGCCCGGGAATTCCGGGAGCGCAACGACCGCTATTATCGGAGCGCCCTGCACCAGATCAAGATATTCGGGCTCTTCATGCCCCTCATCGAAGTCATGAGTTCCGTGGCCATGGCCCTCATCATCTGGTACGGGGGCGGGGAAATACTCCGGGGACAAATGACCCTGGGGACTCTCACGGCCTTCATCACCTACATACGGCTCTTTTTTCAGCCCCTGCGCGAGCTTTCCCAAAAATACTCCATCGTGCAGTCGGCCATGGCTTCGGCGGAACGCATTTTCGAACTCTTCGAAACGAAGGAGCGCCTTCCCGCCGTCGAGAACCCTGTCAAGGACATGTCCGTAGCCGGGGACATTCGTTTCGAAAACGTCGGCTTCGGTTACGTGGAGGGGCGGCCCGTGCTGGAGCGGGTATCTTTTCACGCGGCTCCCGGAGAAACCCTGGCCGTCGTGGGTCCCACGGGATCGGGAAAAACGACCCTCATCAACCTCCTGGAAAGATTCTATGATCCTCATGAAGGCCGGGTGCTCGTGGACGGCGTGGATTTGAAAGACATGGACGAACAGTGGCTGCGCCGCCTGGTGGGTCTCGTCATGCAGGAAGTGTTCGTGGTTCCGGGGACCATCCGGGAAAACATTTTATTGGACCTGAGCATGGAGGAGGGGGAACTGGACCGCATCGTGGAGCTTTCGCAACTGGGTCCTCTCCTGAAACGTCTCCCCCTCGGGCTGGAAACCCGCATCGGCGAGGGCGGGATGGACCTTTCCGCCGGAGAAAAGCAGCTCCTGGCCTTTGCCCGGGCCCTCGCCCGAAACCCGAGGATTCTCGTCCTGGACGAAGCCACCGCCAACGTGGACACGGAAACGGAAATGCTCATCGAAAAGGCCGTCCAGGCCGCCCTGTCCAACCGAACGAGCCTGGTGATCGCTCACCGCCTCTCGACCATCCGCCGCGCGGACCGCATCCTGGTTATCGAGCACGGCCGGATCGTGGAAGAAGGAAACCACGAGGAGTTGATGCAGCGCCGGGGACTCTACCACCACCTGCAATCCCTGCACGGTGTGGTCGGGAACGGGAAGTGAAGGCTTTGTCCACGAAAGGCACGAAAGGGACAATCCTACAAAAAAACCGGAGACTGTCCCGGCGTGAAGCCGGCCCAGACTCCGGTTCAGTGAATCATCAATGCATGGATTGCCGTCTTACCGCGCCGAATAAAGGGCCGAAAATCATTTGCCGGATTTGTAGCTTTCCTGATGCACTTGCGGATTGATGTTTTTGGACCCCGGTCCTCCGCAATCGGGAATGTAACAGGTGACATCCACAAATTCACATTTCTGCTTGCAAGATGGACAAACCTCGGGTGGTGCCGTTACATCGATGGTATTACCGCAATTGTTGCACTTGAAGATAGCCATTTTCGTCTCCTTGTGTAATGAAGGTCTTCAATGAATGTTTTAGTCCTGCAAAAGTTACGGTTGAAACTTTCCAGTGATTTTTCAACCCGTTCTCTGTAGTCTCGTAATATAGTGCCGGGAGAAGAAATATTCAACAGGGGGAGTAAACGAGTCGAAGGTTTGAGAGGATTTGCAAGGCTATTCTTTTTCTTGCTTTTTGATTTCTAAACATCCATCATTGTGTTTTTATAAAAGTATTGAATCACTATTGCAGACGACCAGACGATTGAGAGGATCATCAACCGATGGATTACAGAATTATACTACCGGAAAAAGATTTGCCCAAACAATGGTACAATGTTCTACCAGATATGCCGGAGCCGCTTCCGCCTCCTCTCCACCCCGAAACCTTGAAGCCTATCGAGCCTCATCACCTGGCGCCCATTTTTCCCGATACTCTCATCGAGCAAGAAGCTTCCCCCAATCGGTGGATAGACATTCCCGAACCCGTGATGGACGTGTACCGGCTTTTTCGTCCAACTCCCCTCGTTCGGGCACATCGTCTGGAAGCGGCGCTGGGGACCAAAGCAAAAATTTATTACAAGAATGAATCGGTCTCTCCGGCAGGGTCTCATAAGCCCAACACCGCCATTCCCCAGGCCTATTTCAACAAAATGGCCGGAGTAAAACGCATTGCCACGGAAACGGGAGCCGGTCAGTGGGGCACGGCCCTGGCCTTTGCCTGCCGGATGTTCGGTATCCAGTGTACCGTGTACATGGTCCGGTGCAGTTATGAGCAGAAGCCTTACCGGGGAATCCTCATCCGAGCCTATGGAGCTGAAGTATTCCCTTCCCCTTCCGATCGCACCCATTTCGGCCGCCACATGATCGCCTCGGACCCCCAGTGTTCGGGTAGTCTCGGCGTGGCCATCTCGGAAGCCATCGAAGATGCGGCAAACCGTGAAGATACCAAATATGCTCTTGGAAGTGTGTTGAATCACGTGGTATTGCACCAGACCGTCATGGGACTCGAAACGCAACGCCAACTGGAACAGGCGGGAGAAAAAGCCGACATCCTCATCGGCTGCGTCGGGGGTGGGAGCAACTTCGCGGGCCTTATTCTCCCCTTTGTGCCGGCAAAGCTCGCCGGACAAAACATGAAGTTCCTGGCGGTGGAACCCCATGCATGCCCGACTCTCACCCGAGGGCAGTACCGGTATGATTACGGCGACGTGGCAAGGCTCACCCCTCTTTTGAAAATGCATACCCTGGGACACAAATTCTTTCCTCCCCCCATCCACGCGGGCGGCTTGAGATACCATGGGGAATCCCCCATCCTGAGCCACCTGGCGAAATTGGGAATCGTGGAAGCCAAAGCCTACTACCAGACGGAAGTTTTTGAAGCGGCCAAACTGTTCCTCAATACGGAAGGATTTCTCCCGGCCCCGGAAACTTCACACGCCATTCGAGCAGCAATCGATGCGGCGCGAGAAGCCGAACCGGGCACGGTCATCGTGTTTTTATATTCGGGCCACGGCTTTCTGGATTTGGGTGCCTACGAAAATTATCTCCGGGGAGAACTCAAAAACGAAGAATACACGGAAGAACAATTGCAATCGGCCATGCAATCTTGTCCCGATGTGGACTGCTGAGAAAAAGAGGGGGAAGGCCTTTTCATGCAAAACAAATGGCTCCTGTACCTGGCCCTGGGCTTCATGCTGTTCGGCATGATCGGGTGGACCCGCACCGCCTATCATCTTTGGACCAATCCCAATGCTTACGAAGACCGGGAAACGGCTCCCACGGCAGACACCCGGAAGCCGACCCTTTCCCCGGAAATAACGAGCAAGGGTGAGTGAACTCGGAAATCCAACCCATCCTTAACATCACATTCGCACAAAAAAACTCTCCGGCCTGAAACAAGTGGGCCGGTTCACAAATTTCATTCGACGGCAAGCTCAAACCCCACGTGACCAAAAGCGAATTTATCCCCCATGAGTTGGGCAAAACGAGCTGCGGCCGCCTGCCCCGTGCAGTGGCTGACGGCCATCAGGTCAACATCGTAATCTGTCAGTACTTTCAAGGTCCGGTCCTGATGTTCCGTGGAGTAGAATCCCAGATGAGTGCCTCCCAGTATGGCATGAACGCGCTTTTCTCCCGTACATTGGATGACATGATCGAGGATGTTGATCAAGCCGGCATGGGCGCAACCAAGCACCAACACCAGCCCCCGCCGGGTTTTTAGAACCAGGGAATAGTCGTCCAGAAAGGGGTCCTGCTTCCAACCTTCACCATTGGAAACCGTCATGCGGGGATCTCCCTTCTCGAAGTCTGTTTTTCGAGGAACTTCCCCGGTCACGAAAACATCGGGGAGTATCTCGTGAAAGGTTTTCACCCATTGGAAAGAAGCACCCCGGGTGGTGAGATACTCTTCATGCCACGGTATGCCGATGGATAGGGGCTTGCCCGAATTATCGCCGGGCAGGAACCAGTAACGACGGCTCAACACGTCGGGGTGAGCCACGATATCACAGGGCCCGTGTGCCCCAAGGAACGCCGGGAGCCCCCCTGTATGATCATAATGCCCATGGCTGAGGGCCACACAGGAAACCCGAGTCAGGTCTTTTTTTAACGTGGCGGCGTTGGTTGTCAGTGCCATTCCCTGTCCTGTATCGAAAAGGAGATCACCTGCCGGGGTTTCCACATAAGCGGAAAAACCATGCTCCCCCACCAAACCGGGTCTTGGAACTGTATTTTCGCACAAAATCGTGATCTTGAAGCTCATCTAAAGCACCTCCCTGCTGTTGCACCGGCACGGACAGCCGGTGACCGATGGCGATAAAATCATCCGGTTCAACCAACGCTCCTCCAACAACGGTGGAGCGTATGACACTTGACATAAATATCACACCACAAAATATGTTGCCATACCTTATGTCAGGAGAAGCTTAAAAAGCCTCTCCTGACAACATCTCCCCTTCCTCAACGCATTAACAACTTGACAAAATTTCGTTTCATCACTAGCTTAGCCTGGCACTCGACAGTAGAGAGTGCTACCATAGGTTCAACGGGAGTGGGAAAGGTGAATGAACTCACAAAACGCGATCAGCAGGTACTCGAAGCCGTGGTAATGGACCATATCGAGAGCGGGGAGCCTGTAGGGTCCAGGACCATATCCAAGCACTCAGGGCTACAGGTGAGTTCCGCAACCATCCGTAACGTCATGGCGGACCTCGAGGAAATGGGGCTCCTTTACCAACCCCATACTTCCGCAGGTCGTGTACCCACGGAAAAAGGGCTCCGTTATTACATCGATTCCATTATGCTATCGAGGGATCTTGAAGAGCAGGAAAAGCGCGTCATCCAACAGGCGCTCAAGGATGTACACAGGGACCTGGCCAAGCTTTTGCAAAAAACCTCCAGGATCCTTTCACGCTTTTGCAAGCAGGCCGGGGTTGTCCTTTGGCCCAGGCTGGCGCTGACACGCCTCAAGCACATCGAACTGGTGCGATTGAGGCCCCACCAAATCCTGGTGATCCTTATCACCAAATCGGGCCTGGTGAATCACGTGCTCCTCCATTGGGAAGAAGACATCGAGCAGGACGAGCTCGACAAGTATGGGCGATATCTCAACGACATCTTCAAGGATGTTCCCCTGGGGACCATCAAGGAACGCATCATTGAAGAAATGAAAAATGAGAAGTCTCTCTTCGATGAGCTTTACTCGAAGGCATTGAAGATGACCGACCAGGTTTTTCAATCTACTTTTGAAAACAGTGAGTTGTATATCGAAGGGCAGCTGAACCTCATCAACAATCCGGAATTCGGCAGCGTGGAGCGATTGAAAAAATTGTTCGAAGCCTTCGAAGACAAATCCAAGATCGTCCGACTGTTGGACCTGACACTCGCCGGCACGTCCGGAGTACAGGTCATACTGGGTACGGAAAGCCGGTTGAGTGAGCTCAACGAATTGAGTCTCATCTCTTCTCCCTACAAGAGAGGTGACACTTTACTGGGAGCCCTCGGGGTAATCGGGCCCCTGCGCATGGATTATTCGAGGATTGTTCCAGTGGTCGAATTCACTGCGGCGCTGCTGAGCCGACTGATGGAAGAACCCGAATGATCCACAAAAGGCGAGGAAATTTTTCAAGCGGCAGATATGTCCCGGGAGGTAAAATTATAAAATGATGCAAGACGACAAACAACAGGATACGTTCAATTTCACGGAACAAGCAGAGGAAAACATCGTAGGCGAGGGAAACAAACAGGCTGGGGAAAATACACCACAAACCGTCGAGGAGCAGTTGGCCTCGAAAGATGCGGAAATATCGAATATGCAGGATCGTCTCCTGAGAATGGCAGCGGAAACGGAAAACATCAGGAAGCGCCTGGAGAGGGAAAAAGCCGAGAGCATATCGTACGGCAACGAAGCCCTTATCAGGGATTTACTGTCGGTGGTGGACAACCTGGAGCGAGCTGTTCAGCATGGATTGAGTGAACAGGGTACCGAAGGGCTTTTGAACGGTGTGCAAATGACTCTGAAGGGATTCCTGGATCTTTTGGCCAAATACGGCTGCAAGCCTTTCGAATCCGAAGGCAAGGCTTTTGATCCCAACTACCACGAAGCCATGATGCAGGAAGAATCGCAAGATTATCCCGAAAACACCATTATCAAGGAGTTTCAAAAAGGCTACATGCTCCACGACCGACTTCTCCGGCCGGCCATGGTGATTGTGGCAAAGCCCCCCCAAAAAGGCTAAAAAGTGGACAATCTGTTCAATCTTTCAAAATAGACAATTGATTGTTGCGGAACCCATCATTAATTTGTTGCCGTGAAGAGAGAAGCACGATCATTAAATTGATTTCAATTTCAACAATATCTTAATCTTTTTTATAAGGAGGCTGTTAACATGAGCAAAGTCATCGGCATCGACCTGGGAACAACGAATTCGGTGGTTGCAATAATGGAAGGCAAGGAACCCAAAGTCATCGCCAATGCGGAAGGCGGGCGTACGACACCTTCCATGGTTGCATTCACTGAAAGCGGAGAGCGTCTCGTGGGGCAGGTGGCCAAACGCCAGGCCATCACCAATCCGGAAAACACCATTTTCGCGGTCAAGAGGCTGATCGGACGCAAACATGAATCCAGGGAAGTACAAGACGACCTCAAAGTATTGCCCTATAAGATCGTCAAGGCTTCCAACAGCGATGCCCACCTGAGCATCAGGGGGCGCGAGTATAGCCCGACGGAAATATCCGCTTACATTTTGATGAAAATGAAGCAAACGGCGGAAGACTATCTTGGCGAGAAAGTCACGGATGCGGTCATCACCGTGCCGGCCTACTTCAACGACAGCCAGAGGCAGGCCACCAAGGATGCGGGTAAAATCGCGGGGCTCAATGTTTTGCGTATCATCAACGAACCCACCGCGGCATCCCTGGCCTATGGTCTGGACAGAAAAAAGGATGAAAAGATTGCCGTTTTCGACCTGGGTGGCGGTACTTACGACATTTCCATCCTGGAAATCGGTGAAGGAGTTTTCGAAGTCAAGTCCACCAACGGCGACACTCACCTCGGCGGGGAAGACTTCGACCAACGCATCATTGACTGGCTCGCCACGGAATTCAAAAAAGATTACGGCATCGATTTACGCAATGACAAAATGGCTCTGCAACGACTCAAGGAAGCAGCGGAAAAAGCCAAGATCGAGCTGTCCTCCACCATGGAAACGGATGTCAATCTGCCGTTCATCACGGCTGACGCATCGGGTCCCAAGCACCTCAACTACAAGCTGTCGCGTGCCAAATTCGAATCTCTCGCGGAAGACCTCATCGACCGTCTCGTTGCCCCCATGGAGCATGCATTGCGTGATGCGGGAATCAGCCGTAACAACATCGATGAAGTGATCCTGGTAGGCGGGATGACCCGCATGCCCCGTGTTCAGCAAAAAGTGCATGAATTTTTCGGCAAGGAACCTCATAAGGGCGTCAATCCCGATGAAGTGGTGGCAATCGGAGCAGCCATTCAGGCAGGGGTACTGCAAGGCGACGTGAAAGATGTTCTCCTTCTGGATGTCACGCCCCTTTCTCTCGGCATCGAGACTTTGGGTGGGGTCATGACCAAGCTCATCGAGCGCAACACAACCATACCCACTCGAAAAAGCCAGATTTTTTCCACTGCATCGGACAACCAGACGGCCGTTTCCATTCATGTGCTCCAGGGGGAAAGGGAAATGGCGGCCAACAATAAGACTCTCGGGCGTTTCGATCTGGTGGGCATTCCTTCGGCACCCCGCGGCATCCCTCAGATCGAGGTCACTTTCGACATCGATGCCAACGGCATCGTCCATGTTTCCGCAAAAGACATGGCCACCGACAAGGAGCAGTCCATTAGAATCACGGCTTCCAGCGGTCTATCCGATAGCGAGATACAAAACCTGGTAAAAGAAGCAGAAATGCACGCAGAAGAGGATAAACGCAGGCGTGAACTGGTGGAAATAAGAAACCAGGCAGACACCCTCATTTACAGCACGGAAAAAACGATTCGCGAGATGGGGGATAAAATAGATTCTGAGACAAAGCAAAACATCGAAAGTCAAGTTGAAAAACTTCGAAAAGCTACTGAAAGTGAAGACCGAGAGGAAATTCAACGAGAAATTGACGAATTGATGCAGATTTCCCATAAATTGGCTGAGGAAGCCTATAAAAAAGCATCCGCACAACAGCAGCAAGAAGGAGCAACCAGTGGAGACGCTCACTCCCACCAGGATGCTGCGGGAAGCTCCAAGAAACCTGATGACGATGTTGTAGATGCGGATTTTGAAGAGTTGAAACAAAAATAGTCATCACTCTCTATCTCCTTGCTGCTTTCTCTTAATGCCATGCGAACAGGCACATGAACTTTCATGTGCCTGTTTTGTTTTTTTTTGTGATATATGAGGATTCAAAATTCGGTGGATCGGACTTGAAGTGTTTCGGACTTAAAATGTTAATGTTAATGATGCTCTAGAGGACATATCTCATGATGTCGGTAAAGCCTTATGCTGTTTATTTGGTGGTAGTGCTCCTGCTCCTCGCAGGATGCGCACCTGCTCCCAGCACCAGACCCGGCGTACGGATCGACTCTGCCATGTTGTTTCAGCCCACTCCCAAGGCAGCAGAATCACTGTGGCAGCAAGCGGAAAGGGAAAAAGCGGCCGGCAATCTTCCGGCAGCCATCGCCATCTGGAACCGTATCGCTCAAACCTATCCCAACAACATCATTGCGGCGCGGGCTCTCTACGAAGTAGCTCATATTCATCTGCAACAGGGAGATGCCCCAAAAAGCCTTTCGTACCTGGACTATCTGATCTACCACTACTCCCAATGGGAAGGTATGCCACGTGCCCGCCTGGACCAGATGCGGGCGTGGTCCATGTCGGGCAGGGACAAACAGGTGCAAAAAGAAGCTGATTCCTTATGGGATGCTTCCAGGGGACATCCCGGGGTACAGACGGAGTTGAGCGATCTCATGGCCCGCATTTACACAGCCGAAGGCAATACCGACAGCGCTTTTGACTGGCTCACGGCAGGCTTTACAGCGGCAAGAACTTCCGAGGAAAGAGCGCTGCTCACCCAGACAACCCTTGCACTGCTGGCAAATATCGATGAAGCTCAATTGAACCGCCTTTACAAAAAAGAACACAATGAACTGATGCAAGCATTTCTGGACTTCAGGCGTCTTCAGTTCGAACTCCAACAAGCTCCGACGGAAGCCGCTCGCAATCAACTGCGGGATATTCTCCAACGACATCCATCCCACCCCGCGGCGGAAGAAATGCGTATTGCCCTCAGGGGAGCGGCCGTGGAAGAAGAGTTCCCGATGAACAAAAACCGCATAGGTGTTCTTGTTCCCATATCCGGACCCTATGCTCAGTACGGGGAACTCGTATTGAGGGGGATGGCACTGGCGAAAAACGAGTGGAATGACAGGAATCCACATGATCCCATAACACTGGTCATCAAAGATGCCCAGGTGGATGAATCCCTGGCCGTGGCGGCATTCGATTCTCTCATAAAAGAAGACAATGTTCTTGCGGTTATCGGACCATTGGGAAACCAGGCAGCACGGGCAATTTCCCCCATGGCCGGCAAATACGGGGTTCCCATGCTCAGTCTGACGCAAAAGGACGAAAACATGGGGCTGGACAAAACATTCACTTTGCACCTGCTTTTGGATAACAAAGAACTTGTTACGAGTCTTGTTCAGCACTGCCGCCGGGTTCTCGGCCACACCAGATTCGCGGTGCTTTACCCGGAGGATCGCTACGGTGAGAGGCTGTCCAGAGCCTTTACCGATGTAATCAACGACATGGGGGAAGAACTCCTGGCAAGTGTGTCCTATAAGAGTAAAACTGCGGATTTTAAAGATCCTATTGAAAACTTGCTCAGCATTGCAAGAAAAAATGCCCCATATCTCGGCACCGATGAAACTCCTTTTCAAGCGCTGTTCATTCCGGACCAGGTTTTGACCCTGTCCATGCTCGCTCCCCAGCTTCCCTACCACAACATTGTGGGCGTGACGTTGCTGGGCACCAACCTCTGGGCTGAAGGTCCTCTCTTGCAGGCGGGAGGAGTTTACGTGGAGCACGCCATTTTCGCCACTCCATTTTTTATCGAAAGCCCTTCACCTAAAGTACGGCAATTCAGGCAGGCATACCAGGAAGCCTACAAAACCACGCCGTCGTATCTGGGAGCCCAGGCCTACGACGCATTGTCTCTCATCCTGGAAGCACGCTCCCATCTGCACCCGACGCACCTCAGCCGATTGGACCTGATGGAAAAACTGTTATCCATTCAAGATTTCCATGGAACGGCAGGCACTTACTCCCTCAACAGTCAGGGAGAAATCACTAGAAATTATCAAATTTTGCAGGTACTCAACGGCGAACTGGTTCAAGTGGGACCTTGACGAACAATAGAGCAAAAGCGGTCAAAAAATCGGGAGGCTCCTACTGCCCTCCTTGACAACATGTGATCCGTATTTATAATGCACTTGTGCTTTTTGAAGCTTTTGTTTTTCCATTTCATCGATGAAAAGTTGTGTAAAACCTTAAAGGTCGGAGGTTTGTAGTATGCCCATCTACGAGTATGAATGTCAGAAGTGCGGAAAGATCACGGAAGCAATGCAAAAATTTTCAGATCCTCCTCTTTGCCACTGTGAGCACTGTAGTGGAGAGATGAGAAAGTTGCTGTCCATGAGCACTTTCCACCTTAAAGGTTCGGGATGGTATGTAACCGACTATAAAGGAAAGAATCAAAGTACAAGCAAGCCGCCTGAGAGCGATAAAGCGGAATCTTCCAAGACATCTCCCACACCCACTACCACGTCGGAAGCCACTTAAAGGATGGGGTGACATTGAGCTTGTTTTTTAGCTTCACTTTGTGGGAAATGTGCGTGATGGTCATCAAAGCGGGTGTAATAAACCCGCTTTTGTTTTTTACAGTGCCTTTTAAGGGATAGTACATTGAAAAAGGGTCTTTTGATCGTTTTCACCGGAAAGGGAAAAGGCAAGACCACGGCAGCCCTGGGCATGGCCTTGCGCGCTGCGGGTCATGGCATGCGTGTTTTGATCTTGCAGTTCATAAAGGGAACCTGGCATTACGGCGAGTTGGAAGCCTTCAAAAAATTTCATAACGTGACCATCAAACCCATGGGAGCAGGCTTCACCTGGAAGCGTGAAAATATGGACATGGACAGAAAGCTGGCCCTGGAAGGGTGGGAGCAGGCATTGAAGGCCATGGCAAGCGATGATTACGACATGATTGTCCTGGATGAAATTCATCATGTTTTGTTCCACGGCCTGCTGCCCCTGGAACAGGTTCTAGACAGTTTAAAAGGTCGTCCTCATCACCTGCATGTTGTCCTGACGGGACGCAATGCGCCCCCTGCCCTCATGGAAATGGCGGATCTGGTCACGGAGATGGCAGCAATCAAGCATCCTTACAGGGAACAAGGCATAAAGGCTCAAAAAGGAATCGAGTTTTAATGGCGGATCAAAGCAAATCGCAGCGTCTGGAAGCTTTGTACACGGCGATCCAAAATGATCCCGATTACAGAAATGAAAGGATGGGAAAGGTTTTTGTGCCGGGCTGCGGCCCCATTGAGCGGAGCCTCTTGACCTTTATAGGAGAAGCTCCGGGAAGCGATGAAGAAGAAAAAAGAACTCCGTTCGTGGGACCCGCCGGAAGAAACCTTGATTTTTTACTTCACACGGTCCAATTGAAGAGAGAGGATATTTTTATCACGAATCTCATCAAATACCGCCCGGTGACGCAAACGGGAACCAACAGGAGTCCGACGGAAAAGGAGCGCAAGAAGGCGCGGCCTTATCTCCTGGAGGAACTCGATATTCTACGACCCGCATTGACTGTCTGCCTGGGGTTGTCCGCAACGAAAACCCTGTTGCCCGATCCCGCCCTCAGAATGAAGGAAATCAACGGCTGCCTTTTCCTCATGGAGCAAAGGGCAATTTGGGCAACCTACCACCCATCGCCACACAACTGGGCAAACATCAACAAGAGAACGGCGCTTCAACATGCGTTCCAACAAATACCCGAGGTCCTGGAGAAGCTGGCTCTCACTCGAATCATTTTCTGAAAGGCAAGTCGGGACACCAATTCCTTGCCGCAATGCGGGTTTTACCTGCGGGATGGTCAAAATGCATCAGAAAGCCATGTTGTTGCACAGGAGAAAGCCATGACGGAAGCGGAGATCAGAGAAAAGATCGAGCTCTATTCGCGTTTTCCTCACCGTGGAAAGCTCGATGTGGTAACGGATACCACCGAGTTCATGCAGATACAATCCGGCCACGTCATCAACCTGGACAATCGATTTTACCTGGTACGAGGAGAAGAAAGCGAGGGACGCTTCGGACTGGATGGGGAGCCCAAATTCTGGGTCAAAAAGGTGGTTGACCTGGCCGATGGAACCCCCAAAATCCTCAAGCTGGTTTTTTACGAATCATTTCTCATGCAGATCGGTCCCGAACATATCCGGTGCTTCAGGAGCCCTCGAAAAGAAGCCCGGATTCTGAAAAAGACCCGAGACGACCCTTATTTCATGAAGGGTTTCGATGTGCAGGACCCGGCAGGCAACACGGTTCGGGTATTGGACCGCATCCAAGGCGCGAAGTTTTATGATTTCATCCAGGATCTGACCATGAGCCATGAAGAGTATTTTCATGGGCATTTTCCCGGTATTTTTCGACGCCTTATGGACTGTTTCGACGCGATGCTGCGTTTGCATCAAATGGAAGAAGTTCATGGAGACATTCGCAACGACCACATCCTTATAGATCGCAAGACCGATCTATACACCTGGATCGATTTCGACTATACTTACGAATGGGCCGAGAATCCTTTCGGCGTTGACATTTTCGGCTTGGGCAACATCCTGCTTTTCGCCGTAGGCAAAGGATTTCACAATCTTCCCGACATGAATGCATGTGCCCCCAAAGGAATGAGTGTTTCTTCCTGCATCGAACCGACGGACCTGTCTTTATTTTTCAAACATCGTGTCATCAATCTTCAGAAACTCTTTCCCTACATTCCCGATTCTCTGAACAACGTGCTCATGCACTTCAGTTACGGAACGCATGTTTTCTATGAATCCACAGAGGAGTTACTGAGAGACCTCAAGCTTTTCGATGTGAATTCCTTGAATTGAAAAAATTCTTGATAGCAAATCTCCTTCACTGGACTATAAGCGAGGTGGTGATCATGGAAAAAAAGGTATTGATAGCCATAGACCTTTCGGAAAACTCTCTCAAAGCCGTCGATTACGTGGGAGAAATGATGGTACATCACCCATCGGTGTCCGTCACATTGCTCAACATTATCCGGGAGCCGTCTTCGGATGTGATGCCCGATGAGATAGAACGGAAGGCCTATGTCCGCAAGATGCGGGACAACACAGGGCGACACATGGAGGAAGCAGCTCGAAGGCTGATCAATACAGGCATCGATGAGAAAAACATACAAGTCAAGATGCAGGTATGCAGCAAACTGGTGAGCATTGCCGATCTGATTTTGAAAGAAGCCAGGGAAGGTCATTACCAAACCGTCGTGGTGGGGCGACGCGGCGTCAGTAAAAGGCAGGAATTTCTTTTCGGCAGTATCTCCAAAAAAGTGGTGGGAGAAGCCAAAGATTGCGCTGTATGGGTAATCGAATGATGCAATGTTTTTTGATCAAAAAAAACCCCTCCCCCACCAATGTGGGGAGGGGCCTCCAGCCGAAGCCGAAAAACTACCTTATCCCTACTGCGTACATGTGTGAGGCGTTCTTGTGGTCGTTTTACAAATGCATTCCGCGAAAGGCCTGTTTCGTTCATGATTACTTCCGGGTAAATCTGTTGTAAGCCAGCTCGAACTTTTCCCGAGCCCCGGAAGGAAGATGGAGATCGACTCCGCAATCTGGAGGCAAACGGTCCCTGCGCAAGGCCGGGTTCAAATCCCTCAGGTCACTCACCGGCATATCGATCCACCGAGCCACCTGATCCAACCTTAATGAATCTTTCACTGCAACAGGTTCGACGTCATATTGAGGAAAATCTTTGGGATGTTCAAACCCATGTTCCTCCAGCTTGCTCAAAATACTCGCCGTGGCCAACACCTTCGGCACATAACGACGAGTGATCCCGGGCAAAACCCCTTGCCTGGCGATCTCCCAAAAAGTCGTCGCGTTTTCCCTTCTCAACGCGTTGGAAACAGTAGCGTTCCCGGCATTGTATGCCGCCAGGGCCAGAGGCCAGGAACCGAACTGTTCGTGGAGTTGTTTGAGATACCGGGCTGCCGCATCCGTGGACTTAATGGGGTCATTGCGCTCATCGACCCACTGATCCACACGCAACCCCAGAGACCTGGCCGTCGGAGCCATGAACTGCCAGAATCCGACAGCCCCCTTGTAAGATGCCCTCGGCTTGAACCGGCTTTCGATCATCGCCACGGCGATCAACTCACCGGGCACTCCATGGGAATTGAGAATCTCTGTCATGATGGGAAGATAAGGCACGGAACGTTTCAAAGAAACGGCAAACGTCACACGGCCTTCTCCTTCATAGTAGCGAATGTATCTTTGAATCGCAGAATGATTAGGGATGGGTATCTGAATTCTGTTACTCCATCTTTGCACAACCGGGGGTTTGTTTGAAGAATTGGGTGAAAAGGTGAAGGACGGAAAACTGTAAACAGAAGAGTGATTGATCCACTCATTGGGAGAGAATCCCGCACGAAAAACTTGCCAGAGGCCTCTCTCGGGCTCCGTCCTTGCACCGACATCACTGTAAGATATACAGAATGCAAAACAAAAGAACAGCGCAACCTTTGTAAAGCCACGCCAAAAAGGTTTTTTCGGCACCCCCAGCCGGTGCCTGTAGAGCTCGGAATCAGGCGCCATACTGGTTCTCCTCATGTTTTCAAAGAAAATAGCTGCCCTCGCGGATGGCCACAAGAACCTCACTTTGAGCATTTATTAACAATAACTGGATCGAATAACAACCCCGGTTTCATGGAATATCCATTGAAAAATATTATTTTTACAGTATTCAAAAAGGCATATTGCTCGATCATGTAGTTTAATTAATCGAAAACGTGGAATTATACCTGTTGCAGATGCAAACCGATGTTGTTATGAAATTGCCCTCCCATGTGAGCAGCAAAATGTGGCTCACCGATCAGTCGTGGCTCGATTCTCAAAAGGATAGGTTTTATGGAGTTCAAACCTGTAAGCTATCAAAAAATCATGGATCTCATGAAAAAAGGGGTGGACATCCCCAACCCTCTGACTCTCGATATCGGGGATGAAGTCCCTCTGGAGAATATTTCCACCCACGGGGTCAAGATTTTTCCCGGATGCCGCATCTATGGAAAATCCACCATTATTTGCGAGGGGGCAAAAATTGGAGCGGAAGGCCCCGTGACCATCGACAATTGCCAGGTCGGCCCGAAGGTCGAACTCAAGGGCGGTTATTTCAGAGGCTCGGTTTTCCTGGAAAAGGCCAATATGGCCTTGGGAGCTCACGTTCGGGAGGGATGCATCATCGAGGAAGAGGCAAACGGCGCTCACTGCGTGGGGCTCAAGCAGACCATCCTCTTCCCTTTCGTTACCCTTGGGAGCCTCATCAACTTTTGTGACTGCCTCATGGCGGGAGGAACCAGCCGCAAGGATCATAGCGAAGTGGGCAGCTCCTACATTCATTTCAACTTCACTCCAGACGGCAACAAAACCACGCCGTCCCTGGTGGGCGATGTCCCGAGAGGGGTCATGCTCAATCAGCCTGCCATTTTTCTTGGAGGCCAGGGGGGCATGGTGGGGCCCTTGCGACTGGGTTACGGCAACGTGACCGTGGCGGGCACCATACTGCGTCGGGACACCCCGGAAGACCACAAAATCATCGTGGGCAAAACCTACAAGGAAATCGTCGTCAGTCACAAACCCCAAAGCTATACACAACTTCCCCGCATCCTCAGGAACAACTTTCTCTACCTGGCCAATCTCATGGCCCTCGACACCTGGTATCGTCATGTGCGCCGCCCGTTTTTCTCCGCCATGGAATACGGTGACCTCCTCTACGAGGGGGCTCTCGACAAGTTGGCCCTGGCAGTGAAAGAGCGCACCGACCGCCTTTTTGCCATGATCGAAAAAATTTCCGACTCCCATGAAAAACTGGGTGTGGAATCCCAGGAGGAAAGGGAAAAAGAGTTCTATGAGTTGCGCAAAAACATGCACGAAATTTGTGATCTTTTTTATACAAAGCTCCCGGATGAACGGGAAACCGAACTGCGGGAGCGCTTTCTCGAAGCTTTGCATAAAAACAAACAGGAAACCGGCCAAAGAGACTACATCCAACATATGAAGGCCCTGCCGCCGGCCGTTTCCCAGACCGGAACCCTATGGCTTCAGCACATCGTGGATTCTCTGTGCCGCAGGATAGGAACATTTCTGCCTTCTTTCGACCTTTTTTAAATCTTTTTAAGCGACTCAATCAATCCATGGAACAGTGGAGGAAATAACAGTATGGGCACTTTGTTCGGTACGGACGGAATCAGAGGGGTTGCAAACCGCTATCCCATGAACGCTCCCCTGGCTTTTTCAGTGGGCCAGGCCATCACTCATTTTTTCAAAAAAAAGAAGCCCCGCACACGGATCATCATCGGAAAAGACACACGCATCTCGGGCTACATGTTCGAAGGAGCGCTCATGGCCGGGATCACCTCCATGGGGGGAAATCCGTACCTGGTGGGTGTTCTGCCCACTCCCGGCATCGCGTTCATCACGGAAAGCATGCGGGCGGATGCGGGTATCGTCATTTCCGCTTCCCACAATCCGTACCAGGATAACGGCATCAAGATATTCGGCGGAAACGGCTACAAGCTTTCCGATGAACAGGAACGGGTGATCGAGCAACTGGTGCTCGAAGGGAAACTTGCCGACGAGGTGCCTCCTCCCGACCGGATGGGACAGGCCCATCGCATCGACGACGTTTTGGGCCGCTACATCGTGTTTCTGAAAAACACGTTTCCCCGCGAACTGTCCATGGAAGGGATGAAAATCGTCATGGACACGGCCAACGGCGCCACTTACAGGGTGGCCCCCGACAGTTTCACGGAACTGGGAGCCGACCTCGAGGTGATCCACAACACGCCCAACGGGATCAACATCAACGATGGTTGCGGTTCTCAGTACACGGGTGACCTCAGCCGACGCGTCCTGGAAAAAGGGGCGGAAATCGGCCTGGCCTTCGACGGCGACGGAGACCGCCTCATTGCCGTGGACGAAAAGGGGCGCACCATAACGGGCGACCAGATACTGATCATCTGCGCGAAAATGCTCAAGGACAAAGGCCTGCTCAAAAACAACCTGCTGGTGAGCACGGTCATGAGCAACCTGGGGCTCACCGTCGCCTGCCGCAAGTACGGATTCGATAACCATGCATCCAAAGTAGGCGACCGCTACGTTCTGGAAGACATGCAACGTCTGGGGGGCACCCTGGGAGGTGAAGATTCGGGCCACGTCATTTTCCTCAACCACCACACCACCGGCGACGGCATCCTCACGGCCATCCAGCTCATCGCGGCCATGCTCGAATCGGGAAAGCCCCTCTCGGAACTTGCCCAACTCATGGATATCTTCCCTCAAAAGCTCATCAATATCGATGTACAAAACAAACCGGACATCGAAACCCTCCCCCTGTTGATCCAGGCCATCAAGGACGTGGAATCCGCCCTTGGGAGCCAGGGGCGAGTGCTGGTACGCTATTCGGGGACTCAGAACATGTGCCGGGTGATGGTCGAGGGGCCCACGGACGCCGTCACCCTGAAGTACTGTCGGCAGATCGCCGATGTGGTAAAAGATGCCATCGGATAAGTGGCGGACCATTGGGGAAGTTTGGGACCGGCCCCCGGTTTTCCTCGTTTCCATGCTCCCGCATGGGAATACATGGCGGATAGTGTTTTTAGGCGATTTCCGAAAACAAACATTCCCGGGAAGAACCCCTGCCTGGGAAAAGCATCTTCCCGGGAATGTCAACCGGGGTATCTTCATTGACGGAAATAGCCTTAAAAGTGGAGCACGACACATGATTAAAAACTGGCGGATCGTGAACGATGCGTTGCCCAAATCGCTGGAGGATGTACTTTGCGTTCTCGCGGCCAATCGGAACATGGATCGCGAGGCATTGGGCGCCGACCTGGCATCCATGCCTTCATACATGGACATCCGGCACCTGGACCCGGCGGCCCAAATCGCCGCCGGGCACATCGCCGAGGGGAACCACATCACCCTGGTGGGAGACTACGATGCCGACGGCATCACCTCGACGGCCCAACTGTCGCTGTTTCTCAAGCAGATCGGCCACCGGGCATGGTCTGCGGTGATCCCCACCCGGGCGGAAGGCTACGGTTTTCCCTCGAGGGCGCTGGAAGCTCACCCTCGCACAAAGCTCTTCATCTGCATGGACTGCGGCACCCTCGACGTGCTGCCCATCACCAGGGCCGTGGAATCGGGCGCCCAGGTCATCGTCATCGATCACCACGAAGTTCCCGGGGAGGGCATCGCTCCAGCCACGGCCATGATTAACCCCAAACACCCTCAATGCCCCTCCCCTTTCAAGGAATTCTGCGCTTCGGGGCTCACCTTGCTTTTCATCAGCCGCCTCCGCCGAGCCATCGAGGACCGCATGGGAAAAATGCCTCTCGACGGCCGGTACCCGGCCCTGGCCGCCCTGGGAACCATCGCCGACATGGTGCCCCTGTGCCACGGAAACCGCCTCATCGCCAAGGCGGGTATCAAGGCCGTCAACAATGGAGCGGGCCTTGCCTTGAAGCACTTGAAACGGGTTTCTGGACTGGAGAACAAAGAAATCACCGCCGGACACGCGGCCTTCAACCTGGGACCAAGGATCAATGCCGCCGGACGCATGGGGGACCCCATGACGGCTTTCCGGCTCCTCGTGTCGGAAGACGAAGGCGAATGTGCGAGCCTCGCCGCCGAACTCGATGCCTGCAACTCCGCCAGGCAAAAAGAGGAAACGAGCATCCTCGACCAGGTGGGAGCACGCCTGAAAAAAGGTGAAACCGCAGGCCGCAAAACCCTCGTCATGGGAGATCCCCAATGGCCTGCGGGAATCATCGGTATCTGCGCGAGCAAAATCATCGAGGCCCTGCATCACGGTCCGGTGCTGCTTTTTCACCAGGATACCGGGACCGGGCTCGCCACGGGTTCGGGGCGAAGCATCCCGGGCTTCGATCTCTACGGAGCGCTCAGGGAATGCTCCGATCTCTTCATCCGGTGGGGCGGCCATAAAATGGCGGCGGGCATGACCCTCGAAACCTCGAAGCTGCCCCAGCTCACCGGGCGCATGGAGGAGATTGCGCGGGGTTATGCACCCGAAATCTTTGTACCCAGGGGCAAGGTGGACATGGTGCTCCCCCCCGGACTGATAACCCACGAGCTTTACGACGCCCTGCGCACCCTCGAACCCCACGGCATGGGAAATCCGGCTCCCGTGTTCCTCATACGGAATCCCGTCATCGAGGGGCAAAGGACTTTCGGTAAAAAAGGGGATCACCTGGCTTTCAGAGCTTCGGGGATTCCGGCCGTGTGGTGGAGAGCCGGACTCCGGTCCGGGGAACTTTTACAAGGGAACATTGTTTTTGGGGTGCAGTGGGATGAGTATCGACGGACACCCCGCATGAATGTACTGGACGTTGTTTGCACAGTTTTGTAAGCTCAATCAATAGAAAGTCTTCGAATATTAGAATTAACATTCGATTTCAGAGGCTTTTAAGTTAAAAACGGCAGGAAATCTGTTGCGACAAACCAAATACATAAGGAGTGCTTAGTGAAAAATTTTCGGATAAAAGCATGCATTACTTTGATGGCATTGTTGTTTTTGTTCACCACACCGGCGGTTGCGCAAGATGAACTCGTCGGCCTCGCTCGCGGTACGGTCGTAATCTTTGAAGACGATCTGCGATCGGAAAAAATCGGGGAATTCCCGTCCCGATGGGACCTGGTAAAAGGCAGGGCAGAAACAGCCATGCACGAGGGAGAAAAAGTTCTTGCGTTTATAGGAACTCAAACAACAATCACTCCCCTTATGCGGGAGAAAAGCTACCTGCCGGAAAAATTCATGATCGAATTCGAATACCTGATAAATCATTTCTCTCAGCACAGCTATGAGCTCCGGTTCCTGGACGGCAACGGAAGGAGATCGGCCACGCTGAGAATCACCGGGCGGAACTATACCCTCAGCGCCGCGCGGGGAGGCAAAATTTCGGAAGGAAACACTCTCGAAAAAACCAGTGCCGACTTCACCCCCGGCTGGAAACACCTTGCCCTTTCTCTCGACCAAGGCGTGATGCGGGTCTTTTGCGACGGTACGAGAATTCTGAACGTACCCCGCCTGGATATCGAAATGAAAGCCATCCGGATAGTGGGGGGACGGCCTGCCAATGCTCGCCCCAACCAGGATGCGTTCATCAGGAATGTGATCATCACCGAGGGTGGCGCACCGCTGTACGAACAGGTCATGGCGGAAGGGAAATTCGTGACCACGGAAATCCGGTTCGATGTGAACAAGGCCGACATCAAGCCCGAATCGATGCCCGTCATCCAACAGATTTTCGAGATGATGCAGAATCATCGGGATCTGCGATTTTCCGTGGAAGGCCACACCGACAGCGATGGTGATGCCGAAAAAAACCAACATCTTTCACGAGAACGGGCGGAAAGCGTTGTAAATCGATTGATTGAAATGGGAATTGCCGCAGATCGCCTGACAGCCAAGGGATGGGGAGCTTCCAGGCCGGTGGCCGATAACGGCACAGCCGAAGGGAAGGCACAAAACAGGCGGGTCGAATTCCTGAAGATGTGATTTACCCATAAAGGAAAAAGGAGATGTGATGGTGAAGAAAATCGTTTTACTGGCGGCATGTTTTATTTTTGGAGCCTCCATGTGCTGGGCTTCGGACTTACAGATGACCGATGAAAAGTTCAAAAACTGGGTCAAAGCCCAGAATATTCCAGGTTTTCAGCTCGATGAAGATAGCTTCGAGAGTTACGACAACCAGGAATTCAGTGCCGATTTCATGCCATTGGGCAGTATGGGACTTTTATCCATAAAAATCGAGAGATCAGGCGTCATAGACGAGGTTCGCGAGGACAGTTACATCGAGAATTACACCGAAATCACTGTAAATGGCCGTAAAACAATTTACTGTACCCACAAAACCATGAATCTGTCCTTGATGTCCATGGAACTTCCCCATATCAATGGAGAGCTTTGGCTCACGACTTCCCCCAAAAAATCCATGAACGAGATGAAGGCTTTGCTTTCGGGCCTGGATGCTCAACGTACGGCATTTTGAAGGTTCGGATAAAACCGGGCTGCCTCGAAACTCGATAGTTTTGAGGCAGCCTTCCCAAGCCTCCTTTAACGCATCGATTCCTTTAACGCATCGATTCCTTCGCTGCCTGGGTATGGTCGCCTTGGGGGCAATAAGATTTCAGGAGTGATATCATGAAGAAAAATGATTGGAAGTGCCTGATCGATGCACTGCTTTTGGCAAGTGTTTCATCCATCGCGGTCATAGGACTTTTGCTCGCCTTTGTGATTCCTTCGGGAAAAAGTCCCGATGCTTCAAAATATTTCCTGGGACTGCATCGGCATGAATGGGGTGACATACACCTGTACCTATCCCTCTTCATGCTGGTTTTGCTGGTTCTGCACCTGTGGCTCAACTGGGCGTGGATATCGCATTCGGCCCAAAATCTGTTCGGCCGGCACTGGAAGAACGCCCTCCGGCTACTCTTCTTTTCATGGATCCCCATTGTGCTGATCGCATGGGCCATTATGGTTTGATATTCGGAAAAGCAAAAGCTCCTCTCTCCGGTCTGCCCCGGAAAGAGGAGTTCATCAAGCGCGCTGCTTCATCAGAAGCTCAATTCGGCTTTCAGCATGCCTGCGAAAACATTGTCGTTGCTGCTGTTCCCCTTTGGATTGACGACGTACTGTAAGTGAGGGGAAATCGCAAGATGATCCGTCAAAACGATCCGATAGTAACCTTCGATGTGAAGCTCCGTGCCGCTCGATTCAAGTCGGTCGTTGGCCTTGAGCCCTGCTACGCCAAAACCCAGCACGTCCTCATCTCGGCTGGGAATGATCCCCTGCAGGTTGGCTCCCACGGACCAGAACCAGGGTACTTCGTAAACCTCCTTATTCTGGTAGCCAAACCGGGCAAACAGGCCCACTTTCTCATGCACCCACTGATCCACGCTCAACCCGATGCCCCAACCGGCTTCCGTACCGTCCTTTTCGATCCTTGGGTGAGCGTAGGTTTGGGACCAACCGTAAATCCTGTAATTTCCTTCCAGGCCATTCCATTCGGGAGAATATTTTGCCTGTACTCCCCAGAAAGGACGGTCGAAGAGTTGGTCGTACCTGCTTTTCTGCTCTCCATCATCCAGCAAAGGATAGGAAGAAGACTGCACCACGGCCGCCAGAGTCACGGACGGCATCGGCTGCCACTCGAAAGCCGCCAGAGGTGCGTATTCATCTTCAGCGGCCAAAATGGGATTGTTCACAAAGGCTTTCCCCACGAACTGAGTAGCGGCATCGTTGGCGAATTCGTTGTCATCGAGGAACAGCAGCGGCTCCGTTTTTCCAATGTAAAAGGTGAAGGATTCATGAAACCGGTGTTTGTAGTAGACTTCCAGGAGGTCGATGCCTTCATCACCCGGATTGTCGTCGGCAAGACTATTGAGGTTGGCGAACAGCTCATCTTCAAGGTCTTTGTCCATGCCTTTCCCATCACCGGCATGAAGGCGCATGAAGAATTCTCCATTTTGTATGGGCTCAAAAGAAAGCTCCAGATCTGCCGAGAAACCGGCTCCTATCTGGTTCTCAAATTTTTCGCCCTCGATGCGGTCCACAAAGCCGCCCTGAAAATACCCTACGACATTTCCGTGAATGGAGAGGGTTCCAAATCGCTCCATGAGCCATTCATTGCCCCCTTTCCCTCCCTGTGCGACAGACTCTTCCTGTAAGTCCCTGTCACGGGTTTTTCCTTCCAGCTCATTGATCCTGTTCTTGAGCGCTTCCAACTCCTCCTGCATTTGTGAAACGTCTTCCGTCCCGCCGATTGCCTGCGATCCCACCGACATCAGGCAAAACGCCATCGACACTATCAACCCCGCCAATAATCTTTTCATCCTTTCTCCTCTTGCATTTGAACTCAAAACTTTCCCTCCTTTGGATCAATAAGTAAAAAAACAATTGTTCTGCTCAACGCCCATGAAACAAAAAAAAACAGAGAGCCATGGAGACAAAAACTTCACCGCATCGTACAGAGGTGCCCCACCCCTGATAAACTTGGTTTTTTTGAGCTTCGCCGATGGGCTCCAGGTGGGAGTATTGATAAGGGAAAATTATTTAGCGGTCAATATTTAATTTATAAAAACTAACTTTTTCTGTGCCGACAATCTAATATCCTGGATTTTCCAAAGTAAACCAAGGGAGAACGGCGTGGAAAAATTCCGGGCATGCCCTTCAGGAAAGGATTCTATTGCTCACAATATCCCTGCGATACCCCCCAGCGAAGATTGTCGCACACTCCCGAGGTACACGCCTTGTCCAGAGCCGCGCATCCTTCGTCTACCTTTCCCGCATAAATCAATGCCAGCCCCTGGTTGGACCTGGCTTCGTGGTAGCCGGGACGCAGTTCCAAAGCCCGTGCAAAATCCTGGAGGGATCGCTCGGCTTCCCCCATTTCCAGAAGGATACACCCCCTGTTATTGTGAGCAATCTCCGAATCGGGCTTTCGCTCGATGGCGGTATTCGCGTCTTCCAGGGCCTGATCAAACCGATTCAGGGAAAACAGCACACTGCTTCGGTTCAAATAAGCCTGTGCATTGACCGGATCAAGTTCGATACTGCGCGAGAAATCCTCCAGGGCCGCCTCATGGTCCCCCAAACCAATGTGGGCGATTCCCCGATGGTTGTATACCACGGACTGATCGGGTTCGATCAACAGGGATCGGTTGTAATCGTCAATCGCCTTGGAAAAATCGCCGCTGCGTGCATGGACCTCTCCCCTAAGGGAATAGGCCGGGGACTTGTTGGGTTCCAGGGCTATGGCCTCGTCGAGGTACTGAAGAGCCGCGGACAAATCCTGCTGCTCCAGGCGGAAAGCAGCGCGCATCGTGAGTGCTTCCGCAGATCGGATGGGCTCTTGTTGACCGGTAGCACCCACTGCGGGAGCATCGGCTACCGGAGCATCGGCAGTATCGGTCACCGGAGCATCGGTTACGTCGGCAGTATCGCCAGGTCGAACCTGCTCCTGAATGCCGGGAACCGACGGATCTTCAGGTACACGGGTTTTTTTAAGAGCAAGCAAAGCCCTGTCCCTGCCCTGTTGCGCCGGACGATTGTTTGCATCCAGCGCCAGTGCCCGCCCAAAGTCCTCCAGGGCTTTTTGGGGCATGTCCAGCGCAAGGTGAGCCATCCCCCGATGGTAAAAAGCCCGAGCATAATTGGAGTCCATATCGATAACCCGGTCGAAAGCCTCCACAGCCTGTTCCGGTTTGCCCGTTTCCATGAGCACCAATCCCTTGGTGACATAAGGCATACCGAAAGTGGGCATGATTGCCAGGGCCTGCTGCGCGTCATCGAGGGCCTGGGGGTATTGTCCAAGTCTGTAGTGAGCCAGAGCACGATTGTTCCACGCCTGGTAATAAGCAGGATCGAGCTCGATGGCCCGTGTGAAGTCCGGCACAGCTTCTTTGTTCTCGTTGAGTGTCAGGCTCGAAAGTCCTCGATTGTTGAAAGCCTGGGGATAATGGGGACGAATTTCCAGGGCGCGGGTGAAGGCATCTCGGGCTTCGGCGTGACGTTGTTCCCGGGCCAGATTCACGCCCTTGCGAAACTCCTCGACGGCTGCATCTTCCTCTTCGCCGGCCTGCACGAAAGACACAAAAGTCAAAAATGCGAGCACCAGCAGCCATATGATCGCGATTGAAGTATCCGCCAATCGTATGAAAAACCATTTTGAAAAGCCTGTCATCACCGCCCCCCGGCTCATGGTCATTAAAAAAACTGGCGCCCCCGTCATGAAAACAAAAGAAAACCCCATGTGCAACTTTTTGATGCCCCCTTTGACAAGCCCTCTCGTTCCCAAGCTCCAGCTTGGGAACGCCTTTATCATTGTGGAAGCTCCAGCTTCCACCTGCTTCGAAACGGGAAGCTGGAGCTTCCGGGCAAGTGTGTTCCCAAGCTGGAGCTTGGGAACAAGAAAGTTGCACATGGCGTAAAGAAAATGAAAAGAACCGTTCAATCTCTCATTTCCGTGCGAAGGGTTTGCTCAAACCGTCTAGAAATTCCCTGAACCATGGCGGGTTGAAAAGAATGATGTAAACCAGGAACAGCTCCGCCATGGGAAAAAAAATGACGAGGTGCGAAAGCACTATCCCCACACAAATCAAAATACGAGTCAAAAGGCTCACAAGACAAACTCCTCCAGAGACAATGAAAGGCAATCTTGCCTATAGTTCCAGTCCATTGAGGGTTACCATGAATGTTGTTCCCGGCATGTCTCGAAGGTGCTCGATCAGTAAAAAACTCTCAAGCTTGCGGGGAATGGCGTCAGCGTCATGTTGCCGCAAAAAATCATCACGGACTTTGACGGTATATGTCGATCCTTCCAGATTCGCTGAGAAAACTCGTGATCCGGAAGGGGCGTCTTCCCTGATGGACAATTGCGCTCCATGAAAAGCTTTTAGCAGGAAATCCCGCACGACCGTGATTTTTTCATCATCAAAAGTCATTCCTATTTCTCCTTTCACAAGCAATCACTCTTCCTTGAATAAATCCTATTCCTGCGGAAAAATTTTGACGAAAGCCCGCACCTTCCACTATTTTGGAGTTTTAGAAGAACAACAGGCACGGTTCGAGCATCGAAGGGCAGTGCTTCAGATTGATACTAACCCACAGTCACCGATCAGGGAGGACGGCATGAATGTACAAATCATTGACGCCCACGCCCATTGCGGCATTCAGGACAGATTTCCCAACCAATCTTTCGAAGGATACCTTTCCCACGTTCGAGGCAGCGAAATCCGCGGAGCAGCCATGTTTTCACCGGTCATGGAAATCTACGACCGCTACGACATGAACTTCAAAGACACACCCCAGTGGCGGCAAGCAAGGCGAGAATCCAACGAATATCTCCTTTCCATCGGCAACGATAAATTCCAGGTATTCCCCTATTTTTTCATCTGGAACGATTTCGCCGTCGAGGACCTCACACCGCAACACAAGGGAATCAAATGGCACCGCCACCCTGACGAACCCCTTTACGAATACCATAACCCTCGCTGTAAAGCAGCCATAAATGAAATCAGGCGACGCAACATGCCCATTGTTTTTGAAGAAGAATTACACAACACGGTGAGGTTCATCGAAGAGCTGGCCGTGGGAGCACGCATCATCATTCCGCACCTGGGAGGACTCAATGGCGGGTACAGCCGGATCCGCGCCGAAGGGCTTTGGGAAAAGCCCAACGTCTATGCGGACACCAGCCTGGCAGGTACTTCGGAAATCCTCGACTACATCGAACGCTTCGGGCACGAGCGACTCATGTACGGCTCCGATTTTCCCTTTGGAGACCCCCGGTCCGAATTGCGCAAGGTCATGAGGCTTCCCCTCGATGATGAAATCAAACTCGACATTGCCGGCGGAAATGTCCTGACACTTCTTGCCGACAGCAACATCTCTCCCCTGTAAAGTGACGGAGGCATCCAAAAATGAAAGCCAACAAGTTCCGGTCGGTAATCATCGCGGTCAAATCCGCCCTCGTGACCCTATGGGCCAGCATCATCAGTCTTTATCGTGCCCGAAGAGGTATTTACAATCGGGGGAAAACCGATGGCACCCTACGATGGTGGTCTCGAAAGATCCTCGAATTTTCCAATCTCACCTACACCACGCACAATCCCCATGGGGTAAGGTACGAACCCGACCGGGCACACATGATCATGGTCAATCACAGCAGTATGCTGGATATCCCCTTCACCTTCGCGGCCATGCCGGGAAGCATCCGCATGCTCGCCAAAAAAGAGCTTTTCCAGGTCCCCCTGTGGGGAAAAGGCATGGAGGAAGGGGAATTTCTCTCCATCGACCGCCAAAGCCGCAAGCAGGCCTTCAGGGATCTGGAAGAAGCCCGAAAAAAAATGGAAAGCGGCATCGTACTCTGGGTCGCACCTGAAGGAACACGCTCTCGCACGGGCAAACTGCAACCCTTCAAAAGAGGAGGGTTTCTGCTGGCCATCCAGACCAACGCCGTCATCATTCCCGCAGGAATCCGCAGAGCATTTGAAGCGCTGCCCCCCGGTACACTGGATTTCCACACGGGAGGCCGGCTGGAATTCCATGTAGGAAAACCCGTGGATGCATCTCAATACAACCGTAAACAAATCGACAAACTCATGGAGGTGGTGCGGAATCAGATTCTGGAGCTGGCCGATATTGAAGAAGAAAACTGTTCGATCAGCGGCCGGAGCCCGGGTGAAGTCCCAGTTCCATGAGCATGCGTGCGTTCTTACGCCAGTTTTTCTGAACGCGCACGTACAGGCTCAGGAAAACATGGCATCCGAGAAACGTTTCGATCTCCATCCGGGCCTGCCTCCCGATCTCTTTGAGCATCCTTCCCTGTTTGCCGATGATGATGCCCTTCTGTGAATCCCGTTCCACATGGATGGCGGCCTCGATGTCGATGCGCTTCTTTTCGGGCACTTCCTGAAAGCTTTCCACGGTCACCGCCACGGAATAGGGCACTTCCTGTTCCGTCAGGCGAAACACCTTTTCTCTAACGAGTTCGGCCACAAAGAAGCGTTCGGGTTGATCCGTCAGGTATTCATCCGGAAAATACTGAGGTCCCTCGGGAATGAACCGGCGGATTTCGTTCAAGAGCCTCTCGACACCGTCTCCATTGAGGGCTGAAAGAGGCACCGTCGCCACTGGATTCAATCCCTTTTGAAAGCGGTCCATGATGGGAAGAAGATCCTCTTTTCTTCTCAACAGATCGATTTTGTTCACCACCAGGATGACCGGGGTTTTCACATGGGCCAGGTTTTCCATGATGAAGGCGTCGATGTCGCCATGGCTCTGAGCGGCATCGACGAGAAAGCAGATGAGGTCCACCTCCCCGAGAGTTGCAAGAGCCGTTTCCACCAGGAGCCTGTTGAATTTGTCCCTGGCGCGATGGACTCCGGGAGTATCGAGAAACACGATTTGAAGGCCGGGCTCCGTAAGAATGCCGAGAATGCGGTTTCTCGTGGTCTGGGGCTTGGGAGCCGTAATGGATATCTTTTGCCGAAGCAGTTGGTTCAGCAAAGTGGACTTGCCCACGTTGGGGGCTCCAATGAGGGCCACGTATCCCGAACGGAATGCTTCCGTCGGTGATTCCATTTTCGAGATCATAAGTGATCGATTCTCCTTGAAAAGTAAAAGGGAGCGAGAGGGTTGCATGGAGCCGGGGGGGCCCAAGGGTGATGGCCCGTGACTTTCACGGAAACAAAGGAATGGTCGCGCATCCAGCAATGGATGTTACTCCGACCGGGACCGACGACTTCGCTGACGACACGCTCGGGAACATGTACCGTGAGGGTTTCCCTCTCCCGCCCCGCGACAACCCAGCGTTGCAGCGCCTCATGAATTTTTTGACGCCACCAATGGACGCGCACCAGGTAGCCGAAAGACGGGTGCAAGGGGCCGGCCAGGACCGCTCCCTGCTCGCTCCATTGCGCATCGGTCTGAAGCCCCATGCGGATGGGCGGTTTTCCCGACTGCAAAAGATAATCGTAGGCAGGCACACACCAGTGAACGGCCTCTTCCAGGTCGAGGGGTTTGTAGAGTCCTTCCCGGTACCATCGGGCCAGGAGCGTGCCTTCGAGCACGATCACCGGATAGAACCGAATCAGCTCTCCCTGGAGTGACACGGCCTGTTTCACCGAACTCAGAAACTTGGAGGGACTGTCTCCGGGGAGTCCCGCCATGAGCTGAATGCCAAGGGTCCACCCCCGGCTCTTCACCCTCTCCGCCGCCTGTTCCACCGTGCGAACGTCGTATCCTCGACGGCTTTTGGCCAGCACTTCATCGTCAAAACTCTGAACTCCCAGTTCCACCGTTTGAACGGGATAGTCTTCCAGAAGGTCGCAGACTTCGCGGGACACGCAATCGGGCCGTGTGGAAAACCGGACCCCTGAAACCACTCCCTTGTCCACCAGGGATTTGGCGGCTCCAAGAACGGTGTGGAGGACCTCATGAGGCAGAGCCGTGAAGGTGCCGCCGTAAAAGGCGACTTCCATGGGCCGTCGATCCCCGGCCTGAGCCTGAACCGCCTCGACGGCCGCAAGCCCATTGAGACAATGCGACGTCAACTCCTGCGCGGTGCTCCGATCCATGCGGCCGGGACCGGAAGTGATCCTGTGTTGATCACAATAGACACATTGGAAGGGACAGCCCGCATGGGGAATGAAAATGGGATAGATGCGATTTGTCCGGGTCACAGCTCTTCCCAAACCTCCAGTACCTCGATGACCGATAGAGCCCGTTGGGCGGCCTCCTGCTGGGCATCCTTCTTGCTCCGCCCGGACCCTCGAGCCAGGATGCGCCCATCAAGGGTGACCTGCATGAAAAAGACTTTGTGGTGGTCCGGCCCTTGCTCATCTTCCAGACAATATGCGGGAGTCATTTTGAACCGCGCCTGGGTGAGTTCCTGGAGTTGGGTTTTGTAATCCTTGTCCAAAGCCTTGAGCACATGCTCCATCTGCCCCAGGTTCAGGTAGTCCTGAAAGAACCGCTGGATGACCTTTTGAGCGGCATCCAGACCCCCATCGAGATAGATGGCGGCCAGGAGGGCTTCCAGGCTGTCCGCCAGGAGAGAAGGTTTTTGGCGCCCACCGGTGAGTTCTTCTCCCTTTCCCAGGAGCAGGCATTGCCCCAAGTTGAGTTCCTGGGCAATCTTTGCCAGCTCTCGTTCGTTGACGATGGCGGAACGAAAACGTGAAAGTTCGCCCTCCCTGGACTCGGGAAAAGACTCCACCAGAAGATGGCTCACCGCAAGGCTCAAAACGGCATCTCCCAGAAACTCGAGGGTCTCGTTGTCCTTCTGGTTGATGTCCGGATTCTCATGATCGAAAGATCGATGAATGAGAGCCTGCACCAGGAGCCGTGGATTTTTGAAGGTGTAGCGCAGAGTTTTTTGCAACTCTTCAAGTTCCTTTGCGAGATTCATAACTTTTTGTTACCCTGTGTACGGTGAATAAAAATATGAACCTTTCTCCATGCCCGAAAAAGTCAACATCATGCAGCTTTTCACTGCTTACCGAAAAAGCTGCGGCACGAAGGATCGGTTCACAAAAAGTCCGGGACATGTTCATGTCCTCGACCGGTTATATTTTATCCATATGTCGCACAAGTCAAGAGCCAAGAGGGGAATATACTCTCCGGGACTCGACAACGAGTGCCGTGTTAAAAAATATCCTGCGTGAGAAAGTGGGACTTTATGCTGATATGGCTGGGAACTTCCTTCCCGTTATGGAACCGCTTTGTTTTTTTGGATCGTGACGGAGTTTTGAACGCGGACCGAAAGGATTTCGTCAAAACCCCCGACGACTACCGGTTTTACCCGGAAAGCCTCGAAGCACTGCGTCAACTCAAGGAACGCCGTGTTCACCCCATCCTGATCTCCAACCAATCAGGGTTGGGGCGGGGAATCATCACCCTGGAAAATTTCTGGAGCACCCACCAGTTCATGGTACGGACCATCGAGGAAAACGGCGGCGAGCTGTTCGCCGCATTCTATTGTCCCCATACACCCGAAGACGAGTGCTCTTGCCGAAAACCCTCACCAGGGCTCATTCATGCCGCAACGGACCTTTTCAACATGAACCTGAGCCGTACCGTCTTTCTCGGAGACCGTCTCACTGACATGAAAACGGCCCGGCAAGCAGGCTGTCAAGGCATTTTGATCAGGCGGCTTCCGGAAAAGAACAAGGAAGAAAACGCTCATCCACCCGCCCCCCCGCCGCAACCCGACGAAAGGAGTTTCTCGTCTTTAACGGATGCGGTGGAAACACTTTTCCCCATGAAACAGCAAGGAGCAGTCCATGTCGAGCAAAGTCTATTTCAGTGATCTTCGCGTGACCGATTCCCGCAGCCTACTGATCAAACTGCGCACTCTGGCGGAAAAGGCGGGTCTCGGCAAGGTGGTGAAAAAACGTGGTTTGACGGCCCTCAAAATCCATTTTGGAGAAAGGGGCAACACGGCTTTCATACGCCCCCTTTTCGTGCGTCCCCTGGTGGATGCCGTGCGGGACCTGGGGGGCAGTCCCTTCCTCACGGACGCCAACACCCTGTACGTGGGATCTCGGGGCAACGCTGTGGATCACCTCAACACGGCCATCCTCAACGGTTTCGCTCATTCGGTCGTCAATGCCCCCCTTGTCATCGCAGACGGACTGGATGGTCGGGATGAAGTGACCGTGCCCATCAACCTCAAAAATTGCCGGGAAGCTCACGTGGGGTCTGCCGTGGCCAGGGCCGACGCCCTTCTTTCCATCGCTCACTTCAAGTTGCACGAAGCGTCCGGTTTCGGAGGAGCCATCAAGAATCTGGGCATGGGGTCCGCCTCCAGGCGCGGGAAAATGGCCCAGCACTCGGAAATGGAACCGGAAGTCATGGCCAAAAAATGCGTGGGCTGCGGCATCTGTCGAGATCAATGCGCCCATGGAGCAATCACCATAGTGGACCGTCCCAACGACATGCCGCGCCCCAGGCCCGACGTGAAAAAGATCGTCCACATCAACCGGGACAAATGCGTGGGCTGTGCCGGATGTCTCCATGCCTGCCCGGAAAAGGCTCTCGATATCCATTGGGAAAAAGACCTGCCCAAGTTCATGGAACGCATGGTCGAATACACGGTTGCGACGGTCAAGGGCAAGGAAAAACGGCTTCTTTGCATCAACTTCCTCACCCAAATCTCTCCGGCCTGCGATTGTCACTCCTATGCGGACGCGCCCATCGTGGCGGACATCGGCATCCTGGCATCCCGAGACCCGGTGGCCGTCGATCAGGCTTCCATGGATCTGCTCAACGCACAGCCGCACCTCAAATCCTCGTGCATCGGAGGCGACGTACACACTCCCATGGACAAGGTGAGGGCCGTGTATCCCCAGATCGACTGGCGCCACCAACTGATTTACGCAGAGGAAATCGGTCTCGGATCGAGGGCTTACGAACTCATTCCTGTTTGACGAAAGGCATGTATCGGTCCAGCCGCAAGGAAGGCATTTTACCTTTGTCGCGACACGGAATGGAACATGGGCGGAAAAATCCTTGTAAAAAGGAAAGCACTTGTATACATTCACCGATGGAAGCGCCAAGCTCACTGGTGGGGCTCCCGGACTTCAAATCCGGTGTGAGGGCGTGAAGGCGTTCTCAGGTGGGTTCGATTCCCATGCGCTTCCGCCAATTTGAGTTTCACATCTGCTTCAGGGTGGAATCGGAAGCTCATTGATCAAACCTTTTGTCCATATCCGATTCCGGGCGATTCAGGGTGCGCAACAGTGAGTCAACCACCAGCATACGCTCTTCCATCGGCAAGGACTGTGCTTCGTATATCAACTCTTCAACATTCATCAGGTTTCTCCCATATCCGGATTTTCCATGTTGAGCGTTGCACCAAAAACGAAATCGGCATTCCGCTTTTTCCATCCGTCCCGGCTGAAAGATCGTGCCATGTGTAACTTTCCGATGGTTCATTTGCCGTCCACGCTTTCCGAGGCATGAAAGGCCATATCAACAACTCTCCAGAATGGCCTCGATCATACCCGGATAATCCTGTTTCAATCTTTGAATCATGCTGGTATCACGGACATGAATGAGATCAACTAGCTCAAGGGGAAAGGAGTTCAACCTGAACTTGAGCATTTCGGGATCCACGACACACTTTTTGTTTGCCTCCTCCAATACAGAGAACCATTCAGGAGCTTCATACCTGTGGATCGTATAAAGATCGAACACATCCTTGGGATCATCCCGACCCAAGACGGCACAAATTTTGTTCGCGCAGATATTCAAAACATTGTCCAGGACGATTCCGCTATCCAAACGAACAGTTTTTCCAATCCTGTAAACCCTGTCATTGACCATGTCCACCCGGAGTCCGTCCTCAACCAGAATCCTGATGAAATCACGGGAATCGACGATCAGCTCGTGATGAAACCTATTTTTATTCAGGTTTTCAATGATGAACCGTGAATCCTCACGAAACATGCCATTATCTTTGTTAAACAAATCCAGGTCCACCGAATAACGCTCTTCATGGTAAAACCTGTGCAAGCAGGTTCCGCCAGTCAAATAAAACCCGCTTGGCTCCGAAAATATGGCTTCAAGCACCCTGTCTTGCAGGGCATAGAGAACGGTAAAGTCTATCTTTTCCATTGATATTCCCGCACCAAATCGTAATCACTGGTTATGTTGGCAGCAACCAGGCGAATCCTTCTCTTACTTCCCGATGCGGAAAGATATCTTTCCAACATTGGCAACAGGTCCTTCTGGTCGAAGAGGGCCGTCAGGTGTTTGGAAGGAAACCGGCTGTTTTCGATGATCTTGGAAAAAAGGAAACGACCGAAAGCGCCATCCTTGCTCTCCAGTCTGTCCAAAATATCGTGTGCCGAAAGCTTATAATCCCCCCAAAAACATTCTTCGACAACCTGGCTTGCTGCCCGAAATTTTCGGTCCATTTTTCCACCTCCCTCAAAAGGTGCCGGATCAAAACGGATTGCCGGTCCCCAAAACGTTTGTTGATCGCAAAGCTTCCCGGAGACACACCATGGCACTTTATAGCATCACCGTGGCGTGACGGCCACATGGTCCCCGACCCGGTCGCCGGGATAGGAAATCACCCGGTCGCCCTCCTCGAGGCCATGGAGAACCTGGGCTTCGAGGTCGTTGCGCAGGCCGATTTTCACTGGACGCAGCACGGCACGGTCTCTTTCCACGACAAAAACGCTCCACTCCCCTTCTCTTCTGAAGAGCGCTCCCGCCGGGACTTTCAGCACATCTTCCGCTTCAGCGGTCACGATGCGCGCCTCCACCCGAAAAGCATCCCCGAGAAGCGGCCGCTTTTCCACCGGCTCCACAAAGTCCACGATCACCAGCACACGCTGTTCTTCCACCCCCAGCGCGGAAACTTTCGTGAACCCGGACGGGTCGATCCTTCTCACCCGCCCCGGGACGGGATCGGCTCCTCCCCACCTTTCCAGGACGACCCTGGCTCCGGGACGTATCCTTACGGCATCGGCGGAAAGCACTTCCACCTCCACTTCCATGTCCGAAAGATTCCCGAGTTCCACCAGGGGGGCTCCCGCAGCCACCACGGCTTCGCTTTCCTCCATGACCCGCAGCACCGATCCCGAAACGGGCGAGAAAACTTCGAATCTCGCCTGCCCTTCCCCCGGCGAGGAAACCGTTGTCCTGAAATGCAGGGATGCCCGTGCCTGTTCCAGCTCGAAGGATGCCACCTGCACAGCCAGGCGCGCCGCTTCCACTTCCTTCGATGTCATGCGCTCGCGAGCCTCCGCATCGTCCAGGTCCTGCCGGGACACGGCCTTTTGGCCGTGAGCGGGCTGGAGTCTCCCCAGGGCCGCCAGGGCATGACGGTGCTCCTCGCGAGCCCGCTCCAAAAGCTCGACCGCTCTTTCCTGGGCCGCCCGAGCCCCCTGAACCCGAGCATCGAGCTGCATTCGAGTCCGGTCGTCCAGGAAATGGGGAACCGAAGGCTCGAGGACCGCCAGGAGCGTTTTCCCCGCTTCGACTTTATCGCCGGGATCGAACCCGATACGCAGCAGCCGTCCCCCGAGGGGAGCGGACACGGTGTAGCGGTCTCGCACGCGCGTCTTTCCCTCTTCGTTGACGGTGACTTCCAGGGAGCCTCGCACCACGGGAGCCAGGTCTACGGGAACGGGAACGGAACGGGCGGCGTAAACGATCAAGCCCACCACCAGCAGGACAAAAACAGCGAGAGACAGGCCGGTGGAGCGTTTCATGAGCTTTCATTCCTTTGCGGGCAGGGATTGCTTTTAGCCGAACGCAGCCTTTTTGCCTTGATCGGCTCCCATGGCGGCATCCTGAATGTACTTCCCGGCAGCGGCGGCATCCATGGGGCGGGAGAACATGAAGCCCTGAGCCTTGTCGCAGTTCAAATGGCGCAGGCGGGTCAGTTGCTCTTCCAGCTCGACGCCTTCGGCGATCACCGTGAGCCCGAGGGCTCTGGCCATGGAAATGATGGAACCCACGATTTGCAAGTTGCCCTTGGCCTGAGCGGTGCCGCTGATGAAGGAGCGATCAATTTTGAGATGGTCGATGGGCAGTTGCTGGAGGTAACTCAAGGAGGAATACCCGGTACCGAAATCGTCGATGGCGATGCGCACCCCGAGCTTTCTGAGCCGATGCAGTTCCTTGACGGTGTGCGACGGGTCCTGCATGAGCAGGGATTCGGTGATTTCGACCTTGAGAGCTTCCGCACCCAAGGCCGTCTTGTCGAGCACTTCGGCAACATAGTCCACCAGGTTGTCGCGCATGAACTGCAAGCAGGAGACATTCACGCTCATGAACAAGTGGGGAATCCCCGGCTGTTCCCGGCGCCACCTGGCCAGTTGAGCACAGGCTTCACGGATCACGAATCGGCCCAGGGGGAGAATCAACCCGGTTTCTTCGGCCAAAGGGATGAAACGCGAGGGCGGAACCTGCCCCATGGTGGGATGGCTCCAGCGCAGCAGGGCTTCGAACCCCTCCAGCATCCCGCTTTCAACACAGACGATGGGCTGATAGTGCAGGGTCAGCCCATCCATGTCCACGGCCAGGCGCAGCTCTTTTTCCATGCTCATGGATTCGAGCAGTTCCACGCGCATGGAACGATCGAAGAGGAGGCAGCCACAGCGCTGTTCCTTGGCGCGGTACATGGCAATGTCCGCATCCCGCATAATCTCTTCGGAACCGCCGTATTCCGCGGACGGCATGACCACGCCGATGCTCGCTTCAGGATGCACCTCACCGGAAGCCAGGATCAATGTCTCACGCAATGTCTCGTTCAGGCGCCGGACAATTTCCAGGGCTTCCTCCTGGGAAGAAAGCTCTTCGAGGATCAGAGCGAATTCGTCTCCACCCAGGCGGGCTACCGTGTCCATGGAACGAACACAACGGATCAGCCGCCGCCCCACCTCGATCAGGAGCCTGTCCCCCACCTGGTGGCCCATGGTGTCGTTGACCTGCTTGAACTTGTCCAGGTCCACCATGACCACGGCATAACGGTAGTCGGGGCGGCGCTTGCCCCGCTCGACGGCCCGTTCGAGGCGTTCGGAAAAAAGGCTCCGGTTGGGCAGACCGGTCAGGGAATCATGAAAAGCCTGATGGGTGATCTGCTTCTCGAAGGCCTTGCGCTGGGAAATGTCCTGGTAGATGTAAACAACTCCCTGGGTTTCCCCTCGCACGACGAGAGGAAAGCCGATCATGGAAACGGGAATCGTGCGGCCGTCTTTGTGCCTGCGCGAGGTTTCCGCCTGCATGGACTTTCCCGAAAGCACGGCGGCGCGAAAGGTTTCCGTGTCGGGCAGAAGCTCCCGAGGCACGATGAAGCTGCGCACGGCAAATCCCCTGATCTCCTCGGCCCGGTAGCCGAACAGGTGTTCAAAAGCCCGGTTGGCATCCATGACATTGCGTTCCATATCTGTGAGCACAATGGCCTGGGGAGAATTGGCGAAAAGCTGGGTGAATAGTTCCCGCTGAGCTTCCAGGGCATCCTCGGCCCGTTTGCGCCGGGTGATGTCCACCACGGTCCCCTCGAAATAGGCTACCTTGCCGGAATCATCGTAAACAGCCCGGGCGTTTTCGGAAATCCAGATGTGGGAACCGTCCTTTCTTCGGACTTCCGACACGAACTCCCACACCTCGTGGTCCTGCTCCATGATTCGCACGAACTCGTCACGTCGGCCCGGGTCCACGTAGAGCTGGCTCTTGATGTCCTGAAAGCTTTCGATGAGTTCCCGAGTCGAGGCATAGCCATAAATGCCGGCCAGAGCCGGGTTGACATCCAGGTAACGCCCATCGGGAGTGGTCTGAAAAATGCCCTCGACGGCGTTGAAAAAAATGGAGCGGAATTTTTTTTCCGCATCCTGGAGCTGCCGTTCAGCCTGTTTGCGGTCGGAAATGTCCACGAAAATGGCCCAAACCAGGACGCTTCCATCGGTCATGGTCATGGGAAACTGCCAGACACTGGTCTCGATGATACGCCCCGCATGGGAAACCCAGCAAAATTCCCGGTCCTGAAAAACCTCGCTCCCCTTCCAAAGGCCTTTCACCGCATCCGTGGACCCGGCACAGGGGTTCAGCACATTTCGCAGCAGGTTCGGCGCCCCCATGGGAGCACAGGCCCCGAACAGGCGATCGAAAGCCTCGTTACCGGTCACGATCCAACCGTCCAGGTCACGCAAGACTACGGCATTGGGAGAACTGGCGAACAGGTGTTCGAAAACATTCGTGGGCAAAAAAGAGGAGGAGGTAGATGATGGTGACATTGAGATGCTCATGGCCAGTTTACGCCTGAAATTATTAGATCAATCCATAATGAATCACTCCAATGCAGTCTTTGAGTACCACCTATTGCCCATCGAGTCAAGATAATATTTGGAACATTTTAGTATCAAAGACACGAAAGAACCTATGAAACTAAGCACCCAGGTAAAAGTCCTTTAACATTTTCCGCTAACTAAAAAGCTTTATCGGTATTGTCTTCCGATAGTGCTCGAAGTCTTTATCGGTTGTGAAAATCGGGATATCCAGCCTGTTTGCCACAGCACAGATGAGAAAATCCGTATGAGATCCTTGTACTCCATTTTTTCGGCACATATTGCTGAATTCCGCTGCTATTATATAATCGCTGTCCAAAACAGGTGTATTTTCGAAATACGACAATTTTTCTTTTACCGTTCGATACTTAAGAAAATCACCATAACCGGAGAGAATTTCCTGCCGAATGGGACCGATGATTATGGCTCGCTGGTCGCTGATAAGGGAAACGAGTGAATTGATCTCGCTTTGGAATTCTTTGTTTTTCGAGCGCAAGGCATAGGACCAAACGGGAGTGTCAACCAGTACCTTCAACGGGTTCGTCCCTTCTTGTAATCATAATCAGGGTCTGGATCCATTTTGCCAAATATATTTATTATTTCTAGCTGTTTACGTCTATCGACAAATTCTTTGAGCGCAAGATTGACAGTATCTTTTTTTGTTTTTAAACCGCCAACCCGCAGAGCCTCGATCAATAATTCGTCATCTATCGCCAAATTCGTAGCCATTGAACACCTCCTTTTTTTATTTCCACACCAAATATTACACATTCGAACGTGTGTCAACGGGCACGGAAGCGCCAGCGTCCACCGTGCCCGTCGAGGTACCCTGTAAAGCGTTGCTTCAACGGCATTCTTGTCTCCTCTTTGCCGGGCATTCCACGATCCGAACATGAACCCAGTTTCAATCTGCCGATTTCAGGGCGGAAACGAGGTCCAATCCATCG
>CAZRWT010000028.1:39210-42258 GCA_964603955.1 uncultured Syntrophobacteraceae bacterium
ATGAACCCAGTTTCAATCTGCCGATTTCAGGGCGGAAACGAGGTCCAATCCATCGATCTTGCGGCGTGCGGCAAGTCCCGACAGGACCGTTGCCCCCATCACGGCCACCGACGCATAAACGTAGGTCGAGAAGTGAATCACCAGGGGAAAGCGCATGACTTCCGTTTCCAGGGTACGGACCGTGAGGCCTGCCAGGCCGTGTCCCATGCCCAGTCCGAGAGGGATGGCCACG
Organism: uncultured Syntrophobacteraceae bacterium; assembly: GCA_964603955.1. Taxonomy (GTDB): domain Bacteria; phylum Desulfobacterota; class Syntrophobacteria; order Syntrophobacterales; family Syntrophobacteraceae; genus SLCH01. Next base: position 39,443 of record CAZRWT010000028.1, read on the forward strand.
GCGGTGAGAACGGCGACTTCCCCCAGGAGAATGAGGGACACTTCTCCCCGCGTGAATCCCATGACCCGCAGGGTCGCCAGCTCGCGGCTCCGTTCGGAAAGGGTCACATGCACGCTGTTGTAAACCACTCCCAGAGCAATGATGGACGCGAAAACCAGGTAAAAGGCCTTGAGGGTGAGAAGATTTTCCGTGAGGACGTCCTCGAAGCTTTCGAGAGAGGCCCTCTTGAGGGAGGCCCCCGCGATGGCCGGTGTCTTCTTGATTTCCTCGTAAAGGCGGTGCAGCCGGTTGGAATCCACCGTGAGGAAAGCTCCCGAGAGGGTGGGCCCTTCACGCATCACCCGGTTGAGGGCGTCCATGTCCATGTAGGCCGAAGTGCCGGAAAAATCCTTCAGGAGCCCTGAAACCGGGATTTCAAGAACCGGCCGCCGCCCTTCCATGACTTCGACGGTGACCGTGTCTCCCAATCGCACCCCGAGCAACTCGGCCAGTTTTTCCGAAAGCACCATGCCTTCCTCGGGAAGGCTCACCGGCCGCTCGTCCATGTCCATGAGGCGAAACAGCTCGTGGGAGGAAGAAAGCCCCATGATCCCCGTGCGTCGGTGGCGGTGCTCGTGACGCAAACGGGCAGAAACGCTCCGAAAGGGCTCCACGCGCAGAACGCCGGGCAGGTTGGACACGGCGCTCAGGGCGGGGCCCGCCGCCCGAGGTTCCACAAGGCCCAGGGTCATGTCCTGGCGTTGGCTCGTGTAAAACTGAAAGTCGATGACATAGCGCACCGTGTCTTCCATGAAGCTGCTGACCACCAGGATGGCAACGGACAGGGCAATGCCCAGGCACGAAAGGCCGGCTCTCCAGGGACGCCGCTCCAGTTGCCTCAAAATCATGCGTGCGGGAGGGGACAGGAATCGCTGCAAGCCCACCCGTTCGAGAAGCGTGGCCCTGTAGGTCGGGGGCGCTTCGGGACGCATGGCTTCGGCGGGGGAGAGCTTCACGGCCCGGTGGACGGCGTTTAGCACCCCGATGACGGCGGCGGTCGCGCCGATGATGACAGCAAGGCCCGCGATGGAAGGGTCCATGCGATAGTCGAAGCTGGGAAAGCTGAAATAGCGGGCATACAGTTCGGTGACGGCCTGCCCGAGCCGGGCCCCCACGGCCAGCCCCAATATCGACCCCAGGATCGTCATGGCCAGGGCGAACTGGAGATAGTGGAAGCCGATTTCCAACCGGGTGTAACCAAAGGCCTTGAGGGAAGCCGTCTGCTCGCGCTGGGTGCTCACCAGGCGCGACAGGACGATGTTGATGATGAACGCGCCAATGAAAAGAAAAATGGACGGAATGATGAAGCTCATGCCCCGCAACTGGGTCATTTCATCGGTGATGAGCCGATGGGAAAGCTGGTCTTGGCGCCCAAAGGCCCCCCAGCACCCGTAGGGTTCCAGGAGGCGGTCCAGGCGGTAGAGCACTTCGGGCTCCGAAGCTCCCGGCGCGAGGGCCAGGGCCACGTCGTTGAACGCCCCTTCCAGGTCGTAGGCCGTGGACAGTTCCGTATCCCCCATCCAAAAAACACCGAATCGCCGGTTGTCGGGAAAGATATCCCCCCCTCGAATCTGGAAGATGTATTCCGGTGAAATGGCGATGCCCACGATCCTGAGCGTATCGAGTCGGCCGTTGATCACCGCCCGGACTTCATCGCCCGGCTCCAATCCATGAGCCAGGGCGAAGGGTTCGCTCACCAGAGCTTCTCCCTCGCGACCGGGCTCGATGGCGCGCCCCTTGCGAATATGGAGGCGGTTCAGCCCGCCTGCACGGCCTTCAGGAACGGAAATCAACCGCCCCACGACGGGCTCGGCAAAATCCGTCACATCCAGGATCACGTCCACCACCACACGGGTTTCCACGCGGGAAACACCGGGAATCTCGGCCACCCGGTCTCGAAGCGCATTGGGAGCCCGTTTGACCTGCGCGAAGACGTGAGCGAACCCATATTGGTCGTAGTAGGCACTCCGGGCCGACTCGAGAGAATCCAAAGTCGAGAGGGACATGACGAAAACCGCGATCCCGCACGCCATGACCAGGGAGATGGTCAGGGTCTGCCCCTTCATCCGCCATAAATCACGCAGGAGCTTGAGGTGGAGAGCTTTCACGGCAGGTCACCAATCCCGGTTTTAAGGAACTCATTGCCATGACCATCTTTGATGATGATCGTCAGGGGTTGCTCCAGCGCATTAAAGGGAATGACCACATCCCAGACACCGGGCGACTCTCCCTGCCGGGCTTCGACATTGTTGACGTACACCCGGCTGATCTCATATTTCCCGATAAATTCCAGGCCGGCATGGGCCTCGATCACGCCGTCGGCATGGGAAAACCGTGGCTCGCCGCGAAGAATGACTTCCACGCCGGGGGGATCCAGGGCAAAGTGCAACGTGACCGGTTTTATGGAATGGACCACATTACCCTGAACCGGAAGTTCAACAGGCCGGGGTGGAACCGTGTTCAAACTATTCTCCGGAATATTGTGGACTTCTGAAAAAATTCCCGTGCCGATGAACCGGGTGTTGATCTCATCTCGTGTGATTCCCAAAAGCAAGACCACAAAGGCAATGACAACAAGACCAACAACACGGAAAACGTTGGTGCTGAAGACGTTCTTGAGCTTTTGCGATGTGTTGCTTAAATCCACTTCGCCTTGCACGCTTTCCGATAAAGTCAGGAGCACCAGATCCCCACCGTTGTGCGTTTGTGCAAATTCTTGGAGCTGCCTTTTGTTCACTCGACCGGTAGAGACGACAAGCAGCGACTGGGGCAGTTGG
>CAZRWT010000029.1:0-41860 GCA_964603955.1 uncultured Syntrophobacteraceae bacterium
TCAAGTTTTTGGGCACCGCCCATTGTCCGATCCTCCCGCCCCAACAACCAGCTCTTGCTCATGGACTCCATCCGGAGTATTTTGCGGATTGTGACAGCCTCAAAGAATCACTCTATGACCAACGAAAATGACCAATGCAACCTTTCTTCCTTTGGATTGGACCCGCCCCATGCAAGATTCTGAAAATCTATCGCCCCAGGTGATGTTGTTGTTGGCCACATTGGAGCGAATTTGTCACGAGGTGGCCTGGGATCGTCCCAAACAGGCGGACGAACTGTTCGAACTGACCCGCCGGGAAGCTTACCCGGAACTGATCGCCCGGCTGGCCGAATCTTTCGGATTGATGCTGGTCAAGATCGAAGCGAGGGAATATCGGCTCGAGGAAATGATCCGTGAACTGCGCCGATCCAAGCAGGAGTTGGAAGTGCTGCACCGCCGGCTGCTTTCTGAAAATGCGGCCCTCAAGCAGGGAATCAGCCGCAGGTTCTCGCCTGACGCCATCATCGGCGCAAAAGGCAGCATGCGCGAAATCATGGACCAGGTGCAGCGACTGGCGGACACCACGGTGAACATTCTGATCCTGGGGGAAACGGGAACGGGCAAGGAACTGGTGGCCAAAGCCCTGCACTACAATTCCAGCCGCAAGTCCATGCCTTTTGTGGCCGTGAATTGTTCTGCCATTCCCGAAAGTCTTTTCGAAAGCGAGCTGTTCGGGATCGAAAAGGGGGTGGCCACCGGGGTGAACATGCGTCGAGGCCTGGCCGAGAAGGCTCAGGGAGGAACGCTTTTTCTCGATGAAATCGCCGATATGCCCCCGGCCGGCCAGGCGAAAATCCTGCGCATGCTGGAAGAGCGCGAAGTGACACGGGTCGGGGGGTCCAAAGCCATCGAACTGGACGTGCGTGTGGTTGCGGCCACCAACAAGGACCTGCGGATGGAAGTCCAGGCCGGGCGATTTCGCGGCGACCTGTTTTTTCGCCTGAATGTGGTTCAGTTCCGCCTGCCGCCCCTGCGGGAGCGCAAGGAGGACATTCAGCGGCTTTTCCAGCACTTTCTCGATACTCACTGCCGGAACATGCACCGCGATCCCATCCGAGCGGATGCCGAAACCCTGGCGGCCCTGAACGCATACCACTGGCCGGGCAATGTGCGCGAACTGGAAAACGAGGCCGAACGCCTGGTCGCCCTGGCCACATCTCCCACCGTGCATGTCACGGACCTTTCCCCCCATGTGCTCGGTCGGGAAGAATACTTTCCAGGTTCACCCTTCGGACCCATGGTGGAAGGAGACGAAAGCCCGACACCGCCGGTCGAACCCAAAGCATCCCAAGAAGTTCTGCCCCAGGAACTGGCCAAAGCCGAATCCATTCTCATCGACCGGGCTCTCAAGGCCACTCACGGCAACAAAACCCAGGCCGCCGCCCTGCTGGGCATCACCCGCGAAGGTCTGCGCAGCAAGCTCAAACGGCTGGAAGAATCCACGGAGAGCAAAAAACCATGACGACAGGCTATTGCAGCTTCTCGCTCCGGCTCATTGCAGCAACCGTTGCAGGGAATTGAACAGAAGCCCCGTTCCCATAGACCGTTCCCGGAGAAAGGAAAACAGAACGGAGAAGTAAACGATGACCACGAACACGGCCAGGCCGCTTTTGATGGGCATGGCCAGGAAAAAAACGTTCAATTGAGGAGTGAAGCGATTGATCAGCCCCATTCCCAGGTCCGTCAGGAAGCAGAGCACGATCACCGGCGCGGACAGGATCACCGTGTAGCGCATGAACAGGTCCGCCTGCTGGAGTATGAACAGAGCGAAGGCGTGGTTGGCGAAATTGGGCATGAAGGAGGTGATGGGCCAGGCTGCGTAGCTCTGGAAAAGAACCAGCAAGAAAGCCAAAAACCCCCCCGTGGTATAGAAAAGAACCGTGAGAGTCTGGAAGAAAAAGCTGCCCAGGGGAGAAGACGAAGCCCCGGACAGGGGGTCCACGGACTGGGCCATAGACGAGCCTCTCTGGTTGTCGATGAAAAATCCCACCGCTTCGGCTATCCAGAAGATCATGCTGACGAAAAAACCGATGACCATGCCCAAGGCCACCTCCTTGGCTATCAGCAGCATGAAAACAACCATGGAGAACGTCTCCGACACCTCCACCGTCGGCGCCACGATGGGGTAGAGGATGAACATCAGGGCCAGGATGATGCTGTTGCGCACCGTGCCCACCAGGACGGTTCCCCCGAGAAACGGCGCGATCTGAAAGACCGTGGCCATGCGAGCGGTACTCAGGGCGATGATGAGCAGGGTGTTCTTGATTTGCGCGACATCCAGGTCCATGACGGCTCCAAAGCCATGGGACAAGCCATGGCGATTTTCCTCTAATGCAGTTTCAGAAGTAGATAAAAATTCTGAAAAATGTATTCGGCAAAGTTAAACATTTCCGTGCCGAGCCACACGGCGGTGAAGATGATGGTGAGGATCACTCCGATCAGCTTCACGGCAAAGGACAGGGTTTGTTCCTGTATCTGGGTCAGTGCCTGGAGGAGGCTGATCCCGAGTCCCAGCAGGGTGGCCACGATGATGGGCGGCATGGACAGCATAAGAACCAGCATCAGAGCCTGGATGGTCAGATCGAGAATGAAGGCGTCGTCCATGGCGTTCTCACCTGTAGGTCATGATCAGGCCGTAAATCAAGGTTTGCCAGCCCTCCAGCAAGACAAAGAGCAGCAGCTTGAAAGGCAGGGAGATGGTCATGGGGGAAACCATCATCATGCCCATGGCCATCAGGATGTTGGAAATGATCAGGTCGATGGCGATGAAAGGCAAATAGAGCAAAAAACCGATTTCGAAGGCCGAAGTCAGCTCGCTCACAGCAAAGCTGGGGATCAGGATGATAAAATGGTCCGCATCGAGATTCAAGGCTTTTTCGGGGGGCCAGAGCTGCCGGGCGGCCTTGAGGAAAAAGACGCGCACGTCGTCATGGCAATGCTTGAGGAGAAATTCCCGGAGGGGCTCGCCTGCCAGCCCTCCAATATGCTGGAGATTTTCAAAGCTGGTGTCGGCAAAGTTCTCACCCTGGACCATATCGTGAATGTCCGAAGCCAGGGGGGCCATGATGAACAGGGTCAGGATGACGGCCATACCGTTGAGGACCATGTTCGGAGGAATTTGCTGGATGCCCAAGGCATTGCGGATGAGGGAGAAGACCACCACCAGCTTGACGTAGGACGTGAGCATGATGGCAATAAATGGAGCCAGGGCCAGGATACTCAACCCGGCAATGATCAGAAAGGGATCGGGCAGGGTCTCAAACATGGGCTTTCATTCCGGCTGCGTTGAAGTGTCTCATGGCAATCCTTGGCGACAGGATGTATTTTACTCATTCTTCTCGAAATCGACCCGATAATAAATTTCCGACAAAGGCAGTTCACAATCAATGGACTCTATTTTGACACTGAGTCCCACATCCTCATAAGAAAAGTATTTCCAGGCACCAGCCTCGTCTCGCACGAATTTTTCCACAAGGCAGCGAGTTTGGGAGATAAGGATGTATTCCATAAGTGAAGGGATCAACCGATAGTGCCGGAACTTCTCTCCTCTGTCATATGCCTCGGTGGAATCCGACAGAATTTCCATGATGACAATGGGATTCAGCAGAGTATCAAGCCCTTTTGTCTTTTCCAACTCGATGTCTCCACAGGCAATGACAATATCGGGATAGGTGTATTTATTTATAGCCTCGACCTTTATCCGCATATCGCTTGAAAAGCATCTGCAATGAGATTCTTTCAGTCGGTTCCGCAATTCTCCGGAGATGTTATGATTGATTTGATTGTGGTTTAAACTGGCCCCTGTCATGGCAAATATCTCACCCCCACAGTATTCATGCCGGATTTCAGAATCCTTTTCAAACTCAAGGTAATCTTCCGGTGTCATCGAGATGTTTTCCAGGGGTCGGGCATTCATGAGCGATCCTCCATCAAAGTTTTACCCAATACTTTCTGATCTTTGCCGTCCAGATCGGCAAATCGTTCAACTCGCTCCGTCTTCATCCCCACACCGGGCAGTATCTCCAGGACACGAACGCCCACCCGCCCCTCGATGTCCACCACCTCGCCCCTGGCCACGGGGCGGGAGTTGGCCGTGATGGTCACGGGAGACCGGATGGGGCCGCGCAGTTCGAAGATTTGCCCCGGAGCGAGCTTTTGCAGCTCGCCAAGGGTCATGATCTCGCGGCCCAATTCGAAGCGCACTTCAATGTCCAGGTTTTCCAGGTTCAGGCAAGGCACGTCGCCTGGCGTCTCACGGGCTTCGGGCCGGCGGTCCTCGGCTTGTTCCCGAGCCGGTTGCAATGGTGCTTGCATCGTCGTCTCCGTAATGTTCGCAGTGTCAGTGATGTCCGTAATGATGGTGGTGACGGTCCCTCGCCCCTCGCGGATTTCCACACCGATGGCCAGGGACGGACCAAGGTACCATCGCGGAGTCTCTTCCGAAAAGTATTCCTCCACGAGAATCACGTCGTTCATGGCCAAACCGGCCAGTTCCTCCCCGATGATTTTGCTTCGGCCAATGACCGGAACAACCGTCATGGGCAGGTGAGCCAGGTCCAAAAGGGATTCATACCTGGCGGGTCCGGCTGATACGGCGGATCGAGCGAGCAAGGCGAGCAGAACCGGTGCGTCTCGAGGATCAAGAGTCCCCACGTATCCACGGGATCGCAGGCCGTCTTTTTGCCGGACCAGGGCAAACCCCAGGCAGGGATGGTCGGTTGGGAGGCCGTCAGGGTCCCCGTCCCGAACATGCAGCAGGGAAACGGGCTTCCCCAGGACGGCCGTCAGGCCGTCCAGAGCCTCTTCAAAAACCGCTTCCAGCAGGGCGATACGCACGGCCTCGGGCAGATCGTCCCCATCTCCCGGCACCATGAATCCTGCCAAAGCGCCCGAAAAAATATCCTGTTCCAGCCCTATGGAGCAGTCGAGTTCCCCACAGCGCAGGCCCACTTGGAGGCGCGGTTGCAACGGCTCGATCCGTGGGCACAGAGCCAGTTCACAAGCCTGGCCGCCCAGTTGAAAACGCCATTTCCCACAGGATTGAAACAGTGCGTTGAAAGCCGCGACCTCGGCCCGGCTCAGGGAAACAGGAATGAACGGTAGGGATTTCATGATTCATGCGCCTCAGTGGTCGATACAACAGCATGATGCGCCGGTTTGTACGGCACTTCCTCGAGTTCCATATCTTGGGCGAGTTCTTCCTCGCGTAAGCGCTCCGCATCCCATAAGTTTCGATGCTCCAAAATTTTGCTCTTCTCGCGCACGGCCCGGGCATGAACCTCCCTGGCCCGCTCCAGTGCCTCCCTTGCTTCGTGCATCGCTTTTTCCGCAGTCAACACCTGCTCCTCCCGCCTGGCTTCTTCCTGCCCCATGGCCACCATCTCGCCCTTCATCTCGTCCACCCTGGCCATGGACACCAACCGGTTCTTGACGGCCAAAAACAGCTCCTCTTCACGCTGGATTCGCCACTGGCCGTAGCGTTGCAAATCATCCCGGCGCTGCTGCAGGATGCGCCCGGCTTCCTCGAGGCGGTGCCGTGCGGCAGCCAGCTCCGCCGCAGCGGATCGCTCCCGCAGGTTCCGGATTCGCAGCAGGCTCCCCAAAGGATAACCGGGCATGGTCGTTTCCCGGCCGCTCAAGACGCCAGGGCCATGAGAGCGCCGACGGCCTCGTCGAACCCGGTACGCTCATCGAGCCCCTGGCGCAGATAGGCGTTGATCCCGTCCATGCGGGCAATGGCCTCGTCGGCCTCTTTGTCCGCCCCCTGCTTGTATTCACCAATCTGGAGCAGCAATTCCACCTCCCGGTATTTGGCCAGCATGGCCCGCACCCGGCCGGCGGCTTCCCGGTGCTCCCTGGATACGATGGCGTTCATCACCCGGCTGACGCCTGCTAGAACATCGATGGCCGGATAATGGTCGGCCTGAGCCAGCTTGCGGGAAAGGATCACGTGGCCGTCCAGGATGGAGCGGGTTTCGTCGGCCACGGGTTCGGTCATGTCGTCCCCTTCCACCAGCACGGTATAAAGGGCCGTGATGGACCCTTTGTCCGAATTGCCGGCCCGTTCCATGAGGCGGGGCAGGCTGGCGAAGACCGACGGGGGAAAACCGCGTCGCGTGGGCGGCTCCCCGGCGGCCAGGCCGATTTCGCGCAAGGCTCGAGCGAACCGGGTCACGGAATCCATGAGCAGCAGGACACTTTGCCCCTGGTCCCGAAAGTATTCGGCCACGGCCGTGGCCACGTAGGAAGCCTTGAGCCGCTCCATGGCCGAGCGGTCCGAGGTCGAAACCACCAGCACGGATCGCTTGAGCCCCTCGGGTCCCAGGTCGTGTTCGATGAATTCACGCACCTCCCGACCACGCTCACCGATGAGGGCCAGGACCACCACGTCCGCCGCGCAGCCCTTGACCAGGCAGGAAAGGAGCGTGCTCTTGCCTCCGCCCGCCGCAGCGAAAATGCCCATGCGCTGGCCTTCGCCGCAGGTCAGCAGCCCATCCATGGCGCGAAGGCCCAGGGGCATGGGCCTGCTGATGATTTTGCGGGTCATGGGATTGGGCGGGTCCGCATAGACAGGGTAGAAGGTTTCGGCCACGATGGGCGGGCCGCCGTCCAGGGGCCGCCCCATGCCGTCGAGAACCCTGCCCAGGAGGGCGGGACCGACCCCCACCTGCTGAACGGAGCCGGTGGGGATCACTTCCGTGGATGAAGACACGCCCTGGGTGTCCCCGAGGGGGGTGAGAAGAGCGGCCTGCCGGGAAAAGCCCACCACCTCGGCGGCCAATTCCCAGCCGTCCCAGGGATTGCGCAGCATGCAGATTTCACCAATGCGCACTCCCGGCGCCACGGCCTGGATGATGGTCCCCAGCACCTGGACCACCCGCCCCTTGACCTGCGCGGGGGCGGTCTCCCGCACAGCCCGGGCAAAGATGTCGGTGATATAGCTCAATTCAGACATGGACTTTCCCTGCAAAGGGTTTCTATCAAAAAATTGCTGCCGATGGGCGGCCATCTGAATAAAAACAGATGCTCGACTCCTCGACGGCGAAGCCCTCAAAATCCCCATATCCTCATCTTGATGCCATCGTGCTCGCCGTGATCGTTGAAGGCTTTTTTCCGCCACCCGAGCTTTTCTTCCCGGTCGAAAACGAGGATGTGCGCCTCGCTCACGCCGCAGGTCACGGCGTAGGCGGCCGTTTGCTCGAGGGCCTGCTTCCTGACCGTTTCGTAGCTCTGCTTGGCCCCGATGACCTTGATCTCCATGACGATTTTCTGCCAGGCAGGTTTGCCGTCGGCTTCGTAACGCCACTTGATCATGAGGTCGGTACGTCCCCTTCCCGATGCGTATTCCCGGGCGATGTAGCCGTTGGCATTGACGACTCGTTGCAGGAAGGCTTGAGTCACCAACTGAGGCGCGGCCTCCTGGTAGCCCTTGATGTGGCTGGCCCAGATGTCCGCATTCTCCATCCAGAATTCCCGGAAAAGACCGAGCAGGAATTCCGTGTCGATGCGACCGTCCCGGCCCACCCAGTCGGGGGCGAAGCGGGCTTGAAAGGTTCGCTGACGCGACTCGGTCAGCTCGCGGGGAATGATCTCCCGATAGATGTCGTTGGATATGACCAGCCCCCTGCTTGTCTGTGTGATCAACCCGAGGTCGATGCAGTATTGCTCGTCGTCCTTGTGTACTCTGGCTTCCTCACCGGTGATCATGGGAAGGATCACCCGGCGTACCCGATCTTCGGCGAGCTTGTCGGCAAGTTGGTCGAGGTGAGTCTGGCGCGAGAGAATGAGGCGTTCTTTGGCTTCTTCCAGCTTTTCCGGGGTAATGGTTACGGATGGGTCGCGGTTTTCTTTTATTTTGAAGGTCACCTCGTGGGCCAGAGCGTTTACCAGCCAGGGCTGCCCGCCCGTATAGCGCCAGACCAGTTCGAAACATCCTTCATCGAAAGCCTGCCCCGTTTCCTGCGTGTGCTGGAGGTACAACTCCCGGATTTCCTCCTGCGTGAAGTTCCCCAGACGTAAGGATTCGGCCTTGATGTTGAACGCACTCCCCCCGGTGATGACGTCCCCGTCGCTGCGGTGGATGCGGTAGTCCTTGATGTCACGCACGCCGCACAGGACGACGGTCGATGGGAAGGCGGCCGGTCTTTTGGCATAGCCGGACCGGAGCTGGCGCAAAACCGATATGAGCGTGTCTCCCACAAGGGCGTCGATTTCGTCGATGAGCAGGACGAACGGCCTTGGCGACGAGGTCGATACATAGGTCAAAAACGCCTCGAGCAGTTCGTATTCCGAACGCTCTTCGGCCATTGTTTTCCAGTGATTTCCGTCATAGCCCGTCAGGGAATCAGCAAGCGCATCGACACCTTCGGCGATTCTCCCCAACATGGCACGCATGGCTCCGGCCACATCGTTGCGGGCGGCCTGCGCCGGCTCGAAGTTGACGTAAACGCAAAGGTATTTCCCCTCGGCATTGAGGTGATCCCGCAGAGCCAGGAGGGAACTGGTCTTGCCGGTCTGCCTCGGTGCGTGCAGGATGAAGTACTTTTCCTGAAGAATGAGCGTCAGGATTTCATCCAAATCCCACCGTTGCAGAGGATCCACTTTGTAGTGATTGGGGCGATTGACCGGCCCGGCCGTATTGAAATATTTCATGGCGTTTCTCCTGAAGAAAGGGATTTACCGCTAAGCTGTCCAAAAATTGTTGTTCTGTAAAGAGAATTGTGGACATGATGGACAAAGTGGACGAAATGGACATTAGGGAAAGCGCAGGCTGTATTTCACTGCTCTCAACCCGGTTTGTATTTTCCCCATCAAATCCTATTGTTTAAACGATGTGCAACTTTCTTGTTCCCAAGCTCCAGCTTGGGAACACACTTGCCCGGAAGCTCCAGCTTCCTGTTTCAGAGCTTTGTGTGGCTGGGTGGAAGCCGAAGCTTCCGCAATAAAGACGTTCCCAAGCTGGAGCTTGGGAACGAGAGAAGTTTCAGACAGCTTCTAAGGTCGAATGCGCCTGAGCAGGGCCCGCCGGACAGCTTCGATTTGCCCATCGAGACCGGCGTCCACGATTCCCATGTCGCTTTCCAGGATGCAGTCGTCGTTTTTCAACCTGGGGTCCGCCACCACATCGAGGATGTCGATGCCGGGATGGTTTTGCAGCATTTCCCGGACCGCCCCGTCGGCCATTTCCGCCCGATCCGGAGGCACACGCAGCACGACTTTTCTTTGATTGCGCATCAGGGCCAGGGAAGTTCGCACCACTCGCACCAGGCGCTCCCGGTCGTCCATTTCACCAATGATCTTTTTCAGGGCATGGATCACTACATGGACCATCTCCTCCTCGATGGCAGCCAGGCTCTCCACGGAAGTCGCGGCGGCGCTCATGATCCGTTCGGCCATGACCTGCTTGCCCGCCTCGAGTCCCTCGGAAAATCCGCGCTCCTTTTCCTTCTCATATTCGAGACGCGCCCGGCTCAAGACGGCTTCCGCCTCCTCATGGGCTTCCCGCAAGACGGCTCCGGCCTGCAAGGTTTCGAGGTATTCCTCGGCCTTGATGATCCGCCGTTCTCCCGAAGGCAGCAACTCGCCTTTTTTGATGCGAAACATGGGGCTCATGGCCTTAACTTCCCATCAACCTCGCGTCGTTCACCACAGCAACGATCACGAATGGAAGGTCGTCCAAATCCTGTCCAGGGTGGTCAGGGCAGTTTCCAGCCCATCCTTGAAGCACGTCATTTGCTGAAACTCCTCGGGCGGGAGCCCTGTGTCCATGTGGCGACGCAGAGCCGTGAGCGTCTCATAAAGCTCGCTTTCCACCTGCTTTTTAAAACTTCCCGATGTGTCCGCTCGAAGTTGCTCCTCGAGCCCGGTGAGAAAAACTCGTTCCTTGTTCATCGATTTCCTCCCATGGTAACAGTGATTTGTGTGCCGTTGTGCCCGATGACGATGCCCTTCACACCGATGGCCATGACCACGGATCCATCGCTCAGACGGGCTCCCTCGAAGTACCGCTCCCCCTGGTCGGTGACAAAGGAGGGGATCGGCAACAGGCTGATGCTGCGAACGTTCAAACCGGAAAGAGATGCCGTTCCCTCGAGCCCCTTGCCTGCCGTTGTCCCGGTACCCACCGCTATCGGCATCATCGAGGCGGCCGGCTCTTCCCCGGCCGGAGCCGATACGAGCAAAGGCGAAAGGGAAGCTGTGAACGTTTCTCGAAAAGGCACCGTCATACCCAGTTCATGGGCAAGAGCCGCCTTCACGCGGCTCCAGGCTGCCCTTTGGTCCCAATTCAGGGCTCCGGACACGCCGATCCAACCGGGATGCGGCTCGAAACGGACACTGCCGGACAGGCCTTCGTGGACCAAAAAGCGGTTCAACACCGGGAACACCTCCGCCGGCTTCAGCACATCCAGAACAACATCGTTCAATCCCGGAACATCGTCGGCCAGTTGTCTCTCGAGGCGAGTCAGGCCGGCGTCGTCCCCGACATATCCATGGACGCGCACCACGCCCTGCCCCATGTCCTCGACTTCCATATCGAGGGCAAGCAGGCGTAGGACTTCTCGAACGGCCTGCATGAGCTGCCCGGTAACCCGAACATCGAGGGTCACGGAAAAAGGCAGGGTTCGCAAAGCGTCATTCAATGCCCTACGCTGTTCCTCCGTGCTCACATAAGCGGTCAGGAAAAAAAGCCCGTCTCCTTTCCGAACCACCCGAGCCCCCTCGATCCCCAGATCATCCAAAACAGTCTCCAATGCAGCCAGAGGCTGCGCAGGCACCGCCTGTTCCGGCGAAGCGGGCCACAAGGCATGCACCAGCAGCCAGAGCAGCACCAGCATTCCGGCAAAACCCAGAACCGGCTTCCAGTACCTCCAAAGAACCGATGACGCTGCCCCCGCCTGACCGGGCACATCCTGTCGATCCCCAGGCCCATCTTCCCCTGCCTCTCGGACCACACCGGGCTCATCGGGTTCATCTTTCGCATCCGCCCCGTCCGGTTCATCGACAATCCCCCCGGCAGATGCACCCAAAGTCCGCCGGACAACCGGCAGGGCCACCTCGGGCCACAACTCCCCTTGCAAGGCCAGGGCCAGGCAGGTCGCCCCCACCATCAACACCTGGAAGGACGCCAGGGAAAACCTGCCTGCAGTAATTTCCCGCCCCTCCAGGTAAACACCCTCCTCGAAGGGCTCGACGGCCACCTCCCCGGAATGGAGAATCAGCAACAGGTGGCGAGGAGCCACGGCGGGGTCCTGCAAGATGACGTCACTGTCGGCATCACTGCCCACAACGTACTCGCCGTCGCCAAGGACAGCCTCAGCCCCGGCATGGGGTCCCGAAAGAAAGCGCAGTGAGTACGTTGACCCTTGTGACTGCATGACGACTCCGTTCAAAAACCCCGTCTCGATCTCAACCGGCCGACAACCCGGTCATGTGGTTGCCATTGCCCACGGATGAAAAACCGTCCATGAACCGACCGGAATCCATTGCCGCCCGTGGAGCGGAAGAAACATTGCGGCGCACCGGCGTGCATCCCCCTCCAGGGCGGGAAGTGGAGGCGGGGGCGGGAATGGGCATGGGGACCATGGAAGTTCGTGGAGACGCTTCGGGCACCACGGGCACCGATGGCGCCTCACCTGGCATTCCGGGAACATCACCGAGAAAAGTCATCGTGCTCCCACCCCCCTCGGGCGGTCCCAGGGGGAGGCCATGCCCCACATCCATCTCCACAATCCGAGGACTGATGAGAAACAGGCGCTCCATGGTCCTTTCTTCTTTTTTGGTGGTCTTGAAAACCGGCCCCAGGAGAGGAATGTCCATCAGCAGAGGTACACCGGACAGGTTGTCCTTGGTTTGCTGCACGTAGTAGCCTCCCAGGAGCAGGCTCTGGCCCAGCTCCATCACCGCCTGGGTGCTCACGACGCTCTCGATGATTTCGGGAATGTCGTCCACGGAGGAGGTCTGGCTGTAGCTGCCGTCCCGGATGCTCACCAGCAGCTTGATGCGCTTTCGCCCTTCTTCCTCGATGATGCGTGGAGTGACTTCCAGCACCGTCCCAGTATCTACGGGCACCAGGTCTACATTCCGCTCACCTTGCAGGCGAACGTGGATTTTTCGCGTATGCTCGATATGGGCTTCCACGTTGTCCAGGGTGAGGACGGTGGGGCGCGAGAGGATTTGAGCATTGCCGCGACTTTGCAGAGCATGGATACGGGCGAGGAGGTGATAGGCACCGCCCGCGTAGAGAGTGGCCAGATTCATGCCCTGGCCCTGCACAAGGGTGCTCAAGGCATCGGGCTTGAATCCTTCGCCGGCTTCGAATCCTCCAGCGACGGAAAATTTATCCGCCGGACTCGAGGCGAAGCTCCAGTTCACTCCGAGGTCCCGGGAAAAATTGACATCCACATCGATGATGGCCGCCTGGATTTCAATGACCCCCACAGCCACGTCCAGCTCCCGGATCAGGGCTTCGTAGAGGGGCATTTTTTCCTGGGAATCCCGGACCACCACCGCATTGAGTCGAGTATCAGCCATGATACGGGCCTGCACATTGACCGCCGTTTGCGGGGCGGAGGGCATGCCTCCCTGTGCGCTTCCCTGGTCGGCGGGGGAAGTGCCGCCTTCTTGAACCAGGGCTTCTCCCGGCTCACGGGCCGCCAGTCCCGTGCCTCGCAAACCGGCCAGGGAGGTCGGCAGTCTCCGTTCCATCCGCCCGGTGGTGCCGGGCTGATCGGTCATGATGGCCCGCAGGGTCGAGGCCACGCCGGGAACGACCACTTCCCGCTTGAGGAATTTCAGGGTCAGGTCGTCGGCCCAGGCATGCCGAAGGGGAAAAACCCGGACGGCCTCGGTGGCCTGCATCTCCTGAACGGCACCGCTCTCCAGGTACCGGGCGGTTTCTTCCACCAGTTGCACCAGTCTGGGCGGGCCGGAAACATGAACCAAACCCTCCTTTTCCACCGTGCGCCAGGCGAAGCGATTGTCCCACAGGGCGAGCCGGACCAGGGTGGTCTTGAGGCGATCGGGACCGACGTGCATCAGCCGGATCATCCTGGACTGGGTTTCGTCGGCCCGATAAATGAACAGGGCATGACCGTCATGGTACCAGGTCAGAGCGTAGGTACCGGCCATCAAATCCAGGAACCGGGCCGGGTGCATGTCTTCGAAGCGCCCGCTGACCGTTCCGGTGATGCCTGGGCTGATCACCGCAGCCACCCCCTGGGCCGCGCAAAAATCGCGCAGGGTATCCCCCAGGTCTTGATTGGATGCGAACAAGCTGTAGCGGTCCTGACGCCATTCCACGGAACGGGCGTCCACCACCAGGGTGGCGACCAGGCCCAGGGCGACCAGGACGAGCAGCATGCGCTTAACGGGCCGGACGATGCGGGGGAAAGGGGGCATTGGATTCATCTTCCATTTAGATTTGTTCAGTGACCAGGAAACAACATTATCTTTTCAGTACCGCTTTGCGCAGGCGAATGGAATGAGGCGTCACTTCCACCAGTTCGTCGTCATTGATGTATTCCATGGATTGCTCGAGGGTGAATCGGCGCGGGGGAATAATGCGCAGGGCCTCGTCGGAACCCGAGGCTCGAATGTTGGTGAGCTTTTTTTCCTTGGTGATGTTGACCCTCATGTCCTCGGCCCGCGAATTTTCTCCGACGATCATTCCCGCATACACAGGATCGCCCGGATTGACGAAAATACTTCCTCGCGGCTGGAGATGGTGGATCGCGTAGGCCACGGCCTTGCCGTCTCGATCGGAAATGAGCACCCCGTTGGGTCGCCCTTTGATTTCTCCCACATTCGGGGTATGCCCGATAACCAGAGTGTTGATGATGCCCGTTCCTCTCGTATCCGTGAGGAACTGATTGCGAAACCCGATGAGTCCACGGGACGGGATTTCGAATTCCAGGCGCACACGCCCGAAACCGTTGTTCACCATACGAGTCATTTGCCCCCTGCGAGAACCCAGCATTTCCGTGATGATACCCACGAAATTTTCAGGCACATCCACCACCGCGAGCTCTTTTGGCTCCACCAACTCTCCATCCACTTCGCGCAAAATGATTTTGGGCCTGGAAAGGGAAAGCTCGAACCCTTCCCGTCGCATGGTTTCCACCAGCACGGCCAGTTGCAGTTCCCCACGAGCGCTCACACGGTAAGAATCCCGATTCTGCGCCTGTTCCACGCGAAGACTCACGTTATAGAGCAGCTCCTTATCCAGACGATCTTTGATGTGGCGAGACGTGAGGTACTTGCCGTCCTTGCCTGCCAGGGGGGACGTGTTCACGGAAAAAACCATGGAAATGGTGGGCTCTTCCACCGTGATGGTCGGTAGAGGACGCGGGTCTTCCAGCGCTCCCAAAGTATCCCCGATGAAGATATCCTCGACGCCCGCCACAGCAGCAATGTCCCCGGCGGGTACCGTTTTGCGCTCCACCCGGTTGAGCCCCTCGTAGGTATAGAGCATACTGAGAGTGGCCTTTTGAGGATCGCGACCTTCCTTGATAAGGGCCACCTCCCGACCGCTTTGCAGCTCTCCGCTGACCACCTTGCCCACAGCGATCCGTCCTACATAGTCGCTATGCTGCAAGTTGGTCACCAGGAATTGCAAGGGCATTTGAGGATCGTGAGTCGGAGGGGGAATGAAATCGAGGATGGCTTCGAAGAGGGGCACCAGGTCTTTTCCTTCCCCCTCGGGATCATCAAGAGCGATGCCCGCCTTGGCGTTGGTGTAAAGCACGGGGAAGTTGAGCTGCTCCTCCGTGGCGTCCAGATCTATGAACAGGTCATAAACTTCATCGATAACTTCACTGATGCGCCGGTCGGGACGATCGATTTTATTGATCACCACAATGGGGGGCAAACCTCGCTCCAGGGCTTTCCCCAGGACAAAGCGGGTCTGAGGCAACGGTCCTTCCGTGGCGTCCACCAGGAGCATGACCCCTTCCACCATGTTGAGAGTGCGCTCGACTTCGCCACCAAAGTCGGCATGGCCGGGTGTGTCCACAATGTTGATTTTTACATCCTTGTAGATGATAGCCGTGTTTTTGGCCATGATGGTGATGCCCTTTTCCCTTTCGAGATCCAGGCTGTCCATGATGCGCTCCGCCACTTTTTCGTTATCGCGAAAAACGCCGCTTTGCCACAACATGGCGTCTACAAGGGTGGTCTTGCCGTGATCCACGTGAGCAATGATGGCCAGGTTACGAATGTCTTTACGCAATTGCATGAAGCTCCTTAAAAGATGTTTTGTTTGAGTTTGAGAGAGTTGAAAACACTGGACAATGGGACCACCATCGCATGATCATGCCTTTCCTTTCTCTACCTGAGCCTGGATGGCCGTGATGGCGATAGTGTTGACGATATCCGCTACGAGGGCACCACGGCTCAAGTCATTGACGGGTTTTTTCAAACCCTGAAGCACCGGGCCGATGGCGATGGCGTCGGCAGCACGCTGGACGGCTTTGTAGGCATTGTTGCCCGCATTGAGGTCGGGGAAAATGAAGACAGTGGCTTGCCCGGCCACTTCGCTGTCGGGCAGCTTCACTCTCGCCACTTCAGGGTCTATAGCGGCATCGTACTGGATTGGACCTTCCAGCTTGAGGTCCGGGCGGAGTTTACGGGCAATGCTCGTTGCTTCCTTCACCTTGTCCACGTCGACCCCCTTTCCGGACTCCCCCGTTGAATACGAGAGCATGGCCACGCGAGGTTCGATGCCGAAGCTCTCTGCGGTCTCGGCGGAACTCACGGCAATATGGGCCAGATGTTCCGCACTGGGATCGGTATTGATGGCACAATCCCCATAGACCAGGACACGATCCGGAAGGCACATGAAAAACACGCTCGATACGATGGGACAACCCGGCCTGGTCCTGATAATTTCCATGGCGGGGCGGATTGTCTGTTGCGTGGTATGCGCCGCTCCCGAAACCATGCCGTCGGCAAGCCCCCGATAGACCATCATGGTTCCAAAAACGCTCACATCACTCACGGCATCGAAAGCCATCTGCAAGGAGACCCCCTTGTGCTTGCGGAGTTCGAAATAAGTCTTTCCAAAATCTTCACGCAATTCGGAGGTAACGGGATCAATACAATTCACACCCTCGGAGGACAATCCCAAAATGGCCATTTTGTCCTTGATCAGGCCGGGATTTCCCAACAAAGTGATGTCCGCCACGTCCCTCAGGCGAATGATCTCCGCGGCCCGAAGCACTCGATCTTCCGTACCTTCGGGAAGCACGATGTGCCGGCGACTTTCCCGAGCACGGCTCAGGAGATCGTACTGGAACATGAGTGGCGTGACGCGAGACGAACGCATGATGGCGATTCGTTCTTCCAACTTCCCCGCATCCACATGGGACTCGAATATTCCCAGGGCCCCGGCGATTTTGCGCTGATTTCCAGGATTGATGCCCGCATACACGGAGCACACCTGAGTAGCAGTGGAAAACGTGTCGGTTTTCACCGAAAGGATGGGAAGCGGGGAACGCCGCAAGCCTTCGATGAGACGTGTCACCTGGGGAGGAGGCTTGAAACCGCCCGTGAGGACAATACCCGCGACGATAGGGTAGGAAGTGGCTGCGTCGGCAAGGAGAGTACATAAGACAATATCGGATCGATCACCGGAAGTGATGACAAAGCTTCCCTCCTCGAGGTGATCGAGGAAATTGGGCAGTTCCATGGCCCCGACCTTGAGATGTACCACCTCTCCATCCAGACGCTGGGGATCACCATATAGAAGTTCGGCTCCAAGAGCTTCCTTGATTTCCTCGACCGTGGGCTTGTCAAGAAGGGGATGCCCCGGCAAAACGAACACCGGACATCCCGGAAAAGGGTCTTTCAGAAAGTGGTTTTCCGCTTCCACGGCTGTCTGTGGCTCGACACGATTTACGATCACCGAAAGCACATCGCACTTTTTCGTTTCCAAAAATTCCCATAGGACACGCACCGCATCCAGAATTTCACCAACCCCCCTCCCCTGCCCCGCCACGATGGGTAGCAAGGGTGTTCCAATGTTCCTTGCAACATCGATATTGAATTCGAATTCAAGAGCCGCATGCATGGCTTTGTAATCGGTTCCCACACAGACGACAAAATCGCATTCTCGTGCCAGCTTCCGATACCTTTGAAGAATGGTGCTCAGAAGGTCTTCCGCTTTGTCCCTGGTGATCAAATCCCGAGCACAATCATAAGTTACACCGAATAGATTTTCCTTGGGGACGGCGATATCATACCTGGCGGTAACCAGGGCTGTCAGACGATCAGGGAACATGCCTTCCTGAACCACCGGGCGAAAAAAGCCGATTTTCCGGCCGTGCCGTGCCAGCAATTCCATAACTCCCAGTGCCGCAAGAGATTTTCCGCTTCCCGGCCCTGTCCCTGCAATATATAGACTTTTTGACATGTTGCGTCCTCCTTAAGAAAGTCTGATGAATAAGGGAGGGGCGACCCCAGATGTGTGAGGCCGCCCCTACGGAACCTCAATTTGCAGACAGCCCTGGGGAAAAGAGCCCGGAATCGTTGTGATGTCAACTATCTGTGACGACCATCTCGGTAACCCTGCTCATAGGCCCTCTGTTCCGCTTCCTTGCTTTTGCCGTAAAGATAGCCTCCCGCCGTGCCTACTGCGCCACCGAGAGCGGCCCCCAGAGCGGCATCTCCAGCTATTGCCCCAAACAAAGCCCCGCCTGCGGCACCCATTGCACCTCCGGTCAGGCTGCGCTGCTGTGTGTCCGTCATGCCGGCGCACCCGCTCAAGGCAAGTCCCGTTGCCAAAATCAATACCACAAACAGCTTCATCATGATTTTCTCCTTTGATATCGAGGAATCACTCCTTATTACAAGGCCACTTTTCCATCAAAAATCGAAATTCCACATCGACCGGCTTTTCATCCAGGTATTCGGGATGTGATTTGAGCCAGTCCACAAACATGACTACCGTATCGTTGCGCGAGGGGCCAGGGTTTGGAATGCACACCAGGGGTTGACCTTCGGGTCCTGCGTGCTTCGATTCGTGGTAAGCATAGGCACCCAGCATGAATCCATGGCAGAAGTGGATGGCCTCTTTGTAGTAGGGATTACCGGGTGCGGCACTGCAAAGATTCAACAGATCCCGAGCGGTTTGTATTCTGAAGTTCTCAGGCGTTGCCGCACTTACAGCGGATGCAAAAAGAAATGACATTGCCAGGACAAAAAAGGCCAATTTCTTTTTCATACTGATCCTTCCTCCTTTTATGGTTACTCCGTTAGCGTTGGTTGGCGGCCTAACCTGGACCGACACACAGACCCAATCACGATTTTCAAACAATCCTTCAGACTGCACAAAGAGAGGTTCCGGTACCTCGAAGGACTTCGACCGCAACCTTGACCCTTTCGGCCATGTCCGTTTCAGCCGCAGCAAGATAGGACCGTGGATCATAGCTTTTTTTGTTGCCCACTTCACCGTCCACTTTAAGTACTCCGTCATAGTTTCTGAACATGTGGTCGGCGATGGACCGAGTGAAGGCATATTGAGTATCGGTATCGATGTTCATCTTGACGACGCCATGATCGACGGCTTCGTGAATCTCGTGGGGAAGGGAACCGGAACCGCCGTGAAATACAAGATAAAACCGGGCATCCCTGCCGTACTCTTTTTCCACGATATCCTGACCGTCCTTGAGAATGGATGGTTTTAGCTTCACATGCCCGGGCTTGTATACTCCGTGGACATTGCCGAACGTTGCGGCAAGGAGAAATCGCGCTCCTTTGACCGCACCCAGGCGGCGGGCAACTTCAAGCATGTCTCCAGAAGTGGTGTAAAGCTTTTCCGCAGTGGCGCCCTCCGCCTTGACCCCATCTTCCTCGCCGCCCACAACACCCGCTTCGACTTCCAGAATAAGCTCGCTTTGCCGACAACGTTCCAGGAGAGGAACGGCGATATCCAGGTTTTCCTTCAAGGGCAGAGAACTCCCATCGAACATGTGGCTGTTGAAAAGGTTGGGAAGACCGGCCTTACGGCGCCGTTCCGTTTCTTCTACCAGGGGAACGAGAAAGCTGTCGAGCACCTTGGGCTGACAGTGGTCCGTGTGAAGCGCTACATAGATATTATAACGGTCGGCAACCCTGTGGACATGCTCCGCAATGGAAATGGCTCCCAGCACCATGTCCTTCACCATCGATCCCGAGGCAAAAGCCCCACCTCCCGTCGAAACCTGGATGATTCCATCACATCGGCTTTCCGCCAGTCCCTTGAGAACGGCATTGGCGGTGGTCAGGGAACAGACATTTATGCCCGGGTAGGCAAAACGGTTTTCCCTGGCTCGATCAAGCATCTTGCAATACGTACTGTAATCGGCAATCGGCATGGTGCTCTCCTGTCCAATGGGACGTATCCCTCGATTTTATTTTGTAGGTGGCAGGTCTATTTTAACGATACGCACTCGCTCTTGAGATCTTTTTGTGTAACAAGTATGGCGAACTGTGTCAAGATTGTTATTTAAATTGAAGGTTTAGAAACCACCTGAGTCTTTCGGTTCAACACAAAAGGGGCCCGACCCCATGGAATCGACCCCCTTTTTTGCTTTCTGGTGGGCGGAAGAGGATTTGAACCTCCGACTTCCACCGTGTGAGGATGGCACTCTCACCGCTGAGTTACCCGCCCTTCTTACCTGTCCCTATACATCATACCCGAGGGTCTTGCAACACAAAACTCACCGGTACGCTGATACCGCTCATGACTTTTTTTCCCGAATGATTTTCATCTGGAGCTTCAGGTAGGCATCCTGAGCACTTTTGTCCTTGGGGTCCAGTGCAATGATTTGTTCATACTTCTTGGAAGCGTCGGCAAACTTTCCCATGGACTCGTAGAGATCGGCCGCCTGTTTCAGGTGCTTTTTCTCTTTGGGCTGCAAACGGGCCAGGGCTTCGAGTTCTTTGACCGCCGCACTTTTATCTCCCAGCTTTAGAGCGGCATACAGGAGGTAGTTGCGAATGGAAACCGAGTTAGGGTTTTGAGCGCTGACCGGTTGAAAATACGTTCGAATGGATTTGTAATCCTTCTTTTCGTCATAAAAAGCAAAAATGGCCTCTTTGTGAGAACTGTCAGCGGGCTCGAGCGCGGCCAGCGCCTTGAGGGTTTCCAGTTCCCCCTTTTCATTCTTTTGCTTTCGATAAATATCCAACAGATAGGTGCGAACCTTTACATCCCTTGAATCAGCTTTTGCAATCTTTTCAAAGTATATCAATGCTTTATCAAGCTTGCCGGCGTTGTATTGCATGATGGCCAGATTGTGTAAAACGGTCTTGTTATCCGGCTGTTGTCGCGCCAGTTGCTCGTAGGCCGATTCCAACGCGGCTTTATCCCCGGATTTTTCCAGAAGGGCGATGAGACGAACCAGGGCTTCTTTGTTTTGAGGATCGCCCTTGAGGATTCCCTCATAGATTTGCCTTGCCCTTGTCCTATCTCCCTTTTTTTCGGCCAATCCTGCAAGCTGCATCAAACTTTTGGTGTCGTTGGGCCTGGCCTTCACATACTGATCCATTGCGGAAAAAGCCTTGTTTACATCACCGGCCTGCTGATAGCTCACGGCAAGGTTATAAATAACATTGGAGTCCTTGATGCCGGCCTTGATGGCCAGATCATAATACCCGGCGGCTTTTGACCAGTTTTTTATCTGACTGGAAAGGTCCGCCAGGTGCAGGTACAAAGAGCTCTGAAAAGTCTTTGGCAGGTTGTTTTGGTGTTTTTCAAGAAACGCAAGAGCATCCGCCTTGGATTGGTGTTTGCCCAGGTAGTCCAGCATACTTTTGAAATGTGCCGGGTCTTCCGTCATCTTCACAAGGCCCGGATACACGGCAAGAGCTTCATTGATCTTTTTTTGCAAAGTATATATCTCGATGAGCCTTGTGAGAATGGTGGCGGATTGCCCCGCTTCATTGACTTCCCGGTACAAAGTCAAGGCTTTTTCGTATTTTTCGGCATCGAAATAAAGAGCGGCCAACTGAGTTTTAATGAGCGTGTTGGTCGGGTTTTCCCTCAGAGCATTTTCAAGGTAAGTAAGCCTTTTTCCCTGATCTTCCACCATACCGGCTTTCTGTACCCAGTCTCTTGAATCGAGCTGAACAAGGAAGGACACTTTCCCGATGGGCCGATTCCACAAAAGGACATGAATGTCAAGGAGCCTGGGGGTTTCAAAACTTTCGTCCGGAATGAGATCCCGAATGACCACGGGCCCTTCCATCATCGGTTCCAGTTCTACATCGGCGGCACGTACACGAGTTCCCCATGAAACCCACCCATCTGTTTGTACCTCCACCAGTTGAAGCGAGTCCCGTGGATTGATGATCCCTTGAGAATCGGGAAGGAGAATGACTTCCTTACCGTTGTGCAGGAATATCACAACTTCCAGTTTTTTGGGAAAAGGAAGGCGTGCCACCAAAGCATCCAGAGAAAACCAGTTGATGAGATAATAGATGCCGACAGCGAAAAGGATCAAAACAAGCAATTTACGCAGAATCTTCCGGGGAGGTTTTTGTGTCTGCTTTCCCCTTTGCAGCGTGGATTCATTGATGGAGTAGGGATAATTTCTCTGCGTCCTGTCGTTCATGATCCTCGGAACCGCCTCTCTTCAATATCCACCAGTCTTTGCAACTTGCTCACTTCACGATCATCGAGTTCTCGAAATTCTCCCGGAGCGAGTCTTCCAAGAGTGAGGGGGCCATACCCTACCCTCTTGATTTTGAGAACGGGGTGGCCCACGGCCTGCCCCATTCTCTTGATCTGGCGATTCCAACCCTGGTGGAGGGTCATGCGTACCCATACGGCTCCGGGCACTTTCCTCATGACCACCACGTCCGCAGGCGCCGTAGTTCCCTCTTCAAGGGTCACTCCGCCGGCCAGGGTCCGCAAGGCTTCATCGGAAATGTGACCCGCCATTTTCACCTCGTACACTTTTGCAACCCCATGGCGTGGATGCTGCAAACGGTTTGCAAGCTCACCGTCATTTGTCATCAGCAACAATCCTTCCGCATCGTAATCGAGCCTCCCCACGGGAAAGAGTCTCACATCGGGCCTTTGGACGTAATGAAAAACCGTTTTTCTTCCCTGGGGATCCCTGGCGGAAGTGATGCAAAGCCTTGGCTTGTAGAAAAGAATGTAAACTTTCCCCACCGAAATCTTGATGGGCTTTCCATCAACCTCGACATTGTCCTTTTCGGGATCGATACAATACCCCGGGGTGGTCACCTGCCGGCCGTTGACCCGAACACGCCCCTCCTCCATGAGCTTTTCCGCAGCCCTTCTAGACGCAATACCCGCATCGGCAATAGCCTTATGAAGTCTTAGAGAAGCCGACATACACGCACACCACGACGGATCAGGCAAACCACTTTTTATCCCCTCACTTCAGCGGGGAAAACCCGCTATTCCATCAAGTCTCTTACAACTGAAACATGGACTGTCCCAGGCCCACCGAAAGGCGAACGTCGTCCATGGTTATGCGAGCTTCCCTTGCAGCGACTTCATTGCCGTTGCGGACGATATCACGCACTTCTTGAGGATTCCCCTCCAATGCCTGCCTGCGTTCTCGTATGGGCGCCAGCCTCAACAGGATGTTTTCAATGAGAATCTTCTTGCAATCGACACACCCTATGCCCGCGGAGCGACACCCTTCGCTCACCACCCGCATCTGCTCATGGGAGGAATACAATTTGTGGTAGTCGAAAGCAGGACACTTTTCAGGATCACCGGGGTCCTTTCTCCGCACCCTTGCCGGGTCCGTCATCATCTTGAGGACTTTGTCCCGTATGGTGCCCTCGCCCTCGGTAATGTAGATGCAGTTGTCGTAGCTTTTGCTCATTTTTCGCCCATCGAGACCGGGCAGCACGGGAGCTTCCGTCAGGAGCGCATCGGGAATGGGAAAAACCTCCTTCTCGTACATAAAGTTAAACCGACGTGCAATCTCGCGGGTCAGCTCCACGTGAGGCAGCTGGTCTTTTCCAACAGGAACCCCGTTGGCCCTATAAATAATGATATCCGCAGCCTGAAGCACGGGATAACCCAGGAACCCATAAGTGGAAAGGTCCTTTTGGTCCAGCTGCTGCTGCTGGTCTTTGTAGGTGGGGTTGCGTTCAAGCCAGGCCGTGGGCGTGATCATGCCGAGAAGCAGGTAAAGCTCGGCATGTTCTTTCACGTCGGATTGCACGAACAGGGTGCATTTTTGCGGATCGAGACCTGCGGCGAGCCAGTCGAGGACCATATCCCAGGTATTTTGTCGAATCTGTCCGGGAGTGGCATAATCCGTGGTCAATGCGTGCCAGTCGGCCACGAAGAAAAAACACTCGTACTGCTGTTGAAGCTGAATCCAATTGTCCAGGGCACCGTGCAGGTTCCCAAGATGCAATCGCCCCGTGGGGCGCATACCACTGAGAATGCGTTTCTTTCCTGTCATTTTTCCTTCTTTCCTCAAAATTTCCAGTTCACCAACTTTCAGCACCACTGCCGGATGTGCCTGTCGCATTATCCGACGACTCTCTTGTCCAGCTTACTGCTTCACGGCCACACGCTTGCAAGCCTTTGCCTTCGGTATCATGACATCCCAAGAAGCCCCATGAATACTTTGAAGACAGGAGCGAAAATATAACCCCATGCTCCCGAAGCAATCAAAATAAGAAGTACCAAAATACCATAAGGTTCTAATTTCTCCAGCTTGGCGGCAATATTCAAAGGGAGCATTCCCATGAGGACATGCCCCCCATCGAGAGGGGGAATGGGCAGGAGGTTGATCATCATGAGCACCAGGTTGAGGCGCACGGAATAGTACGCCATGTAAAAAAGGGGGTCCACAACAAAGCTCACCAGTGCCCCTTCGGTGAACCACCCGGTACGCACGGCCCACAAGATGAAATGATAGACCAATGCACTCAAAACAGCCAGGAGCAGGTTGGCAACGGGACCCGATACGGAAACTCGAGCCATATCCCTGCGGCCACCGCGGAGGTTAGCCAGGTTCACGGGCACCGGCTTCGCCCAGCCAAAAAGAAACGGTGATTTGCTCAGGAGAAGCAAAAGGGGCAGGATAAGGGTGCCCACGATATCCACATGTACCAGGGGATTCAGCGTAATCCTTCCCTGCTCGCGAGCCGTGGGGTCACCACACCTTTCGGCAACCCATCCATGGGCCACCTCATGGACGATCACAGCCAACAATAAAGGGACGGCATAAAGCAACAAATTACCAATGAAGCCGCTCACAACGACATCCTCGATGCTATCCTCCCAATCTTATACGGAAATGCCATGCCCCCTCCGGCATCATATCCCCTCGGCAGCCCGGGCCTCCGCTTGCGGCGGAGAAGGCAAGAATTCCGGATGTGTTCTGTAAAGCAGTTCGATTTCATCCTGGCGGCTTTTTACTTCACCATTGAGCTGAGCGTCAAGCAACATGTCCAACATGATCCGGTATACAGGACCGGGAGAAATACCGAAAGCCTTGAGATCCCGCCCCCGCAGCTCCGTCCGTACATTCCGATACCTGTGCAGATAATGGCTGATGGCTCTTCGAATGCGTTCATTGGGTGCTTTGGCCATCATGTACAGAATCTCCTCGGGGTTGAATTCCTGTAGAGCTCGATAAATATCACTGGGTCGGTGAGCCGGCAATCGGAAGAATCCCTGCAATAGATTCTCGACACCCTTGAAAGTCCATGCCATACGGCGGCTCTGGGTGACGGGGAAGTCAAGTTTCTTCCAAATTTCATCCAGATCGATTCGGGGCAAATCACAAAACAGTCCAAGAACGTAAACCCGCCAACTTTCCAAAGGCTCGTCCAAAAAGCTGAGCCGATACCAGGAAAGCACGTTTTTTAGGGAGTTGAAAAGCGTCCGTCGCCCGGAATCAAATTTAAGATTACCGGACAGTACGGAAAGGATTCCGTATTCATCCATGCGCTGAAGGGCCGGCAGAGGGTTTTCCTCCATGAGGATGAGTTTGATTTCCTGGAAAAAGCGCTTTCCCCCAAGCTTGTGGACCAGTCCCATTTTCACGGCACCATTCATCAGAGCCGCCGTCTGCTTACCGATGCGAAACCCGAAGCGTTGTTCGAAACGAATGGCCCTCATGATCCTGGTGGGATCCTCCACAAAGCTCAGGTTATGAAGCACTCTGACGGCTTTTTCCTTGATATCCCTTTGACCACCAAAATAGTCGATGAGGTGCCCGAAATCACCCGGATTGATGCTGATGGCAAGTGTATTGATGGTGAAGTCCCTACGGTAGAGATCCAACCTCAATGAACTCGCTTCCACAATGGGAAGTGCCCCCGGATGCTGGTAGTATTCAAATCTGGCGGACGCCACGTCAACCTTGAACGAATCGGAAAAAATGAGCACCGCCGTGTTGAACTTGCTGTGACATCTCGCCCTTATCCCGTACTTTTCCGCAAAGGTTTTGGCGAACTGGATGCCGTCGCCTTCCACAACGATATCCATGTCGAGGTTGGGGCGACGTAGCAAAAGGTCCCGAACAAAACCACCGATGGCGTAGGCTTTTACCCCCATGGCTTCCGCATGTGTTCCCAGGTCTGTGAGCACCTGAAGGATTTCCCTGTCCAGTTGCTCCCTCACAACACCTATGATATTTTTGCGTTTGGGCCACCGCGCTCCCCCCATTTCCGTAAAGCGCAACTCAGCGTCATTATGATCTTTTACCAGAAAACTGAGAAGGTCTTTGCGCGTGATCACTCCTACGACTTTTTCGTCCTTAACCACGGGCAGGATACGTTGCTGATGCTCCATCAGGTAAGTCTGTATATCCAACAAGTCTGCGTCCGGGCCCACGGTACTGAAGTCACAACTCATGAAGTCGCCCACCGCCAGCCCATCGAGCTTGTGATAGATGGCTTTCTCGAGCACCTGCCGCGTGATGAGCCCCACCAGCCTGCCCTCATGAAGAACCGGCATGGAGTTGACATTGTAGCGTACCATGATCCGTTCGGCCTTATGGATGGGCATCTGCATATGGGCAAACTTGACAGGGCTCGACATGAGCTGTTCCGCCGTGGGGTAAACGCGAATGGTGGAAGCCAGAACTTCCAGCAATTTTTCTTCCACTTGAATGAGGGTAAGTTCTCGAATGGTCGCGGAAGCCGCGGTGGCATGCCCGCCGCCCCCAAACTGTCCGGCTATGGCACCGGCGTTGACCTGGGGAAGACGACTTCTGGCGACCAGGTAAATGCGATCCCCCATTCGCGCAAGAGCGAACACTACGTCCAGATTGTTGATGTCTTTCAACTTATGGACGAGCAGGGCAAAGTCACCCACGTAATTGTCCACGGAAACCGTGGCGATACAAACTTCGATACCATTTATATTGAAGGTCCTGGCCGAAACCAAGAGCTCATTGAGCAAACTGACCTGCTCGGCCGTCAACTCCTGGGTGACCATGTCCGACACCACATTGAGATCAGCTCCGGAACGTCGCAAATAAGCGGCGGCTTCAAAGTCTTCCGGTGTGGTGGAGTTAAAGGTGAACGAGCCCGTATCTTCAAAAATGCCGAGCGACATGATAGTCGCTTCCTCGGGGGTAAGCTCGATACCACGCTCCCGAATGAGTTCCGTGAGCAAGGTGACGGTTGCTCCCAAGGGCTTCACCACCATGAAATCACCTGTGATGTCATCAGGGGAATCGGGATGGTGATCGTAAATGTGTATCTCCAAATCCTTGCGGTTCACGATTTGTTGGAATTGTGCAATACGTGAGGCCTGTCGAGTATCCACCAGGATGAGACGGCGCACCTCGCTCATGTCAATATCTCTCAAACGCCTGAAATTATAGAGGTAGAGCGTTGACTTGATGAAAAATTCGCGCAGACTCCTTTCCTGGGAACCTGAAAACACAAGCAGTGCCTCAGGGTAAAGTTTCTTGGCCGCGATCATAGATGCCATGGCATCGAAATCGGCATTGACATGAGTGGTGATCACTTCCATAAAAATTGATCCAGTTCAATTATTTGCCGACAGGAACCTCAAGTCTGTCCGAAAATCGTCTTATGAAAGTGCGATCTTCAGACAGCCCCTTAGCAGGAAACCTGCCGGTTGAAGACCCCTCTCAAGGTCTTGGATGATACTTTTCATGAACCTCTTTGAGTCTCGCTTTGGCCACGTGGGTGTAGACCTGTGTGGTGGAAATGTCGGCATGACCCAGCATGGCCTGCAAAGACCTCAGGTCCACCCCATTTTCCAGGAGATGTGTTGCGAAAGAGTGTCTCAGCGTGTGTGGGGTCAATCCCCCATCGATGCCCACCTTGAGGGCATAATGTTTGAGGATCTTCCAGACACCCTGCCGGGAAAGTTTCTTCCCATCCCTGTTGAGAAATACATTGCGACATTGCCCGTTGCGCCCGAGCATCCGACGCCCTCCTTCCATGTAATCCTTCAATGCCTGGGATGCCCACTCGCCAATGGGAACCACCCGTTCCTTATCCCCCTTGCCACGAACCACCAGATACCCCATATCGAGATGAACCTGAGAAAGCTCCAGATCCGTGAGTTCACTGACTCTGAGTCCGGCGGCATAAAGGAGTTCCAACATGGCCTTGTCTCTCTGCCCCAGGGGATGCGTCGTATCGGGTGCATCGAGCAAGTCCTGGACCTGCGACGCATTCAATACCTTGGGCAAAGGGGCCAGTACCTTGGGAAACACGATATGGGAAGCAGGGTTGTCTTCTTTCATCAAAGTGCGTTGCAGATATTTGTAAAAACTCCGAATGGTTGCGAGTCGTCTGCCGCAACTTCTGGCTGAAATCCTTTTTGCAAGCCATTCCAAATACTTGAGAATGTGCTCACGGTTAACGAGAGACAGGTCATGCACCCCTTCATTTTCAAGAAAGCGGCAAAATTCACCCAAATCGGAACTGTATGCGAGGATGGTATTTCGGCTCAACCCCCTCTCCGCAGCAAGATTAGCCAGGAACATATCTACATGGCGATCCATGGTCGGCTCCATTCACCTCAAAAAGTTGCACACTGAAAGCATTTTACCCGTAAATCCCCGTCCATAAAAAAAAGCAGCAACCCTATGTCTCCCTGAGAGCCGTACCTCAATAACGGCAGAGGTCAACACCCCGGCTGCCTGTCAAAATAAACCAATCAAACAGCCCCATCAAGAAGCGTACCGCCGACTCGATCCAGGCGGGTGGGCTGATCATTTGCCATACCCCTATACTACAATCATACTTCTCCATTGTAGTATAATCGTATTTTCCCTTAATGATTTGAAAATAAAGCGGGGTTAAGCTAGAGCTGCAACCGAAGGATATCCTCCCGCGGATTCAGGCGATCAACATTGACCTTGATCATGGCCCCACGCTGTAACTCCATACCTTCCTGGATGGGCAAATTGGCTTCCATCAGGTAGTCCGGCAGGAGGAGATGGGCGAAACGTCCATTTAGATCGAGCACGAGGGCATTGAAGGATTGGATATCTTCCTGCTCGAGGTATTTGAGCATCCAGTAACGAGTCCACTTTCTCTGCATGACGGCTACCTTGGACTGTACAATCCCAAGTTGCATGATGAGCTGCTTGAGTTCATCTTCTCCGTAGAGACTATCCTCTTGCTCCAGAGCCGCTTTCAGTTGTCTTTGTACCACCAGGTCCGCATAGCGCCTGATGGGAGAGGTCGCGGTGGTGTACCGGGGCATTCCCAGGCTGCAATGGGCCTGGGGTCGTGTGTCCAGCTCCGCACGGGAAAAGAGCCTGCGCTGCCTGTAGATATGGAAGATTTCGTGGTCGCTGTGAACGAAATCTCGTTCGGGTTTGCACTCGGCCTGCCCCCGGTAGATCGAGGGAATCCCAAGATTTGCGAGATAGGAAGCCGCCGCTCCGTTGGCGGTTATCATCCATTCGGAAACCATCAATTGACTGGGAGTTTCCTTTTCGTGGCGAGAAAGCTGGATCATGCCCGAAGGAAGAACGCGAACCTGGATTTCGGGCAGGGGGAGATTGACGGCCCCTCCGGCAATGCGTTGGTCCCGTTGCACCAGTGCAAGACGGTGGAGCCATTGAAGGGGTTCTTCCTCAATCCTTTCGTTCACTTCCTGATAAGTCAACCGTTCCTTGATGTGGATGATGCTCGGATGGATTTCATGGCTCACCAGGGTACCCTCCTCATCCAATCGCATGAGGAAACTCATGGCCAGGCGGTCCACCCCCTTCTGAAGACTGCAAATTCCTTCGGACAGGGACAGGGGGAGCATCGGTATTCTTGCATCGGGAAGATAAATGGAGGTGGCCCTGTTTCGGGCTTCTTCGTCGAGGGGATCGCCTTTGGAGATGTAATGGGCGGCATCCGCGATGTGAATACCCACTTCGAAGGTTCCGTCGTCCAGGCGGCGGATGCTCAAAGCGTCATCCAGGTCCTGGGTGTGGGCGCTGTCTATGGTGATGGTGTGGAGATATCGCAGGTCCAGACGACGGCCCATGGTGGAAACGGAATCCAAGGATATGGCTTTGTTCAAATCTTGGGCCTGCTTTTGCAACTCCTCTGAGAAAGCATCGGAGATGCCCATTTCGTGCAGGTATAGATTTTCATCTTCCCTCCAGACTCCCAGGCGCACCAGGAGGCGAAAGGCCGATTGTTGCAAAGGGGGAATGTCGGCCTTTTTAAATACATCCTTGAGGAACGAGTACGATGCGGCTTCCTGTCCATAAAGGCAAAACTGCTTGAGGTCTTCCACGAGATCGCGATGGGTTTCGTCGATACCGGTCGGGCGCGTCCTGCGTGACCACAAGCCTTGTAGCCAGGCAGCACTCTCCTCGATACGGGCCAGTTTTTCGGCTTCCCGTCGCATCTCTTCATTTTTTTGATCGATTTTCTCTTGAGAGCGCGGGAAAAATACACCGTCTTTATGCTGGAAGAACAGGCGGTCATTCAGGAGGCACCGTTGGGTCGCCGCCACGTGGTCGCCTGTAGGAGGATCACTGAAAATGAATTCGGCGCACTCCCCGGCACTGAAACCCTCCTCCTGGCCTTCCAGCAGAGACCACAGTTCCTGGATATCCACAAGGTCCATGATGTCTCTTCGCCGCTGATCGATCTCTTGCAGCTTGCGAACCATATCGTCCCTGCTCAACCTGCCGGTGTCCATCATGGATTCGGTCGCATGAAGAACGCGGCTTGACGCCAGGTTCACTTCACGGTTGTTGATGGACAAAATCGTCAATCTTTGAGATTTGACCGCAAGACATACGCCCAAGGTAATCACCCTAGCGTCAAAGAATTCCACCACAGCTCCGGGAGTTACTTCAACTCCTGCCTTGGGACTCATGGTCTGCCTCCTGCTCCGGCAAAATATTTCATCTGTTGAATGTAGTTCTGGATTCCCCTGGAGATGGCGACGGCCAGATGTTCCTGGAATCGATGATCTTTCAAGCGTTTTTCCTCCCTTTTATTGCTGATAAAGCCGACTTCCAAGAGTATACTCGGCATTTCCGCTCCCAGGAGCACATAGAATGGAGCCTGCTTGACGCCGCGGTCCTGAATTTCCGGGAATGTGGGGCACAGTTGGGAAATCAGGTTGTTATGCACGGTTTGAGCGAGCCGGGACGATTCATTGAGCCTGGTATTGAGCATGAGGCCTTGCAGGATACCTTCCAGATCACTGATCTTCAAGGCGGAAGTGGCATTTTCCATGGCGGCCACCCTGGCAGCTTCCTGATTGCCGGCAAAGTTCAAATAGTATGTTTCCAACCCATGGTAGTTGGGGTTTGGATGCGCATTGGTGTGCAGGGATATGAACAAGTCGGCCTTTTGAGTATTGGCAATGGCGGTACGTTCTTCGAGGGTCAAAAAACGATCGTCGCTTCGAGTGAGGATGACCTCTATGTCCGTTTCCTTTTCGATCTGTTTTTTCAGATTCCTCGCTATGGAAAGAACAATGTCTTTTTCATAGCTGCCCTTTGTTCCGGTGGCGCCCCTGTCCTTGCCCCCGTGTCCCGGGTCGATGACGATTCGCTTCACATCCAGGCCCAGCTGGGCGGGAAGGTCTGAAAGGGTCGGCTTGGAAGGCCTGGGAAGAGGACGGCGCATGGTGCTTCTACTGGCCGGGGCCATGCTTCCTCTTACGTCCACGATGATACGAAAAGGATCCGGCATGGAAAAAATCCTGTACCGCTCGATGGCATGGGCATGGAGGGTGATGCGGATCGAGGAATCTTCCGGACGCTCCAATTGCACTTCTTCGAGGAAGGAATCCTGAACGAATATGCGGTCTTTCAAGGATACATCGGCAGTGGTATTTTTCAGGTCGATGTGGATTTTCGGCTGAAGATTTAACCGAGGATTCCCCGGTACGGCCCTTTCTCGGAATTCAGCGGGAGAGTCCATGTAAATGGCCACGCGGGTATATTCCTCGCCACTCCAATGCCGGATGTCCGTGACGCGGGGGGATAAATGGGGCACCGTTTCCGGCATCCGAGCTCTTGGTGAGGTACCGGTGCCTGGAGGCCGCTCCCCCTGGGCCAGTTCGGGAAAGCGTTGTTCCAGTTCATCGAGCCTCTGACGTGCCCTGGATACCATGTCGCCCAATGGGTACAGGCGTTCCACACTCTTGAGCTTGGCATGGGACAGCTCGGGGTCGGAGTGGAAATAAAGAATGCCCGTGAGATAAAGGGCGTCATCGGCAAGAGGGCTTTGCGGGAAGCTCGATACCACCTCACGATAATGATCGAGAGCCAGGTTCAGGTGCCGGGTCGATCGGTCGATATCGTGAATTCGATGATGGCACTGTGCCAGGAGGTAGTGCGCCCGGTCCAGGGTTTTCCCCTCTTTGTCCCTGGAGATATGTTCATGAAGCTTCACAATGAGCTCTTCCAGGGCTTGTTTTTGGATGTCATGTTGCAAGATACCAAGAGCTTTTCGAAAATCCGCGGATAACGCCCGGTACTGTTGTTCCACCGACGTTGCTTCAACCGGGCATATACCATGGGTCCATAAGGCACCACAGGCCCAGATGATAAAAAGTGCCTTGATCCATGGTCGAGAGAGGGACATTTGTATAAACTTCCTTTTTCGGGACGCTTACAGGCAAAAAGCCCTTTTCAGCCTCCGTCGCCTTTCTCCCGAATCTGCTCCTGGAGGGCATAAAGGGTTTTCAGGGCAGCCATGGGAGACACTTGGTCCAGATCGAGCCCCATGATCCGTTCCTTGATCCAGGCAAGAGACTGGGGAAAAAGGCTCAACTGCAGGGCCGCTTCCTTGCCCTTTTGGGGTACCTTGGGCTTTTGCTTTCTCACGGCTGGGGAGATGCGCGTCGGTTCACTCTTTTCGAGCTGCGCCAGGATTTCCCCGGCCCTGGTGATGACCTCCTCCGGAATTCCCGCAAGCCGGGCCACCTGGATGCCGTAACTTCGATTGGACCCGCCAGGTACCAGCTTATGAAAGAAAATGATTTCCTGGTTCCATTCTTTTATAGCCACATTGAAGTTCTTGACCCTCGGACGATTCAGGGCAAGGTCCATCAATTCATGATAATGGGTGGCAAAAAGGGTCTTTATACCAACTTCTTTATGATCGTGCAAATGTTCCGCCACGGCCCAGGCGATGCTCAGCCCATCGAAGGTGCTCGTGCCCCTGCCGATTTCGTCCAGGATCACCAGGCTCCTCGATGTCGCTTGATGGAGAATGTTGGCCGCTTCCTGCATTTCCACCATGAAGGTGGAACGGCCTCGAGCCAGGTCGTCCGATGCACCCACGCGCGTGAAAATCCGATCCACCAGGCCGATATGCGCTTCCGTGGCGGGCACGAAGCTCCCCACCTGGGCCATGAGCACGATGAGGGCCGTCTGGCGCAAAATGGTGGATTTCCCCGCCATGTTGGGCCCCGTGATGATGAGCACCTGCTGTTCCTCGTGGTCCAGATCGATATCGTTGGGGACGAACTCTCCGTCCTTGAGGAAATGTTCGATCACCGGGTGGCGTCCTTCCCGGATGCTGATGGATGTTCCTTCCGTCAGGTAGGGCGGACAATAGGCATGACGAGCAGCCCCGTGAGCCAGCGAAACGAGGCAGTCCAGGGTCGCCACCCGGTCCGCCGCGTCCTGAATGCGTCCGCTGTGGACCCCCACGGATTTTTGCAGCTCGGCGAAAAGCCGGTGTTCCAGTTCGATCCGTCTTTCCTCGGCTTCGAGCACCTGGGTTTCGAATTCCTTCAATTCCTCGGTGATGAACCGTTCCGCATTGACCAGGGTTTGTTTACGCTGGTAATGTTCGGGGGCCGCATCGAGATGCGCCCTGGAAATTTCGATGTAATAGCCGAACACTTTATTGTAGCGCACTTTGAGCGAGTTGATGCCCGTCTCGGTTCTCTGGGCACTTTCGTAATCGGTCATCCACCCTTTGGCGTCCCGGCTCAAACGGATGACGTGGTCCAGTTGAGGATCAACCCCGGCGGCGATCACCCCGCCCGTGTTCATAACGGCGGGAGGCGGGTCCACGAGGGTGCGTTCGATTTCGTCCGCCACATCGGCCAGATCGTCCCATTCCACGGCGAGGGTTTTCAAGACCCGACTGCCGGCAAGCTTCAATTCCCGGCTCAGGAGGGGGAGAGCCTGGAGGGATTTTTTGAGGGACACCAGGTCCCTTGCGTTGGAGTGCCCCGTGGTGTTACGTGCGTTGAGCCGTTCCATGTCCTGGATCTGTCCCAGGTGCTGTATGATTTCCAGTCGAAGGTCCGTGCGTGCCGTGAGTTCGGCCACCCCTTCCCGGCGCAGCAGGATGGCTTGCAGGTCGAGAAGAGGGTAGCGAAGCCATTGCTGAAACTTTCGTCCTCCCATGGCGGTTCGGGTATGATCCAGTT
Source organism: uncultured Syntrophobacteraceae bacterium (assembly GCA_964603955.1). Classification (GTDB taxonomy): domain Bacteria; phylum Desulfobacterota; class Syntrophobacteria; order Syntrophobacterales; family Syntrophobacteraceae; genus SLCH01. Next base: position 33,875 of record CAZRWT010000029.1, read on the forward strand.
GCGCCAGAAGCGAGCCCTTGCGTCCCCCAAAACTTGCCGATTCGAAAATTTCGAGGTTTTTGACCGTGGCTTCGTCCAGAACCATGTGATCCGAACGCCGATAAGGGATGAGGGTACGGATGTGAGTGCAACCGTCGAGGAGGTTCGATTCTGCGTAGTGGAGGATGGCTCCCGCAGCCGCGATACCCAATGACCAGTTCTCAACGCCGAAGCCTTCCAGGGAGTGGACTTTAAAATGGTGACACAATCTTTCCCGTGATCGCTCCAGGTCAAAGGCGGCAGGTTCGAGCCGGGTGATCAGAAGCCGGTTGCGTTGCTTCAAAGGCCCCAACCAGGGAGGGTTTTCCGCACCGGTCATAAGGATTTCCCGGGGAGACACGCGCAGAAGCTCTTCCAGGAGCTGATCACGGGAATCCACCTGGATGATTTTGAAATCCCCCGTGGAAATATCCAGGTAGGCCAAACCGTGAACTTCACTCCCCTCCGAAGTGGAAACCGCGGCCAGGTAGTTGGGGTCCTTGGCCGACAGGTTCCGATTATCCAAAACGAGACCGGGTGTGATGACCCGCGTGACCTGCCGCTTGACCAGACCTTTGGCGGTCTTGGGATCTTCCACCTGGTCGCAAACGGCCACCTTTTTACCCGCGGACACCAGCCTGGCCATGTAGTTTTCGGCCGCATGGTAGGGTACCCCGCACATGGGAATGGGTTCTTCGGCATTCTTATCACGGGAAGTAAGGGCTATTTCGAGGATGCGTGCCGCTTCGACGGCATCCTCCAGAAAAAGTTCGTAGAAGTCCCCCATGCGATACATGAGGAGCGCATCTTCATGCTCCGCCTTGATTTGCAGGTATTGTTGCATCATGGGGGTCGTTTTGGACATAATGAACGAGAAACCTCCTGAGTCAGTAGTTAAGAGTGAAAGAAATCGTCGCGGCCAAATCGAAACACATGCCGCGAGGCTACGGGAGAATTTTTATCCGCAGGCCCATTGAAGATCAAGGAGTAGTCGAATGAACACTTCCGAAAGTTTTGAAAAAATTTGCCGGGCCATGGCCTCCCCCGACTTTTACCCCCATGAAGTGCCGCACCTGGAAAGAATCGACACCCATATTTCCGCGGTTTTCCTCACCGGCAAATGGGTCTACAAACTCAAAAAACCCGTGAACTTCGAGTTTCTCAACTTTGAAACCCTGGAGGCACGCCGGCACTTTTGTGAACGTGAAGTGGCTCTCAACCGGCGGTTGACTTCCAATGTATACATGGATGTGCTGGAAGTCCGACAGGGGGAGGACGGAGTCATGCGCCTGTCGGGAACCGGCCAGGTCGTGGACCACCTGGTGAAAATGCGGCAACTTTCTCACAAGGACAACCTCGAAACTCTCCTCGATCAGGGCAAGATCGACGAGAATCACATGACGGCCCTGGGGCAAAAGCTGGCGGCATTCTACTCCCGCTGCGGCGTCAATGAAGATATCCTTCGATTCGGTAGTTCCGAAGTCATTTCCTTCAATATGGAAGAAAATTTTTCACAGGTACAGCCTTTTGTGGACACTCTGGTGGAGCGGGAAAAGTGGGAATTCATCCGGGCGGTAAGTCGTGCTTTTTTCAAAAACCATGAAAAGGGTTTTGCCGAAAGGGTATGCACACACCGCATTCGAGATGGACATGGGGACCTCAAGGTGGAACATGTTTACTTTGAGGACAACATCCAGGTCATTGACTGTATCGAATTCAACGATCGTTTCCGTTACGGCGACGTGGCCTCGGACATCGCTTTTCTCTACATGGACCTGGACCGCCTGGGACACATGCCCCTGGGATGTGCCTTTTTGAAAGCGGTGGCCCGACACAGTGGAGACCATGGCCTGTACGGATTCACAGACTTTTATGCGGCCTACCGGGCAGTGGTCAAGCTCAAGGTGGCTTGCCTGGGCGCCGGGGGTGATTCGGGAGGAGAGAAAGCTTTGGCGGCACGGAAAGCGACGGTTCAAAAAAGCCTCGATCAGGCCTACAGGTATGCGGTGGCCTTCGGCAGACCGACTCTGTGGGTATTTTGCGGCCCGCCCGCCTGCGGGAAGTCCACACTTGCTCAAAAACTTTCGGATACTCTGTTGGTTCCCCTGATTCAATCGGATCGCGTGAGAAAGGCAAAGGCAGGGCTGGAAGTTCATGAAAAAAGGGTCGTGCCCCTGGGAACGGGATTGTATCGGCCGGCCCTTCGCCGGCACACCTACGCTCACATGCTGCTTGAAGCTCAAGATTGGCTGGAAAAAGGCAGGTCGGTGATTCTGGATGGAACATACAGCCATCGCAAGTGGCGCGATGACGCTCGCTGCCTGGCCGAAGACCTGGATACCAACTTGATCTTCGTGGAATGCACGGCTTCCCGGGAACATATCGCGGCTCGATTGAGACAACGCGAGGAAACAAGCAGCCTTTCCGATGCCAGGCTGGAACACCTCGACGGCATCATGGCCCAATTCGATCCCCTGGTGGAACTGGACCCCGCAGTTCACATCCGGGTATCCACGGAAACACCCCCGGAGGATTCCTTCGCCGAGGTCATGGGAGAAAGCCATGATCGTAAGTGGGCTCAAATACGAAAGCTTTCGGCCGTGGCGTCCGTGCTTTGACATCCTCCCCGGCCTGAACGACGGGGCTTTACGGCGCAGCGGGTAAATATTTGCCTTGCTGCCAAAAAATTTTGCACCGACAGAGGAAATTCCAGTACTGGTGAGTTCATATGGATCGGAACAAACAACTCGCAGGGAACCTATGCCGGCGAGGATGCCAAGACAATCTCACCCTTTCCCTGCCTATGTGGTCTCACGGCGGCGACGGCCACACCTCTCCCGATCCAAAAAAACGCTTTCAAGTCATGGCCCGATATTTGTACAATCAGGAAACACATCAGGTGAAAATGGAAGGAAAAGTCACGCTTCAAAAAGGAGCAGGAAATGGAGTCGCGCATCAATGTTCAGAGCGGGACCGAACAATCTCTAAAAACTCAGGATTTCTTTACCGAGACACACCAGGCCAAACAGGGAAGCCACGATGGGCGCACCGTGACCGTGTCGGCCGGCTCGTCCAGTCTCATTGATGAGGATGCCGCCGCTCCGACCGTGGAAACCGAGGAAAAAAAGCTCGAGGATCGCAAGCGCGCGAGCCCGGACCAGGCCAACACCATGGCCATGCAGCAGGCCGAATACCTCGTCGAAAAGGCTGTGGATTGGACTCTGCGCCAGAGGGTTTTCGACTTTGCGGACCATCTCAAGAAAAACGCAGGACTGACCGCCCCTCAACTGCGCCTCGAAGCCCGGCTGTTTTTCCCGGATGTTTCGGACCAATACGTGGGGCTGTTTTACGCCAAAGCCCAAATCGACAGCCAGCCGGGCTTCGACCTGCTCAAAAAAGGGCTTGCCCTGGCACTGGAAAGCCTCGATCAGGAACACGGTCCGGCAATCCGCGCAGGGCTGAACACGGTGGAGGCGGCCAGGGAGAGCGGCGCCGGAGACACGGCTGCGGCTCTCGGGCTGCGCGACCTGTACCGGGACACCGTCCTGGACTACAAAGGTACCCTGGCAGCCTTCGATTCCATTCTCGAAAAGTATGGGGAAAAGGACTTTCTCAAAGCCGTTCACTTCCTCATCAAGGCTGTCGGGCAGGACATGGCTTCCACCGGACCCTCCTCATCCCCGGCGCAACTCAAACAAATCAACGACGACCTGTTCCAGCTCGAAGCCCTCAACCACCTGCACGGCGCCTGCGAGCGCGCCCTGAACCGAATGCGCACGGTTTACGAAGCTCCGCACACATCGGACAACACCCGGCAGTTGATGCACTCCCTGCTGCAAATGAAAGATGAGCGCTGGATCAGCCCATCGAGCATTTCCGACCTGGCAAGGTCCCTCGATATTTCCGGGTTGTCGGAGCAGGTACACTTTTTGCGCGAACTCAAGGAACTGACCCGGCTTTTGCCCCTGAAGCTCTACGCCGTCCCAGAAAACCGGGACACGTTCCTCCAGGCCGTTCAGGGAGCCCTCGACGAAGCCATCGAGAGAGAGGAAGCTTGAACCATGGAATGGATTCACACGACGATCAGGAACTTTGGCCGCAACATGGGCATCGACGACCTGCAACTGAATGCCGCCGGAACCCTGAGCATGCACATCGAAGGACAGGGGAATCTGTTCTTGGAAATGGCCGACAACGTGGTGCTGGTTTACCTGGCCCGTCCGCGACACGACTTGAGCCGGGAAATGCAGGCCAGGGCACTGGAGCTGTGCCACTATCGCGAAAATCATCCCCTGCCCGTCCATGCCGCCCTGCACGGAGACGCCACCCTGGTCTTCCTGGTGCATATTGCGGACAAGGACTTCACCCTGCCCGCCCTGGAACTTGCCATTGGGCTGCTGGGCAGGCTGCACGACGGGATTGGGTGAGCAGAAACCGAACCTGAACGAAGAGGACGAATGCCATGCGCGGAGTTTCCGATCCCCTGGACCTTTCGGTGGGTCTCGAGCAGATATTGCGCCAGGAACCGGGACAGGCCGCGGTGAGGCTGCCCGAAACCACCATCGAGCTGTTCCCCGCCGATGAACAGCCCATCGTTCACCTGGAAAAGCTCCTGAGGGCGAATTCCATCGAGTCGGGCATATTGCAGGCGCTCAAGCCGGCTTTGCCCAACAAGGAGATTTTTTCCCCGAGCCGCTTCAACGCGCTCCTGGACGAAGCCGCTTCATCCCTGCAAGGCCTCCCGGCCGCCGACTCCGACCCGGACCTGCGAGAAGCCCTGGCTCTTTTGCAGGCCGACCGGGAAAACAAGGACCTGCTCAACCTTTACCGCAGCCTGCTGCACAAGGGGTAAAAACCTTGAACGACCTGCATAAGCAGGCCCTTTCCCTGCTGGCTTACCTGTTTTTGCGTCATGACCGGATGGACCGGGCCGAGGTTCTATACCGGGCGCTGCACCGCCTTTATCCGGAAGATGCGGGGTTTGCCGCAACCCTGGCCTACATTCGCCTGGAGCACAAGGACTGGGACCTGGCCCTGGAGCTGGCTGAAGGGGCATCTCGGACGGCAGAAAGGGAACTGGTTCCGACTCTGGGGGTAATTCGGGCTCGAGCCCTTCACGGGCTGGGGCGGACGGACGAGGCCTGGGCGGCGATGCGTCGAGCCGTCGGCTCACCCGGCGAAACAAGGAGCGAGGGATGAAGACGAATCTTGCCCGCCTCCAGGCCGTCATCGCCGCAGCGACCCGGCACAACGACATCAACCTGGCCGTTTTGCTGGTCATGATCATCAGCCTCATGATCCTGCCCATGCCCACGGTGGTGGTGGACAGCCTCATCGCCCTAAACCTGTCCGTCTCCTTCATCCTGGTGATGTTTTCCATGTACATCCGGACGCCCCTGGATTTTTCGGTCTTCCCCTCGCTCCTGCTCTTCACCACCCTGTTCCGCCTGGCCCTCAACATCACCACCACGCGCCTGATCCTGCTCAACGCCGATGCCGGGGAGATCATCTTCACCTTCGGCAATTTCGTGGTGGCCGGCAACTTTATCGTCGGAGCCGTGGTGTTTCTCATCCTGACCATCGTCCAGTTCCTGGTGATCACCAAGGGGTCCGAGCGCGTGGCCGAAGTGGGGGCTCGCTTCACCCTGGACGCCATGCCCGGCAAGCAGATGAGCATCGACGCGGACCTTCGAGCGGGCGTCATCGACATGCAGGAAGCCAAGAACCGCCGGGAACGCATCACCAAGGAAAGCCAGCTCTACGGGGCCATGGACGGAGCCATGAAGTTCGTCAAGGGGGACGCCATCGCGGGACTGGTCATCACCGTGGTGAACATCCTGGGCGGAGTGATGATCGGCATCACCCAGATGGGCATTCCCGCAGGGGAAGCCATCCAGCTTTTCGGCGTGCTGTCCATCGGCGATGCGTTGGTTTCCCAGATTCCGGCCCTGCTCATTTCCATCACCGCAGGCATCGTCACCACACGGGTTTCCACGGAAGAATCCACCAACCTGGGCGGTGAAATCGCCGGGCAGCTCATGGCCCAGCCCAAAGCCCTCCTCCTGGCGGGAGGTCTGGCCGCTCTCTTCGCCCTGGTACCCGGTTTTCCCAAGCCCCAATTTCTCCTGCTGGGCCTCCTGATCATGGCAACAGGCTACGGCCTGATCAAAATGATCTCGGCCTCCAAGGCCGGGAAAGATGTCCCGGCCTACGCCCAATCTCTGGCCCCGGCCGCCGGCAAGAAAAGACAGGACGCCGCCAGGACCGCCCCCGAGGAAGAATTTTCACTGACCGTCCCCCTGCTCCTGGACGTGGCCGAAACCATGGAAAACATGATTCCTCCGGCGGCGTTGAACGACGAACTGGTCTCCCTGCGCCGGGCGCTCTACCTGGACCTGGGTGTGCCCTTTCCGGGCATTCACCTGCGCTTCACGCACCAGCTCCAGGACGGGGGCTACATGATCCTGCTCCAGGAAATTCCCATGTCCCAGGGGCGCCTGAGATCGGGAAAGGTCCTGGTGCGGGAAAAGCCGGACAACCTGGACCTGCTGGGCATTCCCTACGAAACCGGCGAAAGGTTCCTGCCCAACCTGCCGAGCCTCTGGACGGATGAATCCCGGCGGGAACAACTGACTTCCGCAGGAGTACCCTTCATGGGACCGGCCCAGATTCTCACCTATCACCTGTCGTTCGTGCTCAAGAAAAATGCAGAGGAATTCATCGGCCTGCAAGAAACCAAGTACCTCCTGGACAAGATGGACCAGCGCTTTCCCGAACTGGTCAAGGAAGTGCAACGGGTGCTGCCCATCCAGAAACTGGCGGAAATCCTCCAGAGGCTGGTCCAGGAAGAAATTTCGGTGCGCAACCTGCGAACCATCCTCCAGACCCTCATCGAATGGGGCCAGAAGGAAAAGGACACCGTCCTGCTCACCGAATATGTGCGCGGCGGCCTGAAGCGCTACATCAGCCATCGCTTCAGCGGAGGACAAAACGTGCTGGCCGCCTACCTGCTCAATCCGGACGTCGAGGAAACCATCCGCAAGGCCATCCGGCAGACCTCGGCGGGGTCCTACCTGGCCCTGGACCCGAACACCACCAAGAAATTCGTGGGCAACGTCAAAAGAGAAGCGGGGGACCTCACCCGAACGGCCCACCGCCCCGTCCTGCTCACCTCCATGGACATCCGCCGCTATGTGCGCAAACTCATCGAACTCGAGGTTTACGAACTGCCCGTGCTCTCGTACCAGGAACTGGTCCAGGACATCACCATCCAGCCCCTGGGGCGCGTCACCCTGTGATTCCGGCATGGCGGATCATGGTCTATGAAGGGTTGCCGTGCCAGGACTTGATCAAATCCGGGCAGGTCAAGCCGGGCGATCTTTTGCCCCCTGTCTTCCCTTTGGTGCTCTACAACGGCCAGGGCCGCTGGACGGCCCGACAGGATGTTGCCGAGTTGATCGCTCCCATGCCGGCCGGCCTGGAGCGCTATCGTCCTGCCATGCGCTATTTTCTGCTCGACGAGGGCCGTGTACCGGGTGAAGAACTGGACAGGGCCGAAGGTCCGAGCGCCATTCTGATCCGCCTGGAACGAGCCGGCAGCCTGGAAGAGGCAGCCGCAATCCTGCAAGAACTCAAGGAAAGTCTGAAACACCCGCGTTACACAGCCTTGCGCCGGGCCTTTACCATTTGGGTTCGCCGGGTTCTGTTACGGCGAATGGTACCTGGAGAGGTTATCCCTGAAGTGAACGATCTGGAGGAGGTCAATGCCATGCTGGCTGAGAGCGTGATACAGTGGACGGAAAATTGGAAAAGGGAAGGCGAAAGGGAAGGCAAAAGGGAAGGCAAGAAGGAAGGCAAGAAGGAAGGCCAGGCCGCCATGCTTCAATTGCTGCTCCTGCAACGATTCGGAAACATTGTCGATCAGGAGGTCCAAAAACGTCTGCACAATGCCCGTCCGGAACAGTTGGA
>CAZRWT010000030.1:0-39029 GCA_964603955.1 uncultured Syntrophobacteraceae bacterium
TTGACCACGTCACCGGGCCGCACCCGGATTTCCTTGACCACACCCGCCACGGGAGAGGGGATTTCCGTGGTCGCCTTGTCCGTTTCCACGATGAGCACCAGGGTTCCGTCCTCGACTTTGTCGCCCTCGGCCACGAGAACCTCGACGATTTCCCCTTCGTGAATGCCTTCCCCCAGGTCGGGGAGCTTGAATTCCATCAACATGCAGCCTCCTTTCAGTCGAGAACCTTTCGGATTCCCCGCATGATCCTTTCCACGCCGGGCAGGTAGTCGTTTTCCCGGCGGTAAAGGGGAATGACGATGTCAAAACCCGTGACGCGCTCGATGGGAGCTTCCAGGTAAAAAAACGACTTTTCCACCAGCCGGGCCATGACTTCCGCACCGGCACCGAAGCTCCGGGGGGCTTCGTGAGCCACCACCACCCGGCCCGTTTTGACGGCGGATCGGGTGAACAGCTCGTCATCCAGGGGGGAAATGGTGAGCAGGTCGATGACTTCCGCCTGGATGCCGTCTTTTTCATCGAGCTTTTCCGCCGCTTCCAAAACCGCGTGCAGGGTGGCGCCGTAGGAGACCACCGTCACGTCCTTGCCTTCGCGGGCCATGCGCGACTTGCCGATGGGCAGGGTTTCTTCCTCGTCGGGCACTTCCTCGCGGAAAGCCCGGTAGAGGGCCTTGGGTTCGAAGTACACCACGGGGTCCGGGTCCCGAATGGCGCTCACCAGCAAAGCCCGCGCGTTCCTGGGAGACGAAGGGATCACCATCTTGAGACCCGGAGTGTGTGCGAAATAGGCTTCGCGGCTTTCCGAATGGTGTTCCAGGGCACGGACCCCGCCGCCGTAGGGGGCCCTCAGGACCATGGGCACGTGGAACCGCCCGAGAGACCGGGCTCGCAGGCGTGCCGCATGGGCTTCCATCTGGTGGAAGGCGTAGTAGCTGAAGCCCGAAAACTGCATCTCGCACACGGGCCGCAGTCCATGGAGGGCCATGCCGATGGAAAAGCCCGCAATGCCCGATTCCGCAAGGGGAGTGTCCATGACACGCTCTTCCCCGAACTTTTCGATGAGCCCCTCCGTGACCCGAAAAACGCCGCCGTCCTTGCCCACGTCCTCGCCCAGGACGATAACCCGGTCGTCTTTCTCCATTTCCTGCATGAGTGCCAGGTTGATTGCCTGAACCATTGTCATTTTGGCCATGTCATTTTCCTCCCTGCTTGTGAACCGGTTCCGCCTCGAGAAATTCTTTCTGCTGCGCGACGTAGGGCGGCAATTCCTGGAAAAGGTGATCGAACATGGACAGGGGATCGGGGGTTTTGGCGGAAAAGTCTTCCCAGCGGGCCACGGCTTCCCCGACTTTGCCGGTCACCTCGTCGTCCAGGGTACGGACCTTGTCGTCATCCAACAGGCCCTTGTCCCGCAGATATTTGTCGAAGCGCCGGATGGGGTCTTTCTCGATCCAGGCTTCCACTTCCTCTTCAGTGCGGTATCTTTTGGGATCGTCGGCGGTGGTGTGAACGGACATGCGGTAGGTGACGCATTCCAGGAGCGTGGGACCTTCTCCGGCCCTGGCGCGATCCACGGCTTCTTTGGCCGCAGCATACACGGCGAGAACGTCGTTGCCGTCCACCTGGATGCCGGGCATGTCGTAGGCCAGGGCTTTTTGAGCCAGGGTCTTGCTGCGGGTTTGCCGGTGCCGGGGGATGGAAATGGCCCACTGGTTGTTCTGGCACACGAAAATGGCGGGAACCTGAAAAACGGCCGCGAAATTCAGGGCTTCGTGAAAATCGCCTTCCGAGGTGGCTCCGTCGCCGAAAAAGGTCATGGCCACATGTTTTTGCTTTCGGTACTTGATGGCGTAGGCGATGCCCGCGGCGTGAAGGGTCTGGCTGCCCACGGGAATGGAAAGGGGAAGGTTGTTGAAACCTTCGGGGATTTCCCCGCCTTCGTTGAAGCCTCCGAAAAGGGCGAGGATGTGTTCCATTTTCTTGCCGCGCCACAGCTCCGAAGGCATTTCCCGAAAGGACGGGCAAAACCAGTCTTGGGGTTCAAGAACCGCCACGGCTCCCACCTGGGCTTCCTGGCCCTTGACGGGCGCGAAGGTTCCGATCTTGCCCTGGCGCTGCAAGGTGAGCATGCGTTCGTCGAACTTGCGGGCCAGGATCATGGTTCGGTAGAGCTTGAGGAGCGTTTCGGGGGAGATGTCCGGCTCCAGGTCTTTGTCCGGTTGTCCATTCTCGTCGAGGATGGACAGATGCTGCACTTTGTACTGCGGATCGATTTCTTTTTTGGGCATGGCGTCTTCCTCCCTGCTGTAATGGGTGGTTGTGGATGAGCAAGTTTCGATTTGATTGATATCATGATCCAAACCCGAAAATCCATGGAGCTTTTCATTGACCGCCCATCATCGGCGTGTTAGATTTCCATCATATATGAGCGGTTTGGCTCACGTGACCGATCCTTAAATTTCCCCCAAAAATGGAGGTGCTGTATGGCGATTCGAGTTTTGATTGAAAGAGTTGTAGAAGAAGGACAGGAAACCAAACTTCACCAAATTCTCACAAAGCTTCGCTCCCTGGCTCTCCAGCAAAAAGGTTATGTTTCCGGAGAAACCCTGCGGTGCATGGAAACCCCCAACAAATTCCTCGTAATCAGCACGTGGAGTAGCGTGGAGGACTGGAAAGCCTGGCAGAAGAACCCTGAGCGGGCAACAGTTCAGCAGGAATTGAATGCGGTTTTGCGTGCCCCGGAAACAGCAAACATCTACTCGAACCTCTAAATCCCATTCTTCTCGATCCATGGCACAAGTGCAAAGAGTTCTGAAATCCTCGAGCAGCTCATCGGTCCCGCTCCCTTCGGGGGTTCGATGAGCGATCCATCATTCCATGCTCCTCTGAACCTTTAAAATCCCCCGCTCCGAGCGCAGCACGGACAAAACGCGCTGCAGATGCTTGTTATCCTTTACTTCTATTTTTAACCGGCAGACCGCCGCATCTCGCGCGCTGTTGTCCACCTTAACATCGATCACATTCACATCGAGCTGCCCGAGAAGACCGCTGATGTTGGCCAGCATCCCCTTTTCCTGGGCAAATATAACGGTCATTTCAACGGGATAAACCTTTCCTTCCCCCGAATCCCACTGCACTTCTATCTTGCGTTCCTGATCACCCTTGCTCACATTTCTACAAGTGGCCTTGTGAACCGCAATCCCTTTTCCCCTGGTGATGTAGCCCACGATGGGCTCCCCCGGAACGGGATTGCAACATTTGGCCATGCGCACCATGACGTTGTCCGCCCCCTGAACGATGATACCGTCGTCCCTCGATCGAGCCTTTCTTTTATCAAAAGTGAGAGTTTCTTCTTTTTCCGTCGGTTCCGGCTGGGTCGGAGGCGCCAACCTTCCAATCACCTGAACGGGAGATATTTTCCAGTAGCCGACGCCGGCCAGAAGGTCGTCGATGGTTTTCAGTGAAAATCCCCTGGCCACCTCCAGGAGTTCGGAGGAATTGATATAATTATTGAAGCTCAGGCCTTTCTTTCGGAATTCCTTCTCACACAGCTCCCGCCCCAATGCCACGGACCGCTGCCGTTCGGCGGCTTTGATCCAATGGCGGATACGCTGGGAAGCCTTGGATGTCTTGACAAACTTGAGCCAGTCCTTGCTGGGCTGGTGATTGGCGGCCGTGAGGATTTCCACCGTGTCGCCATTTTGCAGTTCATAGCGCAAAGGCACGATCTTTCCGTTTACACGGGCACCCACGCAGCGATGCCCCACTTCCGAGTGGACTTCATAAGCAAAGTCCACGGGAGTGGCACCCTGGGGAAAAACCTTCACGTCGCCGTGGGGCGTGAACACGTAGACTTCATCGGTGTGAAACCCCTCCTTGACCACATCAAAAACGATCTTGGGATCTCGCCATGCCCTGTTCCAGTCCAGCAGCTCCTTGAGCCAGGAAAACCTCTGAGATTCCTTCTCATCGAGCATCTCCCTGGAGTCTCCACGCTGTTTATAAAGCCAGTGGGCGGCAACCCCTTCCTTGGCGATGCGGTCCATGTCCAGGGTACGAATCTGCACTTCCATCCTTTCCCCGTGAGGCCCGATCACCGTGGTGTGTAGGGATTGATACATGTTGGACTTGGGTTTGACAATATAATCCTTGAAACGCCCTGAAACGGGTTCCCAGAGGTTATGGACCATCCCAAGGGCTTCGTAGCACGCTCGAACGGAATCCACGATGATGCGGAACGCGATGACATCGTAGATGCGATCCATATCGAGCTTTTGGCGTTCCATCTTGTTATAAACGCTGTAGATGTGCTTGGATCTGCCGCTCACGCGCCCTTGCAATGCATTCTTTTCCAGGTGGGTGTGAAGGATGCCCTTGACCTCCTCGATGTAACGGTGCCGCTCCACCTGGGTCTTGGCAAGCCCCTGCAACACCCTCTCGTACTCTTCGGGTTTGAGACATTTAAATGCCAGGTCTTCCAACTCGACCTTCATCCATTCAATGCCGAGCCGATCAGCCAGAGGGGCGTAAATATCGAGGGCTTCCCGGGCCAGTATGCGTTGGGAAGCGGAACAAAAGTTTTCATAAGTCCGCATGTCGTGGAGACGCTCCCCCAGCTTAACGAGCAAGATTCTCATGTCATGGGAGAGGGCGAGCACCATTTTGCGCATGTACTCGGCCTGTTGTTCTTTCTTGTTGCTGAAATCCAGCCGGGTGAGCCTGGCGACCCCCTTGACGATCTGAGCCACATCATCCCCGAAAACCGCGGCCAGGTCTTCCACCGTGCAGACATCATCAACGAGAGTGTCATGCAGAAGAGCTGCGGCGACACTTTCCACATCCAGGCGCATCTGAACCGTGATGCCGGCAACGGCCAGAGGGTGTTCCAGATAAGGCTCCCCCTCGAGCCTCACCCGGCCGCTATATGCTCTTGCGACAAAAACATAAGCTTTTTCCAGGAAGGCCACGTCCGCTTCCGGGTAATATTCCAGCAATCGATCGATGATCTCGAAAAAACGCACGGTTTTTTTCCAGTCAATCCATTATTTTTTCACCGGTCATCTTTTCCACTTCCTCAAACAGCCTCGCCAGCAAATGCTCTTCGGGGATTTTTTCCACAAGCTCGCCCTTTTTGAAAAGAATGCCCTTGCCCCGCCCGCCGGCGATCCCCACATCGGCTTCCCGTGCCTCCCCCGGACCGTTGACGGGGCAGCCCATGATGGCGACTTTCAGTGGAGACCGGACTTTCCTGAAAATCTTGTCCGCTTGTTGAACCAGGGAGATGAGGTCGATTTCCGTGCGCCCGCATGTGGGACAGGCAATGAGCTCCACCCCTCGATTTCGCAGCTTGAGGGAGCGAAGGATGCCGTAGGCCACGGGGATTTCTTCTTCCGGGTCGCTGGAAAGGGAAACACGCAGAGTATCCCCGATACCCTCCAGGAGCAGGGTACCGATGCCCAGGGCCGACTTGACCGCGCCGTCCACCACTGTTCCCGCTTCCGTAACCCCCAAATGGAGCGGGTAATCCGTCTGGGCCGAAAGCAGCCGATAGCAGGCAATGGTGTCTAAAACATCCGAAGACTTGAGGGATATCTTGATCAGGTGGAAACCTTCATCTTCCAGCAGACGCACATGCTTGAGAGCGCTTTCCACCATGGCTTCGGGAGTGGGATGACCGCCGTGTTTGGCGAGAAGTTCCTTTTCCACGGACCCGCTGTTCACTCCAATGCGTATGGGCACCTGCCGTTCAAGAGCCGCGGCAGCCACCCTGGCTACCCGGTCTCGACCGCCGATATTTCCTGGGTTCAAACGCAGCCCGTCCACACCTTGCTTGACGGCTTCCAAGGCAAGACGGTGATCGAAGTGGATGTCCGCGATCACGGGGATGCGGATTTCTTTCTTGATCCGAGAGATCTGCTCCGCAGCCTCCCGATCGACCACGGCAACTCGAACCATTTCACAGCCCACGTCCTCCAGGCAGCGAATTTGTTTTGCCGTGGCACGCCAATCCCGCGTGTCCGTGTTTGCCATAGACTGAACCACAATGGGAGCATCCCCCCCAATGGCAACATTACCGATGTGAATCTTATGGGTTTTGCGACGTGGTAAAATCGTGCTCAAGCAAAAAACTCCTGTTCCTGATGTCCTGATGTTAAGTTGTTCAAGTGAATAGCCACCATCCACTCGTTCCCACGCTTCGGCTTGGGAACGAGAAGCGGGGAAGCCAAAGGAGCAGCCATCGTACCACCGGAAAGTTGCACATACCAATGATCTTCGCTTCCCACCGGCCACGCTGGAGCTTCACACAACAATGTGATGGAGCAGGAGTGAAGCCAGCCCAAGGAAAATGAAAAACCCCCCCGTATCGGTGGTCATGGTGACAAAAATGCTCGATCCCAGTGCCGGGTCCAGCTTGAGCTTGCGAAGGATAATGGGCACCAATGCTCCCACAAGCCCCGCAAGGATGAGGTTGGCGGTCATGGCCATCCAGAGTATCAGGGAGAGCCAGATATTGTGGTGCCATAAAAAGGCGATCCCTCCCATTACCAGGCCGATGAAAAGGCCGCTGCACAGCCCCACGCCGATTTGCTTGAAGAGAACCCCCCAGTCACCGGTGAATTTGATTTCACCAAGAGCCAGGGCTCGCACCACAACCGTGAGGGTTTGAGTGCCGAAGTTACCGCCCAGCCCTGCCACTATGGGCATGAGCGCCGCGAGAATGACATACTTGGAGATGGTGTCCGAAAAGTAGCTCACGGTCATGGAAGCCACAAGGGCCGTGAGCAGATTCACCAGGAGCCAGGGTATTCGAAGCTTGACGGACCTGGGCAGGGAAGAAGAAATTTTCTCGTCGGTGTCGAGGTTGGCCAGATGATACATGTCCTCGGTAGCTTCTTCGCTGATGACATCAAAGATATCGTCATAGGTGATGATGCCCACCAGGCGGTCGTCATGATCCACGACGGGTATGGCCAGAAAGTCATAGTGGGTCATTTCCTGGGCGACGTACTCAATGTCGTCGCTCACACGCACGGAAATGACACTGCGGCGGATCACGGAAGAAATGGGATCTTCCGAGCGCCCCATGATGAGATCCCTCAAGGAGACAAACCCTACCAACCGCCGGGCCTGATCCACCACGTAGGCATAATAAATGGTTTCCTTCTTGGGAGCCTGCAGGCGAAGCTGGTCGAGCGCTCCCCGAATATTTCCCTCCATGCGAAGGAAGGCGTAGTCCGTAGTCAGGTAAGCCCCGGCACATCCTTCGGGATAGGTGATCAGCTTCATGATGTTTTGTCGCTCGGCCTGCATGAGCAGGGAGAGGAGGCGCTCCTGGGATCTTTCATCCAGCTCTTCCACCAGGTCCGCCCGATCGTCCGGACTCATGAGATGCATGAGTTCGGCCAGGGTTTTCTTTGAAAGATGGCCCAGAGCGGCTTTTTGGAGATCGAAGGGCACGAACTCAAAAACCGTGAGTGCATTGGTGGTGCCGAGCATCTCCACAAAACGGGCGACTTCTTCCGGTGTGAGTCCCGCAAGCTGTTCCCCCATATCCGCCGGGTGAAGTTCCCCTGCCACCTGCAACAGGGGCTCCAGTACCCCATCGGCAATCCATTGTCTCAACTGCTCTGTCTGCAACACGCTCCCCCATTTCTCGCTCCGAAAACACCCTTATCCCATAGCGAAAATCATTTTTACGCGGCTATAATCGAAACGGGAATATTTAGACTTCCACCATACTCTCTTGGAGCAAATCGAGGTCTTCGATCTCGTCTTCCAGATAAGCTTTGAGCTTTTTTTTCAGACGGCTCTCTATCTGACGGACCCTCTCTCGGCTGATTCCGAACCGGTCTCCGATATCCTGCAAGGTGAGAGGCTCCTCCGCCAGTAGCCGACTGTCGAAGATGACCGCTTCCTTCCCCTTCAGTTGCTCACGAAACAGGGCCAGTTTCTCCTGAAGGATGGCCTTGGCCTGCTTGTCGGCGATCTGGTCGTCAACGGGCAGGTCTTCCGAGGGAAGAAAGGACTTGTGGGTGTCTTCGGAATCTTCCTTCAGGGGGCTGTCCAGGGATATCTCCCAGCTGTTCAAGCGCTGGTCCATCTCGACGATTTCCGATTCCTTCACATCAAGCCTTTGGCTCAACATGGGAGTGGTCGCTTCAATGCCCTGAGCTTCCAGCCGTTCTTTTTCCTTGCGTAAATTGAAAAACAGCTTCCTCTGAGCCTGGGTCGTTCCAATCTTGACCAACTTCCAGTTGTCCATAATGAATTTGATGATGTAGGCCTTGATCCAAAAAGAAGCATAATAGGAAAACTTGTAGCCGCGATAGGGATCGAATTTCTTGGCAGCCTGCATCAACCCCACATTGCCTTCCTGAATCAGGTCGTTGAGATTTTGCATCCAGTAGCGCTGAAAATCCATGGCAATTTTCACCACCAATCGCAAGTTGGCCGTGATCAAGCGGTAAGCCGCATCCATGTCCCCCTTTTCACGATAGCGAATGGCCAGCTCCCTTTCCTCCTCGCGGCTCAGCAGGGGGTACTTTTTTATTTCATCGAGATAGAGCCGAAAAGAATCGGCAGGGAGATCGCGAGACTTTTCATGAAAAAGAATCGGAGTAGCAGTATTTTTTGGCAAATCATCCCCTTTGTTTTCAATATCGTCGTTTTCGACAGGCATTGGGCCACTTGTTTTTTTCGTCCGTCCGGCATTGTGCGTTTTCCTGATCATGAGGCTGTCGCAATCCTTCCATGAAAACGGGTTCAATATCTTTTCCAAACAACGTGCTGAAGGAAAACTCAGTCCTTTCGGAATACCTGAGGAAAGTATGATAACATGATTTTTCTTTTTCCAACGCCGGATACTTCGAGAAAATACATGGCATGAACGGCTCCTCTACAAAAAAAGGAGTCGGATAATGCCTCCGTATCATTCAACCATAAAAAGCAGCAAAGTTACTCAGGCCCTTTCCTACCGTCAGGAACACTTTTCCAAGAAAGCCATTGTTTTTTTAATGGTTTTCCCTTATATGTTCGGTGCGTGTCGGGGTTGGACGCTTTCGGGCATTCGGTATTCCCCCTCCAACTCCAACCGACTGAATAAATGATGGATGAAAGAACGAGAGTTTCATTTGAATAGCACAAAAACCGACACTCGTCATTACACCGGGAACTTTTCTCGATGCAAACTTGCTTTCTCCTGTTCGCCATGCGAACGTCCCAGGCCGGTACTTCCTCCAGGCAGGCCTTTTGCCGTTAAAACTTCACATATAAAGGTCGAGGCATCATGATCATCGCCATAGACGGCCCTGCCGGTTCCGGAAAAAGTACAATCTGTCGCCTGTTGGCCAGGGAACTGGGCTGTGTATACCTTGACACTGGAGCCATGTACAGGGCGATAGCCTGGGCTCTTTCACAAGAGAACATTTCCCTGGGCGAGCAAAACGGTCTGGAAAAAAAGCTCGCTTCCCTGAGTCTTCACTTTGCACTGAAAGACGCAAACCTCCAAATCACCTACAAAGGGAAAGTCCTGAACGAAGAGCTTCGTTCCCCGGATATGGCCCGGAAGGCATCGGAAGTATCGAAGTTTCATGTGGTAAGGGAATTTCTGACCCAATGCCAGAGGCGCCTTGCCGCCAGGGGTAAAGTAGTGGCGGAAGGGAGAGATATGACGACGGTCGTGTTCCCCCATGCCCCCGTCAAGGTTTTTCTTACAGCAGACCTCCGTACCAGGGCAATGCGTCGCTGTGCTGAGTACGCGGATCGAGGCCGGCCCATGGAGTATTCTCAAGTGGAATCCCAGATGCGGGAGCGTGACGAGGCCGATGCCGGGCGCGCACTGGCCCCGCTGAAACCTGCCCCCGATGCCTTTATTTTGGATACTTCGGAACTTGATATCCACGGGGTGCTGCGGAAGCTGATGCGACATGTTGCGGAAAAAACACCGGCTTGCAGTAAGCCCTGTTTCTAAAGCCGGGAGAAATCATTTGATCATAAAAATATTTTTTGATATTTTAGGTAATTTGAAGATGGCGAGGGCCAAAATTGGACAAGGGGGTAACGAGCTCAATGGTGGAAAACGAATTGAAAACTAAAGACAACATGAATCAAGACTTTGAAATGGACGATTTTTTCGAAGAGGACGACATGCTGCTGGATGGGGAAGAAGACATGGAGACCATGCAGGACCTCTATGAGCAAAGCTTCAAAAACATCCAGGAAGGTGAAGTCCTCCTAGGGCGCGTGGTGCAGGTCAGTGACGATTTTGTCATGGTGGACATCGGTTACAAATCCGAAGGCCAAATTCCCATTTCTGAATTCAAGGACGAAAACGGCGTTGTTCAGGCCAGGGTTGGCGACGAAGTGGACGTGCTCCTTGAGTTCCAGGACGATGACGACGGTTCCATTCACCTTTCCAAGGAGAAAGCCGCCAAGATCAAAGTATGGGATGACATCAGCCGCATCTACAATGATGATGGTATCATCGAGGGTAGGGTAATCTCCAAGGTCAAAGGCGGACTGGCTGTGGACATTGGAGTTCAGGCCTTCCTGCCCGGCTCCCAGGTGGATCTGCGCCCCGTGCGCAACCTCGAATCCATGATCGGCCAGAGCTTTCCTTTCAAGGTACTCAAATATAACAAAAAACGGCGCAATGTGGTTCTCTCTCGTCGCTCCTTGCTCGAAAAAGAGCGGGAAGAGATGAAAACCCAGACCCTTGCAGGTCTGGAAGAAGGCAAGGTTGTGGAAGGCATCGTCAAGAACATCACCGACTACGGTGTGTTCGTGGACCTGGGAGGCATCGACGGGCTCCTTCACATAACCGACATGAGCTGGGGACGAGTGGGACATCCCTCGGAAATGTTCCAGATCGGCGACCAGATCAACGTCATGGTGCTCAGCTTTGATCGGGAAAATGAGCGCGTTTCCCTGGGCATCAAGCAAATGGTCGAGGACCCCTGGAACAAAGCCGCCGAAAAATATCCGGTTCAAACCCAGGTCCAGGGACGTGTGGTCAGCCTCACCGATTACGGTGCTTTTGTGGAGATCGAAGAAGGGGTCGAGGGTCTCATTCACGTTTCGGAAATGTCCTGGACCAAAAAGATCCGTCATCCCGCCAAAGTTCTCAGCGTGGGAGACGAAGTCGAAGCCGTGGTCCTCAGCATCAATCCCGACAACAAGCGCATTTCCCTGGGTATGAAGCAACTCGAACCCAACCCCTGGGATGTGATCGCGCAGAAATACCCCGTAGGTACGACCATCGCCGGCAAGATCAAAAACATCACCGATTTCGGCGTTTTCATCGGTATCGACGAGGGCATCGACGGTCTGGTTCATATTTCCGATATTTCCTGGACCAAGCGCGTCAAGCATCCTTCCGAAATTTTCAAGAAAAACCAGGAAGTGGAAGCCATCGTCCTCAATATCGACAAAGACAACGAACGCTTTTCTCTGGGCATCAAGCAACTGGAAACCGATCCATGGGAAAGCATTCCTCAGCGCTATCCTGCGGGAAGCGTCATTGTGGGGCCCATCACCAACGTGACCGACTTTGGTCTTTTTGTGGAAATCGAAGAGGGAATCGAAGGGCTGGTGCATGTTTCGGAAATCAGCAAGGAGAAGATCAAGTCTCCCATCGGCCAGTACAAACCGGGAGAAGAAATCACCGCCAAAGTGATCAATATTTCTCCCAAGGATCGCAAGATCGGCCTTTCCATCAAAAAGGTGGAAGAGCAGGAAGAAAAAACAACCTATACCGACTACATGAGCACCGCCAAGGCAGCAACCTCCAACCTGGGCGAGCTGCTCAAGGAAGAACTGGAAGCCCGTGCCCATAAATCCGGCTCGAATGACGAATAAAACGGCACGATCCGATTCTTTTCCATTATAAAAACCTTCGACACCCGGCCTATGCTCTCCAGCAGAAGCCGGGTGTTGACTTTTCCGGATCATAAGACCCATGAAATGGCGCAAGTATTTTCTATGGACTCTCCTTGTACTGATAGGCCTCGTATCCGTTCTATGGTTATCCTCCCGGGTGGATATCCTTGCCGGTACAAACCGCATCGCGGTCATCAGGATAAGCGGCACTATCGACGACGTACAGGAATACCTCGATGCCATGAAGGAATATCGAGAAAACGACAATGTAAAAGCCATTGTCCTGCGTATCGAATCACCCGGAGGCGGAATCGGTCCATCCCAGGAAATGTATCGAGAAGTAAGGCGAACCCATGCCGTCAAACCCGTGGTGGCTTCACTAGGGGGAATTGCCGCATCGGGAGGATACTATATCGCTTCAGCGGCAGGACACATCGTCGCCAATCCGGGTACCATCACCGGCAGCATCGGTGTTATCGTCTCCTTTCCCAATTTCAGGGAAATCTTTGACAGGTTGGGCTATGAGACGATCGTGATCAAAAGCGGGGAATTCAAAGATACGGGAAATCCCGGTAGAGAAATGACTCCGGAAGAAAGAGCACTGCTCGAAGAGTCTATCGAACAGGCTCACGGGCAGTTTGTGCGCGATGTGGCCCAAGGCAGAAATCTTGCCGAAGACAATGTGAAAACTATCGCCGACGGACGCATCCTGATGGGGGAAAAAGCCTTGGAACTGGGCCTTGTGGATGAAATCGGCAACTTTCACGATGCCGTCCAGGCAGCCGCCAATCTAGGGAGGATCGAGGGCAAGCCCCGAATCGTGCATTTCGAGAAGAAGAAGAGTTCTCTACTGGATTTTCTTCTGGGAGTGAACGTAAGCCGAAAGTTGGACACCATGCTGAACGGTTCTTACAATTTTCTCAGATACCAGCTTCCTGCTTACCCTTAGCCTTTTTCCCGAAGAGGAAAGTCGATTGGTCGCTGGGAAAACCATTCAGACATCCCCCTAATCGAGGACATGTGTCAACCATACGGAGTTTCCAGTTCAGAAAACGTTGACGTCGCCCAGGCCCTCGCGCAAAATTTCCGGTTCATCATCGATGAGTGATATGACGCTGGAGGGTTCACCGGAAACTCCGCCTCCATCCACAATGAGGTCGACGGCATGCCCGATAACGCTTTTGATTTCATGGGGAGTGGTCAGTATTTCATCGGTTTCCGGATTGGTGGCACTGGTGCTTATCACGGGATGGCCCAGCTCATGAACAATGTTGAGACAAACAGGGTGATCGGGAACGCGAATCCCCACCGTTTGACGCTTGGTGAGCATGATTTTGGGTACAAGCCGTGATCCTTCCAGCACGAAGGTGTAAGGACCGGGCAGAAGGCGTTTCATGGTTTTGTAGGCGTAATTGGTGACCTGGGCATACTCGCTGATGTTTTTCAGGTCACTGCAAATGAAGCTGAAAGGCTGAGACGGTGATCGTCGCTTGAGCTTATAAATTTTTTCTATGGCCGATTTGTTCAACAGGTCACAGCCGATTCCATAATAGGTATCGGTAGGATAGACGATGATCCCGCCGTTTTGCAAAATATCAACGATTTTTTTGATTTTCCTTGGTTCAGGATGGTATGGATTGATCTCCAAAATCATGCTCTTCCCTCTCGTCCCCCGATGGGGTCTTGGATGATATGTTTACCTTGCCTTGCCGCCGGACGGAAGGAACTGCAATAAACATGGATACGGGAAAATTCATTCCGTCCTCACCGTCAGGCATTGCCGGGCGCACAATCGAAAGTTTTGAAGAGTTAATAATCGCATGGTCCACACCGTGTCAAGATCGGACACGGATGAGAAAGAGATGGAAGTCCCTGTGAAGAAAAGATTTGGAGCCATCGACCTGGGCTCACACACCATTCGCCTGCTGGTAGCCGAACTCCGAGAAGGCAGTTGCTTACGATCCATCCATATGGAACGAAGGATCACCCGGCTCGCACAGGATTTCCAACCCCGACAAGTCCTGAATGAATCCGCCATGAATCGAAGTCTGGATGTTTTACAGGAATATGCGGGCTGCCTCAAAACCATGGAGGTTTCAGCCGTCAAGTGTGGAGCCACGGGAGTTTTGAGGCGCGCGAGAAATAATCAAGAGTTTCTCGACCGTATACGGGACACGACAGGCATTGTCCCCACCATGCTGGTGGAAAAAGAGGAAGCACTTCATTCGGCCAGGGGGGTATTGAGCGTTCTTGCGGACTGCCGAGAAAACATGGTTCTGTTCGACCTGGGAGGAAGCAGCACTGAACTCACGGTTCTTCTCCCCCGCAACTTTCAAGAGCCATGGTGTACCAGTGTTTTTGTTGGAGCGGCCACCATAACGGATCAATATCTCAAAGGAGATCCACCGACACGTAAAGCCCTGGAGCAAGCTGCCAATCACATCCGTGCCGGCCTTGCTCCTACCCTGGATCGTGTTGATAAAATTCTGCAAGGCTCTTGCCCATCACCACATTCGCCCATGCTTATCGGTACTGCCGGTACTGTGAGCACTCTGGCCGCCATGAAACTGAGCATGAAAGAATACCGACCGGAACTCATCAACGGCCTTACCCTGGATTACTCCCACATCGAGGAAACCGTTCGAATGCTCGCCTCGCTCACCATCGAAAAAAGGCGCTGCCTGGAAGGCCTCGAACCGGGCAGGGAAGAAATCATCCTGGGTGGAGCCATGGTGGTTCAGGGAATCATGGAGGGGCTGAAGATGCGCCGACTTACGGTAGCCGACGCAGGTCTTTTGGAAGGGTTGCTGCTGGATACCGTGGAAACGCATTGCGGACTGCCCAAAACCCTTGTGAGCCCCTTGACATGGCGGAACTAAAAAAGTAAAGGCCTTCTCATCCCGGAATGATCGGGAGCAAGAAGATACAGCGAAATCTAAAGAATATGGAGAGGTAATCCATGGACATCCCGCAAGCTGTGAACGTCCCCATTGCACTGACTTTTGACGACATTTCCCTGCTCCCCGCTTATTCGGAGGTACTGCCTTCGGACACCAGTGTGGAAACGCTCCTCACCAAAGACATCCCCTTGAAGATTCCCCTCGTAAGTGCGGCCATGGACACGGTGACCGAAGGGGACGCGGCCATCAGCATTGCCCGCGAGGGGGGGGTGGGTATCATACACCGTAACATGTCCATTGAGCGGCAGGCCCTCGAGGTGAGTAAGGTCAAAAAATCCGAACGCGGTATGATCGTGGACCCGGTCACGGTGGAGCCCGATCAGAAAGTATCCCATGTTCTGGATCTTATGCAGCGTTACAGGATATCCGGAGTCCCCGTGGTAAAGGACGGCCAGTTGGTAGGGATCATCACCAACAGGGATCTGCGCTTTGAAACGGACATGGAAATGGAAATTTCCCAGGTCATGACCAAGGACAACCTGGTGACGGCACCCATGGGAATATCCCTGGAAGAATCTAAAAGGCTCCTTCATATCAACCGCATTGAAAAGCTCCTCGTAGTGGACGAACAGGGGAAGCTCAAGGGCCTCATCACCATCAAGGATATCACCAAGCTCATCAAATACCCCAATTCCTGCAAGGACAGTCTTGGAAGGCTACGAACCGGCGCGGCCGTGGGTGTCGGCAAGGAAACCATGGAGCGGGTGCGGGCACTACTGCATGCGGGGGTCGATGTGATCGCCGTGGACAGTGCTCACGGCCACTCCAAAAATATTCTGGATACGGTGAGGCGCATCAAGGAAGAATTTCCCGACACACCGCTCATAGCGGGCAACGTGGCCACTGCCGCCGGTACAGAAGGCCTCATCAAGGCGGGAGCCGACGCCGTCAAGGTAGGCGTGGGTCCAGGGTCCATTTGCACCACGCGCATTGTGGCGGGCGTGGGCGTTCCCCAGGTCACCGCCATCATGGAATGCGCCCGTGTGGGACAGGTTCACGGCATTCCCATCATCGCGGATGGGGGCATCAAATACAGCGGCGACGTCGTCAAGGCGCTGGCCGCCGGTGCAAGCTGCGTCATGATTGGAGGACTCTTCGGGGGCACGGAAGAAAGTCCGGGGGAAACCATTCTATTCCAGGGCAGAACCTACAAGGTCTATCGCGGCATGGGGTCTCTGGGGGCCATGAAAGAGGGCAGCAAAGACCGGTACTTCCAGGAAGGAACCGTCGAACCTCAAAAACTCGTGCCCGAAGGAATCGAAGGCAAGGTACCCTACCGGGGTTCATTGTCCGGTGTGGCTCATCAGCTCGTCGGCGGGCTGCGTGCAGGCATGGGCTACCTCGGATGCCGCACTCTCGAAGAGCTTCGCACCAAGGCTCGGATGGTGCGCGTGACCCCGGCGGGCCTTCGTGAAAGCCATGTACACGATGTGATCATCACCAAAGAGGCACCCAACTACCAGGTGGACCTCAGATGAAGACCAACTCCATAAGCAGGAAAAAACCATGAGATTCGACCACATCCATCAGGAGCGCATTCTCATCCTAGACTTCGGCTCCCAGTACACACAGCTCATTGCCCGGCGCGTACGAGAAAGCCATGTATATTGTGAAATCCACCCTTTCAATATATCCCTGAAAGCCATTCGGGATTTTCAACCCAAGGGAATCATCCTCTCGGGAGGTCCCAGCAGTGTTCACGATCCGGACGCCCCCCTGTCGGACCCCGGCATATTTCAATTGGGAGTGCCTGTCCTGGGAATCTGCTACGGCATGCAGATCATGACACAGCAGTTGGGAGGTCTGGTGGAAAAGGCTGAACAAAGGGAATACGGCCATGCGGCCATCAATGTGAGCCATCCCGAAGAGCTGTTCAAGGACGTGGAGGAGCCAAAAGCCCTTCGCGTCTGGATGAGCCATGGCGACCGGATTCTGCGCATGCCCAGGGACTTCGTCGTGCTGGCCCACAGCGACAACTCTCCGGTGGCGGCCATGAGCGACCCGAAGCGCCGTCTCTATGCGGTACAGTTTCATCCCGAAGTGGTGCATACCCCGAGCGGCGTCGTGCTGCTCGATAACTTTCTTTTTCGAATCTGCCGCTGTCGTCCCGACTGGACCATGAAGTCTTTTGTGGAATCCGCAACGGAAGCCATCCAAAAAACCGTGGGAGACGATCAGGTGATTTGCGCTCTCAGCGGAGGAGTGGACAGTTCCGTGGTGGCCGTGCTCATTCACAAGGCCATCGGCCCCCGACTCCACTGCATCTTCGTGAACAACGGGCTTCTCAGGAAGGGCGAGGCGGAAGCCGTTCAGAGGGTCTTCCGTGACCATTTCGAATTGAACCTCACTTATGTGGATGCATCCGAGCTGTTTCTTTCGAAACTCCAGGGTGTGGTGGACCCGGAACAGAAACGCAAGATCATCGGAAATACCTTCATCGAGGTATTCGAGCGGGAAGCAGCCCGCCATGCCAACGCCGCCTACCTGGCCCAGGGAACCCTTTATCCCGATGTGATCGAAAGCGTTTCCTTCAAGGGACCGTCGGCAACCATCAAGAGCCACCACAACGTGGGAGGCCTCCCCGAGCGCATGAAGCTCAAGCTCATCGAACCCCTCAGGGAGCTTTTCAAGGACGAAGCCCGCATGGTGGGACGCGAACTGGGACTCCCCGAGTCCACCATCATGAGACACCCTTTTCCCGGACCGGGGCTGGCCATACGCATCCTCGGGGAGATCACCCCCGACGACCTCAAAATCCTTCGAGAAGCGGACAGCATCATCCTCGAGGAAATGGAGGTATCCGGGTGGTATGACCGGGTGTGGCAGGCCTTCGCCGTGCTGCTTCCCGTGCGTTCGGTGGGAGTCATGGGAGACGAGCGCACCTACGACCGGGTCATCGCGGTTCGAGTGGTGGAGAGCGTGGACGCCATGACGGCGGACTGGGCCAGGCTGCCCTACGACATTCTTCAAAAGGTTTCCAACCGCATCATCAACGAGGTCAAGGGCATCAACAGAGTAGTCTATGACATCTCGTCCAAACCGCCAAGCACCATAGAGTGGGAATGACCACAGCATGGAAATGACCATGTTTTCTCGACAGCACCGGTACCGTTGTTGCACACAAATAACGGCAACCATTCCTCAATAAAGTACCCCCTCTCGTTCCCACGCTCCGGCGTGGGAACGCATACCGGCATAACAGGGAAAATATCATGGCAAGGAAAAAGTTCGATTCCCTGGATCGCTTTTACCGTCATCGGCATTCGGCTTCCGAAAGCTGGAAGACTTTCCGGGTAGTGTTCCGAGAAACGGACTTGTGGATTGGTGCCGATAAGGATTTGCAAAAGGAAGCCATGACCGAAATCCTTCACTGCCGTCGCCGACTTCAAGCCTATATAGAGGAAAATCCACCCTTTCTCACTTCCTTCGCTCCTCTCCCCCAAGACCCATTCGCTCCAAAAATCTGCCGGGACATGATCGAGGCGGCAGCCCTGGCCCTGGTGGGCCCCATGGCTGCGGTAGCCGGCGCGGTGGCCCAGCATGTGGGACACGGGCTGCGAGCCCTCACCCCGGAGGTAATCATCGAAAACGGCGGTGATTGCTACCTGGACATGGAAGATGAGGTCACGGTGGGTCTTTATGCGGGACCCCGATCCCCTTTCAGCAATCGACTGGGACTCCGCTTCGCGGCAGACCGTTTCCCCCTGGGAGTTTGCACATCTTCGGGAACAGTGGGCCATTCAACCAGCCTCGGTCAGGCGGATGCGGTAACGGTGGTCAGCCGGAGCACCGCTTTGGCCGATGCCGCAGCAACGGCCCTGGGCAATCTGGTCCGATCCCCCAAAGACATCTCGGCTGTTCTTGAAGCGGCTTCCAAAATAGAAATGGTGGAAGGGACGGTGGTGATCGTGGGTGATAAAATCGGCGCTTGGGGCAACGTGGAGCTTGTCCCCATCGGATGATGCATTTTGCTAAACGAGATGCTCCGACCGGGTATCGGGCTACCACTTCACAGGCTACGACTTCAGAGGATATCTGAAAATCCTCTCGTTCCCAAGCTCCGGCTTCCTTTCCTCACATTCATGGGAAAACGCTTTGTGTTTCATTCCCCCCCTGATATATTGATTCATGAGAAGGTGATTGGTTTGGTCTCGACTCCGACCTTTCCAGGCATGGTGATAATACCGGCATTTCCCGGCATCTTTATTTACCTGAAAGATTGTCTTCGAAGTGAATTCATAACCATCAGGAAGGTACTTATGCGGAATTTGTGGGCTCCTTGGCGCATCGATTATATTTTGGGCGAACGAGAAACTTACTGTATATTCTGTCCCGAGGGGGATGGGCTTTCCGATGAGGCGCGCCTCATCTTGCACCGGGGCCGCAATGTAATGGTCATGATGAACAAATATCCCTACAACAACGGTCACCTGCTCGTTGCCCCCTGGCGCCATATTTGTCACTTTGAAAAGCTCGAAGAAAATGAGCTGTTGGACCTCTCTCGATGGGTTCAGCGGTGCATTCGTATCCTCAAAAAAGTGATGCGTCCCGACGGCTTCAATGTGGGACTCAATCTGGGTGTCGTGGCGGGAGCCGGCATCGAAGACCACCTGCATTACCATGTAGTCCCGCGATGGAACGGCGATACCAATTTTCTGCCGGTATTGTCCGATGTACGGAGCATTCCCGAACACCTGGAAGCAACGTACGCAAAGCTTTTACCCTACTTCAAGGAGGAAAGCATCTATGAAACACTTTAAGCTCATGGTCGTTCTTGCGCTGCTGGTCTTCATCGGCATTTTTTTTCTGGGAAACTTTGCAGCCTTCGACACGCTCGTCACTTTTAAGCTGAACCTTTACTTCCTGGATGCTCAATGGGAACATCGGGTTTATACTCTAATGGCCATTGCCATGGGACTGGGCTTTCTCATCGGAGTTCTGGCAATGGGCAAATCTTACCTGAAAATCCGAGAGACCCTCAAACAAGAGCGAAAAACCAAACTCCAGGCAAGTTTCACTTCAGACAGTCCCCAATCGACCCACTTTCAGGGGATTTCGTCGGATATTTCGGTTTCCACCACACAGACACCCCAAAAGAAAGGCGACGTGGCTCTGTCCCCATGACTTTAAAAACCCTGGCACACGATAAAAAACATCAAGAAAACCAAACGACCTGGGAACTCTACAAAAACGAGAAACATGCAAAACAATCCAGGGAGCAAACATAATGGAGACCCTGCCCATCCAAAACATTCTGGTTGTGGATGATGAAGAATCTTACAGAAACTTGCTTGGCCAGTACCTGCAGATAGAGGGATATGCCTGCCATACGGCGGAAGACGCTTTCGATGCTGCCGACAAGATTCAGAGCACTTCTTGTGAGCTGGTCATCAGCGATATCGCCATGGAAAAAAAAGACGGTCTCCAACTCATGAGGGAAACCAGGGCAAAATGGCCTCATGTGAGCTTCATCATCATGACCGGCTTCTCCGAATACAGCTACAGTGAAATCATCGAACAGGGGGCAGCCGACTTCATCAAAAAACCTTTTGATCTGGGGGAACTCAAGGCCAAAATCGAGCGCATAGCGCGAGAAAGAGGGCATCTGGCGAACATCAAAAATCTTGGAAAAGCTTTTGAAAAAGAAGCGCTGCTGAACAAGTCCATAGCCGAACTCTCCCGAACTCTCCTGACATCCAGGTCCATACACGAAATTTCCGACCTGGTTTTGGAGCATGCCAGGATGCTCACCAATAGTTCCACCGGATTTATCGGCTACATCGAACCTCACAACGGCTATCTGGTTTGCCTGAGTCTGAGTGACGACGCCCAAAAGCATTGCCAGGTAAAGGAAGACGCCGTTTTCGAATCTTTCAACGGCCTGTGGGGTTGGGTACTCACCCAAAAAAAATCTCTCTTCTCCAATTCCATCCCTGACGACCCGAGGTCTTCGGGGTTTCCATCAGGGCATATCCCTGTCCAAAGGTTCCTCGCCGCACCCGCTCTCGCGGGCGACACCCTGGTGGGACAGGTCGCCCTGGCCAATGCCGACCATGAGTACTGTTCCGAAGACCTTTCGATCGTCGAGCGCATCGCAAATGTCTATGCTCTTGCCATCAAGCGCAAGCTGCTCGAAGACGAGCTAAATATCACCGTTTCCGCACTGCACGAGGAAGTTCAGCGAAGAATGCAGGTGGAAATAGAACTCAAGGCAGCACAAAACCAGCTCAAAGCTCTTCTCGATGAGAGAACCGCAAAGCTTCAAAAAGCCGGTGAAGTCATGAAAAGCAGCATCGAGAGGTTCAGGAAAATCACCCAACAATCATGACCCTTTGACCATCTCACAATCCTGACGGGCGATCTCTCATGAGCACATCGAATGAAAAGCACGGCATCATAAAAAGTTTCTTTTCCAAGTTTTTCAAACCGGAGGGAGCTCAAAACGATACGCAAGAAGTGCCTGACGGAAGCGAAATATCAAATGCTCAAAGTGCTCCCCGGCAAAGCCCCGCCAGGAAATCCCATAAAGAGGTTTCCACTGCGGATATCAAAAGGCTCATGGCCGATCTGAAAAAGAAAAACGCCCATTTGGCGGCACAACTGACTCAACTGAAAACCAGGGCGATTCAGAACGGCAACATGTCAACCAGGGAAGTCGAACTGGAAAAAGAAAGCGAGCTCCTTCGCAATGAAGTCCAGACGCTCAAACAAAAGGGAAAAGC
Source organism: uncultured Syntrophobacteraceae bacterium (assembly GCA_964603955.1). Classification (GTDB taxonomy): domain Bacteria; phylum Desulfobacterota; class Syntrophobacteria; order Syntrophobacterales; family Syntrophobacteraceae; genus SLCH01. Next base: position 21,560 of record CAZRWT010000030.1, read on the forward strand.
GCTCGCGGTCAGCTACAAACGTCTGTCCGTGGCCATGGAAACCATCGAGATGTTAAGAGCCCGCAACAGTGCTCTCAACGTTAAGGTCGAGCGCCAAAAGGAAATCATCGCCTCCCTGTCATGGAAGGACCCTAAAAACCAGGAGTTGTCGGCTCGCCTCAAAAAACTTGGGGAAGAAAACAGGGAGCTGCGAGAGCGAATCTTCGAGCAGGCCAACCTGATGGAAAAAATAAGCGAAAGCTTTTCCCCCCCTGAAATGGCGACGGCTTTCAAAAAACTTCTCAACGCCAACCGCTCCATCGAGCAAAACCTTCCTTCTCAGCCCCTGGATATGAGCAAGATTACGGAAGAAGACAGCCCCGAAAAGGTTTTTGCCGCCTTTGACCAGGTGGAAGATGAAAACTTCAAACTCAGGGAAATCCTCAAATCCAGACAAAGATTGAATGCTCTGGCCCAAGAAAGCGGCTCCACACCAACGGATATGGAAGTTATTTTTCATAGTTTACAGGAAGAAAATCAGCGCTTGGGCGTATCCCTCGATATCAAACAAGACCATCCGCAAAACCTCGACAGCTCATCCCATATCCCCAGGCTAGCTGAAAAAATCAATTCATATAAAAGAGATAGAAAGAAACTTCTGGAACAGCTGGCTCAAAAAGACAGGCGCATAATGGACCTCGATGGGCAACTCCGATCCTTGAACAACGAATTATTCTCGAAAAGCGATGGTTCCCTGGAAACGCAACAGCTGAAAAGTCGCCTGGAACAGGCGGAAAACCTCATCACTGTCCTGAAAAAAACTGAATTGAAGTACAAAAAACTCAGAACCGACCATGCAGTCCTGGAGACTCGCAACAAAGCAACCCTGGCGCAACTTCAAGAAATGACCGCCAAAGTCAACAAGCTAACAGCGGCATATGACCACCTCGTCAAAGAGTATGAAAAGCTGTTTGAAGCCATGTGAGAAAACCTCACGCTGCCGGTAGAATGCTCCACGACAAATATGCGCCGGATCGGTCGCTCATGAGATAGTGAGCCGGCCAGTGCTTTTCGAGAAGAAAAAATGAGAGAAAAACACAAAATCCTCCTCGTGGACGATGAAGACCATTTTCGCACTGCATTGAGGCGCCTCCTGGAAAAAACCCATATCGTCCTGGAGGCCGGAACGGGGGCCAAGGGACTGAGCATTGCCCAGGAGGAAGAACCCGATCTCGTTCTCCTGGATATCGGACTTCCCGACGGCAGCGGGCTCGAAATACTTCCCCACCTCAAAGAACTTCGTCCTTCTCCCACAGTGGTCATGATTACCGCCTACGAGCATGTGCGTGACGTGGTAATGGCCATCAAGCGGGGAGCTTTCGACTACCTGGTCAAGCCGGTGGACCTGGATGAATTCGAAGTAACCATCCAAAAGGCTCTGGAGCACTCGGGGCTCAGAAACGAGGTGGACCGCCTGCGCCGGGAAGTCCAGCGCCTGCGCCGGGTGGACAGGCTCATCGGCAAGGACCCCAAGTTTATCGACGCACAAGTTCTGGCCGTAAAAACGGCCATGAGCCGCGACGCGGGCGTTCTCATCCAGGGCGAAAGCGGCGTGGGAAAGGAGCTTTTCGCAAAGCTCATTCATAATAACAGTCCTCGGGCCGCCTACCCTTTCGTGGCTCTCAACTGCGCGGCTTTCGGCACGGAAATCATCGAAAGCGAGCTCTTCGGATACGAAAAGGGGGCTTTCACCGGAGCCCGCTCGGAAGGCAAGGATGGACTGCTCCAGGTGGCCGACGGCGGCACCCTCTTCCTAGATGAGGTGGTGGAACTGCACCCCGAAATCCAGGCCAAACTCCTCCGAGTCCTCGAACAGCGCGAATTTTATCCTGTAGGAGGAACACGCAAGAAGACCGTGGATATCCGGATCGTTTCCGCCTGCAACCAGGACTTGTGGGAAGCGGGCGAAGAAGGGCGTTTTCGAAAGGACCTCTTTTTTCGCCTGGCCACAATCCGTATTGACCTGCCCCCTTTACGCCGGCGCCCCGGAGATATCCTCCCCCTGGCCATGACTTTCGTGGATGAATTCAACGACAAGTATGGAAAGCGGTTTCGAGGGTTCAGTCCCAATGCAGAAAAGATTTTGTTGTCTCACCCATGGCCGGGAAATGTTCGGGAATTGAGAAACACCATTGAAAGGGTAATCCTCCTGGAAAACGACGAAAATATTCTGGGACGCCATCTCGGTTTCTTGATCACCCCCGATAACATGGAAGAAAAAGGGGAAGAAAACGGTTTTTTCTTTCGCTTGCCCGAAGGGGGTGTCTCCCTGGACGAAATGGAAAAGCAGATTATCGCCAGTGCTTTTGAAAGATGCAAAAAAAACAAATCAAAAACGGCACGCTACCTCAAGGTGCCCAGACACATCCTTACTTATCGCATGAAAAAATTCGGACTGGACGGTTGAAGTCCGACAAAACTCTTGCAGAAACGAGTTCAAATCCCGTAAATGTGATCTATTGTACAAATACAAGGATCGTCGTTGGCCGGTATTCGTGAGAAATGTGCTTTACCGGGGCGAGCCGCACAAGAGCCGGGACGGCTCGAGTGGGCGGCCTTACCCGGGATGCCTTGTAACGAGCGACGATCCCAGAAATCTGTTGACTATATTCACTAAACAACCAGGAGAGAGAGAGCCATGGAAATCAAGAAGTCCGAGCTTGCCCAAAAAATTCAATCCAAGGGACTTACTTTTCGAGAAGTGGGGGAAAAGATCGAAATAAACCCCGAGATCTTGAGCCTCTATTTCAATGATGACGACTACCCCGTGTCCGTGAGAATCATGAAGAAAATATCGGAACTCGTTGCCGCCTGAGCAAACTTTTTATCCAAACAACTTTCTGTTTTCACTCGTACTCGACAGGGTGGGGTGCCCACGTTGAAGGCGCCCCGCTCCAGCAACCTGCTTTCTCGCTTAGATCGATCATCTTGAGAACAAAAGCCACATGAATCGGTCATCCTACCGACCCTTTCGGACGGAGGAATCATTCCATGCAAACGACGGATCGTATCGATAGCCGTGAAGTAAAAGGGGTTTCCCGCAGGGACTTCATGAAATATTGTGCCTTGCTATGCGCCGCCATGGGGCTGCCGAGTCCCTTCGTTCCCAAAGTCGCGCAAGCCCTCGCCTCTCCGCAGCGCCTGCCCGTGGTCTGGCTCGGCTTCGCCCAATGCACCGGGTGCGCCGAAGCCACCCTGCGAACCACCTATCCCTGGATCGACGAGTTGCTGCTGGATATCATTTCCCTGGACTACCAGGAAACCCTCATGGCCCCTTCGGGAAAAGCGGCAAAAAAATCCCTCGACGACACCCTCGAAGCCCACTCGGGCAAGTTCATCTGCGTGGTGGACGGCGCCATCCCCACGGCGGAAAACGGCATTTACGGGACCATAGGAAATCAAACCATGCTGGAAATGGCCCGGAAAGTGTGCCCCAGGGCCATGGCCGTCCTGTGCATCGGAACCTGCTCTTCTTATGGAGGGCTCCCTGCGGCGGCTCCCAATCCCACAGGGGCGAAATCCGTCGGCGATGCCCTGGGCATCGAGACGATCAACATTCCCGGCTGCCCCCCCAATCCCATCAATTTCGTAGGCACCCTGGTCAATTATATCCTGTTTGGAAAGCTTCCCGAGCTCGACACCAAGGGACGACCGTTGTTCGCTTACGGCAAAACCGTTCATGAACTGTGTCCGCGCCGTTCCCATTTCGAGTACGGTGAATTTGCCCCGTCCTTCGAATCGGAGGAAGCCGGGAGGGGCTTCTGCCTCTACGAACTGGGCTGCAAGGGTCCCGAAACCTACAACAACTGCCCCTTGGTGAAATTCAACGAGGGCACCGGGTGGCCCGTCCAGGCAGGGCATCCCTGCATCGGGTGCAGCGAACCCGATTTTTGGGACAAATTTTCGCCCTTCTACAAACCATTTTGAAAAGGAGCCCCACCGCCATGGGACAGAGAGTCGTCATCGATCCCGTCACCCGCATCGAGGGCCATCTGCGTATCGAAGTCGAGGTCACGGGAGGAAAGGTCGCCAACGCCTGGTCCAGCGCCACGCTATTCCGGGGGTTGGAAATCATACTGAAAGGCAGGGACCCTCGGGATGCTCACCTGATCACCCAACGAGTCTGCGGCGTATGCACCTATGTCCACGGCCTTTCATCCGTGCGAGCGGTGGACGATGCCGTGAAGCTCGTCGTTCCTCCCAACGCCCGCATCATCCGAAACCTCCTCCTGGGAGCACAATTTCTGCACGACCACATGGTCCATTTCTACCAGCTCCATGCACTCGACTGGGTGGACGTCATGGATGCACTCAAGGGGGACCCTCGTAAAACCGCCGATCTGGCAGCCCGGATTTCCCCGGCGAGACAGAGCGGCGCGAGCGACTTCGCCGCAGTCAAGACCAGGCTGCAAAAGCTGGTGGACAGTGGCCGGCCGGGCATCTTTTCCAACGGATACTGGGGGCACCCCGCCTACAGGCTGAGCCCGGAAATGAACCTCCTGCTCATTTCTCATTACCTCGAAGCCTTGAGGCAGCAGGCGCGCACCGCTCGCCTGCACGCCGTTTTCGGAGCCAAGAACCCGCACATCCAAAGCCTGGTGGTAGGCGGCGTCACCTGCGCCACGGACCTGAATGCCGCTCGCATCGCCCAGTTCACACACCTCTGGAAGGAAACCCTGGACTTCGTGAAACACATTTATGTTCCCGATGCCCTGGCTCTGGGGGCTCACTACGGCGATTGGGGAGATATCGGCGGCACTTCCGATTTTCTCGTCTTCGGAGATTTTCCCCAATCGGAAAAGGAACCGGAAAGCTTCCTGTTCCCCAGGGGTTCTATATTCCAAAGGGAACTCTCGCAAGTGCGGCCCGTGGATATGGCCCTCATGGAAGAGCACGTGACCCATAGCTGGTACGAAGGCCGTGAAGCCCTGCATCCCGAGCGGGGAGAGACCCGCCCCAAGTATGAAAACCTGGATGTGGAAAAGCGCTACAGTTGGATGAAAGCCCCCCGCTACCAGGGGGAACCCATGGAAGTGGGTCCCCTGGCCCGCGTGCTCGTGGCTTACGGCAAGGGCCATGAACCCGTCCGAAAGGCCGTGGACGGAGCCCTCGCGCAGGTCGGGCTGCCCATGGATGCACTTTTTTCCACCTTGGGCCGCACGATGGCCCGGGCGCTGGAAACTCAGATCATCGGGGAAGCCATGGGAGACTGGATTCAAGAACTGGTGGAAAATCTGAAAAGAGGCGACACCAGAATTTACCAGGCCTACGAAATGCCCGCCCAATGCCGGGGAGTGGGCCTCAACGATGTGCCCCGGGGAGCATTGGGGCACTGGGTCCGAATAGAAGAGGGAAAAATCGAAAATTACCAGATGGTGGTCCCCACCACCTGGAACCTGGGTCCCCGGTGTGCTCAAGGCAAACCCAGCCCCGTCGAACAGGCCCTCGTGGGCACACCGGTGGCCGACCCCAAACGCCCCGTCGAGATTCTGCGAACCATCCATTCCCTCGATCCCTGTATCGCCTGCGGCGTCCATGTCATTGACCCGCACAGCAACGAAGTGTACAAATTCAAGGTCGTTTGAAATCAAGGAATTGAGGGGAGTGGTTCCATGCTCGATGGAGCAGATCGAGAAGCGCGTGGGAAAATCCTGGTGCTGGGGGTGGGCAATATATTGTTGCGCGACGAGGGAGTCGGGGTGAGGATTGTAGAAGCACTGGCCGAACGCTACCGATTTTCTCCCAATGTGGAACTCATGGATGGCGGAACGCTGGGCGTAAGGCTTCTGGAGCCCATCGGCCGGGCACAATTTCTCATCGTGGTGGACGCCGTTCGCATGGGCAGTGAGCCGGGCAGACTGCATCAACTGCCCCTGGATGAAATCGCCAAACCCATCGCCTCCAGGAGCTCATTGCACCAGCTGGACCTGGTGGAAAGTCTCGCCTATGCGGAACTGCTGGGAAATCGGCCCGAGGGTATCCTCATCGGCATTGAGCCCTGCGATATCTCTCCCTGGAGCATGGAGTTCTCCCTTGCCGTGCAAAACGGCTTCGAAGCAATATGCTCCCTGGTGTTGGAAGCCGTCCAAAAGGCGGGAGGAAGCTTTTCCCCCTCACGAAACAGAGTGCCTGAAGGCATGGTTCAAAACAGGCTAACAGTTGTTAGAAGCCCATAACTTTTCGTGGCACCATTTATCCTCGGAAAACAAAGGAAGTCGTCCATGTGTCTCGCCATACCGTCAGAAATTATCGAGATCGATGGAGAAATGGCCGTCGTGAGTGTTGGGGGAGCATTGCGAAAAGCGTCTCTCATGCTCCTTCCCGAACCACCCGGCCTCGGTGATTTTGTAATTGTCCACGCGGGCTTTGCCCTGCATACGGTGGACCCTGTGGAAGCCGGGGAATCCCTGCGTCTCCTCCACGAACTGGCGGCCGCCGGGGATGTCGAGGAAGTGCCGTGAGGCCGCCGAGTTTTACCCGCTGCACCGTAAAGCCCCGTCTCTTCAGGGCGGGGAGGATGTCATGCCTTCACGCACCTCCATCTCCGTCTGTATGGGTTTGTAAGTGAGGACGACCCTTCCGGCTCCTGGACGGGAGGGATCACTCTCGACGGCTTCATCGAAGCTCAACAGGAGGGTGACCGTACTCCCGTCCCAGAAAGCCTTCCGCGAAACGTCATCCTTCCGGGCGACCGGGCCCCGGCCGCCCTGGAACGTCTTGTACAGCACCTGAAAGTCTTCCTGCCTGCTAAAGTACAAGATGACCGTGTAAAGTCGTCCGTCGTAAAAGCCGTAGACGATGCTGTCAAGGTTCACGCCGTGAAAGCCCAAGTCTTCCCGTTCCTTCCGGAAGAACTCCAGGTGCCCTTCCGCTCCCACGGATACCAGGCCCGTATGCTCCCCTGGCCCGCTCTCCCACTTCAAGTCTCGAACCCCCTCCCGAAAATCCAAATCGGGCCGGGTACCGCACCCCACCATCCCGACCGCCAGTGCAAGGAGCAAGGCTCCCCAAAGCACCGGATTTGTCCATTGGCCCAACATCCAAAAACTTTTTCGCACATCCGCCCCCATGAACAGGATTCATCTCCAATGGCTCATGTCTCGATCCGCAGTCATCGTTTTCCGGCTTTTACCGGACATCGGAGCTCCCGATCCACCGCAAACCATGAAAAAATCATTCCGGCTTAAAGATCACATGTTCCTCTTCGTCTTCGCCTTCACTCCCCACATGAACAACAAGGTGCTTGCTCAGGAAGAGAAGCAGGCGTTGCCCATCTTCCGTGGGAATCCAGCCCACACCTCCGCATTGGGGACAGGTGGTGAGTTCCCCATGATTTTCCAGGGAAAGCACGCCCTCCCCCCAGCAGGCCGGGCATTTCGTTTCAAGCTCAGGTAGGCTCATATTCATCTTTTATTTATCCTTTATTTATCCTTTCGGCGCGATCAACGGACAACCGAGAAAAGCCGGTCGTACCGGTCTTGTCGTTCTCAAAAATCCACGTGACCGGGCGTTCTCGGAAAGGGAATGACCTCACGAATGTTGGGCAGCCCCGTCACCAATTGCAACAGGCGCTCGAGGCCCAGACCGAATCCCGCATGGGGCACCGATCCGTATCGGCGCAAGTCCACATACCATTCGTAGGCTTCCAGGGGAATGGATTTGAGACGCATTTGCTCCACCAGCATGTCCTCCCGCTCTTCCCTCCGGCTTCCCCCGATAATCTCCCCAATTCCCGGCACCAGGATGTCCATGGCGGCCACCGTTGTGCCGTCGTCGTTGACGCGCATGTAAAAAGGCTTGAGATCGCGGGGAAAATCAATCACGGCGATGGGCTTGAGGAAAACTTTTTCCGTCAGGTACCGTTCGTGCTCCGCCTGCAAGTCGCTGCCCCATTGAACGGGGAAGACAAAAGGCTCCCTGGACTTTTGCAGCAATTCCACAGCTTCCGAGTAAGTGATCACCTCGAGGGGCTCCTCGTGGACTTGCCGAAGGGTATCGGGCAGGGATTTCTCGATGAAACGGGTGAAAAAGTCCAGGTCTTCAGCGCATTCTTCCAGCACTACTCCCGCCAGGTACTTGATGAATTCTTCCGCCAGTAGGAGGTTTTCTTCCAGGTCGCAAAAAGCCATCTCGGGTTCGACCATCCAAAATTCGGCCAGGTGACGACTTGTGTTGGAATTTTCCGCGCGGAATGTGGGACCGAAAGTATAAACCTTGCCCAGGGCCAAGGCGTATATTTCCGCCTGCAACTGACCGCTCACCGTGAGGTAGGCGGGTTTGCCGAAAAAGTCTTCCCGAGCCGCCGAAATCCCCTGCCCATCGCCTGCGGGGGAAAAACCCGGAGTGATGACCTGAAACACTTCCCCTGCCCCTTCACAATCGCCGGCCGTAATGATGGGAGTGTGGAGATTGATGAAGTGCCGCTCCTGAAAAAAACGGTGAATGGCGAAACCGATGCGGTTGCGCACCCGAGCTACGGCTCCCAGGGTGTTGGTCCTGGGACGAAGGTGTGCAATGCGGCGCAAAAACTCGAAAGAGTGCCTCTTTTTCTGGAGAGGATAGCTTGCGGGATCGGCCCAGCCCACCAGGGTGAGTTTCCCGGCATGGACCTCGATGCTCTGCCCCTTGCCGGGAGACGGCAGCACCTGTCCTTCCACCGAAAGGCTGCATCCAGTGGTGATTTGATTCAAGACACTCTCGAGTTGGGGGTTTTGGAGTTCAGCCACCACTTGCAGGTTTCGCAGGCAGGAACCGTCATTGAGTTCGATGAAGCTAACGCCCGCCTTGGAATCCCTCCGAGTGCGCACCCAGCCGTTCACCCTCACGATTTTGTCCATATATTTCTGAGCATTGTGGAACAGGTCCTCGATACGCCGGGCTTTTTGCATGTTTCCCCCTTCAGGTGTTTTCGTTCTCGGCAGTCGGCTTACGCTGCAAACGGTGTTCACAACGATCCAACTCCTCCAATTCTACAAATATCCGCTCGACTTTTAAAAAAATATATGATCTTCGCCACGCTGTGAAGTATGATGTGCAAAATTAGGATCAGGGTGCTCTTGTCCATGACTTCCGATTTTCGCGAAGCATTGTACCTGGGGCATCTTCCAAGCAGCCTCTCGAAAGAATCTATGCCTCGATCCAGCAAAGGCTTGCGGCAGGGGAGAAAGTCCAGTGAACACCCAGTTGCTTCTCTACAATCTGGTTCTGCACCTGGGAGCATTGCCCCTGTTTTTCTACCTCAAGGGACAGCCCCGGAGAGAGAAGGCCTTTTGGGAAGGGCGGATGGGGCACCTTCCATTTCCCACAACCGTCGGGTCTTCCCTGAATCTATGGTTTCATGGGGCATCGATGGGGGAAGTCACGGGAGCCATCCCAACCCTTCATGTCGTGAAAGAACGCTTCCCACAGGCAGGCATCTTCTTGAGTGTGGGCACCTCGCAAGGATTTCGCTTTGCCCGCGACCGACTTCCCGCCTGGGTGACGGTGATCCCTTTCCCCCTGGACTTTCCTTCCGTTATCCAAAAAACACTGGATACGGTGAATCCCGATCTTTATGTGGGACTCGAAGGAGAATTGTGGCCCAATCTCTTCCACGAACTTAAAAAGAGGAATATCCCGGCCGTGCTTCTCAACGGAAGGCTCTCGCGACGCTCGACCGGATTCTTTTCCAGGTTCCGCAGACTGATCACCCCTCTCGTCTCCCATTTCTCAGCCTTTGCCATGCTCACGGAAGAAGATCGAAGCAACCTCCTTGCCCTTGGGGCTCCTCCGGATCGAACCTGCGTGCTGGGCAGCTCCAAGTACGAGGCTCTCCCGTATCGCGTGGATACCGCCAAAGCACAGGCATGGAGGCAACTGCTGCACCTCGAAGATGCCGCACCCGTGGTCGTGGGAGGAAGCTTGCGCCGCTCCGAATGTATTCAACTGCTCGATGTTTTTGAGTCCTTGAGGAAGGCGGCTCCTCGAGCCGTGGGTATTTTCGCGCCTCGCCACATGAAACGAATCCCCCAAATGATCCGGTGGCTCCATGAACGTGGGATTCCCCACCACCTGCTCAGTGAGATCGAGCAGGGTACGGCGACATCGAGGCATCTGCCCGTGGTGCTCGTGGACAGAATGGGAGTCCTTTTTGAACTGTACGGCACGGGAGACCTCATTTTTTGCGGCGGTACCCTCGATCCCATCGGCGGGCACAATATTTTGGAGCCGGCGGCATGGAAAAAAGCTGTTTTTTATGGTCCTCACTTGCAAAAAGTGAAGCTCGAACATAATATGCTCCATTCTTTTCAAGGAAGCTTTGTGGCAAAGGATGCCGGTGGTCTTCTGGAAGCCTGGCTTTACTGGGTTAAAGACCTACCGGGACTGGAAAAACATGGGATGGGAGCTCGGGAAGCCCTGAACCACCTGGGAGGCGTCACCACGAAGCACCTGGAAATCATCGAGGCGGCCATGAAGGAGGGTTCCCATACAGGAGCACAGAAAGATGGAAAAGCTTAAAGACATGCTGAGCCGCTACAAAGCGGGCCGGCTTGAGATGGAGGATGTCCTCGATCATCTCCGCAAGCTTCCCTACGAAGACCTGTCCTTTGCCAAAATCGACCATCACAGAGCTTTGCGCAGAGGCTTTCCCGAGGTGGTCTTCGGGGAGGCCAAGTCGGCGGAGCAAATTGTGGAGATCGTTCGATCCATGGAAAGTTTCGGCAGCAATGTACTGGTCACGCGGGTCCGGGAATCCAAGGCTCATGAAGTGATGGCGCGAATCCCCGAAATGACCCATCACCGGGAAGCACGAGCTCTTTCCATTACGTACGAAGCTTCGAGAGCGGTTCCAAAGGGCACCGTGGCCGTTTTGTGTGCCGGATCGTCCGACATTCCCATGGCGGAAGAAGCGGCCGTTACGGTACAGTTCATGTGTTGCAACGTGAAAAAATTTTTTGATGTGGGAGTTGCCGGTTTGCACCGCCTCCTGAATGTGCGGGACCAGTTTCATGACTGCCATGCCTTTGTGGTGGCCGCAGGCATGGAAGGAGCTTTGCCCAGCGTGGTGGGCGGCCTGGTGGATCGACCGGTGATCGCCCTGCCCACCAGTGTCGGGTATGGAGCCGCTTTCGGAGGAATCGCGGCTCTTCTGGGCATGCTGAACAGTTGTGCGCCGGGTGTTTGTGTGGTCAATATCGACAATGGCTTTGGCGCGGGTTATCTCGCCGCCATGATTGCTCGTTCGACGGACACTTCTTCCCGGGAAAATCGGTCCATGAATGACGCCAAAAAGTAGCAAGAATAATAAAGCACTCTAAATTTTGGGAAAGGGGTGAGCGTGGCTAGAGATTATCGACCCAATGTAAGAGAATCCGCTGTGATTTCCAAGCTGGATCATGCCAAAGAATCACAACGCGCCAATGCGATGCATCTGTTGAGAGAGCACCTGGAAGAAGTAAGCGCCATGGTCGTCATGAAGCTCATTGAAGACCGGCTCATTGAAACCACCAGCCAAAAGGACATGCTGGATCAGGTACGCCGTTGTCTGGAAACGCTTCTGGAATCGGAAGAATTCGAGGTCAACTTCCAGACGGCCAACATCCGTACCCTGGTCCCCCGTCCCCACTTTGTGAGCCTCTACCTGACGGCTTTCATCATCGAAAAACTGCTGGACCACAAAAGCGTCGTGGACGTTTTCGGCACGGATGAAGATATTTATGAATGTGTCAACAAGCAGGTAACCCGCTTCATCCCCATGTGAGCCTCCAGTATTTCACGGGGATATGGGTATGAGCCCGCGGCTCGTAGTAAGCCTCTGTCTGGCTCGCTGAGCCAGCGTTTTCAAGGACTGAAGGTCTTCCAGGGAAAAATCCTCGCGGCGACAGGCAAAGAAAGTGTTGTTGTGATAGAGGGGTTCCCGGGCAATGTCGAAAGACGAAGCGGCACAGGCCTCGCGCCACATGGCCGTTGCGGGAACGGGAGAGTATTCCGAAAGGTAAGGAAGGGCTCCCGCCTGTTCAACGGCTTCGACGGCTTCGGCCACTTCCGACACCTGCTGGCCCGGCAGACCGGCGAGGAGATAGGCCCCAATCCGGTCACTGCCGAACCCCGAGCTTTTGAGGTTTTGGACGGCATTCCAAAACATCTCCATTTCCACCTTCCCCCCCCACTCCCGCTGCCTTTCGGGCCGAGAAGTCTCCAGGCCCAAACGCAAGGTACGAAAACCGCTCCTGTAGAGCAAATCACACCAGTCTCGGGTGAGAGCCCGAATGTGGACGGCATTGGGTGTATGGAAACGAAGGGACCATCCTTCCCGGCACACCACCTCGAGCGCTTCGCGCAGTTCCCGGTCTCCACCCAGGAGCAAGGCATCGTCGTAAAAGGCAAAATCCACCAATCCATGCTCCAGATGCCGGGTACGAATCTCGTCCGCGATACTCCGTGCGGGACGACGCTTCCAGTGAGGCTGCAAAATGCAAGAAGCGCAATAAGGACAGCGATAGGGACAGCCCGTGCCGGTCATGATGGGAGCATAGTCGAGACGGGAGAGCAGGTCCAACGCGGCATGGGGCCAAAGGTTGAAGTCCTTCCAGACACCGGCGTTTTTTAGTACGAAACCCGTTTGCTCTTCCAACAGGGTGGGCAATTGCCCGGTGGACTCCGTGACCACCCGATCGGCCCCAATGAACGATCGAGCATGGTCGGAACAAAGGCGAGCGTAAATGCCCCCCAACCACACCGGAGACTCCGGATGCACTTCCTTCACCAACTGAACCGTTTCCCGTACTCCGGGATACCAGTAAGTCATGCCTGATGTCACCCAAATGAGATCGGGTTTTTCCACCGCCCCAAGCCTGGTGCGAAAACTATCGGGATGAATTCCATGGCGAAACCATCGGCGTTGCATACTTCGCAGAACTTCAGGCTTTGGCACGACCATGCGCGGCGGTTTGCCCGTCCCGTATTTACGGCTCACGGGATGGAGACATTCGGGGTGCTTGTTGGTGAAAGGGTCGTGCCTGTCGACACAATCGATGAACGCGACGCCGCTTCCCCCTTCCCGCAGCAACGCCGCGAGAGCGAGCAATCCCAGGGGTTTGGCCCACAGGTCGTAAGCGGCAAAATCCGTGATCCAGGGGTTGACGAGCAATATGAAAGGAGCTTTTTTCATGGTCGGCATGGGGACCGCACATCTTCATCTCGGGCAAAATGGATATTTTCATGGGCAACAAACAGGAATATGAACTGCCGCAATGACTATTTTGACAGAAGAATGCTATCGCACCATAGCAAAACATTCCACCATTTTTCCTGAAGAAAAATCTCGGCTGGAATCACATCAACGAATTTCAAGGCAGGAAACTGCCGTGATCGAGGAGGTACGGATTCATGAGAGCAGTGGTTCAGAGGGTGAAGGAAGCTCACGTTTCTGTCAGGGGGGAAGAGATTTCACGGATCGGCAAAGGTCTGCTCGTTTTCTTGGGTGTGGGACATGACGATGACGAACAGGATACGGATCGGCTCGCCGAAAAAATCTGCCGCCTGCGCATTTTTTCCGACAGGGATGACAAAATGAACCTCTCCCTCCTGGATATACAAGGCGGTGCCCTGGTGGTTTCACAGTTCACCCTCTGGGGAGATTGCCGCAAGGGACGCAGGCCTTCCTTCACGGGGGCCGCCCCACCGGAAAGAGCCAACGCCCTCTATGAAACCTTCATCACGGCAATGGAAGCTCGCATAGGACCGGTAGCTTCGGGGGTGTTTCAGGAAAACATGGAAGTACACCTGGTCAACGACGGCCCGGTAACCCTGCTTTTGGACAGCAAGAAAAACTTTTAAGGGCCGCATACACGAAAGAGACAGACATGTACGACATGGGGACGGGGGGCGGTTCGCCAACCGCCCCCCACTATAAAAAACGGGGAACAAAGCCGGAGCCTTTCAGACGGCTAAGCCATATGCTCCATGGAGCTTTTCATGAGGCGATTTTCGCGGATCAATCGGCTTTGAAAAATGCTTTTTTGTTGGCTCCACATACGGGACAGGAATCAGGGGGAGAACCTGCAACGGTGTAACCGCAGATTTTACACAGGTACCAGTCCTGGACGGGATACTTTTCGAGCAGCTCGAGAGCTTCCTGGTAGAGACCCGCATGGACCTTTTCCACTTCGTTGGCATAAGTAAAGCTGATTTCGGCCGATTTGTGGCCTTCCGCCTTGGCAGCCTCGATCATTTCAGGATACATGGATTTGAATTCGTGCATTTCTCCTTCAATAGCTTCTTGGACGTTTTCCTTGGTTCCCTTGATTTTATTGGCCACCTTGAGGTGCTTGTGGGCATGAATGGTTTCCGCTGCGGCCACGGCACGAAACAGAGCGGCAATTCCAGGCATTTTTTCATCTTCCGCTTTTTGGGCGAAAGCGAGGTATTTACGGTTTGCTTGAGATTCACCGGCAAAGGCTTCCATCAGGTGGGCTTCCGTCTTGGACATGCTTGACTCCTTTCAAAACGTGGTTTTCGGGTTGAGTTGACGATCATTTTCTTCTCATTGGCAAAAAATTTATTCCCACACCACATAGGGATACGGAATAGAGGAAAATTAAGGAACGATTAATTCAAAGTCAATCTTCACATGTCTTTGATTATGATTTCAGAATGGATTATCCTATGGATTCGGTTCAGGCGTTGAACACAATTTTCAATCATTTACAGGAGGAGCCATGAGCACACCCTTTAAAGCAGGCATGACGCACGAGGTGAAGATCAAGACAGGTCCCGAACACTCGGCACAGCTCTTCTATCCCAACCTTCCCAACGTTTTTGCAACACCACAGCTGGGAGGCCTCATGGAACGGGCTTCCGCAGAGTTGATAGCCGCTCACCTGCAACCGGGTGAGCAATCGGTGGGCATCTCCATGGACATCAAGCATACCGCGGCCACCCCACTGGGAATGGACGTCACCGTCAAAACAGAAGTCACGGCTGTGGAAGGCCGCAAGCTTTCCTTCAAGCTCGAAGCTTTCGACGAGGTGGAAAAAATCGGTGAAGCCACCCATGAACGCTTCATTGTCAACGCGGAAAAATTCAATGCAAGAGTGGCTCAAAAAACCCCGAAATAAACCTGGCAACCCCTGATCGACATTGGGCTCGGGGCTTATGTGCCCCGGCCGTCGAGGCAAAAAAGCCGGGAGCAGGGGAAAAAATGCGCGGGGGAACGGAAAAAGCAATCCTTCCCCCACACCCAGGGGACACAACCACCAGAAGGGAGGCTATCATGTCCACAAGCGATCTTCGCTGTTTTTTCAATCCCCAGAGCATCGCCGTCATCGGCGCATCAGAAAGCCCGGAAAAGCTGGGTCACGAAATTCTTAAAAATCTGGCCCAAGGAGGCTTTCCTGGCCCCATATATCCCATCAATCCCAAGAGCGAGCGTATTCTTGGGCTGACCTGCTTCAAAAATGTCAAGGATATCCCCGATGCAGTGGACCTTGCCGTGGTGATCATACCCGCCCGCTTCGTGCCGCAGGCCATCAAGGAGTGCGGTGAAAAGCATGTGAATGGGGCCATCATCATCACGGGAGGCTTCAGCGAAGCCGGTGACGATGGGGCGGCTCTGCAGCAAGAAGTTGTGAAAATCGCCGAAGAATATGGAGTGCGCATTGTGGGTCCCAACTGCCAGGGTGTGAACAACCCCTACCATCCACTGTGTGCTTCCTGGCCTTTACTTACCCAGAAGGGACGGGTAGCCGTCATAAGCCAGAGCGGTACCGTGGGCGCGGCCATGATGGACTGGTTTTCCGTGGAAGAACTCGGGGTTTCCAGCTTCGTGAGCCTCGGCAACCGGGCCGATGTGTGCGAGCTGGACCTGATGGAATATTTTGAGGATGACCCCAACACGGACGTCATCGCCGTTTACCTGGAAGGAACCAAAGACGCGATCCGCTTCCAGAAGATACTGGGCCGGCTGACCAAACCCGTGGTGATGCTCAAATCGGGTAGAACTCCGGGTGGCCGGGTCGCCGCCGAATCCCACACCAAATCCCTGGCAGGTGCCGACGCCATTTATTCCTCCATTTTTAACCGTAACGAAATCTGCCGGGCGGAAACCATCGAAGAGTTCTACGATTTTGCCAAGGGACTGGCTTATTTGAACCCTCCCGACGGCAACCGCATTTTGTTCATCACCACTTCGGGAGGTGCCGCCATCCTGGCAACGGACGCGGCGGAGCAGGAAGGGCTTGATGTCACGCCCCTCCCCCAGGAGCTGGCCGATCAACTGGAAGGTGTCATCCCTCCCCACGCCATCCGCTCCAACCCTCTCGATCTCACGGGAGATGCCAATGCAAAAATGTTTCAGGAAGTCATCGAAAGGGCGCGTCCCCACTACGATACCCTGGGCGTTATTTTTGGGGACCCCGTTTTGGATGCTTCCAAGGTGGTGACACCCCATAAAAACGAACTCGTCATTTTCCTCGGCGGAGCGGACGTGGAGCGTTCCGAAAAAATCAAAATGCACCATATGGGAATCCCCGTCTTTCCCACCCCCGAGCGGGGAATCCGCGCTCTATCCCAGCTGATCCCCAAGGACATGAAGGCGGCCAAGGCCCCCCATACCTTTCCGACATCCGAGGGAAAATCCCAGATGAGCCTTTCCCGGTGCTTCGAGTTTCTCCAGGACAAAGGCTTCGACTGCATCATGAGTCGCACCGCCGACAGTCCGGGCAAGGCCGCTCACGTGGCCCATCAACTGGGGCTGCCCGTGGCCGTCAAAATCGATTCTCCCGACATCCTTCATAAATCCGACGTCGGCGGGGTAAAGCTCAACCTGCAGTCCGCTCAGGACGTGAGGGCCACCTATGATCAAATGCTGGCCCAAATCCAGGCAAAGACTCCCCACGCAACACTGGACGGCGTGGTGGTGAGCGCCATGGCCTGCCCGGGACTCGAATTGATCCTGGGCATGAACCGTGATCCTCAGTTCGGCCCAATGGTCCTGTTCGGTCTCGGAGGCATAACGGTGGAATTGTTCCGCGACGTCTCTCTGCGCCTTCTGCCTATCGACCGTCAGGACGCCCTGGAAATGATGCAAGACATCAAGGCGGCTTCATTGCTCAAAGGCTACCGAGGTCAGCACAAAGTGGATGAAGATGCCCTGGTGGACGCTCTTCTCAAACTGGCTCAAATCGCCGAGGACCATCCTGAAATCGTGGAAATCGACCTCAACCCCGTTTTCGCCTATCCCGAAGGGATCGTGGTGGTGGATGCGCGCATCTTGAAAGCGTGAGCCGGGAAATTGAAAAGATGGAGAGCAGGCCGGATGAGGCGATGGTCGCATCCGGCGATTCCGATATGCATGATGCCACGCAGGAGACCGTGGGTACGAGGCCGGGGGCTTTAGCCGTTCTGCCAGACCTACCCAAATCTACTCATATGTAGATATTGGAGCTGACTT
>CAZRWT010000031.1:0-22526 GCA_964603955.1 uncultured Syntrophobacteraceae bacterium
TCCAGGTTATCGAGATTGTTCTCGCGAGCGCCCCGCAGGCGCAACACCCGGTCCGGAACGGGTTCCCGGCGCTTTTCGGGCAGGGACACGGACAGCCTTCCCGAAAGGTAGCCCCCCGTGAGGCTCGATTCGCAACGGGAAAGCTCGTCGGGAGTGCCCTGAAACACCACCTGCCCCCCGGCATCCCCCCCGCCGGGTCCCATGTCGATCACCTCCTGGGAAAAGCGGATCATGTCCGGATCGTGTTCGACCACCACCACGGTGTTGCCCAGTTCGACCAGCTTGTGGAGCTGGTCCATGAGGCGCTGCTGGTCTCCGGGGTGGAGTCCCACGCTGGGTTCGTCCAGGACGTAGAGCACGTTCACCAGGGCCGATCCGAGGGCCTTGGTGAGGTGAACGCGCTGCACTTCGCCCCCCGATAGGGTCCGGGACTGGCGGTCCAGGGTCAGGTATTCGAGCCCCACCGAGCACAGGAAGTCCAGGCGGCGGGTGATTTCCGACACCAGCAGAGCCGCCGCTCCGTCCTGATCGAGGGCCGGCCGTGGGGAGGAAAAAAACCGCAGGCAACGTTCCACGGACCAGGAAGACAGTTCCGCCAGGGTCGCCCCTTGGAGCCGATACAGGAGCGTCGAAGGCTGATAGCGGGTTCCGCCGCACGCCGCGCACGGGGTGTAGGAACGATAGCGGGAGAGAAAAACGCGCACGTGCATTTTGTAGCTCTTGCTTTCGACCCAATTGAAAAATCCCCGGACTCCGTAAAAGGTTTTGTTCCCCTGGATGACTTTTTCCTGCTGTTCCGTGGAAAGGGCTTCGAAGGGCACGTCCGATGGAATGCCCTCCCGGCGGCAAAAAGCCAGGAGGTCTTCGTATTCGGAACGGTCGGGAGTCCAGGGCCTGATGGCTCCTTCTTCGAGGGAAAGGCGGCGATCGGGAATGACCAGGTCCATGTCCACGCCGATGACCCTCCCGAATCCCCGGCATTGGGGGCAGGCTCCCAGGGGGCTGTTGAAAGAAAAAAGATTGGGCGTGGGACCCGGCAGGGGGGCGGAATCCGAGCAGGCCGCGCAGGACAGGTCGGCGCTGAAGGGCAGGATTTGTCCGGGGAGCACCACCACGGCCATGCGCCCCTTCCCCATGGAAAAAGCCGTCTGCACGGAATCTGTCACTCGGCGGGCCGAAGCCCGTCCCCAGGAAATGCGGTCCACCACCACCAGGACTTCCCGGTTCTGCAACGAGCGCAACAGGTCCGGGTCCGCATCTTCCAGGTCCAAGGCTCTGCCGTCGTGAAAAATGCGCAGGAACCCGAGAGCCATGAGCCGGCGCGCCCAGGAATCTTCGCCCTGGGGAACATGGGGAAAGGTCACGAGCACCCGACTTCCGTGGGCCAGGTTTTCTTCGAGGTTCCGGAACACACTTTGAGGCGTGTCCTCGCGCACGGGCTTTCCGCACCGGGGACAGTGGGGCACGGCCAATCGAGCGAACAGGAGCTTCAAAAAATCGTTGATTTCCGTGATGGTGCCCACGGTGGAACGGGAAGTGCGCACGGAAGTCCCCGATTCGATGGCGATGCCGGGAGGGATGCCCTCGATGCATTCGGCCCGAGGCGGGTCCATGCGTTCGAGGAACTGGCGGGCATAGGGGGAAAAGGTTTCCACGTAACGCCGCTGCCCCTCCGCGTACAGGGTGTGCAGGGCCAGGCTCGTCTTGCCCGATCCGCTCACGCCGCTGACGGCAATGAGCCGGTTGAGGGGAATGTCCAGGTTCACGTTCTTGAGATTGTGCTGCGTCACGCCACGAAGCCGAATGTGATTGTCTCGATCCAAGCCGGGAGTCTCCTGAAAAGTGCGTTAAAATGTGTTCCGAACGCCATGTGCAACTTTTGTTTCTTCTCGTTCCCAAGCTCCAGCTTGGGAACGCCTTGATTGTGGAAGCTCCGGCTTCCAGCCGGCCACAAAAAGCTCTGAGACGGGAAGCTGGAGCTTCCAATGCAAGTGTGTTCCCAAGCTGGAGCTTGGGAACAAGAACGTTGCACATTGCGTTTCCAAAGAAAAATGCATGGCCGAAGGTGCCGTTCCGGAGAGCCGTTCCGGAGCGGGGAAGCGACCGCCGCACCGTCATTCATGGCTTCCGTCCATTGCCCACCGCCACGTCACCGCCATCCATCGCTGCCACCACCATTGATCACCGCCTACCGTTGCCCACTATCATCCACCACTGCTCACAACCGCCGCCCACACCGCTGCTCACTGCCGTCAACGTGTAAGCCATGAATCTAATGCGTCGGGAGCGAACAAGCAAATGTGGCGATGGGGTTTTCGCTCGGGACCGGGGATTTCGTCTCTCTCGATCCGATCAGTTGTGACTATTGGTTTCCACGGGAAGGCGGAATTTGCTATTCTGTTCAGGAATGGAATGCTTGTGTGAATGGCGTGGAGGGTAAACGGGGATACCTACCGTAAGGAATTCCAAAAATTTTCCGCGTGGCACGAAGGATGTGTATGAGAATGAGACAAAGCCATGGAGGGCTATCTAGGGAAAGCAACCAGATATGGAATCCGATAGAGGCTGGCCGACGACAATTCTTTGCGGAGATTTACGAGCCATCTTCCTCAACTCGACCATCGTCATCTCAGAAGGGAAAATCATGGTGTTTAACATCGCCCTTGTCGCCGGAGATTTCCGGGAGGAACTATGAGCAGGCAAAGAGAAATTGATGTGCCGGATTGCATCCGTCCATATCTGAATGAAATCGCCAACGGCATCTGGAATGGGCGTGCCGCCGTCATGGTCGGTGCCGGATTCAGCAAGAATGCAGAAGAAAAATTTCCGGACTGGTCACAACTGGGCGACCTTTTTTACGAAGCAGCTTACGGACAGAAACCTGAATCCGGTCGGCAAAAATACCTGGATATTTTGAAATTAGCCGAAGAAGTTCAAGCATCCATCGGTCGGCCTGCGCTGGAAAATCTGTTACGATCCAACATTCCGGATCTAACCATTGAACCGTCGGATCTTCATGTCCGCCTTCTCGAATTTCCATGGTCGGATGTGTTCACCACGAATTACGACACCCTGCTTGAGCGTGCTAGCGCAAAGGTGGTGACACGCAGATACGAACCAGTCGTCAACAAGGAAGACATCCCCTATGCCACAAAGCCGAGGATTGTAAAATTACACGGTAGTTTTCCATCTGAACGGCCATTTATCATTACTGAAGAAGACTACAGGCGCTACCCTTATGAGTATGCGCCATTCGTAAATACCGTCCAACAGTCCTTTCTGGAAAACACTTTTTGCTTGATCGGGTTTTCCGGAAACGATCCCAATTTTCTCCAATGGACGGGCTGGATTCGCGACAATCTTGGCCCGGACAAAACACAGAAGATCTATCTTGTCGGGGCTTTTGACTTTTCTGAAGCCAGGCTGCAACTTTTGGCACAACGTGGAATCATTGTCGTTGACATGTCCCAATGCCCGGAAATCGGTAAGCAAGATCACAAGAAGGCATTGCGTAAGTTTTTTGATTATATGCGACTAAAGAAACCTGATATCTTGGATTGGCCGTTTACCTCTCAATTGATGAATCCAAGTCCGAACGGAGATCCACTCAAGCAAATTCAGGATGTAGTAATGGAATGGGGGAAGCAGCGCCAATGTTATCCCGGTTGGCTGATCCTGCCGGAAAGTAATCGCAATACCTTGTGGATCAATACCAAAGCGTGGATCAATCATCATCCGGAGCTGGAAAACGCTCCGGAGCTGGACATCCAATATGCTTTCGAATTGAATTGGAGACTTGAACGATGCCTCCTGCCGATATTCCCACATCTCGCAGAACTTCACGAGAAGCTTCTTGAAAAGTATTGGCCGTTTTCCGGGTCAAGCCCTTTTCCAAAATGTAAATTCAGCCTCGACAACGGGCAATGTCACGATCACAACTTGAGGTGGAAGGATATTCGGGAGGCGTGGTTAGCCATCGCCCTCGCTCAGTTGCGTTTTTACCGCGAGGACGGATTTCTCGATAAATGGGAGAAAATGTACAACCATTTGCTGGATTTATCGGAGGATATCTCTGCCGATCAACTGGAGTTCCTGCATTATGAGGCCGTGCTCTTCAGCCTCTTCGCACTGGATTTGCCGGAGGTGAGAAAGCGCCTTGAAAGCTGGCGCCCCGGTCATTCACAACCCTACTGGATGGCGAAGCGTGCTGCGATCCTGGCTGAAATCGGTCAAGCTGATGAGACCAAAGCACAAATACACGAATCTTTATACAAAATTCGCACACAAGGCATAAATAGTAGTTATCCTCTTGATTACTCTCATGTTTCAAAAGAATCTTATACAATGGTTCTATTGATGTATGTCGGGAATGCGAGTCGATGGGACAACAAGAATTCGGCATCAGTTGAAGAGAGGCAAGCAATAAAAGCAAACCTCGAAGCTGAATGGAAATTTGAAAAAAGAAATAAATTCTATGAAGAATTAAATATTCGAAGCAAGTACGTCAAGGAATCGGAAAAACCAAGCAACTTTGTGGATGATTGGGAAGATCTTACCACAAATTGCAACGGAAAAAGAAAGTTGGAGTGGGATTGGAGACTTTCTGATATCCGTAATAAGCAGTGGGATCCGGTTCGTAAACAACTTAGCGAGCGCTTGAACGAGTTGAAAGCCTTCAAATGCGAGCCCTGGAACGAATTGAAGCTGTTTGAACTGGCACTGGACAAACCCTTCGCAGCGGGGAAAAGCATCTCCGAAAAACGGGAATTCGACGTTGGCCGCATAACCCGGACACGCCATCTGGAATATACCGATCAAGACGGACTCAATGCATATGCTTTTCTGCGCTTCTGCGAAGAAGCGGGGCTTCCCTTCCGAATAGGAATTTACAGTCTTGACAAAAAAGCCGCAGCGGCCAGCCTGCCACGCGTTGCACAATATTCTCTTTACTGGGCGACCGCTACACTGGCCAGGCTTGGTGAAACAAAAGCTGTTGACAGCTTGTTCAGCCGCGAACCCATTTATAAATTTTCCATCAAAGAAGCAAACCGTTTGGTTCGCCAATATCTCGATGTTCTTGAAAACGGTCGAGAGGATATCCACTGTGGTGATGGTTTTTCCGGTGACACCCTCGGCATCCGCCTGGCGAAACTCCTTCCAGAGGTGATTTCTCGACTTTGCTGCAAATGTTCGAGTGAACCGAAACAGCGCATTCTTGACTTCATTGCCCGAATTTATGCATCGCCATACAAGGTGAAGTATGGGAGTATTCGCAATCTATTCAGGCGGCTTCTGGATTCGATGTCCCCAGCTGAACAATATCAACTGGTTCCGGAGCTTCTGCAAATCCAATATCCTGAAAACATGAGCCCGGTAGTGAAAGATGATTTTCCAAACCCATTCTTCTTCCTTGGAATCGACGAGAAGCCCGTCGGAAAAGGGGAAGCGCCGAAGCTCGATCAGGTACTGGTGAGCAAACTGTACCAACAGGCCGCGACCGGTAATCCCGATCAAAGGCGATGGGCAATATTCTCACTGGTCACCCTTCACAGGTTGAAACTGCTTGATGAAAACCAGGCGGAAGAACTCGGAGAAGTGCTTTGGCCCAAAAGATATGACAAATTCGAACTTCCGTTCGATACGGATTTCTACAAGTTCGCCTTCCTGACCCTTCCACACCCCAAAGAGATTGATCCCGTCGTACTTTTTAAAAAATACGTCACTGAGGCATGCTTTCCAATTCAGTCGGACGATAAAGGAGTCGCCCTCACGGGCGGCAAAATCCCCATCATCAATGAGATTCTCGGTGCGAATGCCGTCAGGAATGAAATCTGGACTTCGGATGATGCCGTTGAGATTTTGAATCGCCTGGTGGAATGGTGGGATACCGACAAAAAGCGCTTGAAGAACAAAGACCAAGAATCTCCCGTTTGGTCTTCCGGCGAGGAATTCGTGGCAAGATTTTCCCGAATCATCGAGGTCATCGCGGAAGTTGTCGGACCGAAATTATGTGAGGCATCTCCAGGTGATGCGAAATCGTCACTAGACCGTCTTCTGAGAGAAATGCAAGAGCATGGCCTACCGGTTTTACAGGCCGAGGCAGCATGCCTCCATCTCTTTCCCGACCGAAAAGACAATTTTTATGTCCGGATTAACGACACACTGATTTCAAACCAGAGTGAACAGGAAACCGACGGCCTAAAGGGAGTTGCCACAATCATATTGAAGTCGAATTCCGGCGTGACCGATTCAGAACTGAACTCGGCACTTTCGATACTCGGCCAATTCCTCACCTGGCGGCGCAAGCCTTCCCTGGTCCAGGCACTATGGATTGTCATTCGCCTGATCAAGAACATCCCCACCCATTTTACAGAAAACTTCGAGACCGTTGTGTTGAAATGCCTTGATATGTTGGCCGGCGAAACGGCATACGAGCATGGTGATACGGGCATCGGATTTGACGAGAAATTGGAGATTCGTAAAACAACGGCACTTCTGGCTGCAACGCTTTACACTCATTACGAAGTCAGTGGCTTAAACCAGCCGCAAGCGGTCGGAAAATGGCAGTCGATATGCCGGGCAACTGATGAATTTGCTGAAATCAGAAGCGTATGGGATGCAGGCGAATGAGTATGATGCGGAAACTCATTCAGATTCCAACCTTGAACGACAGCCCACCCGATTTTGCCCGGCTGTTCGAGATATGGAACGAGGCAAATGATTCCTCTGAGGACATTCGCTTCGATTTTTCCAGGTGTCGCTTTCTACGGCCCAATGCCATCGCTTTTCTCGGCGGGTTGGCTCGATTGATTCACTCTCGAAGCAGATCAGCGGTCTTTGACTGGAGTACTCTGCATGATCCATGGGTCAGAACCACCATCCGTCAAAATGGTTTTGCCTCTGCCTTTGGCGATGCCTCCGCACCCTGGAACGGCACATCGATTCCCTATCGGGAAGATAGCTTCCTCGATATGGACGGAATCATGGATTACCTGACTTACCACTGGATTGGAAAAGGGTGGGGACAAACACACGTAAGTGAGTCGCTCCGTGATGCGATTGCAGGTCGCATGTGGGAAATTTACAATAACGCATTTGAACATAGCGGTTCCGAAATGGGCGTATTCTCGTGCGGACAGTATTTTCGTAAAATGAAAGAATTGCTTCTATCCGTAATCGATTTTGGAGTGGGCATACCAGCCAAGATTCGAAATTTTGTCAGCAATGATCCAAGAGCACGGGACCTGCCTGCCAAAGCATGCTTGCACTGGGCTTTTCAGCGCGGGAACAGCACATGCGAAGGCGTTGCCAGGGGATTGGGCCTCGATCTGCTCAAGGATTTCATCCGGATCAATCATGGCAAACTGGAAATTTACAGTAACAACGGCTACGCCATCGTCGATAAGGATGGTGAACGATACGAGAACCGAGACATTTCGTTCAATGGCACGGTGGTACATATCACCCTGCACTGTGACGAAAAGCTGTACCGGTTCCATGACGAACCCCACTAGCTGCGAACTGGAGAAAAACATGAAAATATCCATCAAGGATCAGATCGGCCCACGTTGCATCATCAAAGAGGACGGGCAAAGGATTTATGACTTCATCTACGGCGAGTTGCGAAACGGCAAAACCGTCACCCTTGACTTCGAGGGGGTGACTCAGTTCGCTTCACCCTTTTTCAACTTTGCTATCGGCCAATTGCTGAAAGACATCGCCGAAACCGATCTGCGCCGCCTGTTGCAGATTGAACATCTCAATGAAATCGGCAGCATGGTGGTCGAGCGAGTCATCGAGAATGCCGCCCAATATCACGGCGACAAGGATTACCGTAAAATTGTCGATGATATTCTGGAACAGCAAGCCGGGGAGCTGGTCTGATGGCAATTCACTACACCGTGCAGGCCGAGGTGATTGATATCACAGCCGACTCTCCCAGTGCGGAAGATGCATTTCTGGTGGATACCAATGTCTGGTACTGGCTGGCCTACTCAAGGGCAAGCCAGAGCGCACGACCTCCCGCTCCTTACCAGACATCTCATTACCCCAGCTACACCAACGCCGCTCTTGGAGCTGGTGCCCGAATTTTTCAGTCGGGCTTGAGTCTGGCAGAACTGACACACCTTATCGAGAAGACCGAACTGGAAATCTACGAAGCCGCCAATGGCCGGATCGGCACCAAGGTGTATCGGCATAATCTACCGCTCGAAAGGGCGCGGGTTGTTGCGGAAGTTAATGCCGCATGCGGACTTGTCGCGACTCTTGGCAAGCCTCTGCCCATCACCATCGATGCACCTACGGCAACCACCGCGCTGAAGCGCCTGCAAACCGAAAAAGTCGATGGCTATGATCTGTTCATTCTCGAGTCCATGAGAAGCCACGGCGTGCTACAGGTCATCACAGACGATGGCGATTTTTCCACAGTTCCCGGTATTCAGGTTTTCACCGCCAACCGCAATGTCATCCATGCGGCCGGCAGCCAGGGAAAACTGAAGGCTCGAAAATAAAAGAATACCACGGAAGTTCCAACTCGATAGCGATGCTGGATGAAATGTCCTCGACAAGCTCGACCCGGGGCGACTACATGTGCATTAGAAACTTGAGGATCGAATCATACGCAAAGCAGAAAGGAGGAGATGGTGGCACGAAGGGGCAGAACATTTCTGGATGATTTGAGCATGCTTCCATGGTGGGTAAACGTCATTTTGGCCCTTGTGGCTTACCTGTCTTTCACCTACTGGATTCCGTCGATCACTTTTCAGAATCCCACCTACAAGGGCATGGCAACGGCGTTGCCCGGTATTGCCCCGGCCCTTTCAGGACTGCTCCTTACACGAATGAGCGAGGCAATCCCGAAGATCAGGAGAAGGGCAAGGATATCAACATGAAGGAGCAGAACATGATGACTCACAAAATCGCGCGGCAATCCGTCTGGTGTCGGTTGTGGTAGGCATAAAATCCCAACCAGGGAGACACATCATTGCTGTCGGCAATTGAACAATCGAGACTGAGGGTATCGAAAACCACGGACGCACGGCGCAAATCGCGGTTGGGACAATTCCTCACGCCGGAAAGAACAGCCCGGTTCATGGTCGGCTTGTTCGGACGGGAACCTCGAAACGTCTGTCGCCTGCTCGATCCCGGCGCGGGGATCGGTTCCCTCTCTGCCGCCTTCCTGGAAAGGTGGGCTTCAGGAGGCTTTCATTTCTCCCGTATCCAAGTGGACGCTTTCGAAATGGATGAATCCCTTCACCCTGATTTGACCCGAACCCTCGACGAGTACAAGCGGCACCCGAACGTTGTTTCCAATGTTCATGGAGGAGATTTCGTAACCACGGCCGCCGCCTCCCTTCACGGAAACCTGTTTGCAAAAGCGCTCCCCAAGTACACCCATGCAATCCTGAACCCGCCGTACAAAAAGATACGGAGCAATTCCACGCACAGGGCGGCGCTGAGTCGAGCCGGTATCGAGACGGTGAACCTGTATTCGGCGTTCACGGCCCTGTCCCTGCTGCTGCTCGACGACCACGGTCAACTTGTGGCGATCCTGCCGCGAAGCTTCTGCAACGGACCATACTACCGCCCGTTCCGGGAACTCGTGCTGGAACATGCGGCCGTTCTCCACTTACACCTGTTCCACTCACGCACAAAAGCATTCAAGGATGACGGCGTGCTGCAAGAAAACCTGATCATCATGCTGGAACGCGGCGGCCGCCAGGGTGATGTGACCGTTTCCACTTCCACCGATGACACCTTTTTCGATCTCGTCACCCACAGGCACCCTTTCGATCACATTGTGCGACCCGATGATCCCGAACGTTTCATCCATGTGCCGACTTCGACGGAAATCAACAGCATCGGACAATCCCGGGCGGTTCGGCACTCGTTGGCGGATATCCATGTCATGGTATCGACCGGCCCGGTGGTGGATTTTCGTTTGAAAAACCATTTGCGAGCCACACCCGCTCCCGATACCGTTCCGCTGCTCTATCCCTGCCACTTCAACGATCAACGTGTCCGGTGGCCCAAGGCGGATGCCGGGAAGCCCAATGCCATCGGCTACAATGAGGAAACTCGGAAGTGGCTCTACCCGACGGGGCACTACTGCGTCGTGCGCCGTTTTTCATCCAAGGAGGAAAGGCGGCGGATCGTGGCCGGAGTGGTGCATCCGGAAGATTTCGGGGATGCGGAAATGTTGGGTTTCGAAAACCACCTGAATGTATTCCACACGGGCAAGCAGGGACTGCCGGAATCTCTCGCTCGGGGATTGGCCGTTTTTCTCAACGGAACCGCCGTCGATGAGAATTTTCGACGCTTCAACGGACACACTCAGGTCAATGCCACCGATCTCAGGGTCATGAAGTATCCGAGCCGGGAAACCCTGATCGCTCTGGGCGAGTGGGCCATGCACCACACGGGACTCACCCAGGCCATGATCGACAAAAAACTGGAAGAACTGCTCACATGACGGACAAAATTCAAAAGCGTATCACCGAAACACACCAGGTTCTCGTCTCGCTCGGCCTGCCCCTTGCGCAACAAAACGACCGCTCCGCCTTGTGCTTGCTCGCCCTTTTGAACCTCACGCCTCAAAAGCAATGGGCAAAGGCGGAAAACCCGCTCATGGGCATCACTCCAATCATGGACTGGATTCGAAAGCACTACAAAAAAGAATACGCGCCCAATACGCGCGAAACGGTACGCCGCCAGACAATGCACCAGTTCGTGGATGCCGGAATTGCCGTCTATAACCCGGACAAACCGGATCGCCCGGTGAACAGCCCCAAGGCGGTCTATCAAATCGGGCCGGCAACGCTCGAACTGCTGCGCGCTTTCGGCTCGAAGGCATGGAGCGAGCGGCTGATGAATTACCTGGCCCAACGCGAAACACTGGTGGCCAAATACGCAAGGGAGCGCGAGCAAAACCGCATTCCCGTACAGATTGCACCGGACAAAAAAATCAGTCTCAGTCCGGGCATGCACAGCGAACTGATCCGAGCAATCATCGAGGACTTCGGGCCTCGTTTCGCACCTGGCTGATTGCCATTCTGCGGCTCCGCGTTCCTCGGCAAATTGTTCAAGGAATCTCACGCCTCAACGGGAACATCAGCATGAATCTTCGCCGTTACATCGTCAAAATACACCCGGCAACCCTGGTGGCGGCGGGGTTTCTTGCGGCCATCGCTGTCGGCGCCTTATTGCTGAAACTTCCCGCAGCCAGTCAATCCGGATATATTGCCTGGATGGATGCTTTGTTCACGGCCACTTCAGCGGTTTGCGTCACCGGCCTGGTGGTGCTGGACACGGGAAGTCATTTCAGCATTTTCGGCCAATGTATCATTCTTTTTTTGATCCAGATCGGCGGACTCGGCGTCATGACCATTTCCGTGGGGTTGTTTCGATGGATCGGGCATATGATCTCTTTTCGGCAACGCATGGCCATACAAGACCAGTTTAGCCACACTCCCCGAGAAGACATCTTCGGGCTTGTCAAAAGCGTCTTCCTGTTCACCTTTGTCGCGGAAGCCGTGGGTGCGGTTCTGCTGACCGTCCACTGGAGCCGGGAACTGCCTTTCGGCAGCGCCCTTTACACTGCGGTCTTTCATTCGGTATCCGCGTTCTGTAATGCCGGCTTCGCCCTGTTTTCCGACAGCATGGTGCGATACAGCGACGACTTGCTCCTCAATGCCGTGGTGTGCATATTGATCGTCATCGGCGGCATCGGGTTTCCGGTGCTCTATGATTGCTGGTCCTGGCTGAAGGATGGAAGAAAAAAGCGACGGCGCCTGACCGTGCAGACCAAGACCGTCATGCTGACAACGGTGATTTTGATTATCGCGGGTGCGGCCATGTTTGCGTTTCTGGAACGAGAATCACTCACTGCGTCAGGGTCCATGGCGCACTGGATGCCGACGTCTCTGTTTCAATCCATCACATGTCGTACCGCGGGTTTCAATACGGTGGACATCGCTTCGCTGAAGGATGCCACCCTGGCAGTCTTTTTATTTCTGATGTTTTTCGGGGCATCACCCGGTTCCTGCGGCGGAGGGGTAAAGACCACCACCCTGGCCCTTTTGGCGGCCTTTACCGCCGGTCGAATCAGGGGAAGACATCGGGTCAACCTTTTCAAAAAAACCATCCCCGCCGAAACCGTAACCCGAAGTGTCTCGCTGATCCTGGTTTCCATCGCCATCATCGGCACGGTCCTGTTCATGCTCTTGCTGGGAGATTCGGCAAACGGCCATAACGTGAGCTACCCCAAGGGGGTTTTTCTGACTTACCTCTTTGAAGTCATTTCGGCATTTGGAACGGTGGGGCTGTCCATCGGCGCCACCTCCGAACTCGACACCTGGGGCAAGAGTTGGATCATTTTTATGATGATTGTAGGCCGGGTGGGAGTGCTCGCCTTCTCTTACATCATCGTGGGCTCCGGCATATCCAAAGGTGTGGAATACGCCGAGGAAAACGTGATGATAGGGTAATCGTCCATTCAAGCAACGGAGAATCTATGAAGCGATTTGCGGTCATCGGGCTGGGTAACTTCGGTTTTTATGCTGCCAAATCACTCTTTGAGGACGGCCATGAGGTCATCGCCATGGACATCAACAAGGCAAGAATCCAGGCGATGGCTGAATATGTCACGGATGCGGTGGTGCTCGACGCCACGGAAATGAACGCCCTGAAACCGCTCGGCCTGGAAGAGATGGACGCCGTTATCATCGCCACGGGTACACGCCTCGGTACCAGTATTCTGATCTGCCTCCATCTCCAGGAGATTGGATGCAAACGAATCCTGGCCAAAGCCATGGACGAAGACCACGAAAAAATTCTCAAGCGCATGGGCGCAACGGAAATCATTCATCCGGAACGAGACACGGCATTGCGCGTATCCCGCTCTTTATCCCGGCCCAATGTCATCGATTTCATACCCCTTTCGGAAGACTTCGACCTCATCCAGGTCGGCCCGCCCGGGGAATTTATCGGGAAAAGCCTCAAGGACCTGAACCTGCGAGCAAAATATAATGTGCATGTGATCGCGGTTAAGGAATCGACCCCGGAAAACACCGTCATCGTCCCGTTGGCGGACTTTGTCATCAAGGATTCGGATATTCTGATCCTACTGGGCAAAACAGAAAACATCAGGAAGATCAAGGCATTGAAATAAAAATCCTGTGAAAACCTCGATGTGGCGCGGAGTAAAGACTTGCCGAAACGCCGAGAGCGTGGGAAAACCGTGCTGAACAGCTGTTCGGATTTTGCAATGAACTTCGTTTTGTCCACAAAATGGCGTGAACCGACGATTTGAGCGGCTTCCATTCCAAATCCCGTCACGAAGAAAGGGAACCCTGTCATGCGGCAAAAAATGGATACACGATGCAAACCCGAACGATCATGGGCGGTGGCCGGATTCGTTTTGATCCTGGTCCTCGGGGCTGGAACCGCCTTTGGCGAAACGAACGAGGACGAAAAATCCGCTCTGCCGCACTACCTGTCCGCAGGAATAAAAATCAGGCAGTTCTTCGACAGCCATACCTCCTACGAATTCGGCAACCCCTTCCCTCCCTATCAGACCCCTCTAAGCCGACTGGAATTTCCCTTGAACTCCCGGTGGGGCGGTTTTGAGGGAAGAATCCGCCGAGAAAGATTTTCGCTTGGGCTGGAAGCCTTGACAAACCTTTCTTCCGAGGCCGACGGAAAGATGAGCGATTCGGACTGGGAAGACGAAGAAAATCTCGACCTTCGCACCATATATTCCGAATCCTACTGCCGCATCGACCCCAGCTACGTGATCAGACTCGACGCGGATATGAAGGTTTCAGATCGACTGGGACTCCCCCCTACCATAGACCTGCGACCGGTGATCGGGTTCCGCTGGCAATACTTCCGACTGGTCACCCACGACGGGATTCAGTACGAATGGGAAGAGCCGCCCCTCCCCTTGCCGGGCGACGGAATACGATTCACCCAGACCTACCGGCAGTATTTCATCGGGCTGAAGGGCGATTTGGACCTGTCAAAACATGTCCCGTTGCACAGCCTCAACCTCCTCTTCCAGGCGGATTGGGCCTATGTGCAGGGAGACAACACGGATTTTCACCAGCTGAGGGAAGGCCGACGGTTCACCATCGAAAAGACCAGCGGCCAGGCATGGCACGGCTTCCTGGCCCTCAAGGCCGGGCTACGGAAAAACATCACCTTCGGCCTGGAATTCGACTATCTGTGTCTGTCCACCACCGGCTCTCACCGATTGCTCAACGAACCTTTCGATATTGACTTCACATTTCATCACGGGGTCAAGGTCTGGTCCAGACAGGCAAGTCTTTCATTGAACCTGGAGTTCCTTTTTTAAACCGATATTTCCATGGAAGAGCATCGTGAAAGAAGCAAGGATGTCGGGGACGCACCGACACATCCATGGGAGGCGAACAGGGCAGGGGCATGTGGGAAACAGCGGAAGGGACGGCAGTGCGGCCGGAAACCACGGTGGTGGTCCGGATGGGAGGGGATCGGACGACTCCGGCAGGGGTGGTGAATCGAGTGAATGTGGAAGCGGCAGATGAGCGTCGCTTCACCGAAGGAGCCTAGCTGGTCTCGCCATTTCATTGAAAAGAGCACCAAACACAACGAGCTTTGATCAAACAGACAGCGTATGTCGAAATCACAACTCATTCATCCTATCGTCCATGAACCTGGCGATAAAGGATTCGTATTCTTTTCCTACGTAAAACCTGTACTGGTAAAGCTCTCCCTTGAGACGGTCCCAACATGCAGTGAGGGCTTCTTTCGACTCTATGCGATTGATTTCCTGGTTAATGCGGGTCAGATAGTCGTCTCGAATGCGTGAGAGATGGAACTCGAACAATTCCTTCAAAAGAAACTGCTGGTGTTCTGAAAGGTACTGCTCCAGGTTTTGAACCTCCAGTTCACGGCGAATCTCCGCGAACTGTGAAAAATCGCCGACATCGCTCAGTTCCTCTTGAAATACTCTCAAAATGTTTTCGCTAATCTTTTTTTTCTGCTTGCGGCAAACGCGATTCAGCTCTTCCGCAAACTTACCGGTATCATAGGGAAAACGCTCCTGTAGTTCGTCAAGCAGGGCCTGATAATCCCGGGCTATCTCTTCATGGTTCCAAATTTGAGTGAGTCTTTGCTTCATCAGATCAAAAGCATCCAACTCACGGTATCCCACCAGTACAGTAAGGTCTTTGCGCTCCACCTCGAAGCCGATCCCTTCCATTGCATCAGGCTTTACGCAAGGCTGCCCCCCATTGCTAAATCTTTCAGGAAAGCAAAAGTGTGCCAGAACATTTTGCAATACTTCGCGCCGCCGCTCCACAACCTCCCCCAGTTCTTCGAAACTCACAACTCCATTTTTTTGGGAAAACCCAAAATAGTTGTGAAAAACCTGGAAGGATAGAAAAAGCAACTTGATGCATTCTTCTTCCTGAAGCTCTCCGGCAACCCGGGAAAAATCCCTGATGCGAAAGGCCGCTCCAAGGTGATCAAAGCTGTGAATGAGATAAAACCGAACGGATGGAGAAAGAGAAAACAAGAGGGAATGGACTTTAACCGCCCTTGCGAGATCGCGATCAAAGTTGGAAAAACCGACGCTTTTAAGCTTTTTCTTGTGGTAGATGTAGTTTACCGGCCTTTTAAGCATAAATAAGTGGACATCCACAGCGCTGACAAACTGGATGCCCAGCAACTTCAGCAGCCTTTCAAACGCCGCACACTGAAGCCCTTTCCACAGATTGGCATCATCGAGTGTTTCTTGCGAGTAACTCAAAAAATTTTCATGATGGGCCATGTCCCTGGCTTCTTCCAAAGACATGAGCTGTTGGTCGTCGTGAACGGACAGGCCCCACTCACAAAAGTAACGGCGTATCCAGGCTTCCCAGCTTTCATGGCTCTGCATGACTTGAAAACAGGTGGAGCGGTAAGCCATGAATTCATCCAGGAGGTCGGACACCATCATGCCTTCCCGTATGGAGGCGGCCCCCAAAATGGCTTGAAGCACATAGACGTCCACAAGGCGATCATCTCCCTTGGCCGTCAAAGTGTTGAGACTGCCCAAGGGGGCCTCGCCCTGGATCACATGACCGACAAGGCTGTGATGGCGCACCAACATGAGCACCAGGCGCTCGACCCTGGGGTCCAGGCGATATCTTTTCAGGATTTTAAGCTTATCGAGAATGACGGCTCCCCTCGCACCGTGCGGCATGAAGCGGACTCCCTCTTCATCCACCAGTTTATCGCAATATCGCCTGACCCTCCCTATCTCCTGAAATAAAATGGACAGGGTCATGGCCTGGTACAGAAAAGGCTTTTGCTGGATACGTTCCACGAGGTACTCTAAAAACTCTATCTGCTCCGGAGTGGCACCAATGCCCTGTTCGGCAAGAGGACCAAACTCTTTCTTGGCCAGTTGATAAAAAGCGCTCTGATTCTGAAAAGCATTGCGATCCCCGATGACCAACGCCTGAAATTTTTCCAGACAGCGCATCACATAGCTTCCCAGAGACCTCTTTTGCCTGGTGGGCCAGTTTTCCACCAGGTTGCCCAGGACCGGGAGTTCCGGTAGAAAAAAGCGCAGAATATCGGGACAGTGGATGGCCAGAATCTTCACTTTGTCATGAATTTCCTCGGGTAAAAAAACCTGGTTCTGCAAAATGGACCTGAGCCGCCCCTGGATTTCCAGGATTCTCCGGTCCTCTGCCGAACTGTTCCAGCCCCTATCACCGGAATCACACTGGAGAGTGCATCCTTCACTTTGAAGATATTGGTGAAAACTGTCCACTTCCGAAAAAAGTCTCTCCAACATTTGAAGGCTTTTCAGATTGATACCTCTGAGATTCTGCGACTCGAAGTGGTTGAGGAGCAAATCGATTTGCTTAATGTTTTCTTCCAGATCAACAAAGGAAATATCAACGGTATGCGTATGGTCGTTGAGCACGATGCGAAGTCCGCTGTCGTAGATAAAAGCCGGATCTCCCGCCCTGAGGGTCGTTTTGATCCTTTGGAAAAACCCCTGGTGCAGATTCTCCTTGGGGATGAGCAGCAGCCGATCCCTGATTTTTTGAATGCGAGCATCCTGCCGCCCGGACTGTATGCCGCCCGCCAGCATGGGATTGAAATTGATGACGTGCCGTTCACAAGCATTGACGGCAATCCATAGCAGAATAAATCCCGCTCGAGTGCCCAATTTTGGAAAGAGGTGGCCGGTTCCATGAAATTCCGTGTGCAAAAACTGGCGGAAAAAATAGGATTGTCCAAAAACATAATTGGCCATGAATTCCTGCTTGAATTCCTCGGCCATGAAGGCAAGGTCCAGAGCATCCTGGAGCAAAAGCAGCCTTTCGGGTTGATAATCACAGATGACTTCCTTCTCGAAGGCCCCTTTGGTCAGGTGTTCTTGCCAGGTATCGAGAAATTCGAACAGGTTGAAAAACTTGAGCATTTCCCTAACGGCTTTGTTCTGGGCCCCCCCAAGAGCACTGATATGCCGATCCTGAAGTTCATCCCAGGTAAGGTTCGAGTCCATCGCCACTTTGAGAGCATCTTCGTAGAGCCGGTTGAGCTCGCGAGCCTGTGCTCCCATGAAGGATTCTCCAAGGGATGCGGCAATTTCAGCCATGCTCATGAGGCGGCAAACTCTCAGCAAATCGAGAATCTCCTGGGGCCTCTCCTCCCGAGCTCGATTGGTAATGGGCTCGAGGGACTTGATGGGAAGCTTGCCAAAAACAATCCGACTCATGGTTGTGTGCCCCACCACGATCAGCATAATTTCCAGCAGCCACCCACGAGGGATTCCATGTAAAGCCAGTTTGGGAATATGTTCTATTATGGGGGTGAAAAAACCTTCTATCTGGTCCGGATTGAGGTATTCCCTGATTCGAAGAAGCTTTTTTTTCTTTTTCCTATCCAAAAGATTGTTGATGGCTTCGAAACCATTGGTGGGACGCCTGAATGGATTGCCCAACCTTGCCAGCTCGTGCTCTGAGAGTTCTGGAAAATCCTTGTTTTTTACCTGATCCAGAATATCAAGAACATCCATCACATAGCGAAAAGAATTACGATATTCCGCAACCAAGGGCAAGGAGCACCCCTGCATGCCCGTTGCCCTGACTTCCTGTTCCAACTCTTCTCGGTCGACTCCCGGCTTCTTTGGGGCTCCCGCATACACAAACAGGTTGTCGGGGAGTTCCCGATCCATATCGAGGCGCTCCTGCCAGTACTGATGGTGTCCCGGGGATTTACGCTTGAAGGTTTTTGTCTTGAAGTAAGGATCGAAAAGCCGTGCCCATTGTTTTTCCGGATTGCTCATAAGCCTTTGGGGCAATTTCAGATTCTTGCGGGGAAGGCGGTCCAGGTTATCGAGGGAAAGGGTTTCAAGGGACAGGTTTTCCAGTTTATGCTTTGCAAGAAGCCCCTTGAGATCAGGGTCGAAGAATTCGAGCCTGTTCACGTAATGGTAAAAGTCTGAAATATAAATATCCATGCCTTCCTGAAACGGAACGCTCCGATATCTCCCCTTTGCCTTGAAAGTACGAGTGAAAAGCAGGAAATGCTTGAGGTCCATTTCCGATCGGAACCTTACCCGGCACACGTCATCTCCGGGGGATGCGGCGCAATGGGCCAACACGAGAAACATCCCACCGGGATCGAGCAAGTCATGGATTTTACCTGCCAGATACATGGCATGGTTGAAAAGCCGCTCCCTGTTCATGGGGCGCCGGATAGTTTTTGAAATCGCCTGCTCAAGCAGGTATTCGTAGGGATCCTTGGGAAGGACCACGATATCCAGGGGAATGCGCCAGGACCTCAACTGCTCGGTGGTTTCGAAAGTGAGGATGCGATGACTGGTCAGGCGAGCAGCCAGTTCATGAACGAGAAGATCGCGCGTTGATGTGAGCAGGCCCACGTCCAGCTTTTCGTTGCGTGTTTCAAAAATGTACTGGAGAATGAGTTCTTCTATTTCGTCCGCCTTGGATTTTATCTCCTGGAGAGAATGTGCGACCAGGTTTTTGGGGATTAGAAAGTATTGCTTCCCCTTGCCGCTGAATCGAATGAGCAGGCCCAGTTTTTGATAAACAGCGTTGAGCCTTTTGGCATTCTCCGCAATATTCCCCGTGTCTTGAAAATCGAAATCTTCTAGAAATTTCAAATCATCAGAATTTAGAGTATGATGCTCCACGAGACCGATTCCATAGGCGTTCCCTCCAAACCGGCTCTGCAAAAACCGCGGATGGTCTTCCGATGCATAAGTACCCATGGGAACATCTAGAGGATCGATTCCAAATAACTCGTAATCCTCGGAACGAATCAACCGGAAAAAGGTTTCAAGCCGGCCCATGGGTGCCCCCTTTCATAAACTCAGTGCTGAACGTGCCTACCACAGACTCACATTGACAAGAATCAAGCATGCTGTATTTTTAGAAAGTTGTGATGTACCGGATGTAGAAATCCGTCCCGGCGTTTCAAATCCTTCAAGGTGATGCCTTATCATGGACGCCCTGTTTAGAAAAGTCTTTTATCTGAAGATGATGAGGTAACATATGGCGATCAAGAAAACTCAAAACAAGCTGCTCATCCCGATTTTCACCCTATTGCTGTTCCTTGCCGCACTCCAGCAGGGAAAGGCTTTCACCGAGGACGAGCGGAACAACATCGACATCTACCAGCAACTGGCCCCTGGAGTGGTGAACATCACGAGCACTGTTTATGAACGGGATTTCTTTTTCAACGTGGTGCCCAGGCAAGGGGTGGGTTCGGGCTCCATTATAGACAAACAAGGTCACATTCTCACCAACCACCACGTCATCGGAGACGCTCGCGAACTGGAAGTGACTCTCGCCGGCGGGGAGAAATACAGCGCAAGACTTGTTGGATCGGACCGTGACACGGACCTCGCCGTTCTCAAAATCGATGCGCCTCCAAGAAATCTGGTGGTCATTCCCATGGGGTTTTCGGAAAAACTTCAAGTGGGCCAAAAGGCCATCGCCATCGGCAACCCCTTCGGCCTGGGCCAGACGCTCACCACCGGAGTCATCAGCTCCGTGCGCCCCATGACCCTTACCCGAGGTTCCCCCGAACTGGAAATCATCCAAACCGATGCTTCCATCAACCCGGGAAACTCGGGCGGCCCGCTCATCGATTCCAGTGGGAAAATGATCGGTATCAACACGGCCATCTTCAGCCCAACGGGAGCCAACGTGGGTATCGGTTTCGCCATTCCGGTGGACATGGCCAAAACCGTGATTCAAGAACTCATCGAAAAAGGGTATTATGCTCAGCCCTGGCTGGGAGCATCTTTCCTGACCTTGACCCCCTATTTAGCTCAAGCATTTCGGCTTCCCGTGACCCAGGGGGTCATGGTGATGGATGTCGCGCGCAGCAGCCCTGCGGAGCAGGCGGGTTTGAGGGGCGGGAGTACCAAAGCTCAGGTGGGCAACATGATTATCAATGTCGGAGGAGACATCATCACCAAAATCAACGGAATTGAATCGAAAGACACGGACTCAGTGTTCCGAGAAATCCGAAGACACAGGCCCGGCACTCGCATTACCCTGGACGTGGTACGCTGGGAAGGAAACCGCGCCACGCTGTCCGTAACCCTGGGAGAACGCCCCAGGCGACGTTGACCGTCCCCCCGCACCATCGGATCAATCACAATCAGAGGTGAACATCACATGCAAGCAACAACCCCAAAGCCATCGACAACACCAAAGCCGGTGACCATGATCATCATGGATGGAGTCGGCTATCGCGAAGCCACCACGGGCAACGCCGTCCACGAAGCCTATACCCCTCACCTGGACCGGCTTCTGCAAAGCTGCCCCAATACCCTGCTCAAGGCACACGGCACCGCCGTGGGATTGCCCAGCGACGAAGACATGGGAAATTCGGAAGTGGGGCACAACGCCCTGGGTGCCGGCAGATTCTACCCCCAGGGAGCACGCCTGGTGAACGAAGCCCTGGAAAGCGGACGCATCTACAGCGGAAAGGGATGGAAACACCTGACCCGATTTTGCCGGGAGCACAACGGCACCATGCACTTCATCGGGCTCCTGTCCGACGGCAATGTACACAGCCATGTCAGACATCTCCAATTGATGCTCGATCATCTTGCCAAAGAAGACAAAATCCCCAAGGCGCGCATTCATATCCTCCTGGACGGACGCGATGTGGGGGAAACCTCGGCCATCGAATACGTCCTGCCCTTTGAAACTTTTCTTGCGGATTTGAACCGGAATGCTGGGGTGGATTACCGCATTGCAAGCGGCGGTGGCCGTATGAAGGTGACCATGGACCGCTACGAGGCCGACTGGAGCATGGTGGCTCTCGGCTGGAAGACGCATGTGGCGGGTGAAGGCAGGCAATTTCCATCAGCCGCCGAGGCCATTGAAACCTATCGCAGGGAAAATCCCGGCGTCATCGATCAGGACCTGCCGCCTTTCGTCATCGGCGACAAAAAAGGCCCCGTGGGTCCCATCGTGGATGGTGACGGTGTCATCTATTTCAACTTTCGTGGGGATCGGGCCATTGAAATCAGTCGGGCTTTCGAGGATGAAGATTTCGACAAGTTCGATCGATCGCCTTACCCTCGGGCCGCTTACGCCGGAATGATGGAATATGATACGGAAGCTCACATCCCTCGAAGCTACCTGGTCGAGCCCCCCACCATCGAGAAGACTATCGGCGAATTTCTCTGTGCCGCGGGCATCCGCCAGATGGCTATCAGCGAAACCCAAAAATTCGGGCATGTCACTTATTTTTGGAACGGCAATCGTTCGGGATACATCGACGAAAACTTCGAGGAATATGTTGAGATTCAATCGGATCGCGTCCCGTTTGAAGAACGTCCCTGGATGAAGGCCGCAGACATCACTGATCGCGTTATCGAAGCCATCGGGGCAAAACGGTTCGATTTCATCCGCCTGAACTTTCCCAACGGAGATATGGTGGGACACACGGGTATTTTTCAGGCCGCCAGGATTGCCGTGGAAACGGTGGACCTGTGTATTGGACGCATCATGAAGGCCACAGCAAAGGCTGGGGGGATACTCATCGTCACCGCAGATCACGGAAACGCCGAAGAGATGTTCGAGATGGACAAGAAAACCGGCCGGCCAAAGCTCAACGAACAGGGACAGCCCAAGGGCAAGACGGCCCATACGCTCAACCCCGTCTGGTTCATCGTTTATGATCCTTCAGAGGAAAAAAGGTTTGAAATCAACCCGGAAATCCGCAATCCCGGCCTGACCAACGTGGCAGCGACCCTCTTTCAGTTGCTGGGACTGGAGCCCCCCGAGCTTTACGACCCTCCCTTGCTTCGTTTTCACCAGTGAACTCTTCCAGCTCTCCAGCCTGATTCCGCAGCAGCCGCCACTTCCTCCTCGTTCCCACGCTCCCGCGTGGGAACGCATACTTGCGCCGTTTGCGGAGAAAGGCCTCTCTCCCACCCGGCCCTGCCGCCGCAAACGGCCATTGCAGTCCTAATGGGGCTGGTACGCCGAGTAATG
>CAZRWT010000031.1:22626-38170 GCA_964603955.1 uncultured Syntrophobacteraceae bacterium
TGGTCAACGGCCCTCTCGCGATATCCCCTGTGCCCTTCCTGAGCCGCCTGCTGGTAACCGTTCATTGCGACGGCCACGGCTCGAAAAAGGCAGTTGCCGTCTCCAGCAACGCCGATCTCCGTGTAGCCGCCGGCCCCCTGCCCCCCTGACCCGACTTTCAGAAGAGAGCCCGATGTTTTCTGGACAGGGTTCGATGGTGCCTTGGCCGAAAACTTCTCGAACTTGGCATCGTGCTTCCCGACGATTCCCTTCACCAGGTTCGATGATTCTTGAGCGACGACCGGCTTGGAACCCGACTTAACAGGTAACTGAGGCCCTTTTGCCTTGGGCTTTGTGACTGCAACGGGGATTTTTCCCATGTCGATCAGATGCATACAGTGCGCACATGTCCGAATTTTGGAAGAGCTGATGGGCTTGGGTACCCGCCGCTCGGGACAGCAGTTGCCGCAGAAGATACCGCCGCAGATCCGACAATGGTGCTTGTTGGTCGCCGAAAAAAGAAGATAACTGGTTGGCGCGATGAACTTTTTGCAGCCTCCACAGTTTTTCTCGTCCGGGTCGTCAACCCAGTATTTTTCGGGAATCACGGGAGCCGACAACCGGTAGCGGGCTTCGTCGTAGTCCTTTACTTCTTCAAGACATTTGCCGCACGCCTTGATGTGCTTATAGGTTTCCCGGCTCAACTGAGCAGCCCAGCCGGTGGACAAAAGCAGTTTGTCGTCACGAGGCTTGAACACCTCGCTCACTTCCTGCTCGACACTCTTGGGAGCCGGAATGACCCTTTTGAACTGTGCCTTTTTTTTCTGGTTCTCCTTTTCTTTCGTTGCTCGGTATTCCGCATCGAGATAATCCAGGAATACCGGATACACCTGTTTGAACTTGTTGTCGATGTCGGTAAATTCACTGAGGTCGTGAACCTTGTTCAGAGTTTTGAGCGAACTCATGGTCACCTGTCCGTACACGGGCAGGAAACCGGGCAGCACACGCATGACCCCATCCCCCAGGCTCGTCAGCTTGTAGTTGCCCGACCCGGCAGCCAACTTGCAAACTTTTATGAGTTCCTGAGCTTTGGATTTGGCCTGCGAGCCGTTCAATTCCTCGGTGACATGAGACGCCTCCTGACCGATGGCCACAAAAAGGTGCCAGAGTTGGTGCTTGTTGGCCTTGACGTACTGCTCCCACAGCTCCGGCCCGCAGAGATTGTCGGGGCGAACCGTGTAGGACACTTTTCCGACTTTGGGCTGCTTCATCCGAGTGATATTTTGGAGCCAGTAATAAAGGTAATGGAAATAACCGACCGCATACCAGCTCGATATCTCCTCGCAACTGCGCGCGTACTCGAATTTGGCTCCGAGATCCAGGTAAACGGCTTTGTATACGGGAACGCTTTTCTCGAATTCCTTGCTGAATTCGATGCGTGTCCGCAGGAATTGCAAGGCGGGCTTGCCCTCGTCCGAAACGGCGATGTTCAATTCGAGCAATTTTTCTTTTTCGAATACATACTCCCCGGAATACTTTTTGATCACCTCCGTCAGCGCCAGTTTGAAACCATCGGTAAAAAGCTTTTTGATCATTTCCACAACTTGGGCGGAACTGTAAACCTGCCCCTGGCTGGTCAGGGCTCCGAGAATCACGTCCAGGATTCTCACCGCCAGCTCGGTCGAGGGGATCGACACGAGGATGCTCACAATGATGCCGTTTTCGGGGCTTGCGGGATGATTTTCCGTCTCGGTGTATTGCACCTCCATGGAAATCTTGGGAAGACTTCCGATTTTCAGCTCGATACTCCCGCCCCCCTTGCTCGTCTCGTATTCGGTGACGTATTCGACCGCCTTGCCGTCTTCGTTTTCCACGATGAAAAGCTTCGTTTTCTCTTTGGCCCCCGAAAACCCGAGGCTGACGGCAGAAAA
Organism: uncultured Syntrophobacteraceae bacterium; assembly: GCA_964603955.1. GTDB lineage: Bacteria > Desulfobacterota > Syntrophobacteria > Syntrophobacterales > Syntrophobacteraceae > SLCH01. The sequence goes on from CAZRWT010000031.1 coordinate 24,537, forward strand.
AAATTCCATGTTGACCTCGGCGCCTGAAAACATTTCTCTCTGGCTCGTCCGTTCAACATGGAACTCGAGATACTGGCGGATTTCCGCATAGACATCCTGTACGAGCGGATTGTCATTGAGGAACTGCTCGGTCAGCTCGTCAAGTTCCTTGAGGGTCTGGGAACTCGGGCGGTGGTCCGGGCCGACGTTGTGCTTGTTCATATAAACATCGCAAGCCCAGGCCTTGGCGGCGAAATGCCCCCATCGAGCCGCCAGCCACGCAGCCCAATGGTAGTGATCCTGAAAAATGAATCCACTCTGCCATTTGGCGAGTTCGGCCTCGAACGAAATGGAGAAAATTTTCGGAACCTCCAGCTTGCCGGCAGCTTTGAGAGCAAATCCGCTGACCGTCTCGAAGGTACGATTGTCCGCCACATTGATGGCGGCATTGTATTCCACGGCAAGACCAATCTTGGCCGTGATACCCGCATCCACGCCGATGGAGAGGCCCAGCTTGAGGGACAGGCCCATGCTGCCGGTGTCGAAGGCCTTGACCTTTGCCATGTCCGAAAGACCCAGGGCCGTCAAGGGCAGCTTGAAGGCAAGGTCCATTCCCTTGCCCACAAACGATTTGGATTGGAAAAACCCGCCGTCTCCATGCACAAAATTGCCCACCCAGAGAAAAAGGGGAAAGGCCACTTTGTAGTTGGCGCAATAGATGTTCATGGCCTCTTCGATCTTGGGGATCGACTTGATCAAATCGAGCTGACGCTGCGCCTGCTCCTCGAACACCTTTTCATCCTGAATGGCTCCCGTGTAGGTTGCCTTCAGCGTCGTCAGCTGGTCTTGAAGATAGCCAAGCCGGAGAAAAACCCAATCCTTTCTTTCATAGGAGGACTCGAGTTGAGCCTTCATGGTCTTGTATTCAACAACAGCCAAGGCTCCCGCAAACCTCTCGTCTTCCAGGTAATCGGGATGCCGTGAAAAGAACTGTTCATGCACCTGGATTTCGTTATTGAGCCGGGCAATCCCTTCAAGAAGGGGCAGAAGCTCTTGATGGAGCGCCTCCATTTCGCTTTGGATACCTTTGCGCTCATCCTGCAGGATCGTGACGACCGAGCCCTTCTGGGTTTGGAAATTTTTAACATGCTTGTTGAGTTCTTTTTGAGTGGATTTATGTAAATCCTTACTCTGCCGCTCGGCCTGATCGATGGAATCGATAACTCCCCGCACATCCTTGACGCTTCCAATGAAAACCGCCAACATGTCTCGCATCCAGGACAGACGATACTGGTGGTGCTCGGCCTGGGCGTGAGCCTCCTTGCGATATGCCTCGATGTTCCCTTTATACTTGGAAGGAACTTTGGTCTTCTCTTTCTCCTTGTTCCAGTTGGCGACCTCCTTTTCCTCGAGCCGGATGTGCTTGTTCAACTCATCGATCAGGTCCTTGGAACTTTTCTTTTTGAGGTCCCACTTCAGCCCCAGGGGCTCCAGGATGTCCTGGGCCAGCTCAGCTCGGCTCTTTTTGACGTCCTGCAATTCCCCCTTTTTCTTTCTTCCCTCCTGGACGAGACGCGAGAGTTGGGCAATGTTGGTGCGAATGCGCTCCCGCCCGTCACTGCCCAGGGCGTCCATGATGCTGGCTTCCCGGTAAACATTCTCGATGAGTTCGTATTGATCCTGAATCCAGATGCGGTAGAGGCGAAAAAGATTGTCCCGATCTTCCTTGGGGAACTTATCGTAGGCAAAGTCGGTCAGCATGGAGGTGGTGTAACGATTCTGTTCGAGAAAGTGCCAGAGATCACCGTTCAGGTGCAAAATGACACAGAATTCCTCGATGATCTTCTTGTCGGAGGTTTCCGCCACCGTTTCCATGAGCCGCGCCTGCTTGCCGAGCCATACCACATAATCGTCCAGGTGCTTGAGGGGCTCGTTGGGATCATACGGCCAGCGCGCCTGATACGCCTCATTTTTTTTGATGCTCTCAATGAGCTGATCCTTTTTTGACATGGAAAACCTCCGAGATTTGGAAGATTTTTAACAGCCCTTCGCCTATGGGCCACCGCATCGTAAAAACCCCCACCCTTGCTTTATGGCAAGAGAGGTCTGCAACTGGAGATCAGCCGGCACCGCGCTTCAAAGTTAGAAGCAAAACTTCACCCTGGCAGAGAAAACGCACGGGAACTCCCGAGACCCCCACTCCGTTGCTGGTGTAGCCACGCATGTTCCCATACTGCCAGAGCCCCTGGCAGTAGCGGCGCGGCGCGCTGCTGTGGGTGAAAACGGGTCCCACATGGGGAAACTGAATCTGCCCTGCATGGGTGTGGCCGCAGAGGTAGAAACTTGGAGCATAGGGAGCGACTTCCTTGTAGATTTCATTGGAGTGGGCGAGAAAAATGGTGAAAGCGCCCCGAGGCACCCCATCGAAAGCATCGTTGAGGTTGTGGCACTTGTAGTAATGGGGATCATCGACGCCCACGAACCAGATGGTTTCCCCATTGCGGGTAATGGCCCGAGAATCGTTGATGAGGAAATGAATCCCCCGTTCTTTCAGGGGCTCGACGATTTCAAGGCAGTCGTGATTGCCCAACACCCCGATGCAACCATCCCCGGCCCGTATGACGGACATCACCCGGTCCAGGCGATCAAGAGCCAGGCCGAAAGGGCCATGGGTTGCCATGCGAAAGTCTCCCCCCAGGACACACAGGTCCACGGGTTCCTCTCGCACCATGTCCATGATGCGTTCAGTCAGCCCATCGAGACCGTCCAGGTGGAGGTCGGAAAGGTACAGGATGCAATAGTTGTCGAATGCAGGTGGGAGATCGGGAAAATGTAAGTCGAGTTCCGTTTTTTTAATATTCAAGGCATTTTTTTTGCCTTTTTCATAGATTCCAAGGATTTTAAAAACATTCTTCATGAAGATGTGATAATAGAAGGAATCTTCGAAGTTTACAAAGTGGTGGAAAGGGTTGGAGGTGATTTGGCAGGACTTGATCTCACGCAGGCGCACCCAGGAATTTACGGGTCTTGGATAGTCCTCGTAAGGTTTGGATAAAAGCACTTCCTTGAGAAACCAAGAACCCCAATAAGCTCCCACCACAAAAACCACCGTGAGGATAAAAACATTCACTATTCCAAGACCATAAAAAGGCGCCAGAAGGAAAAAGGGAAACAACCCCTCGAAAAGCTGGTCCAACCCAGGAACAAGGCTTCCACTGGGCAGAGCCCTACGCCTTTTGATGAAACTGGAAAGCAAGTCTCCCGCCATGCTCAGCATGGCACAGCCGAATCCCATCCACCAAGGAAAACCCAAAAGTAGGCCCACGACGGCCCCTGTGAGCAACGCGGCCAGGATACCGCGCTTTGTCTTGTGAGGCCCAAAAAGGGCGCGATCATCGCCCCAGGTTCTTCCTTCATCAAGGGGGTTCTGCCACCGGGTGCCCAAAAGGTGGGCAAGGAGTACGGGAGCCAGATTGATCAACCAGAAAAGTGCGAGAACCTTCCCATAAAACAAAATCCCCATGGAAACACCATCCGCAACAAAGAGAACCGGTAGAAAAAATCAGCCAAAAGAGAGACCTGATCATACATCGAGTAGAAACGACACGTACACAAAAAATGAGAGGTACTCCATGTGCAATTTTTCGACAGTTCTCTTGAGAATGGAAATTGGGAGGACAAGAAATAACCGCAAATAGCATGAGCACGAATGATGATATGGTTGTGGCTGGGATAGCCCCCAGCCACATTTCATTCGATGAAGTTTTTCAGGCAGGATTGTTTGTTGGGATTCCTCAACTTCTTCAGAGCCTTTTTCTCGATCTGTCGGATTCTCTCCTTGGACACTTTGAAGCTCTTGCCGATCTTTTCAAGGGTCTCCGCAGGTTGACCGTCAAGGCCGAAACGCAACCTCAAAATCTTCTCTTCCCTCGGCTGCAAGGTCGCCAGAAGAGCCCGCGTCACTTCGGCCAGCTCTTTATCCGCGCACTCATCCACGGGCGAAGCCGCCTTTTCGTCCTCGATAAAATCTCCCAGACGCTGGTCGTCTTCTCCAATGGGGGTCTCCAGAGAAATGGGTTGGGAAGCAAGTGTCAAAACCATTTGCACCTTCTCCAGAGGCAGGTTCGCTCTTTCGGCGATTTCCTGTGGCAAGGGTTCCCGCCCCAATTCCTTCAACAACTCATAGAATACTTTGAAGAAAAGATTCTTGAGCTCGATGAAGTGTACGGGAAGCCGAATGGTGCGGGTCTTATCATAAATACCCCGAATGATGCTCTGTCTCACCCACCAGGTAGCATAAGTGCTAAAACGATTCCCCTTGGTATGGTCAAAGCGCCCAACGGCTTTTAAAAGCCCAAGATTTCCCTCCTGGATCAAATCGTCAAAGCTCATACCACGGCCGCGATAACGTTTGGCAATACTCAACACAAGCCTCAGGTTGGCCCTCACCATTTCCTGCTTTGCCGAATCGATGCCCTGCATGATGTGCCGCACCTGATTCAAGAGAGCGACAAAACGAGCATCTTCAGGTTCCTGTGCGACACCGCGCTCCAGAGTTCTGAGGATCACTTTAAGGATTTTGTCTCTCACACCGGGAAAAGCCTTTTCATGGGCCAGCAACTTTTGCACCTTGGCATGCGCATCGCCAAGAAGTCTATTGGATGATTTGTGGCATTCCATGAGTTCCACCAAAAGCGTCTGGCCTTCCCGGATGGTTTGGGCCAGTTCGACCTCTCTTTCCTGGGTCAGCAAAGGATAACCCGCCACCTCCCTCAGATAGCAGGAAACATGATCTTCATCGAACTCACCTTCCTCGGAAACGACAGTGGACTCGTCGCCCTCCCCTGTCGCTTCCTGCCCCATTTTGTCATTTTTTACGGCACGCTCTCTTTCTCCACCCACCAACCCCACGGCTTCTTCGAAAGAAAGCTCATCTTCCATCAAGTCTTCCTCAGCCTGATTCTTAGTTGAAAAACCGAAAATTTCCTCTTCCTGTTCGGACTTGTTAAGTTTATATTTATATGGAAGACAGGTTTCAGTTGCATACGCTTTCATAAGCATTTCCTCCATAAAGTGAGGGTCCAAAGACCATATTTTCTACCTACCCTCAAAGCATTTACGCTTGGGCCGTCTCAAAACCACCCTTCGGAGACGAATTTTTTATCAGAGAACCAAAAGTACGGAAAAATTAATGAATCCAAGAAATAAACGAAAGAGTCCGTGAAAATCCGCAGATAAAAAATCATGGCTTTTTGGGCGCCCCATTTACACCTCTCCAGGCACAAACCATCTAAATCCTGACGATGGGGAATAAGAAAGTGAACAGGTATTTGACTTTTGCATATACAAGTACGCTAAGATTGCAGGTTGAGTACGTCAAGAGCAGCAGAACCTCACCCCCCTTTTTTCATACCACCAAGTTAAGCTAGCAATTTTAATGCCACTCAAAACCAAAGCAAGTTTCAACACTTCACAGTCCTGCGGAACGTCGACTTTGTCCAGTAGACTTTCAGGTTGTCAAATGGAAAAATTTTACTTATAAACGCTTACGTTTTACTTCGGATACTTTTAGGTGATTCTTGAACCTTGGGCAGGAGAAAATCAATTTGGAATGTCCTCATTGCAAAAGCGAATTGTCCCTGATTCGAACCTGACGTCGGGTTTTCTGGCGCTGCCGTGAATGCGGCGCTTCATATCCCCTGTCACAATTCCGTGAAGCCATCACGGAAGAGATGGAAGAGCAACTGGCATTCTGCCGTATCGATAGGGTATGACATTTGCCGCGTTACCACAGAAAAATTAAGCCATCTCCCTCAAGAGATGGCTTCTACGTCTTCCAGAGCCGATTCCACATCCACATAAAAGCGACAAAAAGGGCTCTTAAACACCAAAAAGGTCACGTTGTCAACAAAATTCGCTTCAGATTTTTCCAAAACCAACCATCAAACATGCAACGGTTCGGTAAGTTTACGGCGCTTTCCCTGCTTCCTGCTGCAAACAGGAGGCAGGGAAACATTTTATGTTGAGTTGGCCAAACGCTTTGTTTTCATTTACCTTTTTCCTGGCGGCAGGGCATGCCGTGTCAGCCTTTGGAGAGGCATAGTGAGGCCTGGGGGAGTATGTGGTTGGTTCAAAGCCCCTCAACTTTCAGGCCTGCAACTTTTCCCTGATGATCGCTTTTGCCCGATCCAAAGCCCCCGTAAGCCCTTCCGGCCGGTTACCGCCCGCCTGAGCCATGTCCGGCCTTCCGCCGCCGCTGCCGCCCACTTCCTTGGCGATCTCGCGGATCAGGTCCCCCGCACGAATCTTTTGTGTAAGATCGGGAGTCACGCCGGCCAGTAGAAAAGCCTTCTGCTCATGAGCCGCACCTAGAACAATGATACCGCTCTTGAGGCGGTCCTTGAACCGGTCGTTCATTTCCCTGAGCACCTTGGGATCGTCCGTTTCCACGGAAGTGACCAGCACCTTGCAGCCGTTCCAGTCTTCGACGGCTTCCAGGAGGTCCTGAGACCGCTTGCTGGTGAGAGACGCCTTGAGGGATTCCAGTTCCCTTTCCACCTGGCGCTGCTGGGCCACCAATTTTTCCACACGATCGGCCACATCTTGGGGACCGGTTTTGAGCATGGCCGCCACATTCAACAGGGCGGCTCTCTGGGTACCCATGTAGTCCAGGGCGCGATGGCCCGCGAGGGCTTCGATACGCCGCACACCGGCGGCGATGCCCATTTCCTGGACAATGACAAAAAGCCCGATGTCCCCCGTGCGGTGCGTGTGAGTCCCCCCACACAGTTCCTGGCTGAAACCGGGAATTTCCACCACGCGCACCCGATCGCCGTATTTTTCCTCGAAAAGAGCCATGGCCCCCGTTTTCAATGCCTGCTCCAGGTCCATGACTTCCACCTGAAGATCCGCATTCCGGCGTATTTCCGCATTGACCCTCTTTTCGATTTCCTGGATTTCCCCTGAAGTGAGCGGGGCAAAATGGGTGAAATCGAACCTCAAACGATCAGGCCCCACAAGAGAACCCGCCTGTTTGACGTGATCCCCGAGGACCGTTCTCAAAACCGCGTGCAGAATGTGAGTGGCCGTATGGTGAAGAGCCGTGTCCTGCCGTGCCCGGGCATCCACTTTGAGGGAAACGGCATCGCCCACCTTGAACGGGCCTCCTTGCACTTTCCCAATATGTACAAAAATGTCGCCCGGAAGCTTGTGCGTATCCACAACCACGATTTTCCCATGGGAAGAGACGATCTCTCCCACATCGCCCACCTGGCCGCCCGCCGCCCCGTAAAAGGGCGTCTGCAATGTCACGACCTCCACATCCATTCCGTCCGTCACTTCCGACAGGGCCTGCCCCTCCCGCACAAGGGCGGCGATGGTCGATTGGGCTTCAAGGCTTTCGTGGCCCACGAATTTCGTGGAAATCCCCCGGATCCCCAATTGGCGGTAAGCTTCGGAAATCTCGCGCTCGCCGCTGCCCTTCCAGTGGAGCCGGGATTGCTCACGCTGCTTTTCCATGAGTTCGTTAAAACCCGCTTCGTCCGCTTCCAGATCGATATCTCTGGCCATGTCCGTGATGATGTCGATGGGGAAGCCGAAGGTATCATACAACTTGAAAATCAGGGCGCCGGGAACAACCTTCTTCCCCTCGGCGCGGAGTTTCTTGATTTCATCCTGGAGCAGGCTGAGTCCGTGGTCCAGAGTTTCGTTGAAGCGCTGCTCTTCGTGCAGGATCACCCGGGTGATGAAGTTGCGGTTCTCCAGGAGTTCGGGATATGCGTCCTGCATGGCCAGCATCACCGAAACGGCCACTTCGTGCAGGAAAGGGCGATCCAATCCCAGGAATCTGCCGTGACGCAAGGCACGACGCACGACCCGACGCAATACGTAACCCCGCCCCTCGTTGCTGGGCAGAATACCGTCCCCGATGAGAAAGGCTGCCGCCCGGCTGTGATCGGCGATGACCTTGACGGAGACATCCTTTTCCGGATCGGTCCCGTACCGGTATCCCGTCAGCTCCGCCACTTTCTCCCTCATGGGCGCGAACAGATCGGTGTCGTAATTGGAAGGCACCTTCTGGATAACGGCGGCGATTCTCTCGAGTCCCATGCCCGTGTCGATGCTGGGCTTGGGAAGGGGTTCCAATATTCCGTCCTCCCTACGGTTGAATTGCATGAAGACGAGATTCCACAGTTCGAGATAGCGGTCGCAGTCACAGCCCGGCTTGCATTCCGGAGCGCCGCACCCCATGGCGGGGCCCTGGTCGATAAGAATTTCGGAACAGGGGCCGCAGGGTCCCGTATCGCCCATGGACCAGAAGTTGTCTTTAGTAGGAAAGGTCAGGATTCTTTCGAGGGGAAGATACTTCGCCCACAGGGCGCGGGCTTCTTCGTCGGGGCCGAGGTTCATTTCCCGATCTCCCTCATGAATGGTCGCGTAGAGTTTGTCGGGAGGCAGGCCCATGACGTTGGTGAGAAAATCCCAGGCATAGTCAACGGCGTCTTTTTTGAAATAGTCACCGAAGGAAAAATTCCCCAGCATCTCGAAAAAAGTATGGTGTCTGGCGGTACGTCCCACATTTTCCAGGTCATTGTGCTTCCCACCCGCACGCGCGGACTTCTGGCTGGAAGCCGCCCTCGAGTAGGGCCGATGCTCTTCGCCGAGAAACGTGCGCTTGAACTGCACCATGCCCGAATTGGTGAACAACAGGGTGGGATCATCGTGGGGAACGAGTGACGAGCTCTTCACCGTCGTGTGATTTCTGTCCTCAAAAAATTTCAAAAATGCCGTGCGGATTTCGCTCGCTTTCATCGAACTGCTCTCCTCGAAAAAATTTTTTCCTGCCTCAAATCGCTCCCGTGATCCTCCGCGTCTGGGAAGCTCCTCCATTCATGACCAACCGTGACCGCCGGCAAGCCGCTCAATCCCCCTCCACCGCAGGAGTCTCATCGCTCACCGGGATTTTCAGATTATTGATTTCTCTTATTTTTTTATCAATTTCCGAAAGAAGCTCGGGATGCTCCCGCAAAAATGTCTTGGCATTTTCCCGCCCCTGCCCCAGCCTCTCCCCTCCATAGGAATACCAGGTTCCAGCCTTGTCCACAATGTTGCCGCTCACGGCCAAGTCCAGCATATCCCCCTCTTTGGAAATCCCCCGGCCATAGACCACGTCGAACTCCACTTCCCTGAAGGGGGGCGCGATTTTATTTTTCACCACCTTCACACGGGTCCGGTTGCCGATGATGTCCTGTCCCTCCTTGATGGGTCCCGTGCGGCGAATATCCAGGCGCATGGTGGCATAAAACTTGAGCGCGTTGCCCCCCGTGGTCGTTTCGGGAGAACCGTACATGACACCGATCTTCATGCGAATCTGGTTGATGAAGATGACGCATGTCCGGGACTTGCTGATGGCGGACACGAGCTTGCGAAGGGCCTGGCTCATGAGGCGCGCCTGGAGCCCCACGTGAGGGTCTCCCATTTCCCCCTCGATTTCGGCCTTGGGCACCAGGGCCGCAACGGAATCGATGACCAGCACGTCGATGGCATTGCTGCGCACCAGGACCTCGGAAATTTCCAGGGCCTGCTCGCCATAGTCGGGCTGACTGACAAGGAGGTCCTCGATCTGGACCCCCAGCTTGCGCGCATAATTAATGTCAAGGGCGTGTTCCGCATCCACGAAAGCGGCCAGGCCTCCGAGCTTCTGAGCTTCCGCCACGACGTGCAGGGCCAGGGTGGTCTTGCCCGACGATTCGGGGCCATAAATCTCGATGATCCTCCCCCTGGGGACCCCGCCGACCCCCAGGGCCAGGTCCAGGGAAAGGCAGCCCGTGGGAATGACACTGACCTCGACGGGCTGCGCATCCCCCCCGAGACGCATGATGGCCCCTTTGCCGCAATTGCGCTCAATTTGGGAAATCGCCGTGTCGATCGCTTTTTGTCTATCATCTGCCGAACCCATCGAGAAAGCCTCCCTGCGAGTGAAAACCTGTTCAAATCCACCCCATTTCAGGAGTGGGTTCCCGACCTTTGCCCAACCAGTTAAAAACCCTCGTGGGCTCGCATTCCGAGCCTGGCACGGCACAAGGGAGTATAATGGGCACCTTCGGACCTTAAATCACTCTTATACAGTACCACTTCGGTCACGTCAAAAGCTTCCGCTACAAAAGCCCTTGAGTTTAGCAGCCCTTGCTGAAGCTCCTTGATATGTCGGGCATCCCTGACCCGCCCCAGGGTCAGGTGAGGCTTGAATGGACGATCTTCACGAGGAAAACCAAGAGCCGCCACGGCATCTTCCGTTTTTTGCCGCAGATCCGCCAGTGCCCCTTGCTCACCGATCAACCCGACCCACACCACCCGCATGCGCATCATGGATGGAAAAGCCCCACAACCTTGAGGGCGCAGAGAGAAAGGCTCCGTTTGCGACGCCACTTTTTCCAGGGCTCCCATGATTTCGGGCAGGATATCCTCTTGTACGTCGCCCAAAAATTTGAGTGTCAGGTGAATGCGATCCGGTTTCACCCAGCTCACCGGCGCTTTGGCCTCCTTCAATCGAAGCTGGAGTTTCCCGAGAGCTTCCCGTATTTCAGCAGGCAGGTCCAGGGCAATGAAAGACCGAATCACGGACACAGGCTCCTCCACAAAAGTTCGAGGGCCGCCTGGGCAGCATACCGTCGAATGGTGTCACGGTCTCCGCGAAACCGGTGTTTTATGGTCTGAGCCCCACCAGGTACGACACACGCCATGTACACCGTGCCCACGGGCTTTTCCGCACTGCCTCCCGTGGGACCGGCAATTCCCGTCACGGCAAGGGAAACGTCCACACCCGCCCGCTCCTGAGCCCCCCGGGCCATGGCCTCGGCAACGGGCTCACTGACGGCCCCGTATTTATCGAGCAAATCCACGGGTACTCCAAGGAGGGCCGTTTTGGCTTCATTGCTGTAAGTGACAAACCCCCGGTCGAAATATGCGGAAGCCCCGGCAATGGACGTGATTCTCTCAGCCACGAGCCCCCCCGTACATGACTCGGCCACGGCCATCGCCCAGCCCTTGTCGATCAGCCGATCCCCCACCACCTTTTCCATGGAATCATCCTTGTAACCGCTGAAATTTTCCCGGCCCAGTTTCTCCAGGACCTTCCTTTCAGCCTCGTCCACCCGCATCCCGACATCCCGGACATCCTGTCCAAATGCCAAAAGGGTGACCCAGACTTCTCGAACCTGGGGATAGTAGCCCACTTCCACCCCCCACTGCTCCAGGTCCACCTGTTTGATCCGATGCCCGATCTCCGACTCGAACACGCTCTGGAAACGAAGGACACGTTTCACATAGGCAGGTTTCCATGGAAATCGTTTTTGGAGATCGGGAAGGACGAACCGGGCCATGAGATGCCTCATCTCGTAAGGCACGCCGGGCAAAAAGTAGCAGGGTACCTTTTCATGTTCGAGAAAATACCCCGCCATGTCCCTGCCTGTTTTCACCGCGCCTCGGGGCATCTCCGTGAGCTTGGCGACCTCTTGGGTCCATGGCCTGCCCCGCTCGACAAGGCGCCCTCGGAGCCGATCGAGATAGGCTTCATCATGCACGAGAGGAATCCCCAGAGCTCTCGAAACCCCGGCATTGGTGCGATCATCGTCCGTGGGCCCAAGACCGCCACTCACAATGACAAATTGCGAATCGCTCAGGCATTGCAGAAGCACCGATGCGATTTCATCTTCCCGATCTCCCACGGTGAAAATGCGCTGAAGGCGAAACCCGCCCGCTCGCAGTTCCGAAGCAATATGATGAGCATTCCCGTTGGGAATGTCCCCATGAAGAATTTCATCCCCGATGGTGAGGAGTGAACCCCGGATTTCTTTTTCCCAAGACATGGGCATCCTTTCAATAGCCGTGTATACCGTCATGCGAAGTGCGCCTTCTTCTCGTTCCCAAGCTGGAACTTGGGAACGAGAGATGGGCGCGCATGAAATATCACAGTGAATGCTTCCGGGACCATATGTCTCGCGAACAGGCCACGACTTCGTCATAAATCACACGGAGCGGCTTGCCGCAAGCCCCGGCAATGCGCTTGCAATCCTCGTACTCGGGAGCCACCCGAAGGCTTCCCCCCGGAACATACCCTACTTTTACCCGGCAGGTACCGTCGGGCACCTTCACCTCCACAATTTCGCGCTGGAGTTCGGATCGCCGCACCGGCATCACCCTTACTCCCAAAGTAGTCGTTTCTCGAAAAATCGTATCAAACACCTTGGTGCGCAAAACCGGTTCGAAGAGAACACGGAGCAAAATTCCCGGACGATTTTTTTTCATCTGGACGGGAACGACATGCACATCCAAAACACCGACACCAAACAGGCGTTCGAAGATGTGTTCGTAGAATTCCGGATTCATGTCGTCGATATTGGTCTCGAGCAGGAGCAGCTCTTTCTCCTCCAGGTAATTTTCCTGAACCTCGCCCATTAGAATCCGCAGCACATTGGGCGGGCTGGAAGCCGGATTGGTCCCGACGCCATACCCCACGTGCCGAAGCCTCATGGGAGGCGGGGACCCGAAGTTTTGAGCAAATGACGTCAAAAGAGCCGCGCCTGTGGGAGTCACCAGCTCGCGCTTTTCCCCATTGTCGTACACGGGAACGTCCTTCAAGAGTAAAACCGTGGCGGGAGCGGGCACCGGCAGCAAACCGTGTTCCGTCCGGACCCATCCCCCCCCCAGGGGAAGAGCCGACGAACTCACCCTGTCCACGCCCAGATATTCCATGCCGATGGCCGTTCCCACGATATCCACGATGGAATCCACGGCCCCCACCTCGTGAAAATGAACCCTTTCCACGGGCACCTGGTGAACGAGAGCCTCCGCCACCGCCAGGCGATCAAAGACATCCAGGGACTTTTCGCGCACGTATGGGGAAAGGCCGCTTTGCTCGATCATGTTTCGAATGTCCTCATAGGCCCGCGAAGGTTGTGGACCGTGCTCGACTCGAAAGCGAAGGCCCGAAACAGCCCCCCTGCTCTCCCGACACACTTCCAGGGAGTACCCCGAAAGGGGAAGCCCGGCAAGTTCCCGGCGCAGGTGTTCTTGAGACAATCCCACATCCAGCAGGGCACCGAGGATCATGTCCCCGCTTGCCCCCGAAAAACAATCAAAGTGAACGATTTTTACCATGGTCGGTCCATTTCCAAAGCATCCCGGTACAGGATGGATCGGTTGATGTCATAACAGGGGAGCGATGGAGACGCAGGCACCTCAAGGCATGCCGTAAAGGCACAGGGTGCGGGCAATCCACTTTCCCCTGCCCACCTTCATGGGAAGACAGGAACAAAAGAAGCATCATTGTACGGTTGACAACAAGAAGTGAAAAGCACAAAAAGAGGGTTCATCGAAATGATGGAAGCGAAGAAGGAAGTGTTGATATCTTTTTCTTGTCACAAAGTATTGACACACGAATGAGCTGATGATAGATGTTCACACTCTAGAAGATGAAGGGCTCAAGGCCGTGGAGGGATGGCCGAGTGGTTTAAGGCGGCGGTCTTGAAAACCGTTGAACGAAAGTTCCGTGGGTTCGAATCCTACTCCCTCCGCCAAACCCACTCATCGAAGTTTGCAAACGGAGAGATGGCCGAGTCGGCTGAAGGCGCTCGCCTGCTAAGCGAGTGTAGGGT
>CAZRWT010000032.1:0-35686 GCA_964603955.1 uncultured Syntrophobacteraceae bacterium
AGCGAGTGTAGGGTCAAAAGCTCTACCGAGGGTTCGAATCCCTCTCTCTCCGCCAGATTGTACATAAAAAAGCCACCGTGCGGGAGCTATCGCTCCTTGGTGGCTTTTTTGGTTGAAACATCCGCCGGCGGTCGTCGAAATCACATCATAACCAGCCCACTTCCTCGACAAGTTGCTGCAAGCGGCTCGCTATGGTTGACTTGCCGCCCTCCTATTCTTTAAGGTCCCCCTCACTTTTGGGAGCACACACCATCGAGGAGATATGAAAAAAAATGGCGCCTTTTGAAAAAAACGAATGGGTTCTACTGGTGGCACAAAAAGGGAAAAAATGGCTGGTTCAAGTGGAAGAAGCCCCTTTTTCATCTCACCTGGGAACCGTTTTCATGGGAGACGTGATCGGGCGTGAAGAAGGAGCAGCCCTGGAAACCAACAAGGGAGCGAAGCTCTTTCTTTTTCGCCCCACCCTGGAAGAATTCATCTTCGCCATGGATCGCCGAACGCAAATCATTTACCCCAAAGACCTGGGCGCCATGATTTTCTACGCGGACCTCTACCCGGGATGCACCGTTTTGGAATCGGGAGTGGGCTCGGGCGCTCTGAGCCTCGCCATTCTGCGGGCTCTCGGCAAGTCGGGAAAACTCATTTCCGTGGAAAAACGCGAGGAATTCGCCCGCATGGCGTCCAACAACATCCACCGTTTTTTCGGCCACACACCCGAAAACCATGATCTGGTGGTGGGAGACATCCAGGACTTTCACCTCCTGTCCAGAGTGGACCGTGTGTTTCTGGACCTCCCGGAACCCTGGCACGCGGTACCTTCCGTTTCAAAACTCGTGAGAGAGGGTGGGATTCTGCTCAGCCTGAGCCCCAACGTCGGCCAGGTTCAGCTGATGCATAAGGAACTGAAAGCAAGCGGCTTCGCCAACACTACCACCTTCGAACTTCTGCGCCGAGACTGGAAAATCGACGAGAAGCGAGCCCGCCCCACGGACCGAATGGTCGCTCACACAGGGTTCATAACCATTGCGAAAAAAACCCCGATGCTTTTCAGCAAAACCGAAGAAGAGAGTTGAAGGGGAGAAGCCGGCAATCGAGAGGATTTCAAGGAAAATCGAGGGGAAGCTCGATACTCAACCGGGTGCCCTGGGAAGGCTTTGAATCTATCACCAAGGTGCCGCCATGCTCCTGGATGATACTCCTCGATATGGGCAGTCCAAGACCGGTACCGGCGGATTTGGTCGTGAAAAAGGAATCGAATATCTTGTCCTGAAGCTCCTCGGGAATACCCGGGCCGTTGTCTTCGATGACCACACGGGCATGGGTGAGCGATTCGGTGGAACCGACTCTAACGATCCCCTCGTCTCCCAAAGCCTCGATGGCGTTTTGCAAAAGGTTCAAAAAAACTTGCTTGAGCTGATCGGGGTCCGCCTGGACCATAAGGGGATTGGGAGAGAGTTCGGTTGTCAGGCTCACCTGATTTTTTTGGAGCATTGGATCGAGAAGCTCGATGCTTTCCCGGAGTATCCGGTTCAAGGATATGGAGCGCATCTGGCGGGCACCTGTCGGGCGAGTCACCAACCGAATGCCGTTCAAAAGGGTTTCGAGGCGGCGCACTTCTTCCACAATGATCCGGAGCTTGTGCCGGTCCTTTTCGTCCGCCTTGAGAGCCTCACAATGTTCGACCTGCCGGGCAAATCCCCCGATCAACATGAGGGGCTTTCGAATCTCATGCACCACGTGGGCCACCGCCTTGCCCACGGCAGCGAGCTTTTCCATGAACCGGAATTCCTTTTCCAGGTCCTTGCGCGTGGTGATGTCGCGAATCACTGCCGTGAAGTAGAACCGGCCCCGAGTTTTGGAAACCGAGTAGGAGATTTCCACGGGAAATCTCCTGCCGCTTCGGCTCATGATCATGCATTCCCGTGATTTCCCGATCACCCGGGCAACACCACTATCGATGTAACGATCCACATACCCACGATGAACCTCGTGGTGAGGTTCAGGGATGAGAAAAGAAAGATCGTTGCCGATCATCTCCGTGCTGCCGTAACCGAACATCTCCTCCGCTGCCTTGTTACACATGACGACGCGATGATTCCCGTCGATGGTCACAATGGCATCGGTGATGGATTCCAGAACATCCCAAACCAACGTTTCCACAAGAGCTTTATTGTCATCGGGATCGACACGAAAAGTCACAGGAAACTCCTTCGATTCCACTTCATCTTTCTTCCACCCCATCCCGCAATAACAGCACCTGCTTCAGATCCTCCAGGTTTAGGGTTGGATAGTCGATCACTTCACCTATCTTCACGGGAAGAATGAAGTGCAAAGTTTCCCCCACTTTCTTTTTATCCGTCCCCAAGGCCTGCAATATATCATCGGCAGTGAATTGCGCGGGTATCCTCACCGGAAGCCCCCAGAACTCACACAGGGCAATGAGGCGATCCACATCCCTTGAGAGGATCATTCCAAGCCTTAAAGCCAGTCGAGCCGCAGCGACCATTCCCATGGCCACTGCATCTCCATGGCGAACTTCGTATTCGCTCAAGCGCTCGATTGCATGTCCCACAGTATGCCCCAGGTTGAGTACCCTTCGATATCCCGATTCCTTTTCATCCGCTTCCACCACGCGGGATTTTACGGCACAGCACTGCGAAACGACCCATATCAGAGCACTTTTATCACGGCGGAGAATATTTCCGCCGTCGCTTTCCAAACGGGCCCAGAGTTCTTCATGGCCGATCATGGCCGTCTTGATGACTTCGGCCATTCCCTGCCGAAATTCCTCGTCGGGGAGCGTTTGAAGGAAGCGGACGTCCATCCAGACGGCTTCCGGCTGATGAAACGTCCCAATCAAATTCTTCCCTTCGGGAAGATCAACTCCGGTCTTGCCTCCCACACTGCTATCCACCTGCGCCAGCAGAGTGGTGGGTAACTGAAAGTAAGAGATGCCGCGCATATAGATCGAAGCGAGAAAGCCCGTCACGTCCCCCGTGACTCCCCCTCCCACGGCCACCAGCACACTCCCGCGGTCGGCACCCGCCCGCACGAGCTTACGGGCCAGCCCTTCGACGGCATCCAGTCGCTTGTTATGCTCGGATGCGGCAAACAAAATGACGTCATTGCCCTTGCCCGACGGCCCAAGCAAAGAAGCCAGCTTCTCACCCCATAAAGCCCAAACCGCTTCATCCCAAACCCAGTAAGCCTTTCTCCCACCCAGGCAATCGAACAGCTCCCGGGTTAAATTTTCCAGCAGATCGGAACCGATATGGAGGGAACTGACTCTGGCAGGGGTTCCCGGTAGACTGATAAAAGACTTCAAGATAAAACCCTTCATGGAAAGCACCCCCGCAACTCCCCAGGGTGCTCAAAAACAAAGTTTTTGATTTTTCAATCGACCCAAACTCGATATCTTTTTACCACGACAAACAAGGATATTCATAAAAAAACGTCATCTATCAGGAACGGCATCAAGGGAAAAAATATGCGGGCATCCATGGAAGAACAGAAAAACAAGCTGAAAAAAATACATCTCGACTTTCTCTCTCACGGCAAAATCGAAGAAAAAGATATTCTGGCGCTTATCGAACTCGCCACAGGCGGGCACCAGGAAGTCCGATCCATGGCCCTGGATCTCCTTCTGGCCCCTCCTGCTTCCCAGGAAATTTATTATTATGAGTCATTGAAGGAGTGCCTCTCGAAAAAAAACACCGCCCTCCAAAAAATTCCTCTTCCCCTTGTGGAGTTTCTTCTGGACAGTACGGCCATGACGGGAATGCTACCCTTCAAAGAATCGCAAGCCGACTTCCTCACACGCCTGATGAACACCCTTTCTCCATCCGCACTGAAAGACCTCTTTTCACGAGCCCACCCTCTACACCCCCTCCTCCGTCTGATTTCTCCCAAGGCAATCACTCATGGACTTTCACGACCGCTTCGGAAAAAGCGAAGAATCCACTGGCGTCTGCTCAAAAAACGCCTGTTTTCCCAGGATAAAAATGAACCCTCATGGGCACAAAGCACGATCAAGGACCTGGCTCCTCTCGTCGGCGAGCATCAAAAAGAGAAAAAAAAACACCAGCCCTGGAGCAACCGACTCGCTCAGGGGCGCCCCCTTGCGGCCATGTCCCGCCCGGCAGGTCACCCCACAAAGACCGTCTTTCTGAAAGGCACCGCCTGGAACGGCCTCGGCAGAAGAAAACTGGAAGCCTTCGACAAACTCTTGCAATGCCAACAACAAGAACTCCAGTCCGTGCGGGAACTTGCCCGGCAGATCAGCAGGCTAACCCGGCGGGTGGTACTGAGCCTGCACAACGCGACTCTGTGTGCCATGGGCGGGTGGGCTCACAATGCGTTGAGCGACCAGATCGGCGATGCCCGCCTTTGGAGCACTTTCATGAAGGCGGCTAAAGCCTGGAAACAACACCTCGCCACGGAAGCCCTTGCATCGGCGGCATCCGCCCAGGAAATTCAAACCCATTGGGAGCAACGCATCATTCATCCACAAATTCTGCAATGTCTTTGGGAAAGCAAAGTCCGCCATGCCATGGATCGACGCCTGAGAGATGAATGGGAAAAAGATCTAAAGGCAGCCGGCACCCTCCTACCCCCAGAGAAAATGCTCCAACTGGAACAGTCCCCCCCCTACAGTTGGCCCGGGCCTCTCGCACCCCACCAGAAGC
The DNA here is from genome assembly GCA_964603955.1 of uncultured Syntrophobacteraceae bacterium. Taxonomy (GTDB): domain Bacteria; phylum Desulfobacterota; class Syntrophobacteria; order Syntrophobacterales; family Syntrophobacteraceae; genus SLCH01. The sequence goes on from CAZRWT010000032.1 coordinate 4,686, forward strand.
TATCCACGACAGACCTCGTTGCCCATGCTCAAACCAGGCGAAACACGTGGGCAAAAGGCTTTCTGTCCCTGGCCGGATACATGCAGGCAGGCCGAGAGCTTCTCCGGCAGGGAGATGTCGAATCCCTGGTGCTGCCCTGGATCGATAAATTTTTCATCTCGTCCAGGCGCAACAAAGACCGATTCTACCTGGCAAAACTGGTTCAATGGCTTGAAAAATGGGGAAGCCGACCTTTAATTTTGTTTTGGGAAGATTCCTCACGAGCACACACGCCAAGCTTTTGCCTTGCCCTGGATCAACTCCGAAAATCGGGATACCCGTTTCGCGGCATCGGCATCCTCGACACGCAAAAATCCAACAGGGAAGAAGCTCTGCACATCATTCGCGCCGGGCATTCGAGCCATTCTCTCTTTGCCCTGCGGCCCTTTACGGATGGTCATCACCCCGCGGACCTGACGCAAATCCTGAGCACTCCTCCTCAGGATATCCCGGTTGTTTACGATTCCGCATGGAAAGATGACCTTTGCTTCCTCTACGCAGGCACCCAGATCGCCCCTTTGTTGTCGGCTCAGACAAACATGGAAAAATGGAGCCCCTGGGTTTCCTTTGAAGGAGTCAAGTACCCCTTCGGGCAATATTTGCGATCAAGGTTAAGGATCGAATTGAATATCACTCCCATCCCCAAAGGAGCCATCGACAGGAAATACTTTCTATGGGCCAATCTACAGTAAGCAACCCAAGCAATCCACAGGAACACGACACGGCATGAAAAACAGCAAACCGGGCTCCCGAACACCCCGGCTTTAGTTCTTTACATCAAAAACCGTTTGACAATGTTCACCTTTTACTTTTAGTTCTAGTGGCGTTTGTTCAGCTCTTATTTGTGAGAAATATCGGAGGCTGTCTCAAAATTGCAATCCAGTTAAGGGCGGTCGCAATATTAGCCCTTACCCAATACGCCCCCAAATGGGGCATGGCTTGCGGACGACCTTCTTTACACGCCCCATCGAGTATGATCCGGCTCGTGGCTTCATACGATGCCGTGCAACTACTAATATGAGCGAGACTCCAACCGATGATCAACTTTCAAAAACCACGCGAGCGCATGATCCAGTCACAGCTATTGGCCAGAGGCATTCAGGATCCGCGCGTATTGGAGGCCATGCGAAAGGTGCCTCGACATCTTTTCGTGGAAGAAGCCATGAAAGATCAGGCATACAGCGACTACCCCCTCCCCATAGGAGAAAAGCAAACCATCTCTCAACCTTATATTGTCGCATTGATGACCGAGGCTCTGGAACTGAAAGGGAAAGAAAAGATTTTGGAGCTCGGCACAGGTTCAGGCTACCAGGCAGCCATACTGGGAGAACTCGCCCACCGGGTTTTCAGCATAGAACGCATTCCCAGCCTGGCACACCGGGCAAATCAAATCCTTCAGAAGCTCGGCTACAACAACGTCATCATCCGGGTGACCGACGGCACCATGGGTTGGCCCGAAGAAGCTCCTTTCGACGGAATCCTCGTCACGGCGGGCTCCCCCCAAATACCGCAACCCCTCATCGATCAGCTGGCAGTGGGAGGGCATTTGGTGATTCCCGTGGGGGATCGTCTTTCGCAAGATCTTATTTTGGTGAAGAAAACCCAGGAAGGAACCCAAAAAACAAGCCTGGGCGGCGTTCGCTTCGTGAATTTGGTAGGTAAGTGGGCATGGGAAGCGTGATCTTGATTTGATTCATTTTCCAACGTCCCAGATTCCGAGGCACCGCTCACAGGAATCCAACTCTTTAAAGCAACCGGCGATTCGGCATATTCTCATGAAAAAAAAGGCAAAAGCAAAGGGTATAAAAGGTAAGAAACAGAAGGGTTTGGCTTCAAACGAGGCTCAAACCATCGCAGCCCTGAAGAACGAGATCAAGCATCTCCACAACACGATGGCACGCATGGAATCCTACGCAACGGCCAACGAACTCATCTGGCGTCAGTTTGCGGACATAGAGCGTGTACTCTTTAGAACCCGCGACCTGGGCAGTCTCGTGGAAGAACTGCTCAAGGAAATCATGCTGCGCTTTGAACTCCACCAAGTCGTCCTGTTTCTGTGCCACCCCGAACTCAGGGAGAGCTTTTTCCCGGAAATTTCTCGGGAAGGTCTGGCCATCGCGGAAGGTAACTGGATCATTCCCCTTTCCGGAGAGCAGTGCGTCCCTTTTCACGGAGAAGATACCGGACCGGTTCTCCTGCAACGTGAAGATCTGGAAGAAATTGTTTCCATCCTGCCCCAAGACTCTTTCAACATTCAGTCGGGCGCGCTCATCCCCCTCACTTTTCAGCAAATCTTTTTCGGAGGACTTTTTCTGGGAAGCCATGACCCCATAAGGTATCAGTACGATGACGCCACAGACCTGCTGGAACACCTGGGCATAAAGATCGCCCTTTGCATGGACAATTGCCTTGCTTACGAGCGGGCTAAAAATTTCGGCACCACCGATTCAATAACAGGACTTCTCAACTATTTTGAAATCCACTCCATTTTAGAACGGGAATTCCGGCGTACCAGAAGATCGGATTCGCCCATCTCTGTTCTGGTCATCGATCTCGACTTTGTCCACGAATATGGTTCATGCAACATGGCCAATGATGTCTTGAAGCACTCCGCCAACCTCCTCCAGGAAACATTACCTAAAAACGATACGTACCTGGCCCGCTACGGAAACAGCGAATTCCTGGCTGTGCTTCCCGATGTGCCCGAAACGGAGGTGCAGGAAGTCATCCCCTACCTGACACAAATGATCCGCAAGACCCCCTTCAAGCTTCAAAACACGGTGATCCTCATCCATCCCATCATGGGCGTGGGTTCACGGCGCGAAGACACGACCAATCCCAAGGAGCTTCTCGATATGGCTCATTCGGACCTCCACAAAAAGAAGCTCTCCCGGACTTCCAGACAGGAATCCGACAAAGAGCACACGCAACCCGGTTTTTCAGGTTGCAAATGAAATCCACTTGTGTTAGCTGAAGGGCGGTTACGGGGCGTAGCGCAGACTGGTCAGCGCACCTGCCTTGGGAGCAGGGGGCCGGAGGTTCAAATCCTCTCGCCCCGACCAGATTTACCAAGAATCAAGATTTCTGCTTGCGGGCGATACTTGCTGATCGCTCAAAAGGCCCGGTCAAGAATGACCGGGCCTTTTGTTTTTATGGCTTTGGGATTTTCGCCACCCGTGTCGGAGCGCCGACACAACCTTTTCATGGCATATCTGAAACCACTCTGAAACATGAAAGTTTCAATTTTGTACCCATATCGAAATATTTTACGATAACATTACAATATCGTCTCTTTCTAAAACCACCAAGCAGCCTTCATCCACGCCCCTTTCAACTGCAACCTTCCTTTTTCACTAAAACCATAAATCAAACGATCACAAGACTTTATCGACAAAAACGACGACGGATTTCCCCGCCTTGTGCCGGATAGGCCCCATTTCCATCCCAAAATGAGACATTTGGCTCATGCCATGCAACAGGTAGCACGTCAAGCAGGAGGAAAAACCAAAATACTAAAGGGTTATGCCGCCGCCGATATATACATGGCAAGCGTCATAAAAAGGGGGTGAGATGTAAAAAATTATTTGAGCAGATTGATAGAGGCACTGTCTTTTACTTATCGAGCAACGAAAAAAGCGGTGGGGTCACCTTTTCGAATCCGTCAGAAGCCGCTCGTTGCGTAACAATCACAATCCATGCGCTAACACTGTAGGTAGAAAGGGGCTATCGGGTGAAAACACTATCCATCGGTCTACACAAACTCCAGATACTCGTTTTAATGGGGTGTATAATCGGTCTGACTTTGAGCCATACACCCGTCCGGGCAGAGGTCGAACGGCCTCAATTCGACTTTTCGGTTGATGTGCTGAGCCGGTATGTTTTCAGGGGAATTGCTTTCAGCAAAGACAGCGCGGTGATTCAGCCATCCATGTCGGCAAGTTATAAAGGCTTTGAAGTTGGCATGTGGGGCAACCTGGATACCAGTGAAGCAAAAGGATTCGGAGAGGGTGCAGGTGGTGCGAGTTGGAACGAAACCAACTTCACTTTCTCTTATGACCGAGAACTGACCGAAGGGCTCCATGGGTCAGTGGGCATGATATATTATGCCCTCGTGGGAGATGACGCCTTCGAACTCCATGGCGGCATTTCCTATGACCTTCCATGGCTGACCGTGGGCTTTACCGCCTTCAAGGAAATCTCTTATTATCCCGGCTGGTGGCTCCAGTTTGAACTTTCCAGGAACCAGGAGCTTCCCTGGTACGGCATGAGCGTGGACCTGGGAGCGACCTTCGGCTATCAGACGCTGCAAGACAACGATACGGTTCTGGATAAACATGGAAATGAGGGAAGCTATTCCGCTTTCACGGCAGCGGAGTTTTCAGCTGCCCTGAACATACCCATAGGAGAACATATAACCCTATCTCCCAAAATAGGCTTCACAACTCCCCTTTCGGACAAGGCAGCCGCAAGAATAGAAGCCGGATCCTGGGACGGCAAGGAAAATCATTTCTTTGGGGGAATCCAACTGGCTGCATCCTTTTGAGACGATTTTCCAAAAAGACAGCGATAAAAACTTGAGAGAAAAAAGCCTGCGGACCAAATCAATAAACCAGATATTGGGCCGCAGGCTAAAAAATAAAATCCCATAAGAAGGCGGATTGAAAACAACGCCCCCTGCTTGCCATTCTTTAGGGATGAGCCGCCATGATTTCCTCGATCTTTCGGGATGCTTCCTCAATGTACTGATCCAGACTTGCTTTGATCTCCTCCCAGGCTTCACCGCTACTCGCTTTCAGCTCATCATATTTGGCCGTCAATTGCTCGCGCTTTTCGGCCAGCTCAGCCATGGAGACCTCGGCGGCAGCTTTCTGTTCTTCAGTAAAATCGGCTGTCTTCTCTTTCAATTCCTGGAGCTTTTGGTCAAATTTCTCGATCGATTCCGCCATTTTTTCCAGATATGCATTGCGCGCCTCTTCCACTTCCGACTGAACCGGTTCCACAGCTTCGGCAGCTTCTTCCACAGCTTCCCCTACCTCTTCCGTAACAGCCTCTGCTCCTTCCTTGACTTCGCTGGGTGCGGCCTCCTTGGATGCTTCTTTAGCGGGCTTTTGTTCACCACAACCGGCCATGAAGCCCATCAACGCCAAAGCCACGAAAAACAGACACAACACTCTAAAAACTCTCATAATTCTCCTCCTGAATGCGTTCAACGTCAAATCCCAAAACTCACAGGGTACAACCAAGGAACATATCCACACAGATTCATTCACAGTAGTCTAAAAGGAAGCCGCGTTCAACCCCGCAATGCTTCTTCCCGGCTCAATCGGGAATGAGATCGTAATAATAGATCATGGCATCCGAGCGGGAAATAATTCCAATGACCCGATCATTGTCCACCACTGGAAGGCGTCCGATGTCATGCTTGATCAGGATGCGCATGGCCTCGGCCACGCTGTGCATGGGAGTCACCGTAATGACTTTTCTCGACATGAAGGCCTTGACGGGAGAGCGCCACTGCATGTCTTTGCTGAGCTTGTTAATGTCTCGCCTGGAAATAATCCCCACAAGCCTGTCTCCATCCATGACAACCATGCCCGAATAGCCTTTTTCGTCTAGAATGGCGGCCACTTCATCCATGGGAGTATCGGGAGACACGCTGTCCACAGGAAAGGACATGAGGTCGCTGATCTGAACGGGCAACTGGCGATAGTCCTGGATCACCTCCGACAGCCAGGCCTCGATGCCGTCGGGGGTGGCCGATTTGATCATGGCCGAACCGGCACCGGCATGGCCGCCGCCTCCCATGACACGCATGACGGCTCCCACATCGAAACTGTCCACCGCACTGCGCCCGATCACCATACAACGGTCCTTTCCGGCTTCTCTGAATATGCCGAAGGCTACGTCCACATTGACCACATTTCGGTACATGCTCACCACTTCCGCCAGGCCGGGCACATGCCCTTCGATATCCATTTTGCTGAGACTCATGCGGTAACCATTGAGCTTGACCCGTTTGGCATCAGCCAGCATTCGAAAAAGGATATCTTTTTGTTTGGGGCCATAGGTGGGACGCAAGATGGTCTGGATCACCTTCAAATCCGCATGCTTTTCCAGGAGGAAGGCCGCAGCACGCAGGTCTCGCGCACTGGTCGAAGGAAAAGTGAGGTGCCCTGTGTCCTCATAGATTCCCGCCAGAAACAGGGTGGCCTGAATGGGACTGAAATCGATGTTTTTGGCTCTCAACTCTTCCACGAGAAGCGTAGTGGCGGCTCCCACCGCATCCTGGCAGGCTCGGACAGGGCAAATATCACCGATCTCCGCATGATGGTCCCAGACATGCACCTCCACGTCGGTTCGTTCCATGAGGGGGGCCATCCCTTCCAGGCGGACCCACCGGTTGGCATCCACCACCACAAGTAGCTTGACAGCCGACAAATCCAGCTGTCTGACGGCATCGAAAGTGAAAATATCCTTATGTATGGATAGGAAGCTTCGCACATTGGGATTCACGCTGGTGGGCAACAACGGCTTTGCATCCGGGTAAACGAGGGAAGCGGCAACAAGAGAAGCCAACGCATCAAAATCTACATTTTTGTGGGGAATAATGATCTGCAAAGCTGTACTCCTAATTTTTGTCTAATATGGGACATAGACTCTGAATCCAGGAACAAGGACATCCCGGTCTTTCCGAGCACTTTTCACGCTCGTTTTCTACTCCAACTCATTTGCAGGGCGAGGACTTTTCAGAGGGAAAGTCTCTTGTGCATACCGTCACATTTTTATAATATCTCAATTCGAGCTTCGCGCAACCGGGAAGTACCCGAGAGAGCATACCATCGACATTATGCACCCAACCGGAAGCCCGACAAGCGTGGAGAAGCCGGAAGCTGCCGTTTTAGACCCGGAACCCTGTAAATCACCATAAGAAAGGACCGGATGCAAATCTTTTTTCAATGGCTTCGCCGTCACTTTTCAGACCCCCAGGTGGTCGTCCTTTTCTTGTTTCTGATCCTTGGTACAGCCGGCACCATCCTGCTGAGCAATGTGCTCGCCCCTGTTTTTGCCAGCGTGGTGATCGCCTATCTCCTGGAAGGGCTCGTAGGCATGCTGGAACGCTTGATGCTACCACGCATCATTTGCGTTCTCATCGTTTTTTTCGCATTCCTCGCTTTTCTGCTGTTCCTTCTCATCGGCCTCCTGCCTCTTTTGTGGGAACAGATTCAGCAACTTTTCCAGCAACTGCCCGCCATGATCCATTGGGGCCAGCGGGAGCTTCTACAACTTCCGGAGCGTTACCCTGAATTCATCTCCGCTCAGCAGGTCATGGAAGCAATGGACGCCATAAGAGCAGAACTCACCATCATGGGACAGAGGGTACTTTCGTTTTCCCTGGCCTCCGCACACATGCTGGTAAATTTTGCCCTTTATACCGTCATTGTGCCTTTTCTCGTATTTTTCTTCTTGAAAGACAAAGATAAAATTCTTGAATGGATCGTGGAATTCCTCCCCAAAGACCGCAGTCTCGCCGAAGCGGTGTGGCGCGAGGTAGATTTCCAAATCGGAAATTATGTACGGGGGAAAGCCTGGGAAATACTTATTCTATGGGCAGCCAGCTACATAACCTTCGCCATTCTGGGCCTGGAATTCGCCATGCTCATCAGTCTTTTCATCGGCCTTTCCGTCCTGATTCCCTATGTGGGAGCCACGGTCATGATCTTGCCCGTGGCAGGCATAGCCTATTTCCAATGGGGATGGGGGCATCAGTTCTCAACAGCCATAATCGCCTACCTGGTGCTTCAGATGCTGGATGGGAATATCCTTGCTCCGCTCCTCTTTTCCGAGGTGGTAAACATACACCCGGTAGCCATCATTGTCGCCATTCTCGCATTTGGTGGATTATGGGGGTTTTGGGGAGTCTTTTTTGCCATCCCCCTGGCAACCCTGGTAAGCGCCACCATTTCAGCTCTATCGAGCAGGGTAATGGCCACGGCGGAAAATCAACGGATCGAGGAGCCGCCGGAAAAGGAAGTATCCTCGCACAAAGCCGCCTGATTCATTTCGAGGTACAGACGCATTATAAGGTGCAATAGAGACGGGGGGGCGTGTGTTCGGCCTGCAACGGAAAACCGATAGTACCAGTTGTACTACCGGTTTATATACTTTATTTCGCCCCCGGCCACAGGGATGCACAGGCAGAAGCCGGGGCGGACACGTTGCTCACTTTGTACCGAAATGAGCCATTACAACCTTCAAATGATCCACCCAGATATCCACCAGATCAGGAATTTCCGCCGTACCCTTTAGAATGGCCTCACAGGTGAAACCTTCCTTTTCCAAAACAGACTTCCAGCTGTCGGGCTCATCCCCCGCCATGTCGTTTTTGGCGTGATCACCCGCCACGGCCATAAAAGGCACAAGATAAACTTTCCCCGCACCCCTCTCACGAAGTTTGGGCAAAATGTCATCCAGAATGGGATAACCCGCCACGCTGGCCATGAAAGCATTCGGGTCACGATCTTGGAGGACCTGGTTCATGGCAAGGTACAATCCGTCGGCCGGGTGCTTGTGGGAACCATGCCCCATGAAAAGCACGGCATCTTCCTTTTTACGCTCCACAGGCAAGCTCTTTAGGAGGGCATCTGCGGATCGAAACATGTCATCCGCTGAAGACAAAAGGGGCCGAGCCACAAGAATCTTCTGGAACCCTCTCTCCATCCGGCCGAAAAGATGAGCATTGTGGTGTAGACGGTGAAACTCTTCACCGGGAATGGTGTGCAGGGAAAGCACCCCCACATGTGTGTAGCCTTCATCCATAAGCCCGGCCATGGCCGCTTCGGGCGACATGAATACCTTCCCCTCCTCTTTAGCTAGACGTTTTCTTACTATACCCGAAGTGTAGGCCCAACGGACTTCAATATCCGGAAACGCTTTCCGAACGCTTGCTTCAATGTTATCCAAAGCCAAGCGGGCTTCGGGCACCGTCGTCCCGAATGCGGCCAGCAAAATGGCAGTCTTGGGCTCTTTTTTCTCACCGTGTCCTGCCACTGCCTGTCCCGACATCATCATACAAAGTCCCATGATCAATCCCCATGCTTTCAGTGTTTTTGTACCTCTCATCCCTTTGCCTCCTAAATGTTGCGGTTGCGCCGACCGAGAACCGTCATTTCCCTGGGCACAAACCGATCAGTGAGTATCAAGGGGGAGCTGGAGCCGTTCGCTTTCCAGGCGGAAAACCCCACATCTCCAGCCCCTTCGCCCCCCAAAAAAAAAAGACCCCGGAGTTTCCGCTCCGAGGTCTTTACTTCTTCCTTATACACGATCCCATCGGCGGTTCACCCAGCATGTCCACGTACCGGTAAAAACTCACACCACCAGGCAGGTCTTCTGACTCACGGATCATCCTACTCTCCACGCCTTCCCCCTCAGCTCATACCGACTGGGAAGTGGCTTTTCCGGATTTCGTCCCCGTTCACAGCGGCGGGACCGCTCCCGAATCGCACGGGATTCCCTATTAAGCTCAATGTCACCCGGCAGTTTCATCCAACAGCTCCGACCCAATAGCACGAGTCAGAGCGGCATTACAAGGATTTTCTCCCCTCGCGCGGCTCAGAGATCCTTCAAATGAGCGTTTTCCGGGAGGGTTTGCAAATAAGCCTCCATGTTTCGCAACAGCAGGGCCATTTTTTTTATTTCGCCTTCCCGAGAGGCAAGGAGGTCTTCATGCCCCGAGTGCTCCAACGCATCGAGCACATAGCCGACCGTCACCACGGAAGAATCGACGGAAGGCTGATAGAGGGGATCCCTACTTCCACCGGTTTTGACTTCCGACACCACCCCCGCCGCCTCCAGTTCCTGAAGAGCCGTTTGAACAAAGACCACGGGAACCTGCAGGCTTTCCGCCACCTGCCTTTCCCCAGGAGGTTGCTCTCCTTTGACGAACCTTTTCAGCAGACACTGCATGACTGCCAAAGCCAAAACCTTGCGCAGGTAGGGGCTCGCCAGGGTGACGTCCATGTCATATTCATGCAGGTGGACATTTTGATGGGCGCAGGATATCTCAGCCCCCACCATGACGATCAGCCAGCTGGTTTGCAGCCACGCCAGGAAAAGCGGCAGAGCGGCGAAACTTCCGTAGATGGCATTGTAATTGGAAACTCCGACCTGAAAAGTGATGTAAATCTGCTGGAAAATAACGTAAAGGGTTCCGGCAATCACACCTCCGAGAGCGGCAGACCCGAGATTGACTCGAGTGGTCGGCATCGTTTTGTAGATCAATGTGAACAGCGCCCAGAGCACCACCAGGGGCACCAACTCGAAGCCCCTCAAAATCGCCGGCCCCAGCCATTCGAGGAGTCGAAATCTTTCAACGAAAAAGGATACTTCCGCCCTTACCATGACCACAAAGGCGCTGGAAATGATAAAAAGCAGGGGACAGACAAAAAGCAGCGGGGGATAATCCGTTACCTTACGGATCAAGCTCCTACCGGTTTTGACTCCCCATACATCGTTGAATGCATCCTCGATATTGCCGAAGACCCGGATCACAGCCCAAAACAAAACCAGCACACTCACCCCGGCTAGAACACCGCCTCGGGTGGTTTCGAGCAAGTTGTGCGAAAATTCGATGATCCTCGAAAAAGCCTCTTCCTGCCCCTCGATCATTTCCAGCAGCTGTTTTTCCAAAATACGTCCCAGCCCAAAACCATGGGCCACCCCGAAAAGAGTGGCAAGAATGGGTACCACGGAAAGGAGCGAATAAAAAGTCAGGCTGGAGGCGCGCAAGTAGGTCCTACCCTGTGTAATTCCCTGGAACGCCAGCAGAAAAATCCGGAGAACCCGAATGCAAAAGGCTTTGCCGCCTGAAAGTTCCGATATTCGAACCCTCCACACACCCGTTTTGATAAAATCCATCGCTTTTGTTATCATTCCATCACCATTCCATCCCAATGGGTTAGAGATCGGAAAAGAATCAGACTCTTACATCCAAGCGACATAATCTGTTCATCTTAAAGCATAAACTGCGACAAAATGCAAAGAACAACCACGCCAGGAAAAAGAATCCCTCTCCCCTTTTAAATATCTAAAACATCTTCAGAACATCAATGAGCAAAGAAAATACTTTGTGCTCTTGCATTTTTTATTTTTGGGCTTATAATACCGGGCAAATCAATGGAGTTCGATATTTTGGGTTAAGCAGGAAATCGGTCTTTCGCTATGAACAGAACGCTTCCGAGATTAGCTTCAAAGTAACGCACTAGAAATGAGAATGTACAAATTTGAAAGGAAAGAATGATGGCGGAAGGCCAGGTAAAATGGTTCAACGATCAAAAAGGTTATGGATTCATCGCTGCCGACGGCGGCAAGGAACTCTTTGTACACCACAGTGCCATTGAGGGCGTCGGCTTCAAGACTCTGGACGAAGGTCAGCGTGTGAGCTTTGACGAGGAAAAGGGCGCCAAAGGTCCTCAGGCGGTCAGAGTCAAAAAGCTCTAAGCCTGCATATTAGAAAAGTCTAAGCACATAAGAAAAAAATAATGAGCCGGAGTCAATCTCCGGCTCATTATTTTTTGGACCTTTGGAAAAAACGCAACGGGCATAAGAAACCACGGCCCTTTCACATCGAAAGGATATGAGACAATGAACATTTACGTGGGCAACCTTCCTTACAACATCACGGAAGATGACTTGAAAGCCATGTTCGAGGAATTCGGGGCCATCGAGAGCATCAAGCTCATTTCCGACAGGTTTTCGGGACAGAAAAAAGGGTTCGGATTCGTTGAAATGCCGAGCAACTCCGAAGCAGATCAAGCGATCAAAGCTCTAAACGGAAGACTGATCAACGGAAAAAACATAAAGGTCAACCAGGCAAACTCCGGCGGCAAACAGAAGTCACGCCCCAGGCGTTACTAACCTTTCAGGTTACCAGATTTTAAAAACCCCCGGAGCCACAATTCCTTTCAAAGCACGGGAATCGTTCCAAACTCACTATCTCGTACCTGCGGCGCCCTTGCACCGCGAGGTACCACCCTCACAGCAACATCCACTCTCCCCTCTCTAAGTCGGCTCATTTGTTCCCACGCCTGGGCGTGGGAACACTAACTCTTTCTAAGCCATTATGCTGATCCGGCTCAATCCCCCAGCCATTTTTTCCACTTTGATCTGAGTGGGAATTTCGTCTGCAAGGCGCTTGACGTGGGAGATGATCCCCACCATCTTTCCATTAGTTTTGAGGCTTTTTAGAACAGCGATCACCTTGTAGAGCATTTCTTCGTCCAAAGTTCCAAAACCCTCATCCAAAAAGAGAGATTCAATTCTTCGGTGTTTGCCTGCCATGTCCGCCAGTCCCAGGGCCAGGCACAGGCTGACCAGAAAAGATTCCCCACCCGACAAGGTCTTCACGGGCCGGAGCATATTGTCCTGCAAAAAGTCTCGAACCACCATGGAAAGCCCGTTACCTTCGAGGCATCCCAGGGAATACCTGCCACTCAAGGCTGTCAAATAATGGTTGCTCTGCTCGATGAGCTTTTCAAGCATAAGACGACGTACCCTGTCGCGACGTTCGGACTGATCCAGTGACTGGAGAACCTTGTTTTCTCCCGCAACCTCGCTCCATATCTTTTCCTGCACCGCGATGGCCTGCAAAATTTCGCGGTATTCCCCTTCGGCCTCCTGGTAACGGGCCAGCCGGGTCTCCACCTCATCGAACATGCGCCGCAATTCTTCACCATGCCTGGTTTTATCGGCAATTTTCATATTAATGTTCTCGACAGACTCTCCCGCCAGTTCATGGGCTCGAATGGCATCGAAAGCCTGCCCGGCCGCCTCAGCTCTCAAACCGGCTTCTTCCAGGTCCGCCTGCATCTGCCGGCAACGACCCACCACTTCCTCTTCCCGCTCCAGTAGCCGGACACACTCTCGCAGGTCATCCAGGGAAGTGAAACCCTCCGACAATGCCTTTTCCCGGATCGGCATCTCACCTCTTTCACATTCCCGCGCATATTCCTGGGCCTCTTGTTTCAGCCTGAGCCGTGAGTTTTTCAGCTCATCGATCCTTTTATGCAAGGAATCCAGCTCTTCCTTCATGGAAGTTTGGATCTCAAGGCAACGATCAATTTGCTCCTGCACACTCAAACACCGTGCTTCCGGGTCCGAGATGGAGGATACGCCTTCCCGCTCCAATTCCATTGAACTCAAAAGACCCTGCGCAACCTCTATTTCGGCCGAAAGATTTTCTGCCTGCCGCTTGAGATCATCGAGTTCACGGGGCAAGGCGGCCCTGCGTTCTTCGAGGTTTACAAGTTCCTGATGCACAGCATGGATTTCCCGGCTCTTTTCGCTATAAACATCATGGCGAGCCTTGAGACAAGCCGTTAAAGACTCTTCCTCCTCACCCGATTCCCGTCCTGACGGGAGCGCTTCTCCACACTGCTCCAACCGATTTTCAATTTCACCGCGGAGGACGTTCTGCACGGCTTCCAGCCGTTGCACTTCATCGGAAATGTCCGCCAATTCCTTCGCACAGGTTTCATAATGAGCCATGGCGGCTTCCCGCACCTGGTCCTTCACCGCCAGCTTCTCTGTTTTCCCTTCCAGAAGCCAACCCGCAAAGTTCCCACAAATCCTGTTCCACCATGCGGAGCGCGTTGCGGATTTGAGGGAGCGGATTTCTTTTTGAATACCCTGGGCTTCCCTATGAACTCCATCCGAATCACTGATGAGCCTGTCCACTCCTATTTCAGCACAAACCCTGGCCCACTCCGACTGGAGACGCAAGGCAACTTGAGCCCGTCCTTCCAGTTTCTGAGCCTTCCCTTTATTCTTTCCAATATCTTCTTTTAATCTTGCAATTTTTGCCTTCAAATCCCCAACAAGAAGGTCCAGCTCGCTGAAATCCGGAAGCCCGTCGTCCACATAGGGGTGTTGCAACGAACCGCACAAGGGACAGGGAACCCCCTTTTCCAGCCCGGCTCGTTCCGGGTCCAGCCGGCGGACAAGCTCCCTGGTACGGATTTTTCCTTGCAACTCCCCAAGGTAGTTTTGTTCAAGCTCCAGGGCTTCACGCAAGGAAGCCCGTTCGCTTTTAAACTCCTGCAAACGATCCTCAAGCACCTCGTCAAAGCCCTGAGCCTTATACTGTTCACTCATCTTGATCAGCTTTCGGCACCCCGCATATCTGCGCTTCAAGTCCTGAAGACGACCGGCTACAAGCTCGGGAGATTCTCCCTTGAGAGCCTCTTCGACTTTGCGATCACGAACAGCCTTGCGCCGCAACAGATGATCGGTGGAGTAACGAACCTTTTGAGCTGCGGCCTGCGCTTTTTTTAGCTCTTTGGACGTCAGGGTTTCCGTTTCCCTGGCTATTGCTCTTTTCTCCCGTAAACGGCTCAACTCCCGGCTATTGGCGGCAATACGCTCTCGGAGCTTTAAAATTGCATCGATCTCCTCCCCCAGGTTTTTGTCTTGAGCATGGTCATCGATCCAGTTTTGGAGTTCCTGTAGAGTTGCTTCAACAACCGCAATACGATCCCCGATTTCCTTCTGCTCCTCGATGTTTTCCTTGCGGGATTGCTCGATTCCTTCGTATTTGGCAACGAGTTCGAGAAAACGTTGCCTTTCCTTCTCTATTTTCCTATCCAGGGACGCTGCCTGTCCCCACTCCTCGCCACGTTCGTCCAGGACGGCACGGGCTTCCAGCAACTCTTCATCGAGTTGCTTCAGCCCGGCTCCAAGCTCATCCGCACGGCCATACCCGGATTGAATTTCCTCCTCGACATCCAATGCCTTTTTCTCGGCCCGCTCCTTTTTAAAAGCCAGATCATCGAGGAACTTCACCTCTTCCACAAAAGGAGTTGCCTGAAGCCTTGTGCGCTCCAAACGCTCCATATCCGCCTGAGCCTGCCTGTAATCCATCTCGGTCTGTTCCAATAGTCCGGCAGTCTCATCTCGAGCGATTTCCAGCTCCCCCAGCTTCTCCATGCCTTCGGCTACATCCCGGAGTGTCTCCAAAATCCGCTCGTTCTCCCGAATGTCCTCCTGAAGCTGTTCATGCGTTTGCCGGGCATCCTTTACCTCATGTTTCCCAGGAACAGGAAAGGACGCTGCCGTTTCCTTCAATTGCTGCAATTTTTCACTTTCAATGTTGGCCTGGGTAAGGGCCGCTTCCTCCAACTCCCGGGCAATTTCCGGTCCCACAATCCGATCGAGGATCTCTGCCCGCTCACTTTCGAGCGAATGAAGAAACGCGGCAAAATCTCCCTGAGACAGGAGAACGGAACGGCAGAATCGTTTGAAATCAAGGCCCGTCAGCTCAGCAACACATTCCCTGACCTTGATCACACGTTCCGCCAAGAGGGTGTCGTCCCCGTTCATGCTCATGAGCCGCATCCGGGGAGAGCTATCCTCCCCCTCCCTATCTTCCTCCTCCCGTCGCACGGACCATCCACTCCGGTAAATGTTTTCCCCCACGGAGAAAGTCACTTCGGAAAAGGATTCATCCGCAGCCCGGTTCACGATATCCAGACTGGGGTTTTTCAAACGGGAAGTCTCTCCATAGAGAGCCAGAGTGAGTGCATCGAGAATGGAAGACTTCCCCGATCCGTTAGGCCCCACGATGGCGAACAGCCCCGTGTCCGACAGGGGCGGACGGTCAAAGCGAATCTCCCACTCTCCATGTAAGGAATTGATGTTCTTGAATTTAAGGCCCAGTATCTTCATGGAATCCCTCTTTCAGACAGGCTGCAAGGATATGAAGCCTCACCGCCAGTTAAGAACCTTCGGGCTTTCCCGTTCAACGCAGAACGAACGAACCGAAGCATCTTACATGATTCCGCCCCCGAAAGAGAACCACGGAATGCACGGAAAACGCGGAAAAAAAGACGGACTTTCGCCGATGGCCATGAACCGAGTCGATCACTGTGGGCGGGAAGGGAAGGAAAAGGGAGCATATCTCCCTATTAGGAGCTGTCCGAAAATTCTCTCGCTCAGTATTCAGCCCGGGAACGAGATTCCTGGTACTGCGATGCTTGAATAGAAACAATTAGGATTTGCAATAGAAACAATTAGGATTTGCCGGGGAAGTTGCAAGTCGGGTTGAGAGAAGCGAAATACAGCCTGCGTTTTCCCCTCTGTCCATTTCGTCCATCATGTCCACTTTGTCCACAATTTTCTGGACAGAACGACAATTTTCAGACAGTTTCTCAGAGAAGTTCGGGAGGTAGAGGGCTGAAGATGCTCAAAACCTTGCCGGTCGAGGGATGCGGCAGGCTCACCCGGCAGGCATGCAGCCGATAGCCCGGATCGCCGGGAAGGGCCGTTCCCTGCCCTCTCAAACGCCCCCCCACCGTGTAAAGGGGATCGCCCACGAGAGGGTGGCCCGCCACCGCCATGTGGATGCGAATCTGGTGCGGTCTTCCCGTTTCGATGGTAACTTCCACGAGGGAGTGAGCTTCACGACGCTCCAGGACCAGAACGCGGCTCAAGGCTCGCTTCCCTTCCGAACTCGCGGCATGGATCGTTCCCAGGCGAGGATGCGGCACCGGCCCGATGGGGCTGTCCACCCGAAAGCGGTCTTCCACGGGATGCCCCTGCACCAGGGTTCGATAGACTTTGAGCACCGCCCGGTTTCTGAAAGCTCGCGAAAGAACGGAACGCGCCGAGAAAGTTCGGGCAAAGAGCACGATGCCGGATGTGCCCCGACCCAGGCGGTGGAGGGGACCGGCTTCGGGATAGCTTTTGCGCACCTGGGCAAAAAGGGTATGATCAAGAAATCCGCCGGCGGGAACCGTGGGAAGCCCTCGAGGTTTGTCCACCGCCAGAATATCCTCATCCTCGTAAAGCACCGCATAGGAGAGAGGCACCTCGGGTTCATCCCAGGGAGGCCGATGCCAGGCGAGCCACTGCCCAGCCTTGAGAACACAATCGCACTGTACCGGGGCCCCATCCAGGAATAGCTCCCCTTTCTCCAACCGCTCCCGCCAGGTTTCGAAGTTCGAATGACGGTACTTCCGGCTCAAGTAGCCCAGAAGGCCGATACCGGCCCAATCCGCCCTCACCTGCTCACGGTATGCATATCCACCATTCAAGGTCACAAGTTCCCTACCTTTCATGTCAAGTCATGTTTTTTCGTGTATTTCGTGGGCCACGGTTAAAAACCCTACGACCAGTTCCCTCTTTTGCTATACTGAAACGGTTCACCGTATTGCACTTTAATTTATCACCCAAGCAAGCGAGGAAATATGGCACAAGAAAAGAAAAAGTTAAAGCTGGCCATTGCAGCCTGGGAACCGGGTCGTGTGGGCTCGGGCCTGGGAGCCAAAGTGGGCGGCCTGGGAGTGATCATCGAGGAGTTGCCCCCGGAGCTGATCAAAACCGCCGCCCGGTTGGATATCGAACTCGAAATCGAAATACTCACCCCCTGCTTTGCCCACTACGATAAAAGCCGATTGGAAAAAATCAGTTCGAATCTCCCCGTGACCCTGCTGGGCCTGCCCTTTTCCTTCGAAGTTTACGAGCACGTCTTTCCCGACGGTCAGAAGATCGTTTACTTCTGGGACGACCTGCAGTTGGGCTGGACCAACGAGACCAGCATTTATCCCGACGATCCCCAAATGGGATTGAGGCTTTACGCAGCGGTCTCCCAGGCCATGGCCGCCTACATCCGTGAAAACGCCTTCGATGTGCTGCACCTGCACGACTACCATGTAGGCTTGATCCCCTTCTACCTGGGAGATGAAGCACTCCAAAACCTCTCCACCCATTTGACCATCCACAATGCCACCTACCAGGGCATCACCCCCCTCCTGGACGGGGGCTACACCTCTCTGGACCGCGTCAATCTGCCTGGCGAGAAGCTCTTCCACAAGTACTTCGATTTTTTCGACAATCTGAACATCATGAAGGCCTGCATGCTCAAGGTGCATGAAATGGGGGGAAAGATCACCACGGTAAGCGGCGACATCCAGGGCACATGGGGCTACGCAGCCGAGCTGCGGATGACTCACGCCCAGATCGCGGCGAAGGCACAGGCGCAAAAAGGCAGCCCCCCGGGGGAAGTGTTCGTGCCCAACCGCCACCTGGACCTTTTTGAAAAGTTGCCCATCGCGGGCATCACCAACGGCATGAGCGACAAGAACCGTCCGGAAAATCTTCCGGAATTGAAAGCGGAAGTGTTGCGAGAAATGCAGGTTCGCCGCGGACCCGACAAACCCATTTTCACCCATCCCGTCACGCAGGAAGAAATGCTTGCGGGCAACCACAATTTCGACGCGAACAGCCTGGAAGTCAAAGCAAAGCTCAAGCGCCTGCTGCACCTGGAAGCTTTCGGGGCGGAACCCGAAGGGGACCCCATTTTGTTCACGGCCGTGGGCCGCCTGGTGGAGCAGAAAAACCTGGGCCTGGTATCGTCCATCGTGGAAAGAACCCTGGCCTATGATCCCCTCGCCAAATTCATCATTCTCGCTTCGGCTCCATCAGGGGATGCAGCGGGCAAGACCGACGAAGCCCGATTCATGCATCTGGCCTCCCTATACCCGAATCGGGTCTGTTTCTACAACGCCTTCAACCAGGCCCTGTCGCGGCTCATTTTGGCCGGAGGGGACTTTTCCCTCATACCGTCACGCTTTGAACCCTGCGGCCTGGTGGATTACGAGTCCAGCCTGGTGGGCAATATCGTCATCGGACGGGCTACCGGAGGTCTCACCAAGGTGGCCCACTGTGCCTACCTCTACGAGTGGCTCGACATATCGGACCCCACGGGGGAAGCCATCGCCTTTTTCGGCCAGATCAAGGCGGCCGTCGACACCTACCGCCATCGCCCCGCCCAGCACCGGGAGCTCCTGCGCGAGACCATGTCCATCGATGCCGGCTGGGACACTTCCGCCCTACAATACATCCAAATGTATCGTTACGGCTTTCTGATGAAAAAATGGCACGGCAAAAGACGACAGGTGGTGACCGATTACATCCGCTCCCTGCAAGACGACCTGGAAGTTTTCAAAACGTTTTTCGCTCCCGGTACGGCGGAATATGGCGATACTTTGGACTGGAGCCTGAAAAAAAATCTGGACGCAGAGGAAAAATAATAAGGAAAGGGAGAAGGACCCCATGTGCAACTTTTTGATGCCCCCTTTGACAAGCCCTCTCGTTCCCAAGCTCCAGCTTGGGAACGCCTTTATCATTGTGGAAGCTCCAGCTTCCACCTACTTTGAAACGGGAAGCTGGAGCTTCCGGGCAAGTGTGTTCCCAAGCTGGAGCTTGGGAACAAAAAAGTTGCACGTGGCGTAGAAGGAGGAAACGGCATGGACCTGAAAATTTTTGACGATATGGAAGCTCCCGAACTTCGAACCTACCTCGAATTCCTGTTGTGGCACTACCGGGTTGTGGATGCCTTCTGGTTCTTGAAAACGGAGGAAAGGTACGGGCTCCCCATAGCCGAGGACATCAACCGGCAGGTATGGGGGAAAGTCGCCGCTCTGGCCGCGAGGGATCTCAAAAAACGCTTTGATTTGGACCGAAAGGGAATCGAAGGATTCGTACAGGCCTTGAAGCTTTTCCCCTGGACGGTCATCGTGGGCTACGAACTGGCAGAAAAGGGAGATGAAGTGATCCTGACGGTTCCCCACTGTCCGCCCCAGGAAGCGAGGATCAAGCACGGACTGGGGGAGTATTCGTGCAAAGCCATGCATTACGATGAATTCGCCAACTTCGCCCATGAAATCGACCCGGACATCCGGGTGGAATGCCTGTACGCTCCTCCGGACCCTCACCCCGAGGATCATTTCTGCAAATGGAGGTTCACCGTGCAGCAGAAAGCCGATGCGAAAGCCGATGCGTAAAGATTTGTGAACGACCAAATAAGGAGTGGATCATGAAAAAACAGGCTCTCGCAAAACTTTGCCTGGCCGTGGCGCTCATTTTCGGCATGACCGCCTGCGAGACGGTCCCTTACACGGGCCGCAGTCAGTTGGTCCTCATGAGCCCCCAGCAGGAACTCGCCCTCGGGCAGCAGGCATCCGCACAGGTACGCCGGGAGTACAAAATCAGCACCAATTCCCGTTACACCACCCCCGTCGAGCGGGTGGGCCGCAGGATCGCTCAGGCCGCCAACCAGCCCGATTATCAATGGTCTTTCACCACTGTCGAGGACAAATCACTGAACGCCTTCGCTTTATCTGGAGGCAAGGTATTCGTGAACACGGGCATGGTGGACTTCGCGGGCTCCGACAGCATGCTCGCCACGGTGGTCGCTCACGAAATAGCCCACGTCATCGCCCGACACGGAGCGGAACGCATGAGCCGGGTGCTCATGGCCCAGATGGGAGGAGCCGTCCTGGCAGGAGCCTTCAACATTCAAACCCCGGGGGGCAAGCAGGCTTTCGACACGGCGTATGGGCTGGCCACCAACCTGGGAGTGGTGCTTCCCCACAGCCGATCCCAGGAACTCGAGGCCGACCGCATCGGCCTGATCCTCATGGCCAAGGCCGGGTACAATCCTTCAACCGCGCTGGAATTCTGGGGCAAAATGATGAACGCCAAAAGCGGGGCCGCTCCTCCCGCTTTTCTCTCGACCCATCCCACCGATGAAGCCCGGCTGCGATCAATCCGGGAACTACTTCCCGAAGCCATGCGCTATTACTCGCCGTGATTCGAACCCGAGGCCGCTATTCAGGCGCTGTTGTACCAGGCTTCTCGTTCCCAAGCTCCAGCTTGGGAACGAGGAAAAACAAGCTGTTGCAGTTGCCGTTACTCATGCCCAACCGTACTGCCGCGCAACCGCACCGCCAGGCTCATGCAGCGGTCATCCTCCCGGTACATGAGCTTCTTTGCCACCATCATATCCAGGAAGGGCTTTATCTTTGCCTCACCGATACCGGGGAACCGGGTCACGATGTCCGCCAGGGTCCGCTGGGCCGAGCAGAAAAGATAAATAGCTCGGGAACTGCCGGTCAGGCGATGCACGGCGGGCTCACCATCGATGCGCCTGTGGGAAATGATCAGAAAACTCCCTCCATCCCGATAGCTCAAAATGGGCGAAGGGTTCTCCCCCCCATGCAGTTTTTCGTAGCTTTTTTGCCAGGCCCCCAGGGCATCCTCCACGGGACGCCAGAGCTTTTTCTGAAGGGCACGGTCCCCCTTGTAATCCTGCACCATGAGGCTCATGCGGCTCACGACTTCCCCGGGCAGCAATTCTCCATAGCAGGGGTGGTTCTGAATGGCACGTATGCCGAAAGCATCGGGAGCATCGTGAACGGGACTGCCCGCTCCCAGCCAGAAAAAAACCTTGCGCAAGGGCCGAAAAGGCAGGGCAAACTCCAGAGTCCTCAAGGTTTCCTCCACATCTTGTTTGTCACTGGAAGGAAAACGCAGAAGCAGATTGGAAGCATGGGCGATTCCCAGCTCTTCACAGTCGCGCATGACCTGAAGGTTGTCCATGGCAGTGGTGCCCTTGTTCATCTTTTTCAAAAGGCCGGTGCAGAGAGCTTCGATGCCAACCTGGACATCCTCCATGCCGGCCTCGCGCATGGCCTTCAAAACGGCATGGGGAGTTCCGGCACGTATTTCGGCAAAAATTTTGAAATCCTTCCCGCAGGTTTTAAGGGACTGAAACAACTTTCCCTTTTGCCCAGAAGGCACCACATTGTCCGCGAAGGCCAGGGACAACACCTGGTGTCGGGAGGTGAGGCCGTCCACCTCTCGGGTCACCTGCTCCGGGGTCTTGGAACGGTATCCCTCCCATTGCAGATTGAGATTGCAGAACGCACACCCCCGGGAATGTCCGGTCCCTTCCCGCTTCCGCCACCAACAACCGCGAGAGGCCTCCACCACGAGGGTTGGGAAAAATCGCTTGTGAGGTTCAAACATTTGGAGCATGCGGAAGTAGTCAGAGTAGTCGGGCACGGGAAGCTCCGCCAGGTTCTCCAGTTGCTGCAACACACAGGTGCCTTCTGCATGGCCGTGCTCCCGTTCCCTACTCACCACACCGGCAATGGGTTCCGAAACCATTCCATCCCCCCGTTCCAGCCTGCGCACCAGGGTAGTGAGCGGCAGTTCCCCTTCTCCCATCACCACAAAATCCACTTCGGGAAACGCCTGCAAGAGGCTCCGTGCCGCAGCTCCCGCAAAATTGGAGCCTCCCACCACCATGGGAAGATTTGGAAACCGTTTTTTCAAACGGCGGATGCAGTAAAGGGACGATGTCATCTGGCACAGGCAGACGGAAAATCCGGCCAGGAGAACATCATCCAGAGAGAGGCCGTCCAGGTAATCGTCCGTGGCGCATTGTACCCGGCGTGCCAGATCCTCGAAGGAAATACCCTTGAGTTCGGCATTCTTTTTGGACTCCCGTTTGAAGAGAGCTTCCGCCCTGTCCGCCATTTCCGGAAAGAGAAGGGCCGCATAAACGGATTCGGCGGGCCAGGTTTTCTCACAAACGACCTGGTAGGTCGCATACCCGACGGCTTTGGCGATTTTCAGGTAAAAGTGATGCGCTTCCACTTTCCAATGGTCGGATTGGGCTTGCAGGTAGGCTTTGAGCGCCCCTAGCTGAATGGATGGGCGGTTGAACAAGGCCCAGGGGGCAGAAAAAAGATGGATGGTAAGAGAACGGCTTGCCTCGCGATCAACTTCTTGATTCATGGGTACTCCGGTTTGAATGTGGTGGGCATTTTTTCTTGTTCCCAAGCTCCGGCTTGGGAACACACTTGCCCGGAAGCTCCAGCTTCCACCTTGCCATCCTGTTCAAAAACTCTCCATGAACCGCTCAACAAATCCGGGGCCGGCCTCATCACACCACGAAAACAGGAAGCTGGAGCTTCCAAGGTAAAGGCATTCCCAAGCAGGAGCTTGGGAACGAGGTGGAACCCCTGCCTGGGAAAAGCCCCTTCCCGTGAATGCCGAGCCCCAGCTCGGCAAGGCTTTGCCCGTGCATATATTTTGCGGGTTGGCGGCATGCTTCCCCCTTCAACACCCTGCCGAGCTGGGGCTCGGCATTCACGGGAGAGTCAACCGGTATCTTCATTGTCGGAAATGGCTCAAGGCATCATGGGCTTCGAGCCAGAAATATGGCCCTCCGGGGAGCGGGATGCCCTTCCACTGTGAGGCTCGGGTTTTTCGGGTCCAGGTACTGGGGAAGGGATTCGAAGGTCATCCATGAAGTGGAGCGCTGTTCCTCCGTCGATGTGCGGTTCACGTCCACCAGTCGCACATCCCTGTATCCACAGCGCTTCAGCCACCCTTCGAGGGTCGGCGGCGAGGGGACGAACCACACATTGCGCATTTTGGCGTAACGCCCCGGCGGCACCAGGACTCGCCCTTCCTCACCGTCCACCACCAGGGTTTCCAGGACCAGCTCGCCGCCCGGACGCAGACAGGAGCGCAACTCCAGCAGGTGATCCATGGGAGATCGCCGATGGTACAATACCCCCATGGAAAAGACCGTGTCGAAGGCTCCAAGGCCCGGAGGCATCGCCTCGATGCCCAAGGGAAGCAAAAAAACATTGGAAGAGCGGATAAAACGGTTCAAGGCGAGGAATTGCATGACAAAAACCAGGTAAGGATCGAGCCCCACCACCAAGCTGGCTCCGGCTCCCGCCATGCGCCGGCAGTGATAGCCGTTCCCGCAACCCACATCCAGGACCGTCCGGCCTTGCAGGGATTCGATGTGAGGACTCACCCTATCCCATTTCCAATCGGAACGCCATTCCGTGTCGATGTGAATGCCGAAAATCTCGTAAGGCCCCTTGCGCCAGGGGTGCAGGCTTCGAAGAAATCCTTCGAGTTCCGCACGCACACGATCATCGCAGTCTCCGGGAAGGCCTACCCTGACGACACGGGAATCGAGGTCCACTCGGGAAGGTACCAGGGACGGGAGGGAATCCAGGATGCCTCGCCACTGGGGCAGGCGAGCATCCTGAGAGCCGGTCAAAACAGCATCCACGGAACCTTCCAACGTCGAAGCCCACTCTTCCAGGGGGGTCCCCCGCACGGCCCTTCTCAGAGCATCCAGATCGATCATTTTTGGGCAACCAGGGAGATGAAGTTGAAGCATTGGAACCACACGTGAAAGCTTTCAAAGCCTGCATCGAGGAGCCGGTTCCCATGAGCATCGAGGGTTTCCGGCACCAGGACTTTTTCCAGGGCCGTCCGCTTCTGGCTGATCTCGAGGTCGCTGTAGCCCATGGATTTCTTGAAATCGTGGTGCATTTCCGTATGGAACCGCTGAGCCGACGGGGCGTCGAAACCGATTTTTTCCGAAAGGATGAGCACCCCGCCGGGTCGAAGGCCCTGGTGGATTTTGGACAGGAGAGCCGGGCGTCCGCAAAGGGGGATGAACTGGAGAGTGAAATTGAGCACCACCACCGATGCGTTGCGGATGGCCACGTCCCGAATGTCCGCGCAGACCAGATCCACGGAAACGGGCGACGCCTCCCCGTCCAGGTTCCGGCGACAACGTTCGATCATGGCCGTGGAATTGTCCACGGCAACGATGCAACAGTCGGGATGCTCCATGGCCTTTCGCATGGAAAGGGTCGCGGCTCCGAGGGAACAGCCCAGATCATAGCAGGTGCTTCCCGGCTGCGCGAATCGGCGGGTGAAAAGACCGATCATGTGAAGGATAGTGCCGTATCCGGGCACGGATCGTTCGATCATGTCAGGAAAAACACGGGCCACGTCCTCGTCGAATTTAAAGTTTTCGATGGGATATCGAGGCTCCGCATACAGAAAATCATGCGCCTTGCCGCATGTGGGACAGGGAAAGATCTGATTTGCTTGACTCATTGGATTCATCAGTTCTCTTCCGGATTTCCGCCCGTAGGCCCGGCCACCAATGCTTCCAGCTCGATCCTGGCTTTTTTGTAAAACTCCTCTTCGTCCATCTTCCCTTCGACGAAATCGGACCAGCTGGAAAAATCCTCAAAAAACAGGAGTCCGACCCCCACATCCCGGCAGACCCGGCGATAAATTTCACTGGCCTTGCGGGCCCTTTTCCTCTTCTCTTCCTCTTCCTCCTTCAGCTTGCTTTCGGCCCCCGCATCCATAACCACGTACTTACCGAAAGATTTGAGCAAATCGGGCACCTCTTCCCTCGCTCTATCCCCCAACCGGCCCTCCCCAATGGAGCCCTCTACAAACCGGCTCCATGCTTCGAATTCGTGCCAGGAGGCAATATTGAGCCCCCTTTCCTCACACGCCCTCAGGCACAACTCATTGGCTCGCATCATCCGTTTTGTCACGGGAGACACACATCACCTCCTCATTTCTTCAAAAAAGCTGTTTAAAAAAGCTCACAACCGCAGGCGTTCCAGCACTTCAAAGTCGATGTTTCATCAAAGATAGCGGTGCCTGACCCGGTTGCGTCCCGAGGTCTTTGCTTCATAGAGGGCATTGTCCGCCACTTCGAGGAGGATACGTTCATCGGTGCCCGCCTCCGGCACTGTCGTGGCCGCCCCCACGCTGACCGTCACATGGGGCGCCACCGTGGAACAGGCGTGCTCGATTTGCAACGCCCCAACGGCGTGAAGGATTTTTTCGCCCATCTTCAATGCCCCACCGACATCAGTTTCCCCGAGAATGACCACAAACTCCTCGCCGCCGTACCGGGCAACCAGATCGGTGGCTCTGCGCAGGGTCGAAGACAGAGCCAGGGCGATACGCCGCAGGCATTGATCCCCCGAGAGATGACCGTAGTTGTCGTTGTAAAGCTTGAAGCAGTCGATATCCAGTAAAATCAACGACAGGGGGCGACCAGCGCGGGCTGATCGTTTCCACTCCCGAGCCAACGCCTCATCGAATTGCCGGCGGTTGAAAATACCGGTCAAGCCGTCTCGACGTGAAAGGCTTTCCAGCATGTCGCTCTTGCGCTTCAATTCAAGGTGGGTTTTTACCCGTGCTCGCACGATGGCCATATTGAACGGCTTGGTGATGTAATCCACCGCTCCGATTTCCAGGCCCAGGGTTTCATCCTTGACAGCGCTTTTAGCCGTGATGAAGATGACGGGAATTCCCGCGCTCATGGGATCTTTCTTCAGTCTCCGGCATACCTCGTAACCATCGAGTCCGGGCATGATGATATCAAGCAGGATCAGGTCCGGAGGCTTGGCCGCCACCTTCTTGAGGGCCGACTCACCGTTTGTGGCGATGAACACTTCGTAATTCTGCTGTAAGTCCTCGCCGAGGATCATCAGGTTGGCCGGAGTGTCATCCACGATCAAAATTTTCTGTTTACGTCCCATCGCCCATCACGTCGCATCCAGGGGAAGATCGAGGCGAGCAGCCAGCTGCAGTAGGATTGCTCTCGCCTCGTCCAGGGCAAAAACTTCAATATGTTCACGCATGGATATTAGCTCGGGAGACGCCGTGTCCGCAAGAGCCAGTTCCAAACGGGCCAGGCCATCGAGAGCGGAAAAGCTGCCCGCCACCAGCATGCCGTCAAGTTCCCCCAGCCTGGCACCGACCAGTGCCGGATCAAACGACGACACCTTTGCAAAAGTGCCGGTATCGGCAAGAACCGCATTGGTCTCTAGATGTTTTTCACCGGGTGGAATGGGCACAATGGCCTGCAAAGCGTTCATCACCATGGTCAGCCGGGCAGCCACCCGCTCCAGGCGTTCGCCGACCGCCGATCCCGTGCCCATCTCCTCTTCGAGCAGGCGGGCCTCCTCTTGCAAATCCAGAGCCCCCAAGCTACCCGCCACCCCTTTGAGCGTGTGGGCCATCCGCCGGGCTTCTTCCGAATCACCTTTTGCCATGGCATCGCGTATTCCGTGGATGGTGTGGACATTGTTCCTGCAAAAGTTTCCCGCCAGTCGCCGATAGAGCCCCGTCCTGCCGCCCAGGCGCTTCAAGGCCTGCTTGACGGCGACTCCCTCCAGTTCCTCGGGCAAAGGAGGTAGTGTGGAATCCGCAACACTCACCGCCTCACCGTCCTTCTCGTCCCGGCACTTCCCAGCACCGATCTCTTGCTCCCCGGCAGAAGACCTCACATGCCCGGCAAGCACGCGGAACAACTGTCGACTGTCAATGGGCTTGCTCACATAGTCGTCCATACCGGCCGCCACGCATTTTTCGCGATCACCACTGATGGCATGGGCAGTGAGGGCAATGATGGGCAAATGCCGCAGATTTTCGTACTTTCGGATGGTTCGTGTTGCCTCGAAACCATCCATCACCGGCATCTGGACATCCATCAAAACGGCATCGAAGGGACAGGGAATTTCCCGTAGAACCATGGCCACTGCTTCAGCCCCGTTGCCGGCGACTTCCACCTCGACTCCCACCTCATCCAGCAATTCAACGGCCACCTGCTGATTGAGGGGACTGTCCTCAGCCAGCAAAATTCTGGCGCCGGCCAATTGGGCCTTGAGCCATGCATCGGGTGCCTTGCCCTCCGGGGAAGGCACCATGGCCGCGCATGTCTGCTCCTCTTGGATTCGCTCGGGACATCCGAACACCTCCATGATGGTGTTGAAGATCAACGATTCATTGACCGGCTTGAGAAGGAAAGAGTTGACCCCTGCCCGCTCGGCGCGCCGCACCACCTCGTCTCGTCCATAAGCGGTAACCATGATGATCAAGGGAAGGTAGGACAGTTGCAGATCGTTCTTGATCCGATGGATGGTTTCGATCCCGTCCAGTCCCGGCATGCGCCAGTCCATCAGGACCAGAGCGAAGGAATCGGCGGGGGAAGATTCCTGCAACAGCTCCAGAGCTTCGTCCCCGGATGCCGCCGTCACCACCCGAAAGTGAAAAGACTCGAGCATCTCCCGCAGCAAGCCTCGAATGCTTGGGCTGTCATCCACCACCAGCACCTTGCTGCCTCGCAGGTCCGCCGGCGGCTCCAACACGGGCACCTCCGACTCCCCCTCGTGAGACCACCCACACTCGATACTGAAAAAGAAGGTACTTCCCTTCCCCGGCTCACTCTCGACCCCAATCTCCCCTCCCATCAAGGCCACCAGAGACTTGCAGATGGCCAGCCCCAGGCCGGTACCCCCAAACCGGCGCGTGGTGGAACCATCAGCCTGGCAGAAAGGGCTGAAAAGCCCGGCCTGCTGTTGACGGCTGATTCCAACTCCCGTATCCCGCACCGTAAAATGCAGCCGCACCCGCTTCCCCTCGATTTCACCAGGGGTAACCCGTACCACCACCTCTCCCTGCTTCGTGAACTTGATGGCATTGCTCACCAGGTTGATGAGTATCTGTTCGAGGCGAAAGGAATCGCCCACAAGCATTTTGGGCACCTCCCGGTCGCAATGGATACAAAGTTCGAGCCCTCTGGCTGCGGCACGATCGGCCAGGATGTTGGAAACATTGTTCAGCACTTCGGACAGCAGAAAGGGGGTGGAGTCAATCTCCAGTCTTTCCGCTTCTATCTTGGAAAAATCGAGGATGTCGTTGATGGTTCGAAGAAGGGTATTGGACGCACTGCGCACTTTTTTCAGGTAGTCACGCTGCCTGGGAGTCAGATCGGTTTTCATGGCCAGGCCGGTGAGACCGATCACCGCATTCAAGGGAGTGCGGATTTCATGGCTCATGTTGGCCAGGAACTCGCTCTTGGTCCTGGAAGCCGCCTCGGCCGCCTCACGCGCCCGCACCGCCCGCTCCTGCTCCCGACGGCCTGAAATGTCCTGGATCGTGCCTTCGATGACCGGCTCTCCGTGCTGCATCGGGACTCTGCGGGCATTGATCAGGCCATCGAACACGGTCCCGTCCTTGCGTCGCAACCTGATTTCAAACCCCGTTACAAGGCCCCTGTCATGCAATTCGTCCAGCAGGCGATGGAGATCTTCCGGGTCTGCGCAAGCGATTTGCATTGAACCGTCCTCTCCCAACATCTCTTCGAAGTGTTCGTAACCGAACATTCGCGCCAGAGCGGGATTGGCAATGATCAGCATGCCGTCGGACCAACTCTGGAAAATGCCCTCGATGGCGTTTTCGAAAAGACCGCGATATTTCTCGTTGGCCGCCTGAAGTTCGCGGTAGTAGTCGTTGAGGCTTCGGATCATAACGTTGAAGGAGTCGGCCAAGACACCGATCTCATCATTGCTGCGATAATCGATGGTTTGTGACAGGTCGTGATGGGCGCTGATCTCCGCCGACTTGCGCGCTATGTTGCTGATGGGATCAATGACGCGCGAATCGAGAACGTAATAAAAAGTAGCTAAAAAAAGCCCCAGCGCCGCCAGCAGAATGGCAATGGAGGTGAAGACCATTTTGTCGATTTGCGAATCGATCAGGCTGCGCCGCACGCCGAGATGAATGGCACCGATGACTTCATCGGCCTTGATGATGGGAATGATCAGCTCATAATACTCGCCGACGGCCACCGTCATGCGAGTGGTCTCGGGATCGATCGGCAATTCATCGTAGCCAAAGTGATCACTTTGATCGCCGACCCTGATCCCCTCACTGTGATAGAGGATGGTTCCGCCGACATCACTGATAAAAGAGTAGCTCAGATCCGGAGTATTCTCAGCGACACCGTAAAGATAAGAACTCATCCACAGAAGCTTTTCCAGGGGAAACATCTCCAGGTTCCTGTTGATCATGCCGCGAATATTGTCCGCGACGGCATAAAACCTGTCTTCTTGAAGCTGCTTGTATCCTTCGTGCAGGGAACTGAAGGAGTAAAGGTTGGTTGCAGAAATGGCGGCGACGGCCAGCACCAGTACGGGAATGGTCACCGTAAGGAGTTTGAGTTTGAGCTTGCTTCCCACACGCACTGTGGCACCCCATTATTTGATCAGTCGAGAGGCCATGTCCAGAACGTCCTGCTCGAACTGGATTCCCATCTCTTCCGCCGTTTTGAGGTTGAGTTCGATCAGATAGGCGGTGGGCTCGATGGGAGCGATCTCCCCCACCGGATCACCATCGAGAATTCGGGCCACCCACTTCGCCTGAGTCACACCCAAGGCGGCGTGATCGGTCAGTATCCCCCCGATGGCCCCCTGGTCCGTCATGGTGCTGGTGATGGAGAGGACGGGTTTGCCGAACCACCTGAGGAAATTTTTGAAGCTGATGTTGTCACCACCGAGGACATCGAGGCTGTACCAACCCATGGCCAGATCGGGAGCGGCATCGGTCAGCTTCTGACGCAACAGCCGGTTGCTGGTGGTGTTCTGAGCATAATCGAAATAATCGACGTAAACGATTTCCCAGTCGGCTATATTGCCCAGAGCTTCGAGGTCTTTCCTGTAAGTCACTTCCTGGAGTACCTGGCCGGAATAGATGAACGCAACACGCCGATAGGCCTGACGATCCGGAAACATGAAGCGCAACAGCTCCATTCTCTGCCTGGCCGGTATGGCGTAGCCGATGCCCGTGATGTTTTGCCCCGTGGGTTCACCGTAAGCCTTAATCAATCCACCTTCGACAGGATACGTGACGCCGCTGAAAACCATGGGTATATCGGTTTCTCGAACCACCTGCCAGGTGGGCACGGCGGCCTGGGTACCGATGGTGACGATCACGTCCGGCTTGCGGCTCAGTGCCGTCTGCACCCGCATGGCCGTTTCGGAAAAATCCTGCAAGGAGGCACTGGCGATCATCGTCGGCAAGTAATGCATGGTCTTACCCTCCTCGTAGCCCATTGCCGCCAGTTGCCCCTTGAATGTGTTTTCGATTTCGCAGGCATAAGTCGGGACTGATCGGATAATCAGGAGCGTGGGAACCTTCTCCCGAGGCTGCCCCATCGCGACCGCCGGCATATCCGGAGCAAGCATCGACAGCAGCAAAACGGCTGCGGCAAGGTGCCGTGTCCATCGCCGGAATCTCTCCACCGATCCCTCATGATCTACCAGATATGTTCGCATGCGTTTCATATCCTTAGGCGATTTCCGAAAATAAACATCCCCGGAGAAACCCCTCCTGGATAGGGGTAGGGACGGCGCATTGGCTTGCACCGCCCCTACCTCCGAACCGGACTGGCGGATCTCCCGCATCCGGCTCTCCAGTCGGTGGTATTA
>CAZRWT010000033.1:0-6142 GCA_964603955.1 uncultured Syntrophobacteraceae bacterium
AGCCCCACCCAGCGTTATCGGTTGACTCCAAAAGGCCGGGGGTGGTTGCAACGGCTTGGGAACGAGATGAACGAGAGGCATGAATCGGGCGACCAGGCTTGATGTTGCCACAAAAACAGTACCGGTTGTGGGAGCAAGACCTCATGTCCACATTCCTTCTCTACGCTCTCGGCGCCGTGCTCCTGGTGGGGCTGGGCGTTTACGGGCTGCTCACGCGGCGGCATCTTTTGCGTAAGGTGATGGCCCTCAATGTCGTGGCGGGCGGGGTGTTCCTCCTGCTGATCAGCACGGCCCAGCGCGACCATGCCCCCTTTCCCGACCCGGTTCCCCATGCCATGGTGATCACGGGAATCGTGGTGGCCGTCAGTGCCACGGGTTTTGCCCTGGCCCTGGTGCGACGCATCCATCAGCGCATGGGGCGTGACGAGGCGCAGCGGGCTTCTGAAAACGGGGACGCTCCGTGAATGCCATGGTGTGGGCGGTGCTCCTGCCCTTTCTGGGGGCCGTGGTTTGTTTGCCCATGCGGGGCAGGATCGTTTACCCGCTGGGATCGGCGGCGTCCCTGTGTACCCTGGGAGTGTGCATCCATCTGTGGATTCACGTGTGGACGCAGGGACCCGGGCGTCTGGAGCTGGGTGGTTGGCCCGTGCCTCTGGGAATCGCCTTGCAGCTCGATGGACTCGGGGTGTTGTTCCTGCTCATGACGGCGGTGGTGGGCGTGTTGGTGGGCTTTTACGCCGGGAGCTATTTTGCTCGAACCCCCGAACACCGGGAGATGGAAGCCCGCTTTTGGCCCGTGTGGCTCTTGTTGTGGGGCGGATTGAACGGACTTTATCTTTCCTCGGACGTTTTCAACGCTTATGTCCTGCTGGAAATCACCGGCCTGGCGGCGGTGGGTCTGACCGTTCTTTCGGGAAGCACGACCTCCCTCGTGGCCGGATTGCGCTACCTTTTGGCGGCCATGTTCGGGTCTCTCATGTACCTCCTGGGGGTGGCCCTCCTGTATTCCGCCGTGGGGCAACTGGATTATTTCGCTCTGGGTCGCGAAGTGACACCCCGTGTGTCCGTTCTCGCGGCCTTCGGGTTGATGGTGTTCGGCCTGCTGCTCAAGACCGCTCTTTTGCCCTTTCACTTCTGGCTTCCTCCCGCTCATTCGAGCGCCCCGGCTCCCGTCAGCGCCGTTCTTTCGGCCCTGGTGGTGAAGGGTTCTTTCTTTTTGCTCCTGAGAGTCTGGTTCGTGGTTTTCGAGCCTTTTTCCCGGCACGCCGTGGGGCATTGGGGCGCTCGACTCCTGGCCTGTATGGGGGCTTTGGCGGTGATATGGGGTTCCTTCCAGGCAGTGCGCCAGTCGAGGCTCAAGCCCATGGTGGCCTATTCCACCGTGGGGCAGCTCGGCTACCTTTTCTTCCTGTTCGCCCTCCTTGCCGATCCTCGATGGGAATCCTGGGCGGCCATGGCCTGGACGGGCACGGTCTTTCACGTTTTTTCCCACGCCCTGGCCAAGGCGGCGCTTTTCCTGGCGGTGGGGTGCCTCATGCTCGCCATGGGGACAGACGAACTGCACGCCATGCGGAACATTGCGGGGCGGATGCCCCAGGTTACGTTCGCCCTCGCAATGGCGGGGGTGAGCCTCATGGGGCTGCCGCCCAGCGGAGGCTTCGTGGCCAAGTGGATGCTCTTGAAAGCGGCCCTCACGGCGGGGCAGTGGTGGTGGGCTCCGGTGATCGTCCTGGGAGGCTTGCTCACGGCCGCCTATGTTTTCAAAATCCTGTCCTTCACCTTCGTGCCGTCTCAGGGGGAGGGGAGCCACCTGGAACCCGTGCCCCGGATGATGGTGTTTGCCTCCCTGGTCCTGGCCGTGCTGTGCGTGCTCATGGGGTTCAGGGCCGAGGAAATCATCGCCCTGCTGCCGCCAAATTCGGACCTGGGGGCGGCGGGGGCATGGGATGGAGGTGAGCCGTGAACGCGACCTCCTGGCTTCCCCTGGTGGTTCTCGCCAGCTCCCTCGTCACGGGGCTGGTGATTTTTACTCTGCCCGAAGAGCGGTCCCGGCTGCGCACCCTGTTGAACATGGCGGGGGCGACGGTGAAGGTGATCGGGGTTTTTGCCATGGCCTGGGGACTCCTGGTACATGGCATTGTGTACGAAGTGCGGTTTTCCATGGGCATGGGTTTTGACTTCGCCCTCAAGGTGGACCCTCTCTCCCTGGCTTTTGTGTCCTTGTCGAGCAATCTCTGGTTCCTGACCACGCTCTATGCCGTGGGGTATCTCGAAGGGTCCCCCGATCGCAGCCGGTTTTTCGGCTTTTTCAGCCTGTGCGTGACCGCCTCGACGGGGGTGGCCCTGGCGGGGAACCTCATCACTTTCTTCATCTTTTACGAATTCCTCACCCTGGTCACTTATCCCCTGGTGGTGCATCGAGGAACGCCCCAGTCGCTGGAAGCGGGCCGAAGTTACCTGTGGCACGCCATGGCCGGGGGGGCAGTGCTCCTGGTGGCGGTCATCCAGCTCCAGGTGCTGACCGGACCCTTGGATTTCGTTCCGGGAGGGGGGCTGCGGCACCTCGATGGGATTTCGCCCCGGGACCTGACGGTGATCTTTACCCTGCTGATCTTGGGATTGGGCGTCAAGACGGCCCTGGTGCCCCTGCACGGTTGGCTGCCCACAGCCATGGCGGCTCCGGCCCCGGTGACCGCCCTGCTGCATGCCGTGGCCGTGGTGAAGGCGGGGGCTTTCGGCATCATGAGGGTGGTCTTCGATGTGTACGGCAAAGATTTTTGCGCCGAACTGGGCCTGCTGGGACCCCTGGGGGCGGTGGCTGCGGCGACCATTCTTTTCGGGTCCCTGAGAGCTTTGATGCAGCATGAAATCAAGCGGCGCCTGGCGTATTCCACCGTGAGCCAGGTTTCCTACATTGTCCTGGGGGCGGTGGTGCTGGGACCGCTGGCCACGGTGGGAGGGCTGGCTCACCTGGTTCACCAGGGCATCATGAAAATCACCCTGTTTTTCTGTGCCGGAATCTGGTCGGAAATTTTGGGCATTCATCGCATCGATCAGATGGATGGAATAGGGCGTCGTATGCCCGTGACCACGGCTCTTTTCACTCTTGCCGCCCTGGGGATGATCGGCGTGCCTCCGGTGGCCGGGTTCGTGAGCAAATGGTACCTGGCCCAGGGGGGCATTCAGGGAGGGCAGGAATGGGTTGTGGGACTCCTGGTGTTGAGCAGCCTGCTCAATGCGGCGTATTTCCTCCCCATTTTGCATGCGGCCTGGTTCAAAAGCCCCGTGCCGTGCATGGACGGAAATTCTCCGTACTGTCGGCCTCACACCGGGCGGGCAGAAGCTCCCTGGAGCCTCCTGCTGCCCACCCTGGCCACGGGGTTCATGGCTCTTGCCGCCGGGGTTTTTGCCGGTTGGGAATGGAGTCCCCTGGGTGTGGCGGGGAAAATCGCCGCAGGTCTTGGAGGTGTTCCATGATCTGGCCTGCGGTCGTTTTTTTTCCCCTTGTATTGGCTGCGGCGCTGCCTTTTGCTTCCCTGAGGGAGGCGGTTTTTCGCCATGGTTTGTGGACGGCGCCTCTGCCCGCCCTGTTCCTGGCCCTTGGGGGAGGGGACATGGAAGCCGGCGTGTTTCCCTCCCTGCTCTTGGGGACCGTCCTGCATTTCGGGCCTTTCGGGCGCGTTTTCCTGCTGCTCACGGCTCTCCTGTGGACGGCCGCCGGACTCTACTCGAGGTCCTACCTGGCTCACGATGCCTTCCGGTGGAAGTATTCCCTCTTTTTTCTCCTCACCCTGTGCGGAAACTTGGGGCTTACGTCGGCTCGGGACCTGGCTTCCTTTTACACCTTCTTCGCCCTCATGAGCTTCGCGGCCTACGGGCTGGTCATTCACGAACGCGGCTGGGAAGCTCTGCGTGCGGGGCGGGTTTACCTGACCATGACCGTGTTGGGGGAGGGCTTCCTGGCCGCCGCCTTTTTTTATGCGGGGGTCGCGGGCGGGAGCCTGCTGTTCGAGGACATCGTTCCGGTTTTGTCGGGGCACGAGCAGGGATCGCTGGTTTTGGGGCTTGCCTTCACGGGCTTCGGCATCAAAGCCGGACTCCTCGCCCTGCACTTGTGGCTGCCCCTGGCTCACCCGGTGGCGCCCACTCCGGCGAGCGCCGTGCTCAGCGGGGCCATGATCAAGGCGGGGCTTTTGGGCTGGCTCCAAATTTTCCCCGTGGGGAGTGTTGCGGAGGGCTGGAGCGTTTTCCTGGTGGGCGTCGGCATGGCGGGGGCTGTTTATGGAGTTTTCTCGGGCCTGTGGCAGCGTGATCCCAAGACCATGCTGGCCTATTCCAGCGTGAGCCAGGTGGGACTCATGACCGCAGCCCTGGGTGTGACCCTCGGCCTGGATTCGATTGATGGGGAAAAAGTTCTGGGCGGCTTGCTGCTCTTTGTGCTGGTACACGGCCTGGCCAAGGGAGCTTTGTTTCTCGGGGCGGGCATGGGCCGCTTCACGGAACGCCGTTCCCTTGCGGGGCATTTCCTTTTGGCCGGCCTGGCCTTCGCGTCCCTGGTCCTGGCCGGATTGCCCTTCACGGGCGGGGCGGCGGTCAAGCAGGCACTGAAGGCCGGGGGAATGCTTCTGCCGGGGGGATGGGGTGAAATCCTCCCCGTATTCCTTACCCTGAGCGCCTCGGGGACCGGCCTGCTCCTTTCCCTTTTCGTGCTGCGGGTTCATGAAGCCATGCCTTCCAGGGGAAAGCCCTTGGGGGTCGGCATGATCCTGGCCTGGGCGGGGCTTTTGGCCATGCTCGTGGTGGCGGTTCCCCTGTGGGGGCATGTCCATGGGGGCGGTGGAGAGTCCCCGGCCATGAACGTGAGTGCGCTATTGGACGGCCTGTGGCCCATTGCTTTGGGCTTCGTGGGCGCCGTGCTGTTTGCCCGTTCCCGGTGGGGAGCCGTCCAGTGGAAAGGGTGCGACGGCCTGCTGCTGGAGGGGCTGGAAAAAGGCTTGAGGTTCCTTGAGTGGCGGTGGCGAGCCGGTCCCTTGGGGAATCCCGCCCTGGGGCGCATCGACCTGGTGGCCTGGGCGGATCGCCTTTTACAAACCGGGTTGGTGCGAAAGGTTCCGGATCGGATCGAGCAGCGCCTGACACACTGGCACACCGTGGGGGTGCTGTTCGTGGCGCTCGTGCTGGTGTTCGTGTTGCCGGCCTGGTGGGGCTGAACA
This sequence comes from uncultured Syntrophobacteraceae bacterium, assembly GCA_964603955.1. Classification (GTDB taxonomy): domain Bacteria; phylum Desulfobacterota; class Syntrophobacteria; order Syntrophobacterales; family Syntrophobacteraceae; genus SLCH01. The sequence continues at coordinate 5,214 of CAZRWT010000033.1, forward strand.
TTCCGGGAGGGAGCGACCATGGAGCCTGAAAGGGATTGGAAAGGTGCGGGAAGGCGCATCGCCGTCGGCATCCGGAGGGTGACGGGCCGGGCCTTGTTTTGGGGCCTGTTGTGGTGGGTGATTTCCGAAGGGGCGTCGCCGTTCACGCCCCTGGGGGCTGCGGGAGTGGCCGTGGCGACTCTGGTGAGCCTGCGCATGACCCCGCCTTCCAGCTTCAAGCGCAGGATGAACGTGCGGGCCATGGCGGGCTTTCTGGTGTTTTTTCTGCGGCAGTCTTTCTTGGGCGGGGTGGACGTGGCATGGAGGGCCTTGAGCCCCGGACCCGCCGTGCATCCCGTGGTGATCCGGTATCGCTTGCAAATGTGCAGCCGAGTACACAATGAAAAGGCCGTGGCTTTCTTCGTTCTGGTGGTGAGCTTGCTGCCCGGAACCGCCGGTGTGGATTTGCAGGGAGATGAGGTGAGCATTCACCTGCTGGATGAGACCCTGGGCGGCCAGGACACCTTGCGGGACCTGGAGCGACGTGTCGCCCGCCTGTTCGGTCTCGATGGCGATTTCCCCGTTGAGCGGAGACCTAGCCGTGGGGGGCGACAATGAGTCGCGCACCCTCCCGGAGAGCACCTTCCAGGCCCACCACATGGCCCATTTCGTCGCGAACCACGACACGGCCTTCGATGGCGGCCTCGTAAAGCTCCTGGTTCAAAGCCAACAGAGCGTGCCGAACCTGCAAGCCTCGAAACACGGTGATTTCTTCCCCATTGATGAAAACACGCACCTTCCCGGAATCAATCATGAAGTACCCCCAATATCCCTGTGGAAAAACGGGGCGGTATACTCTCTCCTTTCCGTCCTTTTCGTCCACCATGTCCACCATGTCCACCATGTCCACTTTGTCCACAAAACTCAGGTCATGGTCGGCCGTTACCTCC